>NZ_LT670847.1:1244038-1866058 GCF_900142895.1 Vreelandella subglaciescola
CGATACCGAAACGCATGCGCAGCACCTTGGCTTCTCTCGCGGTCAGGCCGCCCAGCACGTTGCGCGTCGCCTCGATCAGGCCTTCGCCGGTGGCCAGGTCAATGGGCAGCAGCGTGGTGCTGTCTTCGATGAAATCGCCCAGGTGCGAGTCGTCATCGTCGCCAATCGGCGTCTCCATGGAGATTGGCTCTTTGGCAATCTTCAACACCTTGCGGACCTTGTCCTCGGGCATTTCCAATCGTTCACCCAGCTCTTCGGGGTTCGGCTCGCGGCCCATTTCCTGCAGCATCTGACGCGATACCCGGTTGAGCTTGTTGATCGTTTCGATCATGTGCACGGGGATACGGATGGTGCGCGCCTGATCGGCAATCGAGCGGGTAATCGCCTGACGGATCCACCAGGTGGCGTAGGTCGAGAACTTGTAGCCGCGACGGTATTCGAACTTGTCCACCGCTTTCATCAGACCGATGTTGCCTTCCTGAATCAGATCCAGGAACTGCAGGCCGCGGTTGGTGTACTTCTTGGCGATCGAGATCACCAGACGCAGGTTGGCTTCGACCATTTCCTTTTTGGCCCGGCGCGCCTTGGCTTCGCCGATCGCCAGCTTGCGGTTGACTTCTTTCAGCTCGCCGACGTCGAGCCGCACCATGTTTTCTTCAAAGGCGATCTTGCGCTGCGAACGGGCGATATCCGCACGCAGCGGTTCCAGACGGTCGGCATAGCGCGGCGAGGCTTCCTGGAAGTCATCCAGCCAGCCCTTGCGCGATTCGTTGCCCGGAAACGCCTTGATAAAGGTCTTGCGCGGTACTTTGGCCTTTTTCACGCACAGCTGCATGATGGCCTTTTCCTGCGCGCGCACCTGCTCCACGCTGATGCGTACCTGACCCACCAGGCGCTCAAAATGCTTGGGCACCAGCTTGATCGGCGAGAACAGCTCGGCCAGACGCGCCTGCTCGGCCTTGAGCTCGGGAGAGCCACGGCCGTGCTTTTCAAACACGGCGTCGACCGACGCGTTCTGCTCACGAATCTGCTCGAAACGCGCGCGCGCTTCTTCCGGATTCGGCCCGCTGACTTCTTCTTCCTCTTCGGCGTCCGGGTCGTCGTTGACGACGGGCTCAGGCTCTTCGGCCTCGGCCACGTCGGGGATGCCGCCGTCGGGATCGATAAAGCCGGAAAACAGGTCCGACAGCCGGCCCGGCGCTTCTTCGTCCTGGGTGGCGTCGTAGGCGGTAAGAATCGAGGCCACGGCACCGGGCAGGTACGCCAGCGACGACATCACCTCGCGGGTACCTTCCTCGATGCGCTTGGCGATCTTGATCTCGCCTTCGCGGGTCAGAAGCTCGACCGTGCCCATCTCGCGCATGTACATGCGCACGGGGTCGGTGGTCCGCCCCACGTCGCTTTCCACGGCGGCAAGGGCGGCGACGGCCTCCTCGGCCGCTGACTCGTCCGTGGACTGATCCGACATCATCAAGGTGTCTTCATCAGGCGCGACTTCAACGACACTGATACCCATGTCGTTGATCATGCTGATGATGTCTTCTACTTGATCCGGATCGGCGATATCCTCGGGTAGATGATCGTTGACCTCGGCATAGGTAAGGTAGCCTTGCTCCTTACCCCGCGCGATCAACTCCTTCAGACGTGACTGCTGCTGCGCATTTCCAGCCATAGAAACCCTATCTCGACGAAGAAGAATGAAGCACCTGACGCGCAAACCACGGGCGAGCAGTGCTCGGAAAGCCGAACCGTCCAGCGTTCGTTCCGGGCACGTATCCCGCTCGGTATATTTGCGCGGTCATTCAGGTGTGTTAGCTTGTTTGGTTTAGCCAGCGTCTGGCATCTGGTCAACTATGTGGTGCTTACGGTCGGAAAATTCAACCCCCGCCCGACGCACTATGGCGCCTGGCATCCGGCCGTTAACGCTTGGCGGCAAGCTCCATGATCAGGCCTGCCAGACGCGTTTTCTGTGCCCTGTCCAGCTTCTGCCCGGCACGTTCACGGGCCAGAAGATTTTCGTATTCCTCTCTCGGCGAGCGCGCCTGGTGCGTACGTTCAAGATGCTGCACCAGCCCTTCAAGCTCGGCCTTGCGCGTCGCCACGGGAATCAACAGCTCGCGCCGGGCCAGAGCGGCCAACGTCTGGCCATGCGCGCTACCCTGAAAGTGCGAAAGCACCACCTGCGGGCTGGTATAGCGCCCGGCCTGAAGCAGGTCAATCAGCTCGCGGCACAGCTGCCCCTCGGGGCTTTCCGGCAACCACTCAAGCGTTGGCGGCAATGTCTCGATCAGGCGCGGCTCGTGAAGCAGAAGCTGCAGCACGCGCCCTTCAGGCGAGAGCACTTCCAGCGCCCAACGCCCCGAGGGCGCGCCCTGCTCACCGGATGGCACTGGCAGAACAATACCCGGCGACACGCTTTCCTGCGGCGCCGGCGCCGACACCCGTGCTGGCGTTTTGCGCCGCGCCAGCAGCGCTTCAAGCTGCGCCTGACGCAAACCACTACGCTCGGACAGCTCTTCCAGCAACAGGGATTTGAGCATGCCATCGGGCATTTTGTTCAACGCCGTCAGCACATCGCTGGCAAAACGTTCGCGCCCTTCCACGGCCTGCAGATCGCGCCCACTGGCCGCCTGCTCAAATAGAAACTCCGACAGCGGCATCGCACAGGTCACACGATCCTTGAACGCCTGAGCGCCTTCACGGCGTACCAGATCGTCCGGATCGTCGCCTTCGGGCAAAAACAGAAAGCGCGCTTCGCGGCCATCGAGCATTTGCGGCAGCGCCGTTTCCAGCGCCCGGCTCGCGGCCTGACGTCCGGCGCGGTCACCGTCAAAGCAGAACACTACCCGGCTAACCAGACGAAAGAGCCGCTGCAAATGCTCTTCGGTGGTGGCCGTGCCCAGCGTCGCCACGGCGTTGCGAACGCCGAACTGCGCCAGCGCCACCACGTCCATATAACCTTCGACGATGATCAGCTGCTCCGGTTTTTCCGGCGCTCTGCGCGCTTCGTACAGCCCGTAAAGCTCGCGCCCCTTGTGGAACACCGGCGTTTCCGGCGAGTTCAGGTACTTGGGCTTGGCGTCGCCCAGCACCCGCCCGCCAAACGCAATGGTGCGCCCACGCAGGTCGCGGATGGGAAACATCACGCGGTCGCGGAAGCGATCATAGGTGCGCCCGCTGTCTTCGCGATGAATCAGCAGCCCGTATTCAACCTGCACCGCATCGCTGATGCCACGCTCGCCCAGATGACGCTTGAGCGCCTCCCAGCTGTCCGGGGCATAGCCAATACCGTAGGTGTCAATCACCTCGGGCGACAGGCCGCGCTCGGTCAGGTAACGCTGTGCGCCCTGCCCTTCGGGCATAACGCGCCGCTCGCGATAAAAACTGGCCGCCAGCTCCAGCAGATTGACGCCCTGCTTGCGCTTTTTCTCGCGCTGTCGGGCGTGCGGGTCGTCGGCGCCTTCGCGCATTACCTCAAGGCCGAGGCCGGAAGCCAGCTGCTCCACCGCTTCGGGAAACGCCAGCCGCTCGTATTCCATCAAAAAACGCAGCGCGTTACCGTTGGCGCCACAGCCAAAGCAGTGATAAAACTGCTTGTCGGCGCTTACGGTAAACGACGGCGTTTTTTCCTGATGAAAGGGGCAGAGGCCGGAATGATTGCGTCCGGCTTTTTTCAGCTGGACCCGTGCGCCAACGATTTCGACCACGTCAACGCGGGCAAGCAGGTCATCAATGAAGTGCTGTGGAATCTGACCGGCCATTCTATATCGTCTCCGAGTCAGGTTCTCCCCGAGCCATGGCGCCTCTGCGGACCACGCCTTTCGGCATGTCGTCTGCCACACGGCTTCGCCGGGCTGGTTCTTCGTCGGGCTAGGGTCATGAGAAGGCTATTTTCCCATCACCGTAGCCCGCCGGTTACACGTCAGCTTGATCAGCGCTGCATTCTCAACAGCTCGCCGCTTACGTGTAAAAACAAACGGCCACCGGACGGCGGCCGTTTGGCGTCCTTCTAAGAAGAGTGGCCTAAGCCGCTCTTCCTGTACGGATCAATAGAGCCGTTCGAACCGCTTCTGCTCACGCTGAAGCTTCTTCGCGTGGCGTTTAACCGCTGCGGCAGCCTTACGCTTGCGCTCGGCCGTCGGCTTTTCGTAGCTTTCACGACGACGGACTTCGGACAAAACGCCGGCTTTTTCACAGGAACGCTTGAAACGACGCAGGGCGACGTCAAACGGCTCGTTATCACGTACTTTTACAGAAGGCATTAAGCACTCACCTACCTTAAGGAGTCTTGAGTTCGGTTAGTACGTACACGCTCAAGGCGCATTAAACACCCTCGTGCACGACCCAGTTTTACAGCGCACAGTATTCTAGTAGTGAACCCCGCTTTTTGCAAATAAAGCCGCGCCGTCTTGCTCAACGCCGCCGCGCGAAAATGCTAAACTCGTCGTTTTCCACGACTCTAGACTCATCCAGCCATAGGAAAGCTTTGCTTATGCGCGTACTGGGCATTGAAACGTCCTGCGACGAAACCGGCGTGGCGCTTTACGACACCGCGCTTGACGGCGGAAACGGCCTGCTGGCCGACGCCTTGTACAGCCAGATTGCCATGCACGCCGAATACGGCGGCGTGGTGCCCGAGCTTGCCTCGCGCGACCATACGCGCAAACTGCTGCCACTGGTGGAACAGGTGCTGGCGGAAGCCAACATGACGCGCAGCGAGCTTGACGGCATTGCCTATACCGCAGGCCCGGGGCTGGTCGGTGCGCTCATGGTCGGCGCGGCCACCGCCCACGGCATGGCCCGCGCGCTGGATATCCCCGCCCTCGGCGTGCACCACATGGAAGGCCATTTGCTCGCGCCGATGCTCGAGCGCGACCCGCCCGCGTTTCCGTTTGTGGCGCTGCTGGTCTCCGGCGGGCACACCCAGCTGGTGGAGGTGAAGGGGCTGGGGCGCTACCGGCTGCTGGGCGAATCCGTGGACGACGCCGCCGGCGAAGCCTTCGACAAAGCCGCCAAAATGTTGGGTCTGCCCTACCCCGGCGGCCCCGAGGTGGCGCGTCTGGCCGAGCAGGGCGACCCCCAACGCTTTCGTTTTCCGCGGCCAATGACCGACCGTCCGGGGCTTGATTTCAGCTTTTCGGGGCTGAAAACCCACACCCTGACCGCGATTCGCAAGCTCGACGAGGCCGGCGAGCTGACGCCGCAGGGGCGCGCCGACATTGCCCGCGCCTTTGAAGACGCCGTCGCCGATACGCTGACGATCAAATGCCGCCGCGCGCTCGATGCCACCGGGCTCAAGCGCCTTGTGGTCGCCGGAGGGGTCAGCGCCAACGTGCGGCTGCGCGAGCGCCTGCGTCTTGCGTGCGACAAACGCAGTGCCCGCGCTTACTATCCGCGCGGGCGCTTCTGCACCGACAACGGCGCCATGATTGCCTACGTGGGTGCACAGCGCCTGCAGGCCGGCGAATGCGACACCCTCGGCCAAATGCAGGCCACGCCGCGCTGGCCTCTGTCAGACCTCAGCGCCCCCGACGCGCCGCCAAACGCCGCGACACCGTCCGGCTGAGCCGGCTGACCCCAGGGCCTTTTGACCTAAGGAAAGTTATGATGGATCGCATTCTGATTGAAGCGCTGGAAGTGGACACGGTGATCGGCGCGTACGACTGGGAGCGCCTCATTGAGCAACGGCTAAGCCTTGATCTTCAGCTTGCCACCGACATTCGCCCGGCAGCGGCCACTGACGACCTGACGCTGACCCTGAACTACGCCGCCATCTGCGAGCGCATTCAGCGCTTTGCTCGGGAGCACGATTTCGAGCTGGTCGAGACCTTTGCCGAGCGGCTGGCGCAAACCCTGCGCGACGAGTTCGCCATCGACTGGCTGCGCCTGACGCTGCGCAAGCCCGGTGCCGTTCCCGCCGCGCGCAGCGTAGGGCTTGAGATCACTCGCGGCACGCTGCCCGGAACCCAGCCAGAAAGCCAATGAGCATGCGTCAGGTGATTTTAGGGCTAGGCAGCAATCAGAACCCGCTCGCCAACTTTCGCCGCTGCCTGACAGCGCTTGAAGCACGTTTCGGCGAGATACGCGCATCCACGGTGTACCAAAGCGCTGATGTGACCCAGCCCAACGCGGATACGTTATCTGACGGTCATGCTGCCGTCTTTCCCGGCCCCATCTTCCACAACATGGCCGTGGCGTTTGCAAGCGACGCCGCTCCGGCGGAGATAAAAGCCTGGTGCAAGGCGCAGGAGCGCGTTCAGGGTCGCCTGCCCAAGAGCGCCGGGGCGCGCACCCATCCCATCGATATTGATCTATTGGCCGTGGGCGATCTGTGCGGCGAGTTTGCTGACAACGACGGCCAAGCCATCCCGTTGCCCCACGGCGATATTTTGCGCCATGCCTTTGTGCTTGGGCCGCTGGCGGAGCTTGCTCCCGATGCCCGCCATCCCCGCACCGATGAAACCTACGCCGAGCTTTGGCAAAGCGCTCCGGCCACGGCATCGCGTCGGCTTACGCCGATCTGCTGGCCAAGCTCAGCCCCTTTATAGCCTTCTGCTATCAGCCCCTGCGGGCTGACGGCTGTCGCCGCCTGAAACGCCTGTTCAAGGCGCGGATAACACGCAGGCGCAAGCGCTTCAGCCAACGAAATCTGAGCGCGCGCGCGTTCGGGCCGGCGCCAGCTATCCTGGCCGTCAAGCCAGGCCATTACGGTATCCGTGCTCAGCGGTTGGCTGACCAGCCGCGCGGTTGCCGCGCTGTGACGGGCGAGCTGCTCGACGGCGCGGGGCAGTTTTAGCCGCTCGGCAAGCGCTTGGCGGCTCTCATCGGACAGCGGCGACACCAGCCGCGCGTAGCGCCAATGGGCCAGCGGGATGTCGGGCCATGTGGGCACGCTTGCCATCGCAGCCAAACACGGCGCTAGCGCCTCACCGTTCATCTCCGCCCACCACGTCGCCAGCGCGCCGCAGTCGTCAAGCGCCGTGAAGTAGGCCTCGGGGCTCGATTCTCCCAGCGCTTTTTCGCTTTCGACCCAGACGCGTTCGGCGGCCAGATGCTCAAGCTCGCCGCTGGCGCTAACCTGTGCCATCAGCGCCCGGGTTTCCGGGGCAATGGCAAACCCGAGCTCGGCGTAGCGCGCCAGAAAACGCGCTGTGCGCAGTACGCGTAGCGGGTCTTCGCTAAAAGCCTCAGACACGTGACGCAGCGCGCGCCGCTGAATATCGGCCTGGCCGCCATAAGGATCGACCAGAGTGCCGTCGGGCGCCTCGGCAATGGCGTTGATGGTCAGGTCACGGCGAATCAGGTCTTCTTCCAACGTGACGTCGGGGCTTGCGTGCACCGTAAACCCGCCGTAGCCGTGGCCGGCTTTGCGCTCGGTACGCGCCAGCGCATATTCTTCGGCGGTATCCGGATGCAAAAACACGGGGAAATCCCGCCCCACCGGCTTGAAGCCTCGCTGGCGCATCATCTCGGGGGTGGCGCCGACCACCACCCAGTCGTTATCCCACACCGGCCGGCCCAGCAGCGCATCGCGCACCGCGCCGCCCACGCGGTAGACCTCAAGGCCGGCTTCGGGCTGTCGTGTTGATGTTGGTTTTGGCTTTTGCATCACGTCTTCTGCCGCCGCTGGCTGGGCACCCGAGTGCGGCGGCCGGAATCAAGGTCAAGCGCGGTCAGCGACCCGCCCCAGGCGCAGCCGGTATCCAGCGTCTGGGCGTTGACCGCCGAGTCGGGCGTGCGCCCTTCAAGTGCTGCCCAGTGGCCAAATAACAAGCTGGCATCATCCTGGCGGGGGAACTGGAACCACGGCGCAAAGCCTGCAGGCGCGCTATCCAGACCGCGCTTGGCGGAAAAGTCCAGCTGGCCTTCAGCGTTAATAAAGCGCATTCGCGTCATGGCGTTGACGATAAAGCGTAGCCGGTCCATGCCGTCAAGGTCGTCGCGCCAGCGGCTTGGTTCATCGCCGAACAGGCGCGCCAGAAACGCACCCGCCTGTTCGCCGGCAAGTGCTTCTTCCACCTCGGCGCCTAACCCCTCGGCTTGGTCAAGGCTCCACTGGGGCAACAGCCCGGCATGCGTCATCAGCGTGGTGTCGCGGCGCACCGTTAGTGGCTGCTGCTGTAGCCAATCCAGCAGCGCATCGCCGTCGGCGGCGTTAACGATAGAGCCAAAGGCGCTGTGCGGCTTGACCGTACCGCTGCGGGCGGCAACGAGGCAGTGCAGGTCGTGGTTGCCCAGCACGCAGCGTGCGCTGTCGCCCAGCGCACGGGCTTCGCGCAGGCAGGCGAGTGAGTCTGGCCCACGGTTGACCAGATCGCCCACCAGCCACAGGCGGTCGCGGCGCGGGTCAAAGGAAAGGGCTTCCAGCAGCGCGACAAACTCGGCGTGGCAGCCGTGCAGATCGCCTATTACATAGGTACTCATTCTTAAGTGCTCATTCTTAAGTGCTTGTGCGTAACGTCTCACGCTCAGGTACTCGTGTTCAGGAGCCGATACCAACCGGCTTAATGAATGGCGCTAGGCTGCGCCAGCCGAAACGGCGACACCGGCACGTCAAAAGAGCGCTGGGTCGTGGTGTCGAGCAGCGTATAGGCGCCTTCCATGGTGCCCACAGGCGTTTCTAATACCGCGCGGCTGGTATAGCGAAAGCGCTGACCGGGGCCAATCAAGGGCTGCTGGCCGATCACGCCCTTGCCGCGTACTTCCTGCGCGTCGCCGCTGCCCTGGGTGATTTTCCAGTAGCGCGCCAACAGCTGAACGCTGCAGTCGCTCTGGTTGTGTACGGTCACCGTGTAGCTGAACACGTAGCGCGTCTCAGCGTCGCTGGACTCCTGCTCGCGGTACTGGGGCTTGATGGTGATATGGATCGATGGCTCGCTCATCGACTGTCGTCTCCCTGGGTTGCTTGCGTCTCGTTTTTTGCCACGCAATTGGCCAGACGCACAAACTCTTCCACGCTGAGCGTTTGCGGGCGGCGACGCGGGTCGATCCCGAGGGCCTCCAGAGTCTCGGCGCTGACCCGGCCCTTGAGATTGTTGCGCAGCGTTTTGCGCCGCTGGCCGAACGCCTGCTTGACCAGCTCGAACAGCAGCGTCGGATCGTCTGCCACGTGGGGCAGCTCGGCGTGGGGCGTCAGGCGCACAATCGCGGACTCCACCGCCGGGCTCGGCACAAAGGCTTCGGGCGGCACCGTGAACAGCTGCTCGACCTGGCAATAGTACTGCGCCATGACCGACAGCCGCCCCCAGTCAGAGCCGCCCGGCTCCGCCGCCATGCGCTCGACCACCTCTTTTTGCAGCATGAAGTGCATGTCGGCCACCGCGCTGCCGGCGCCCAGCAGGTGAATGATCAGCGGCGTGGAGATGTTGTACGGCAGGTTGCCGACCACGCGCAGCGGCGCGCCGTCGCCCCGCAGCTCGGCAAAATCGTACTTGAGCGCGTCGCCTTCATGGATGACGAAGCCGGGATAGTTGAAAAACTGCACCCGCAGGCCGGGAATCAGATCACGATCAAGCTCGATCACTTCAAGGCCGTCGGCGGCGTCAAGCAGCGGCTGGGTCAGCGCCCCCTGCCCCGGGCCGATCTCCACGAGGCGCTCGCCCGGACGCGGGTCGATCGCGTGGACGATACGCCCGATCACCCCGACGTCGCGGAGGAAGTTTTGCCCGAAACGTTTACGAGCGCGATGGTGCGTCACTGCTGACATGAAGCGAGATTCCCAGAGTAGCGATAAGAGTAGCGATAAAAGATAGGCAATAAACGGTAACGGACGACCAACACCGGTTAAGCAGCGCGCTGATCGGCAAGCCGGCGCGCCAGCGCAATCGCCACGCCCAGACTGGCCGGCGACGCCAGCCCTTTGCCGGCCAGATCAAGCGCGGTGCCGTGGTCCACCGAGGTGCGCACCAGCGGTAGGCCCAGGGTGATGTTGGCCGCGCTGCCAAAACCGGCGTACTTGAGCACGGCGAGCCCCTGATCGTGATACATGGCGAGCACCGCATCAACATCAACCAGATGGCGCGGGGTAAACAGTGTATCCGCCGGGTAGGGGCCGCGTATATCCCGCCCCTCGGCGCGCAGCGCGGCCAGCGTGGGGATGATGATATCGATTTCCTCGCGCCCCAGATGCCCGTCTTCACCGGCGTGGGGGTTCAGCCCGCACACCGCGATACGCGGTGCGGCAATGCCGAACTGGTCGCGCAGGTCGGCGTCCAGAATCCGTGCAATGCGGGTAATGCGCTCGGCGGTAATGGCGTCGGCCACCTCGCGCAGCGGCAAATGCGTGGTCGCAAGCGCGACGCGCAGGTCGCTGCTGCCGTCAAACCCGGCGCGGGTGGCGTGCAGGGCGTCGTCGGTGGCCAGCATCATGACTACTTCATCGACGCCGCAGGCGTCGCGCAGCCATTCGGTGTGGCCGGTAAAGCCCGTGTGCCCGCCGTCGATAATCACGCCCTTGTGCAGCGGCGCGGTGGTCATCGCCGCCGCGTGGCCGGCCCGGCAAGCTTCTACGGCAACCGTCAGCGTTTCAATCACATAGTCGGCGTTGGCCGGATTGAGCGTGCCCGGCGCACATGGCGCTCTGAGCGCCACCGGCCACACCGGCAGCACGCCGTCACCGTCAGGAAGCGGATCGCCCGGCTGACAGGGCACCAACGTAACCTCAAGCCCAAGCGCCGCGGCGCGCACTGACAGCATGGCCGGATCACCCACGGCGACGCTTGCCGGCGGCAGTTCACCGTTGGCCGCTAGCATCAGCACAAGCTCCGGGCCGATGCCGGCCGGCTCGCCGGTGGTAATCGCCACCGGCAGACGGCTATCGACGCTGTGCTGCGTCACCTTTAACGTCGCCATTTAAAGCCGGATGTCGACAAAGGCCTGGGAGCGAAGTTCGCGCTGCCAAGTGGTCATCTCTTCGTTGGCGCGGCGCTGGAAGATGGCCTGACGCGCCCCTTCGCGCTGCTCTTTTTGGCTGACGTTTTTCTCGCGGCGCTCTTCGACGTCGATGAGATGAAAGCCGAACTGCGAGCGCACGGGCTGAGAAAGCTGGTCAACGGAGAGCGCTTGCATGGCATCTTCAAACGCCGGCACCGTCTGGCCGGGGCGCAGCCAGCCGAGCTCGCCGCCGTTCAGCGCGCTGCCATCGTCATCGCTCAGCTCGCGGGCCACGGCGGCAAAATCTTCGCCCTGAACAATGCGCTGGCGGGCCTTTTGGGCAAGCGCCTGGGCCTCTTCTGCGCTGCGCTCGGGCGTCACTTCAATCAGGATATGACGAGCGCGGTTTTCTTCGATCACGCCGCCGTTAGCGCCGCCCTGCTGCTCAAGCGTACGCTCGACGTCGCGGTTGCTGATCGAGACTCGCTGGCCAATCTGGCGTTGCTGCACCTTACGGATCAGCATTTCGCGGCGCACCTGCTCGCGCACCTGGGTCAGACTGGTGCCGCCCGCTTCCAGCTGGTCGGCAAACGCCTCAAGCGACAGTCCGTTGGACTCGGCGATCCCGCGCAGCTGGCGGTTAAGCCGGGTGTCATCCACGCTCAGCTTGGCGTCGCTGGCCATCTGCAGCTGAATCGTCTCCAGCACCATGCGTTCAAGCACCTGCTGCTCAAACTCGGCGCGCGGGGGCAGCGCACTGCCCTTGGCTTTTGCCTGACCGGCAATACGCACCAGGCGGTCATCAAGTTCGCTTTGCATGATGGCGCCGTCGTTGACCACTGCCACCACGCGGTCCAGCTGCTGACGCTGGCTGCTGTAGGTCTGTTGGCTATTGTTGGCCTGCTGGGCGCTGGCGGTCAGCGGCACCAGCGCAACGCCGGCGCCCAAACACAGCGTCAGCGCGCTGGAAAGCGCCAGCGTTTTAGGCAAAAAAGACTGAGTGCGCATTGTGGCGCGCAAAAGCCAGGGCGTTGTCGTCGTCATAACACGTTGATCTCTTGAGGGGTTCTGCACCGGCTTACAGCGCCGGCGGGCGATAGCCCGGAATGGTACGTTCAAAGTAGCTGTCGGCATCCTGCCCGGCGCCGCCAAGCCCGTGGAGGACAAAGCGCAAAAACAGCCCGCGGTCGTTGAAGTCGTCTCTGACCCACGCGGTATCGTTGTCGTCTACCCACTGGCGCCATACGACCTGCAGGCCATAGCAGCAGCTGTTCCACTGCACGCCGGCCAGCTGCTCAAGCGGGCGATTGTTGGTTTGATCGTGCAGGTAGCGGCCGATCAAATCAATCTCGGGGCTGGCATTCCAGGCAAAGGACAGATCCCACTCCTCGCGGGCATAGTCGCGATAATCATCGTCGCCGGGTACCACACTCGGAGAAAACCCTTCGATTTCCCAGCGATAGCCAAGGTTGACCACATGGCCATCGGGGTGCCGGTAGCGCAGGTCGACGCTGGTGCGTTCGGTCAGGTCGCGGTGGTCATCGTAAAGCCATTCGGCGCCGGTGCTCCAGCGCTGATTGATCTGCCAGTCGAGGTGCGTGACGATCGGCGAACGATCGCGAGTGGCCTGATAGTAGCTTTCCGGGTTGACGTCGGGGTTGAGCTCCGGCCGCGGCGGCAGGGTTTCATCGTTGCCGTCCAGCCCCACGCGGCGGTCGTCGAAGTACGCGCTTTGACCAATGCCGGCAGAGAGTTTTTCACGCCCGCTGTCGTCCTGCAGAAAGCGCGTTTGCAGGCCGTACGACAGGCGGTTCAGATCGCCCACGCGGTCCACCCCGGAAAAGCGGTGCGGCGACCACAGCTGCTCCTTTGAGAACGCCCGCTCGCGGCTGTCGAACTCGGGCAGGTCGCGCTGATCGGTGCGCGGCACAAAGGCGTAGTTCAGGCGCGGTTCCAGCGTCTGGTGGTAGTCCTCGCCGCCCAGCGACAGCTCGCGCTCGAACGTCAGCCCGGCATCTACCGAGCTGATCGCGACGCTGCGCGTCGGCGTGGTATCGCGCGAGGTTTCGCGGCGGCCGTAGTCCAGCGAGTAGGCGGTGTTCCAGAGTTCGGTACGCGGCTCTATGTAGCCCCAGGGGCGCTCAAAGCGCGCGCCCACCGTGGGCGCCAGATGCACGCGGCTACCCGTGGCGGCTTCGCGCTCGGGCACCTGGGTTTCGTCCACGTCGCGCCAGAAATAGGTCGCGTTGGAGCGCCATTCGCTGTAAAAGCCGTGCCCCAGCTGCCAGCGGGCGTTGGCGGTGACGCTTGGCAGGCGGTAAAACGGCTTGTCGCTGTCGCTCAGCGGATCGTCCAGCCGCTGGTAACCCTGGGCGCGGGCGTCGAGTTGCCAGGTGTCGCCGCGATAGTCAATCTGCGCCAGACGCTCCATGCCGTAGCGGTCGCTTTCGCCGAAGTTGCTGCCGAAATCGTCAAAATAGCGCCCGTCGCTCGCTGCCCCGTAGCGCAGCTGATAGCCGCTGCGCGGCCCCGCGCGGCCAGCGTGCTGAGCATCAATGTACCAGCGGTCGAGGTTTTCGTAGCGGTTGGCGTCGCCGCCGGAGCCGCCGCGATCATCGCTGAGCCAGGCGCCTTCAATGCTGCCCCGGCTCTGGTCCAGCAGATAGCGATATTCCCCCCCGAGCAGCAGCCCGCGGTCGCTGATCCAGCGTGGCGTAATAGTGGCATCGTGGTTGGGCGCAATGTTCCAGTAGAACGGCTGCGCGTAGTCCAGCTGATCGCTGGAGAAACCGATGGTGGGCGTCAAAAACCCAGTGTGGCGGCGATCATCGAGCGGAAAACGTAGCCACGGCCAGTAAAAGACCGGTACGTCCTTGATTTCCAGACGGGCATGTTTGGCCGTGCCAAAGCCTTCTTTCTGGTTGAGGCGAATATCGCTCCCCACCAGCTGCCAGGTATTGGCCCCGGGCGCGCAGCTGGTAAAGCTGGCGTCGCGCAGGCGGTATTGCTGGTCGCCGGTTTGCTCAAGCTGATCGGCCCGGCCGCGCAGGCGCTCTTCGTAAAGCACGTAGTGGCTGTTTTTGACGTTGCCGGTGTCGTTCACCAGCGACAGCGACGCCTCGGTGCCGCGTACCAGCGCACGCCCGTCGCGCAGGGCAAGATCACCTTCGGCATCAACCCGCTCGCGGTTGGCCGGCACGAAGATGCGCTCGGCTTCCAGCTGGGTATTGCCGCGGCGCAGCACGACGTCGCCGCGCAGCAGCGCCTCGCCTGCCGCCGAATAGTCCGACTCGCGGGTTTCCACCGACAGCTCGCGGGGGTCCTCGTTTTCCGGCAACCGATACGCCGGCATCACGTAGCGCCCTTTGCAAACGCGGTTAGCGGCCTGCTCGTCACTCCAGGGCTGCCAATCCAGCGCGTCGGCCGGCAGCATCTCACTGTTGGCCTGCGCCGTCAGCGTGGCACCGACCAGTACGGTACCGGCGAGCGTCTGCGTGATTGGCGCAGTGCGCAAAAATCGCTTGCCCATGTTCGTTATCCTTGGCGTCAAGAAGGCGTATTATACAGCCCGCATGATGCCCGACCAGCAAGGAGCTTGCATGTTCTCTTATCGGTTTAATGCCCTATTGGGCTGGGCGGCGCGCCAGTACGGCCTGTCGCCCGAACAAATTAATCTCTCACCTGCCGGCGGCGATGCCAGTTTTCGCCGCTATTTTCGCCTTGTGCTGCCGGATGGTACGACCCGGATTGTCATGGACGCCCCGCCCGAGCAGGAAGACAGCACCCCCTTTGTCGAGATTGCCCGGCGCTTTAAGGCCGCCGGCCTGCCGGTGCCCGTGGTCCACGCCGCCAACCTGGACGACGGCTTTCTGCTGCTCGATGATCTCGGCGATACCCCGCTACAGGCGCTGTTTGACAGCGACGATGCCGTGCTCACCCAGCACCATGCCGCCCTTGAGCTGATCGCCGCGCTGCAAAACCGCACGACGCCCGAGGCGCTGCCCGCCTATGACGCCGCGCTGCTGCGCCGCGAGCTGGCGCTGTTTCCCGAGTGGTGCCTGAGCGCCTGGCTCAACATCGAAGCGCCCGCCGACTTTGCCCCGCTGTGCGAGGCGCTGATTGAACAGGCGCTGGCCCAGCCGACGGTGACCGTGCATCGCGACTTTGACGCCATGAACCTGATGGTGCATCGCGACACGCTGTACATGATCGACTTTCAGGACGCCGTGGCCGGCCCGCTCAGCTACGACTTGATCTCGCTTTTACGCGGGCGCTACTGGCGCTTTACCCCGGATACGTTCAACGCGCTGACCGAGCGTTTTTATCAACAGGCCCGCGCCGACGGCCGGCTGACCAGCCACGTTAGCGCTGACACTTTTCTGCGCCAGACCCACGCCATGGCCGCCCAGCGTTCGCTCAAGGTGCTCGGCATCTTCTGCCGGCTGACGCTGCGCGACGGCAAAAGCGGCTATCTTGAGCGCCTGCCGCACTTCCTTAACCACCTGGAAGACAGCCTGGCGGCGTTGCCCGAGCACGCTGCTTTCGCCCGCTGGCTAAGCGACACCCTGCGCCCCGCGATTACCCAGCGCTTGGCCGCGACGGAGCCTTGCGCATGAAAGCGATGATTCTGGCCGCAGGCTTGGGCACGCGCATGCGCCCGCTCACCGACACCTGCCCCAAGCCGCTGCTGCCGGTGGGCGGCAGGCCGCTGATCGAGCACCATCTGACGCGTCTGGCACAGGCCGGCATCATTGATGTGGTGATCAACGTCAGCTATCGCGCCGAACAGGTTATCGCCGCACTGGGCGACGGCAAGCGCTTCGGGCTAACGCTGCATTACAGCCGCGAAGCCACACCGCTGGAAACCGGCGGCGGCATTCAGGCCGCTCTGCCGTTTTTGGGCGAGGCACCATTTCTGCTGGTCAACGGTGACGTCTGGTGCGAAACGCTGCCCAACATGACCGCCCTTGGCGAGGGGGATCTGGCGCATTTGCTGCTGGTGGATAACCCCGATCATCACCCCCGGGGCGATTTCAGCCTGCACGGTGGCCGTGTGGCGGCGGACGGCGAGCCGCGGCTGACATTTTCCGGCCTGAGCGTGATAAACCCCGCGCTGGTGGCCGACGAGCCGCCCGGCGCCTTTGCGCTGGCGCCGCTGTTAACAGCGGCAATGCAACAGGGGCGCATCAGCGGCGAACACGTAGCCGGCCGCTGGGTGGACGTGGGCACGCCCGCGCGGCTAGCCGAGCTGGATGCCTACCTGTGCCGCCAGAGAACCTGATACGCTCACGAACGAACGTGACTGACTGATACGGAGAAAAACATGAAAGCACGGGTAAAATGGACCGACGGACGCCAGTTTGTCGCGGAATCTGGCAGCGGGCACAGCGTCGTGATTGACGGCCCGCCCGACCACGGCGGACGCAACACCGGCCCGCGCCCCATGGAAATGCTGCTGATGGGCATGGGCGGCTGCACCGCCTTTGATATTTTGAACATTCTCGAGAAAGCCCGCGCCGACGTCACCGACTGCGTCGCCGAAATGGACGCCGAACGCGCCGACGGCGTGCCCTCGGTCTTCACCAAAATCCACGTGCATTTTGTGGTCACCGGCCGCGCGCTCAAGGAAAAGCAGGTGCAGCGCGCCGTCGAGCTTTCCGCCGATAAATACTGCAGCGCCTCGATCATGCTGGGTAACGGCGGCGTCGAAATCACTCATTCGTGCGAGATCGTCGAGGTCTGACGCCCCGCCGCGAGGCGCTCAGTAAACGCCCGCCTCGCCCTCGGGGCGGGTCTTGAAGCGCCGGTGCAGCCACAGGTACTGCTCGGGGTGCCGGCGGATCGCCTGCTCGATAAACGCATTGATGCGCGTGGCATCAACCACGTCGTCACCGCTGGGGAAACCGTCCAGCGCCGGCAGCGCCTCAAAGGTATAGGTGGCGTTATCCGGGTTGCGGTGAAAGACCAGCGGCACCACCGGCGCGCCGGTCATCCGGGCGATCTTGGCGGTTAATTTAATGGTGGCCGCCTGCTGGCCAAAAAACGGCGCAAATACGCTCGCCGCGCGGCCAAAATCCTGATCCGGCGAGTACCAGACCGAATGGCCGGCTTTAATTCTGCGGACAGCGCCGCGCAGATCGTGGCGGTCAATGATCTGGTCGAAAGACCGCAGCCGCGCGCGGGTCATGAAGCGCTCGAACAGCGGATTATCGTGGGGGCGATACACCGCACCGGCAGAGAAAAACAGCGAGTGCAGCGCGCCGCCCATATCCAGGGTGGAAAAATGCACGCCGATAATCAGCACTCCTTTGCCCTGCGCCTGAGCGCGCGCCATATTTTCCTGGCCCACATACACCGCGCGGTGGCGCAACGATTCGGGATCGCGACACCAGGCGGTGGCGGTTTCCACCAGTCCGATGCCGTTGGCAATGAAGGTGTCTTTCACTAATCGGCGCTGGGCCTCAGCGTTTTTTTCCGGAAAGCACAGCGCAACGTTGGTCGTGGTAATACGCCGGCGGCGCTTGGCAAAGCGCCACGCAAGGCGACCAACGCCGCTGCCCACCCACATTTTCAACCGCCACGGCAGCCAGGCGGCAACGTACATGGCGCCGATGGCCAGCCAGGTGGGCCAATAGCGCGGATGAGCAAACGAGCGGGGATAGTGCGATTTTGCCATGAGGAAAAAAGAGCCTGTAAAAAAGTCTAGCGCGTCATACCGTGAGGAAGAATACCAACGCCATGATAGCGCCGGGGAACCCGCGGCAGCACGCCGGTTAACAGGGTGTAGCTGATGGTATCGCAGTGGCTTGCGACCTCATCAATAGAGAGCACCGCGCCGTTTTCGGCCCGCCCCCAGAGCACGACTTCGCTGCCGATGCGCACGTCGTCAATGCCGCTCACGTCAACGGTGAGCATATCCATCGAGACCTTGCCGGCAAGGGCGGCGCGCTGGCCATTGACCAGCACCGGCGTGCCGTCGGCGGCGTGGCGATCGTAGCCGTCGCCGTAGCCGGCGGCCACGACTGCGATACGGGTAGGCGCTGCGGCGCGAAAACGGCCGCCGTAGCCCACCGGCTCGTCGGGGCCGATGTCGCGCAGGGCAATGATTTCTGCACGCAGCGTCATCACCGGCTCAAGCGCGCCGGAGGCCGCGTTGGCCTGCTCCAGCGGGTCGCTGCCGTAAAGCATCACGCCCGGACGGTTGAAGGCGCCATGAGTCTCGGCGTGGGCCAGGGTTGCCGGAGAATTGGCCAGACTCAGCGGCGCATCAAGCCGGCGGGCCAGCTCGCGCACGCAGGCCAGCTGGCGGTCGTAGTGTTCGCTTGCAGCCGCATCGGCGGTGGCAAAGTGACTCATCAAATGCAGCTCGCCCACCTGCGGCGCCGCGCTTAGCGCGTGCCACACGGCGTCAATTTCGGCGGGGGCAAAGCCCAGCCGGTGCATACCCGAGTCAACCTTGAGCCAGATCGGGATCGGCGCTTTGGGAGTAAACGCCAGCAGTGCCTCAAGCTGCCAGCGGCTGTGCACGGCCATCCACAGCCGGTGCGCGTCTACCTGCGCCAGCTCGTCCGCGCTGAAAATGCCTTCCAGCAGCACAATGGGAATATTAATGCCGCCGCGACGCAGCACCAGCGCTTCTTCCAGGCTGGCCACGGCAAACGCCGGCGCATCATCCGCCAGCGCACGGGCGCAGGCCAGCGCCCCGTGGCCATAGGCGTCGGCCTTGATCACGGCAACCGCGCGGCTTTGCGGCGCGCAGCGCTGCGCCAGCTGATAATTATGACGCAGCGCGTCAAGGTCAATATGGGCCACCAGCGGGCGCATGCGTATCTCGCTTCATCTTTTTAACAGGGAGGTGTGTATTACAGGCGGCCAGCGCCCGTCGCTCAGGACGGGCGCTGGCCATTTGCTGCACGATCAGCTTTCAAAAATGGCATCCAGCGACAGGCCCTGTTTTTCCAGCAGGCGGCGCAGTTTTTTCAGGGCTTCTACCTGAATCTGACGCACACGCTCCCGGGTCAGGCCTATTTCAACGCCAACTTCCTCAAGGGTGGCGGCTTCGTGGCCACGCAGGCCGAAGCGGCGCACCACCACTTCGCGCTGCTTGTCACCCAGAGAGCCAAGCCAGTGGTCCACATGCTCTTTGACATCGCCATCCACCAGCGACGCTTCGGGGCCGGCATCGTCATCGTCGGCCAGGGTATCGATCAGCGGCTTGTCGCTATCGCCGCCGACGGGATAATCCACCGACGACACGCGCTCGTTCAGCCCCAGCATTTTCTTGATCGTGGCCACCGGTTTGTCCAGATGCTCGGCGATTTCTTCGGCCGTGGGTTCGTGGTCAAGCCGCTGAGTCAGCTCGCGCGCCGCACGCAAGTAGATGTTGAGCTCTTTGACCACGTGAATCGGCAGGCGAATCGTGCGGGTCTGGTTCATCAGCGCCCGCTCGATGGTCTGGCGAATCCACCAGGTGGCGTAAGTGGAAAAGCGAAAGCCCCGTTCGGGGTCGAACTTCTCGACCGCGCGAATCAGCCCCAGATTGCCCTCTTCGATCAGGTCCAGCAGCGTCAGCCCGCGGTTCAGGTAGCGCCGGGCGATCTTGACTACCAGCCGCAGGTTGGATTCGATCATCCGCGAGCGGCCAAGCGGCTCGCCCTTACGCGCCATGCGGCCGTAATAGACCTCTTCCTCCGGCGTCAACAGTGGCGAAAAGCCGATTTCATTCAGATAAATCTGGGTGGCATCCGAACTCGGCTTCTGCGCCCGACCTTCACGCCCAAGGGCTTTTTCAAAGGTTTCTTCTTCGGCAGCGACTCGTTTGTCATCCAGCTCGCCGAGCGCCTCTTCCACCGCGTTCAGATCCACTTCCTGAATACCTTGCTCCAATATACTCATCGCTACCACTCCCTAATGTCATCAGTCGCTGAGCTGCCAGCGGTGATGCCGGCGGGCTTGATACCCGCCTTTGTTATTGTAATAGGGCGCCGTTAACTGGCGCGTGTTACTAGCGGTGATTGGCGGCGTCGGGGCAGGTTCAGGTGCTATCTGACCCTAGCGTGAAGGCAGATACGTCAGGGGATCCTGGGGCTCGCCGTCCTTGCGTACCTCAAAATGCAGCTTGACGCTGTCTGCATCGCTATTGCCCATCGTAGCAATCACTTCGCCTGCTTTGACCACGTCGTTTTCGCTGACGCTCAGGCTATCGTTATGTGCATAAGCCGATAAAAACTGGTCGTTGTGCTTGAGCAATACCAGATTGCCATAGCCGCGTACACCGCTGCCTGCATAGACCACGATACCGGGGCCGGCGGCTTTGACAGATTGCCCCTTTTCCCCGGCGATATCAATGCCTGCGGTGATGCTGCCATCCTCGTCAAAACGTCCGTCAAGCTTGCCTTCTACCGGCCATTGCCAGGCAATATTCTTGGCCGGCGTATAGCTGCGATCAGCGCGTTTTTCGCGCGTGCTGGCGGCGTCTGGCGTCTTCTTCGCTACGCTTTTGGTTTTCTCCGGCGTTTTCTCTGCGGCGCTCGCGGGTTCTGTCGCCTTGACCACCTGAGTCTTCTCAGCATCCGCCGTACCGGCATCGGGCTTGCTGGCCCCGGCGTTTGATGCTTTCTTCACCACGTCTTTATCGACGTCATTGCCGGCAGCTGCCGGAGAGGTGCCCTGCGTGGCGACCGGCTCATCGGGCAGCAGCCAGTCAACCTGCTGGCTGCCGACCGGCTGAACGCCGGCACCGCTTTGTCCCGCGGCGCTGCTGACTTGCCCAGCCTGGCCCAGACCGGTGGCGACCGCGCCGCCACGGGAGGTATCAGGCTGCGTCTGCGCTACCTGACGGCTACCATCGGCCTGCGCGCCCTTACGCAAACGAATCGCTTGCCCCGGAAAAATGCTATAGGGCGGCGCGATGTTGTTAAGCGCCGCCAGGCGGCGGTAGTCAAGGTTGTGCTCCCAGGCAATCCCGTAGAGCGTATCGCCGGTTTTAACGGTGTATTGCGGCGTGTTTTTCACCGCCTGCTGAGCATCGCTCACATCACGCACCTGGGGGCGGGAATGCTGCTGGTTGACGCAGCCGGTAACGGCCAGGGCCAGCACAGACATCACGAAAATCTTGCGCATGCGACTCTTACTCCTGTTTATCAGCGCTTGTTCGGGTAGCGTTTGACTCCGCTTTACGGGAGCGGAGAGTGCGGCGTTTGGCCTGCTGATTCAATGCCACCACCAGCAGTGCGCCAACGAGCATCAACGCCATCACGCCGGCGGTTTGGGCGGAGGCGCCGGTGAGCGTGGCGTAGTCGCCGGGCAGCAGATAACGGTGCGCCAGCGGAATCAGCTGCCCGTCAGGGCCCAGCTGGTAGCGTATCAGCTCGCGCCACGGCCAGAGAAGCGGCAGCGAGCCAAGGATAAACCCCAGCAGCAGCTGCATGGTGGCCGCGTGATGGCGATGCAACAGCCATGACAACAGCCGCGAAAAAAGCATCAGGCCGATCACGCAGCCGCCGCCAAACAGCGCAATAATACCGACATCCAGCCCGCGAATGGCCTGCATGATCGTGCCGTAAAGCCCCATGGACAGCAGCAAAAAGCTGCCCGACACGCCCGGCAACAGCATGGCGCTAATGGCGATGCTGCCGGCCAGCATCAGCATCAGTGAATCGTTGCCCACGGTGAGCAACAGCGGCATCAGCGACGGCAGCGCACGCGCCAGCCACAGCCCCAGACCCAGCGCAATCAGATGGCGCCATTTAAAGCGTTCGCGCGCGTCGTTAACCACCAGCGTTGATGCCGCCACCAGGCCAAAAAAGAAACCGTCCAGCAGCAGCGGATAAGCCTCCATCAGCCATACGGCAAGGTGGGCAACGCTGAACACAGCGAGCGCTACGCCGGCCAGCAGCGGGATAATAAAGGCCAGATTGAGGTGGCGTACAAGCCCTTGCAGGCCGCCGCGACGCCAGGCGCCAAACGCGCCGGGACCAAACTGGCGAATGGTATGAATCAGCTCGGCATAAAACCCGCTGATAAATGCGATGGTGCCGCCGGATACGCCGGGCACCGCGTCGGCTGCCCCCATGCCGGCACCGGTTAAAAAGACGCGTAACCTGGAACGGTTCACTCCACAACTCCTTCCAGCAGGGGAACAAAGCGCACGGCTTCAAGACGGCGCTGTTCAAAGGCGCGCCCCACGCGGCGCACCCGGGTCAACCACTGCTTGCCATCGGGCGTTTCCAGCGGCGCAATCAGTACGCCGCCGTCGTTTAGCTGCTCAAGCAGCGCCGCCGGCAGCGTACGCGCGCAGGCGGTCAATAAAATAACATCAAAAGGGGCGGCGCAAGGCCAGCCTTGGCTGCCATCCGCCGCTTTAAGCCGCGCTGGGGCGTCCAGCCCTTTCAGGCGTTTGGCCGCACGCTGATGCAGCGCCGAAATGCGCTCGACGGAATACAGCGCGGGCACCAGACGTGACAGGATCAATGTCTGATAGCCCGACCCGGTGCCCAGCTCCAGCACGCGCCGGGGTGCTTCCTGCAGGACAAGCTCGGTCATCCGCGCAACGGTCAGCGGACGCGACAGCGTCTGGCCAAAGCCGATGGGCAGCGAGGTGTCCTCGTAGGCACGGTGGGCCAGCGCTTCGTCGACAAACAGGTGGCGCGGCTCGGCCGCCATGCCCTCGAGCACGCGCGCATCGCGGATCCCCTGACTCGCCAGCCGCTCGACCATGCGATCCCGGGTGCGCTGGGAGGTCATTCCCCGGCCGCGTCGCGCGCGGTGAGAAAGTTCAGGCAAAAGCATCCAGCCAATCCTGTACGTCGTGGCGCGCCGTGTGGCGCGTCAGGTCGGTCTGCAGCGGGGTGATTGACACCCAGCCGGCCTCGATGGCGGCAAAATCGGTGTCCTTGCCGTCATCGGCGTTGGCGCCCACCGGCGCAATCCAGTAGCGCGTCTGCCCGCGTGGGTCCTGCGTAGCGACGGGTTTAGCGGCGGGGCCGCGATAGCCCAGCCGCGTGACCTTGACGCCCTGAATCGCGTCCCAGGGTAAGTCCGGCACGTTGACGTTGAGCAGCGTACGCGGCGGTAGCGACAAGTTGGACGCCGCACCGATCAGCGTGGCGGCCACCCGGACAGCGGTGTCGAAGTGGCGCTTGCCACACAGCGACATGGCAATGGCCGACATGCCCAGATTGCGCCCTTCCATGGCCGCGGCCACGGTGCCGGAATACAGCACGTCGTCACCCAGGTTGCTACCGTGATTGATGCCGGCAATGACCAGATCAGGCCGTTCATCCCAAACGCCGTTAACGCCCAGATACACGCAGTCGGCGGGCGTGCCGTCAACGCTGTAAAAGCCGTTTTCCAGCGCGGTGAGCGACAGCGGGCGCGACAGCGTCAGCGAATGGCTGGCGCCGCTGCGGTCACGGTCGGGCGCCACCACGCGCACCTTGGCATGGGCTATCAGCCCGTCGTGCAGCGCACGCAGCCCCGGCGCGTGAACGCCATCATCATTGGAAAGCAGCAGTCGCCGCATGGTCTTTCTCTCCTTGTTTCAAGCGATCCGTTTCAACCGGCAGGCAGCGGGGCAAAGTCCGGGTGGGCGATCAGCTCGCGCAGCACGGCGGTGGCAAAACTGCCTTTCGGCAGCGAAAACGTCAGCCGGATGCCGGCGTCAAGCGGCGTCAGTTCGGGATCGCCCAGCCGCAGCCGCAGCGCACGGCGAGCGCACTTGGCGCCGGCCTGCTCGATACCGGCACACAGCGCCGGGTGGTCATGTTTCAGTTGCGCCTCAAAACGCTGCGCCGGCGCGGTGGGCTCGGCCTCCGCCGACATGCCCGTGCCCCACAGCGGACCGGCCGGGTGCAGGTCAAGCTCGGCGGCGCGGCGGCGCAGCTCGTCGTCTGCCTGCTCGGCGGTAAACACGCTCTGGGTGCCCTCCAGCATCAGCGTATCGCCATCCAGCGGCGTCGCCCAGCAGCCGGCCTCCACTCGTGCGCCCAGCAGCTCATTAAACAGAAAGCTGCGCGCGCTGGAAAGCAGCATACCCTGACGGTCGTCGCGTTTACGCCAGCCCCGGGCAAACAGCGCCTGCACGCGATCAAGGTTGCGCCCGCCGGCGCCAAACCGCTGGGGGCCAAAATAGTTGGGCACGCCAAATTCGCACAGCGCCTGCCAGCGCGCGCCAAAATCCTCGGTCTCAACGGCGTCGCCGCTAATCCGCAGGCTGAAGCGATTGGTCCGGTGAACACCGCGCTTGAGCTTGCGCGGGTGACGGGCACGCTCAAGCACCGTGGTACCCAGCGCCGCCAACCGCTCTTCAAGCTGTTCTGGCGCATCCCGGCCGGGCAGGTGCACGCTGAGCCACTGGCGAGTCACCGCGAGGCGGTCTTTCATGCCCGAATAGCCGATGCCTCTGGGCGTTACCTCGCACAGTCGCGCCAGCATATTGACGACGTCGAGCGTGGTCTGGCGTCGCTTTTCGATGCGCAGCCAGAGGTGTTCGCCGTGGCCTTCCGGCGCGAAATCGAGCGCCTCATCGACGAGAAAATCTTCCGGCGTGGCGCGATAGTCACCGGGCTTGGGCGGGCCAAACGTCGCGTCCAGGCAGCGCGCCCAGTCAAGCGTCAGGCTCATACGCCGCTGCGCCGGGTTAATAGCACCACCGCCTCGGCGGCGATGCCTTCGCCACGGCCGGTAAAGCCCAGCCGCTCGGTCGTCGTGGCCTTGACGTTGACCTGACCCAGCGAGAGCTTGAGATCAGTGGCGATGGTCTCGCACATGGTGTCGATGTGCCCGGCCATTTTCGGCGCCTGCGCCATCAGCGTGGCGTCCAGATTCACCGGGGTGAAGCCTTCGCCCTCGACCAGCTTGAGCACCCGGCGCAGCAGCTCGCGGCTGTCGGCGCCTTTATAGGCGGGGTCGGTATCGGGAAAGTGGCGGCCAATATCGCCCAGCGCGCAGGCGCCCAGCAGCGCATCGCACAGCGCGTGCAGCAGCACGTCGCCATCCGAGTGGGCCACAAAGCCCTGCTCAAACGGCAGCTTGACGCCGCCGATCATCAAATGATCGCCGGGCCCAAAACGGTGGACATCAAAGCCGTGGCCGATGCGCATGGAAAACTCCTGATAGCAAACGTGTCCTGAGCGCAAACGCGTACAGGGAAACTTATAACCGGTCGTCCTGCGCCGCCAGAATGGCCGTGGCTAGCGCCAGATCGTCCGGATGGGTCACCTTGAGGTTATCCCGCCGCCCGCTGACCAGCCGCGGCCGGCCGCCCAGCGCTTCAACCGCCGAGGCTTCGTCAGTGACTCGCGCCCCGCTCGCCTGCGCCTTTTCCAGTGCACGGCGCAGCCGGCCGTAGGGAAACCCCTGAGGCGTCAGCGCGTGCCACAGCCCTTCGCGGGGCTCGGTGCGCGCGCAGCTGCCGTCGGACGTGGCGCGTTTCATGGTGTCGGCCACCGGCATCGCCAGCAGCGCACCGTCCGCGTTGTTAGCGGCTGCGCTGGCCAGCGCGCGCACGTCCTGTGGCGTGACGCAGGGTCGCGCCACGTCGTGCACCAGCACTACGTCATGCTCATTGGCGGGCATGGCGCGCAGGGCGTTCAGCACGCTATCCATTCGCTCGGCGCCGCCGGCCACGCGTTGCCAGCGGGTAAACGGCACCTGCCCGGGGGCAAACCAGGCGTCATCATCGTCCAGGCACAGCACCAGCTTCGCCTCGGGCAACGCGGCGTGCAGGCGCGCAAGCGTGCAGGCCAGAATGGTCTCGCCCGCCAGCGGCAGGTACTGCTTGGGGCGGTCAGCGCTCATTCGCCGGCCCTGCCCCGCCGCGGGCACGATCAGCCAGACAGGCACGTTCACAAGCCCGCCTCGCCGGAAGATGCCGCAGCGCGCGCATCAGGATTTTGCGGCGCGGGCGTGTCGTAAGCGCTCACGCCCGGCACCCAGAAAAACTGCTCGTCGGCACGCACCATGCCCATATCGCTGCGGGCGCGCTCTTCCACGGCGTCAAGGCCGGTTTTCAGGTCTCTGACCTCGGCGGCCAGCCGGGCGTTGCGCTCGCGCATCGGCGCGTTGGCCGCTTCCTGAGCGTCAACCCGGGTTTGCACCTGCTGCAAATCCTGCCAGCCGCCGCGCCCCAGCCACAGCTTGTATTGCAGCAGCGCCAGCAGAGCTAACAGCCCCAGTACGAGCCACTTGCGAAAAGGCCAAGCCTTGGTTTTGCTACTCACCGCATACGCCTGTGTAAAGCCTGTTGAAAGGATGAAGAAAACAAGGCGCCCGACCCACTGGCCGGACCCGCGTAAAATCGGCGCATTATGCCATCAAGGACGGGCAAGCGGCCACGGCCGGCCAGATAATTTCCCCGTTCGTGGACGAACGTTCAAGTTGTCGGGCATTGTGCCGTTATAGTAGTGACGCCATTTAACCGACTTCTGGAGCGCCCATGCAAGCGCCTGATATCCCCACGAATGAAGCCCGGCGCTTGCAGGCACTGCGCGACCTTGAGGTGCTGGATACCCCCGCGGAAGAAAGTTTTGACCGCCTGACCGAGCTGGCCCGGGAAATTTTCGGCGTTCCCGTCGCGCTGATTTCATTGATTGATACCCAGCGTCAGTGGTTTAAATCGCACCCCGGAGTCGATGCCTGCGAAACCGGCCTCGACGTGTCGTTCTGCGCCCACGCCGTCGCTGACGACGACACTTTGGTGGTTACCGATCTGACCGACAGCCGCTTTGCCGACAACCCGCTGGTGGCCGGCGCGCCACACATCCGCTTTTATGCTGGCCACCCGCTGCGCCCGCTGGACGACATGCCAGTGGGCACGCTATGTCTGCTTGACTATCACCCGCGGACGTTTTCTGCCCACGAGCGTCGTCTGCTGGCGGGACTTGCCGGCCAGGCGGAAGCGCTGTTGCGCCAGAACAAGCTAAGCGCCGACCTGGCGCACACGGCCAAGCGCTTCGAGACGATCTTTTTCACCAGCGCCACCGCCAAGGTGCGTATCGATCGCAATGGTCGGATGATTGCCATCAACCCGTTTGCGCTCAACCTGCTGGGCTACGTCGAGAGTGACGTGGTCGGGCAAAACGTCGCCATGCTGGCGCCGCCGGACATCCACCCCCATCACGACGGCTACATCCAACGCTACTTGGACGGCCATGAGCCCCGGGTCATCGGCAAGGGCCGCGAGGTAGAGGCGATGCACAAAGACGGCCACCGGGTGCCGGTACATCTGGCCATCAATGCCATTCACGACGAGCACGGTCAGGTGGAGGAATTTCTCGGCGTGCTCACCGACCTGCGCGACATTCAGGCGGCCAACCGGCGCATCCAGAAAGAGCAGGCGCTGCTCAGCGTGCTGCATCAGGGGATTACCGATTATCAGGCGCTGATGTCGGGTAAAAAACTCTGGACGTTTTTAATGGAAGCCCTGCGCGAGCTGACCGACAGCGACTACGCCCTGATCGGCGAAGTGCTGCCAGGCGATAACGGCAACGCCTTGAAGGTTCACGCCATTACCGATCTGGCCTGGAGCCCCTCGTCGCGCCAACTGATGGAACAGCTGCGCAGCGGCAACATGATGTTTACCCGGGCAGACACCCTGCTTGGCCGGGTTTACGCCCAAGGCGAAGTCGTCATGACCGACGATCTGTATCAGCACCCCCAGCGCGGCGGCCTGCCGCCGGGCCATCCGGTGCTGGATAACTACCTCGGCGTACCCATTTACAGCGGCAGCGAGCTGATCGGTATGTACGCGATTTCCAACAGCCGGCAAACCCTCGATCAGTCGCTTTTACACTGGCTTGAGCCGTTTACCGCCACCTGCGCGCTGCTGATCAACCTGTACCGGCAAATGGCCGAGCGCGATCAGGTCTTGCAGGATCTGGCCCACGCCCACGACCAGGCCCAGCGCGCCAATCAGGCCAAAAGCGAGTTTCTTTCGTCCATGAGCCACGAGCTGCGCACCCCGCTCAACGCCATTCTCGGCTTTGCCCAGCTGCTGGCCAGCGGCCGACGCGAACCGCTGAGTGACAAGCAGACACGCCAGGTCAACCAGATTGAAAAAAGCGGCCAGCACCTGTTGAGCCTGATCAACGAGGTGCTGGATCTGGCCAAGATCGAGTCCGGCCACATGCCGCTGTCGCTTGAAACCATCACCCTCGCCCACGTGATTGAGGATGTCTGCCAGACCCTGGAGCCCAGCGCCGAGGCGTCGGGTATCCGTCTGGCCTGCACCCCGCCGCCGGCTGAATCGCAAGTATGCGCTGACTACACCCGCGTCAAGCAGGTGCTGTTCAACCTGATCTCCAACGCCATCAAATACAATAGTCCCAACGGCAGCATTCAGATAACGGCCGCGCCCCGCGACGACGCCTTGAGCGTCAGCGTGACCGACACCGGCCCGGGCATTGCCGCGCATCGCCGGCACGAGCTTTTCGAACCGTTCAACCGGCTTGACGCCGAAAACGGCCCGGTGGAAGGCACCGGCATCGGGCTGGCCATTACCCGCGAGCTGGTCGAACGCATGGGCGGCATCATCGACGTGGACAGCGCACCCGGCGAAGGTTCGACGTTCTGGTTTACCCTGCCCCGCAGCAACGAAGACGCCGCAGCCCGTGCTCACGGCGAGGCCACGCGCCCGGCCAGCGAGTTTCAGCAGCAGACGCTTATCTACGTGGAAGATAACCCCGCCAACCAGCGGCTGATGGAAGATATCATCGACGACGTGGACGGGCTGGTGCTGCGTACCGCCCCCAGCGCCGAGATGGGGCTTGAGCTGTTACGCATCACGCCGGCGGCACTGGTGATGATGGATATCCACCTGCCCGGCATGGACGGCTATCAGGCGCTGGCGGCCATTCGCCGGGACCCGCACCTCCAGGCATTGCCGGTGGTGGCGCTTTCGGCCAGCGCCATGCAGCGCGATATCAACAAGGCGCTGGACGCCGGATTTGATGCCTATCTCACCAAGCCGCTGGAAATTGCTAAACTAATGGCCACGTTAAAACGCTACGTTATTACTTAAGCTCGGCCGTCAATACGCGCCGCGCCGTCAGCAGACAGGGAAGACACCATGACGCTCGCCACCCAACACCTCCTCGTTGTCGACGATAACCCCGTCAACGTGGAGATGATGCTGGACCTGCTGGATGATCACGACTTTGATCACGCCCACGGCCTGAGCGACCCCCGCGAAGTGCTGGGCTACTGCCAGGCAGCCCGCCCCGATCTGCTGCTGCTCGATATCCGCATGCCCCACCTTGACGGCTACGGCGTCATCGAACAGCTGCGCCAGCATTTTGGCAGTGACATGCCGCCGATTATCGTGCTGACCGCACAGGTCGACGATGCCACCCGCCACCGCGCGCTGGAACTGGGCGTGCGCGACTTTCTCACCAAGCCCTTCAAGCACGACGAAGTCCTGCAGCGCATACGCAACATTCTTGACGTGGAAAAGCGCTTCAGCATACGCGACCAGCAGGCCGCCACGCTTGAACAGATGGTCGCCAAACGCACCCGTGAGCTGGACCGTCAGTCGCGCACCGACCCCATCACCCGGCTGGCCAACCGCCGCGGGTTGACCAAGGCGCTACGCAAAGCCGCCATGAGCGCTAGCGGCGCGGGACTGCTGTTCATCGCCGTTGAGGGTATCGACGACGTCATTCGCCTGCACGGCTACAGCGTAGCCGAGCGGCTGCTCAAGCGGCTCGGCGAAGCGCTCGGCGAAGCGCTGGATGATTCCCGGCAGCTCGGGCTCTGGGGCGGCAGCGAATTTCTGGTCATCGGCCACGAGCACACCGCTGAGGCGCTTAGCGCGCTGGGGGCGACGCTGCTGCGCATCTTCGATCAGGATCAGCCGGTAGATGACTTGCTGCTCAGCGTCAACGCGCGCATCGGCATCAGCGAAGCCACCGGGCATTTCGACCCCGACCGGCTGGTGCAAATGGCCGCCCTGGCGTTACCCCAGGGCAACGGCGCCCGCATACAGCGCTACACCCAGGACCTGGAAGACCAGCAGCGCCAGCGCCTGCACATCCAGCGCGCCCTGCGTGGCGCAACGGAGCGCCACGAGATGTCGTTGGCGTTTCAGCCCAAAATCTGTGCGCAGCACAACCGCGTGCTTGGCGCCGAGGCGCTGCTACGCTGGCATCATCCCGAACTCGGGCACGTCTCGCCGGGGCTGTTCATTCCCCTTGCCGAAGCCAGCGGCGATATTTTCGCCATCGGCAGCTGGGTGATCGAACAAACGCTTGGCTATATCGCCGCGTGGCAGGATGCCGCCTGGATGTCGGCCGATTTCAACATCGCGGTCAACGTCTCGGCGCGTCAGCTAAGCCGCCGCGACTTTGCGGATACGCTGCTCGCCCAGGTCAAACGCCACGGAGTCGAACTTGCACACCTGAGCCTCGAGGTCACCGAGTCCGGCCTGATGAACGATATTCACAACGCTCGCCAACAGCTGGAACAGCTGCACGCCGCCGGCATTGCCGTGGCGGTAGACGATTTCGGCACCGGGCATTCTTCCCTTGCCTACCTGAAAACCCTGCCGCTTTCGACGCTTAAAATCGACCGCGCCTTTGTCATGGACCTGGAAGACAGCCCCGTTGACCGCCAGCTGGCACGCACCATTACCCAGCTGGCTCACGGGGTCGGCTGCGACGTGGTGGCCGAAGGCATCGAAACGCCCGCGCAGGCCGACTACCTGCGTTCCATCGGCTGCGAAATCATGCAGGGCTATTTTTATTCACGGCCGCTGCCCGCCTCCGCCTTTACCGAGCTGTGTACCCGCTGGGAAAATGCCCCCCGGCCCGCCTGACGCCAATCGTTTATGGAGACCCAGATGGCCCACGACCTGCTCGACCGCTTACGCCAGCGTCAGGAAGACCTCAACCGCTCGGAGCGCAAGGTAGCCTGCGTGATTCTTGACGACCCCGCCGCCGCTACCAGCCTGAGCATCGCCAACCTTGCCCAGGCCGCCGGTGTCAGCGAGCCCACGGTCAATCGCTTTTGCCGCAACTTCAATGCCAAGGGATACCCGGATTTCAAGATCAAGCTGGCGCAGAGCCTGGCCGGCGGCACGCCCTACGTCACCCGCGCGGTAGAGCCCGACGACAACGCCAGCCAGTACACCAACAAGATTTTCGGCGCCACCATTGCCGCGCTGGACGAGGCGCGCCGCGACATCAACGTGGACGCCGTCGAACGCATGGTGGACTACCTCACCCAGGCCAAGCAGATCCACTTTTTTGGCCTGGGTGCCTCCGGCGCCGTGGCGCAGGATGCCCAGCACAAGTTTTTCCGCTTTAACCTACCGGTCATGGCCTACGTCGATATCCTCATGCAGCGCATGGTCGCCGCGTCCTGCCACACCGGCGACGTCATCGTGGTGATTTCCTACACCGGGCGCACCCGCGAGCTGGTCGACATCGCCCGGGTGGCCCGCGAAGCCGGCGCCGTGGTGCTAGGCATTACCGCGCCCAATTCGCCGCTGACCCACGAATGCAGCGCCATTCTGGAAGTCGCCACCCCCGAAGACACCGACCACTACATGCCCATGACCTCGCGCATGATCCAGCTGGCACTGGTCGACACCCTGGCCACCGGCGTCACCCTGCGCCGCGGCGAAGCCTTCCTCCCCCACCTGAAAAAGATCAAGGACAGCCTGCGCGACACCCGCTTTCCCGTGGATAACACTCGCAGCGGCAACGGTCGCAGCGATAAAAAACCCGCGTCCTGAATCCGATCACACCTCGCTCATCCATGCCCGAAACACAAAAAAAGGGCCTGACGAAAACGTCAGGCCCTTGATATCCATGCCTACGACCGCCTCAAGAAGCCTGCTGCGTCAAATCATGGAAGTGGATGCCAGTCGCCTTGATGACGGCCGTCATGGTGCGCAGGGTCGGATTTCCTTTGGGCGATAATGCACGGTACAGGCTTTCACGCGACACCTTGGCACGCTCGGCGACGGCAGCCATGCCGCCCTGCGCTTCCACCACATGACGCAACGCCATAAGGAAAGCCGATTCACCACCCTCTTTATCAAGCTCGTCAAAGGCGGCGCGCAGATAATCCAGCGCCATATCAGGGTCATCGCGCAGCATTTCGATAACAGCAGTATCGTGGCTTTTCATGTCCGTGCTCTCCTTCGGTGATCCACCAAAAATGCCTGGGCCTGTTCAATGTCGTTCTGCTGGCGCTTTTTGGTGCCCCCGATCAACAGCATCACCAAACGTCTGCCCACCTTGGCGTAATACACGCGGTAGCCAGGCCCATAATCAATGCGCAGCTCCAGCACACCGTCACCAACGGCTTTGACATCACCGGCATTGCCAGCAGCCAATCGGTTGAGGCGAGTCAACACGCGCATAACAGCCCGACGATCCTTGATCTTGGTAGTATCCAGCCAAGCCTGGAACGGGTCGTGACCGTCAGCCGTGAGGTAGTGTGTCAGCTCTATCATCGGGAACACTGTAGCTCAAAAGCTACAAAAAGACAGGTAGCATACGCTCGAGACGCATGCATTTTCCACGTTTGGCGCGACCAAGCACTGATAGGGGCAAAATGCAGGCACAAAAAAAGACGCCTAAGCGTCTGATTTTAAAGTGGTGCCGGTGGCCGGACTCGAACCGGCACGCCCGAAGGCGGCGGATTTTGAATCCACTGCGTCTACCAATTCCACCACACCGGCAACAGGCGCGCATTATACGCCATCATCCTTTTACGTCAATTGTAACGCCTGACTTTATCGCGCCGAGGCGCTATCCTAGGCGCCCGGTTTTTTACCCGATCTTGCTCTTTTATCCTTTTGCCCACTGACTGAATCACGAGCCTTGCCATGCAGCGTGCCGACTTTGCCTACGAGCTACCCGAAGAGCTGATTGCCCGCTACCCGTCGGAGCAGCGCAGCGACTGCCGCCTGCTGTGCGTTGACGGCGAGGACGGGCAGATTGCTCACCGCCGCTTTCCCGACCTGCTGGAGCTGCTTGAACCCGGCGACCTGCTGGTATTCAACGACACCCGCGTGATTCCCGCCCGGCTTCACGGCCACAAGGCCAGCGGCGGCCGCGTGGAAATGCTGCTGGAGCGCCCGTTGGACACCCACCGTGGTTTAGCCCATCTGCGCGCCAGCAAGTCGCCCAAGCCCGGCACCGAGATTATCTTCGAAGGCGATATTCACGCCGTGGTAGAGGCCCGCCACGACGCGCTGTTCGAGCTGCGCTTTCTCGGCGAGACGCCGATGATTGCCCTGCTGGAGCGCCACGGCCACATGCCGCTGCCGCCTTACATCACCCGGGACGACGAGCTCAGCGACCGCGAGCGCTACCAGACCGTCTACGCCCGCCGCGACGGCGCCGTGGCCGCCCCCACCGCCGGGCTGCACTTTGACCAGCCGCTGCTTGATGCGCTGGCCGACAAAGGCGTCGACAGCGCCTTTGTTACCCTGCACGTTGGCGCCGGCACCTTTCAGCCGGTCCGCGCGGACGACATTCGCGACCACCACATGCACAGCGAATGGGTCGACGTTGACGACGCTGCCTGCCAGAAAGTGCGCGCCGCCAAGGCCGCCGGCAAGCGCGTTATTGCCGTAGGCACCACCGCCGTGCGCTGTCTGGAAAGCGCCTGCGGACAGCATGATCAGGGCAGCGCCGACGGCGGTATCGCCCCGTATCGCGGCGACACCGATATTTTCATTTATCCGGGCTACGAATGGCGCTGCGTTGACGCGCTGGTGACCAACTTTCACCTGCCCGAATCCACGCTGCTGATGCTGGTGTCGGCCTTTATCGGCTATGACACCACGCTACGCGCCTACCACACCGCCGTCGTCGAGCGTTACGCCTTTTTCAGCTACGGCGATGCCATGCTGCTAACGCGCGCCACGCCAGATACCTGTGCGACGGCTGAACTGAACGACCAACGGGATTAACGAGCTTCCCCATGCGAAACGAATGCTTTATGCGCTTTGAGCGCCTGGCCGAAGACGGCCGTGCACGCCGCGGCCGGCTGCACTTCCCCCGTGGCACGGTAGAAACCCCGGCGTTCATGCCGGTGGGCACCTACGGCACGGTAAAGGGGATGACGCCCGACTCGGTCGAGGAGATCGGCGCGGAGATTATTCTGGGCAACACCTTTCACCTGTGGCTGCGCCCCGGCGTCAAGGTGATCGAAGCCCACGGTGATCTGCACGACTTTGCCCAGTGGGACAAGCCGATTCTGACCGACTCCGGCGGTTTTCAGGTGTTCTCACTCGGCAAGACGCGCAAAATCACCGAAGAGGGCGTGCATTTTCGCTCGCCGGTAGACGGCGACAAAGTGTTCATGGGCCCGGAAGAGTCCATGGCGGTGCAGCGCTCGCTGGGCTCGGACGTGGTCATGATCTTTGACGAGTGCACGCCCTACCCGGCCACCTTTAGCGAAGCCGAACACTCCATGGAGCGCTCGCTGCGCTGGGCCCAGCGCTCGCGCGACGCCCATGGCGACTCGCCTTCGGCACTGTTCGGCATTATTCAGGGCGGGATGCATGAAGGCCTGCGCGAACGCTCGCTCAAAGGCCTGATGGATATCGGTTTTGACGGGCTGGCGGTCGGCGGGCTGTCCGTGGGCGAGCCCAAGGAAGACATGCTCAAGGTACTCGACTACCTGCCCGGCTGGATGCCCGACGATACCCCGCGTTACCTGATGGGTGTGGGCAAGCCGGAGGATCTGGTGGAAGGCGTGCGCCGCGGCGTGGACATGTTTGACTGCGTAATGCCCACCCGCAACGCACGCAACGGCCATTTGTTCAGCGCCGGAGGTACGGTCAAGATCCGCAATGCCAAACACCGCTTTGATACTCGCCCGCTGGAAGACGACTGCGACTGCCACACCTGCCAGCATTTTTCGCGGGGCTATCTGCACCATCTTGACCGCTGCAACGAAATGCTCGGCTCGATGCTCAATACCATCCATAATTTGCGCCATTACCAGCGACTTATGGCCGATTTGCGCGCGGCAATCGAAGCGGGTACATTGACGAGCTTCGTGGAGACTTTCTACGCCAAGCGTGGCCTGCCCGTGCCCCCGGCACCGAATTAACCGCTGCCCGGCCGGCACGTCGTTCTCGAAAAACAGCCCCATCTGCCTGTTTTCAGGCCAATTTAGACGCTATTTATCCGTCAACCCAGGAGTGTTTTGAATGCTGGACTTTTTCATTTCCCAGGCTCACGCCCAGGACGCCGGCGGCGCTGCCGGCGGCGGTATCGCCCAGATTGTCATGCTGGTCGGCTTTGTCGTGATTTTCTACTTCCTGCTGTGGCGCCCCCAGGCCAAGCGCGCCAAGCAGCACAAGCAGCTGATCGGCAATCTGGACAAAGGCGATGAAATCGTCATCGGCGGCGGCCTTGTCGGGCGCATCACCAAGGTCAGCGATGAATTTCTCAGCATCGAAATCGCCGACGGCACGACCGTGAACGTGCAGAAAAGCGCCGTTGCCTCCGTGCTGCCCAAGGGCACCATCAAGTCCATCTGACCATCGCGTCACCCCTGCCGGACGCCGCCTGTACACCGGCAGGGATGCCACGGTGAACGATGGCAAGCCTTGCTGCGCGCTGTGTTACAGCGCGCAGCATTCCGTTCGTTATTGAAGGCAGGGCTTACATGCTCAACCGTTACCCCCTGTGGAAGTATCTGATTATTCTGGTCGCTTTGCTGGCCGGCCTGATTTATTCACTTCCCAACCTGTTCCCCGAAGATCCCGCCATTCAGATCAGCACCCAGGACAGCGGCGCGCTAAGCGAGCGCAAGCTTGAGCGCGTGACCGATGCCCTGGACGACAGCGACATCGCCATAAAGGGCATCGAGCCACAAAACGATCAGTGGCTGCTACGGCTGACCAATGCTGACGACCAGCTGCGCGCCCGCGACATCATCAGCGAAACCCTTGACGACGAGGACGCCACCGTAGCGCTCAACCTCGCCGAGGCTACGCCGGGCTGGCTCAAGGCGTTCAACGCCTCGCCCATGACGCTGGGGCTTGATCTGCGCGGTGGCGTTCACTTTCTGCTCGAAGTGGATATGGAGGCAGCGCTCACCCAGCGCCTCGAAGTCAACGCCAGCGCCATGCGCGAACTGCTGCGCGAAGAGCGCATCCGCTACCGTAACACCGAGATCGACGATCGCTCGCTGTCGCTTGAGTTTGCCAGCGCCGATGACCGCGATGCGGCCCGCCGCCTGATCACGCGTGACTTCCCCGAGTTTGATTATCAAAGCGAAGGCGAAGACCGTGGTGCACGTCTGGTCATGTCGCTGACCGATCAGAAAGTCAACGAGATCCAGGACTACGCCATCAACCAGAACCTCACGACGCTGCGTAACCGCGTCAACGAGCTGGGCGTATCTGAACCCAAGGTGCAGCGCCAGGGGCCCAACCGCATCGTCGTGGAACTGCCCGGCGTGCAGGACACCACCGCGGCCAAGCGCATCGTCGGCGCCACGGCCAACCTGGAGTTTCGCCTGGAAGCGCGCCCCGATACACCCGAGCGTGAAACCGAAACCATCGCGTTTCGCAATGCGCCGGAGCGCGAGGGCACCGTACTTCGCGATGTCATCATCACCGGTGACAGCGTTTCCAGTGCCAGCCAGAGCTTTGATGAAAACGGCGGCGCCCAGGTCAGCATCAACCTGGACGGCACCGGCGGCACGCTGATGAACCGCGCCACACGCACCAATATCGGCCGCAACATGGCCGTGGTCTTCATTGAGCACAAAAGCGAAGACCGCGTGGTCACCGACCCGGACACCGGCGAGAAAACCACCGTCCGCGATCCCTACGTGGAACGTGGCATCATCAGCATGGCCACCATCCAGAGCGCTTTTGGCAACAGCTTCCGCATCACCGGGCTGGACTCTTCCTCCGAGTCGTCGGAGCTCGCCCTGCTGCTGCGTTCGGGCTCGCTTGCCGCGCCGATCTACTTCGTGCAGGAGCGCACCATCGGCCCCAGCCTGGGGCAGAAAAACATCGAGCGCGGCCTGCTTTCGGTACAGATTGGCCTGCTGCTCGTCGTCATTTTCATGCTGGTGCGCTACAAGGTGTTCGGCATCTTCGCCAACATCGCGCTGGCGTTTAACCTGACGCTGCTGGTCGCCGTCATGTCGCTGCTGGGCGCGACGCTGACGCTGCCCGGGATTGCCGGTATCGTCTTGACGCTGGGGATGGCGGTCGATGCCAACGTGCTGATATTCGAGCGTATCCGTGAAGAATTGCGCAACGGGCTTTCCGTCCAGCAGGCGATCCACGCCGGCTATGAGCGCGCCTTCACCTCGATCATCGATGCCAACATCACCACGCTGCTGGTCGCGGTGATCCTCTTCTCGATTGGTACCGGGCCGGTCAAGGGCTTTGCCGTTACGCTTTCCATCGGCATCCTGACCTCCATGTTCACAGCGCTTCTGGTCTCGCGCGCCATGGTCAATCTGACCTACGGCGGCAAGCCGGTGAAAAAGCTCTGGATTTGATTCCCGGCGCACAGCACAGACTTAAAGAGGTGGTAATGAAATCCCTGACAAACCGGCAAATCGACTTTATGGGGCGGCGCACGCTGGCGCTGATCCTTTCGGGCATTATGCTGCTGGTATCGATTGGCGCCCTTCTGTTTCAGCAGCTCAACCTGGGGCTGGACTTTACCGGCGGCACCCTGATTGAGGTGCGCTACGCCACGGCACCGGCGCTTGACGGCATTCGCCAGACCCTTGAACAAAGCGGCTTTCAAGACGTGGCCGTGCAGACGTTCGGCGCCACAACCGAGGTGCTGATCCGACTGCAGCAGGCCTTTGATGCCGACGTGGGCGACAGCGTCGTTACGCTGCTGCGCGACTCCGGTGCCAGCGTTGAACTGGTACGCGCCGAATTCGTCGGCGCTCAGGTGGGTGACCAGCTGCGCGACCAGAGCGGCCTGGGCATGCTGGTGGCACTGGGCGTGGTCATGCTCTACGTAGCGTTCCGCTTTCAGTACAAGTTTGCCATTGGCGCGCTGTTCGCTCTGCTGCACGACGTGATCATCGTGATTGGCCTCTTCGCGCTGTTCGGGCTTGAGTTTGACCTGACGGTGCTGGCCGCGATTCTGGCGGTCATCGGCTACTCGCTGAACGACACGATTGTCGTCTATGACCGCATTCGCGAGACCATTCGCACCTCGCAGCTCACCGACATGCCCCAGATCTTCAACGAGGCGATCAACGCCACGCTGTCGCGCACGCTGGCCACCTCGGGCACCACGCTGCTGGTACTGCTGGCGCTGCTGGTGCTCGGCGGCGACATGATCGAGAACTTCGCCATTGCCCTGTTGATCGGCATCGTGGTGGGCACGTTCTCGTCGATCTACATCTCCGGCGCGCTGCTGATTCCGCTGAAGCTAAGCCGCGAAGACCTGATCCCGCCGCAAAAAACCCACGACGAAGAAGAGGAAGAGCTGCCTTAGCCGTTTTTCCCCAGCATCTTCTGCGCACCACAGCAAAAAGCCCCTGCCGATTGAATCGGCAGGGGCTTTTTTTTATGACACGTTGTCGTCGCTGGTTAAAAGTGCGGCGTCAGCTGCTTGACCAGCGCCTTGTAAAGCCTTGGGCCAGCGGCCATCAGCAGGCCATCCGCCTTGATCGAAGGCCGCCCGTCCGGGGAGCCGGTCAGCGCGCCGGCTTCCTTGAGCAGCAGCATGCCGACGTGCATGTCCTGTTCTTCAAGCCCCAGCACAAAGGCGCTACTCACGCGCCCGGTGGCCACTTCACAAATATCCAGCAGGCCACTGCCGGTGGCAATCAGCGTATCGACGCTCGGGGCGAGCTGCTGGGTCAGCGTGAGGTAAGCGGGTAAATGGCGGCTGCGCAGATCAAGGGGCGGCAGGCTCAGTGCGATGCGCGTACCGGCAAGCGCAGTGGGCTTGCTGACGCGCATGCGCTTATCGTTATACTGCGCGCCGCTGCCGCGGCTGGCGATGTATTCATCGTCCGAGAAAGGACAGACAATCACCGCATGTTCAGGCCGGCCTTTAACCAGACACACCACCGACAGCGCGAAGTCCGCGCCGGCCACCGACAGGCTGGAATAGCCGTGGATCGGTTCAATTTTCCAGACGATATCGCGGCCGTCGCCTTCGCCCGCCTTGTGCGAGGTGAAGCGGCCGGCAACGCCGTGCTGGGGGTAGCCGCGCTCAAGCTGCTGGACGATAGTGGCCTCGGCCTTGCTGGCGGTTTCTGCCAACAGGTGCTCAAGGTTGGCTGCATCGTGAGCGTTTTCAATGCGCTCGCGGATACGTAAAAATTGATCAGCGGCCTTGCGCGTTGCGCGCAGCGTGAACTGGACCATCGGATTCATGGGCGAGCCTTGTGACGATAAGGTTAAAGACAGGACTGTTAAAGAACGAAACGGCGGCGCTAGCGGTAGCCGCGTTGGGCGGCGATTCTAGCAGAGCACGTGCAAGGGTGCCATGTAGTCATGCTAAACTTATGCACCTTGAAAAACCGCGTCCACTCAACTTGCACCACATTCACTTGCACCCCCGTCATTTGAACCCAACGACCGAGTCACCCAATGCTTGAGCGCCTTCGTACTGTCCTTATCGGCACCAGCCATCCCGGCAATATCGGCGGTGTCGCCCGCGCCATGCACAACATGGGGCTTGCCGATCTTGCGCTGGTGGCCCCGCGCGGCGAGATCATCACCCAGGACAGCATTTCCCGCGCCTCGGGCGCCGATCATCTGCTGCACAGCGCCCGCGTCAGCCCGACGCTGGACGAGGCCGTCGCCGACTGCACCTTTGTGGTCGGCGCCAGCGCCCGCTCGCGCACCCTGCCCTGGCCGATGCTCTCCCCCCGCGAGCTTGCTCACCGCCTGCCAGAGGAGTGCCGCCAGGACAACGCCCGGGTCGCGCTGGTATTCGGCCGCGAAGACAGCGGGCTGACCAACGATGAGCTGCACCGCTGCCACGCCCATGTGCATATCCCCACCAACACCGATTTCAGCTCGCTCAACCTGGCCGCGGCGGTGCAGGTGATAGCTTATGAATGCCGCGTGGCGTGGCTTGAGCAGCAGGCAGCAACCGGCGGCGACGACAATGCAAGCGCAAACGACGAGCACCTGGTCTCTCACGCCGATCTGGAACGCTATTTTGCGCACCTCGAGCAAACCCTGACGGCGATCGAGTTTCACGATCCGGACAAGCCCCGCCAGCTGATGGCCCGCCTGCGCCGGCTGTACATGCGCGCCCGCCCGGAACAGATCGAACTCAACATCCTGCGCGGCATACTGACTGCGACAGACAAGGCCGCCACCGACAAAACCATCCAGCCGCCGCGCTGATGGCTCCTGTGCCCGGACGCCCACACACTGAAGGAAGGCCGCATGTTTGAACGCCTGCGCGAAGACATCAATAGCGTGTTTGTCCGCGACCCGGCCGCACGCAATTTTTTTGAAGTACTGACCAATTACCCCGGCCTGCACGCGCTGCTGCTACACCGCTTCAACCACTGGCTGTGGAAAAAGAACGCCAAGTGGCTGGCGCGCACGCTGTCCACGTTTTCGCGGTTTTTGACCGGTATCGAAATTCATCCCGGCGCCACCATCGGCCGACGCTTTTTCATCGATCACGGCATGGGCGTAGTGATTGGCGAAACCGCGCTGATCGGCGACGACGTAACGCTCTACCACGGCGTTACGCTGGGCGGCACCAGTTGGAATAAAGGCAAGCGCCACCCGACCCTGGGCGATGGCGTGATTGTCGGCGCCGGCGCCAAGATACTCGGCCCGCTCACTCTGGAAGCCGGCGTCAAGGTCGGCTCCAACGCCGTGGTCACCAAGGATGTGCCGGCCGATGCCACGGTCGTCGGCATTCCCGGCAAGATCGTCAAACGCGCCGAGCCGGACGAACAGCAGTCGCTGGATATCGATCCCGACCGGCGCGAAGCCATCCGCCAGAAATTCGGCTTTGACGCCTACGGCGTCAGCCAGGACATGCCCGACCCGGTGGCCCGCTCGATGCAGGCCATGCTCGATCACATGCACGCCGTCGACGGGCGCATCGAGCAGATGTGCGCCACGCTGACCCGGCTCGACGCCAGCTACCGCAACGGCCATTTGCCCGAGCTGCGCGACGAGGACTTCGCCAGCGTCCTCGATGAAGCCGCCAGCGACTGCGCCAAAAGCCAGGCTCGGCACACAGCCAAAGGCGCCAACACGCCAGACAAGGACGACAAATCCGGCCATAGCGACGATTGACCTCAACGGCCGGTCAGGGAAAGGTTGACCACAATGCTCGGGCTTTCCCATAATGGGGAAACATTTGTCGTCAATACGCTCCGCCGAGCGTTGAGGTGTCTGTCATGCGCGTGACCACGCTATGCGTTTAACCACCAAAGGGCGCTACGCCGTGACCGCCATGCTCGACCTGGCGATCAACGCCGACGCCGCCCCCACAAGCCTTGGCGATATCGCCCAGCGCCAGGGGATTTCGCTATCCTACCTGGAGCAGCTGTTTGCAAGGCTGCGCCGGGCGGGGCTGGTGCGCAGCGTACGCGGCCCGGGCGGCGGCTACCTGCTGGTGCAAATACCCGCCGACATCAACGTCGCGAACATCGTCGATGCGGTGGACGAAAGCGTGGACGCTACGCGCTGTCAGGGGCTGTCCGACTGCCAGCAGGGTGATACCTGCCTGACACATCACCTCTGGTGCGAGCTTTCCGACCAGATTCGCCACTTTCTGGACGGCGTGACCCTTGAGCAACTGCGCCAGCGCCCCGATATACAGCAGATCGCCACCCGCCAGCAGACTCGGCTGGACGCCGGCATTCTCGCGTCTGCGCCCTAGCGCCGGCCCGCCTGCGCCCCACTGACTTGATGTGAAACCCCATGCCGCACACTACGCCTTCGCTACCCATTTACCTTGACTACGCCGCCACCACGCCGGTGGATGATCGCGTCGCGGCCGTCATGCAGCGCTATCTGACGGTTGATCAGCTTTACGCCAATCCCGCCTCGCGCAGCCACATGCTTGGCTGGCAGGCCGAGCAAGTTGTCGAGCAGGCGCGACGCCAGGTGGCCGACGGCATTAACGCCGACCCGCGCGAAATCGTCTGGACCAGCGGCGCCACCGAGGCCGACAACCTCGCGCTGACCGGCTTTATGCGCGCCAACCGCGAGCGCGGCATGCACCTGGTCACCTCGATTATCGAGCACAAGGCGGTGGTGGATACCGCCCGCGCGCTTGAAACCGAAGGCTTCGAGGTCACCTGGCTGACGCCCGGCCACGACGGGTGCATAACGCCCGGGCAGCTGCGCGAGGCCATGCGCGACGACACCTCACTGGTCTCGCTAATGGCCGTGAATAACGAGCTGGGCAGCGTCAACGACATCGCCGCACTGGCGGATGTGGCCCACGAATTCGGCGCGGCGTTTCACACCGATGCCGCCCAGGCCATCGGCCGCATCCCGCTCGACGTGGCCGCCCAACACATTGACCTGATGTCGCTGTCGGGGCACAAGGCTTACGGGCCCAAGGGTGTCGGCGCGCTGTACGTCAAACGCCACCCCGATATCCGCGTGGAAGCGCTGATCCACGGTGGCGGCCACGAGCATGGCATGCGCTCGGGCACGCTGCCCACGCACCAGATCGCCGGCATGGGCGAAGCCTTTGCCCTGCTTGACCAGCAAGGCGAGGCTGACCAAGCGCACATTAAAGCGCTGGCCGAACGTTTTCTCGCAGAGCTTGCCCAACTGGGTGACGTGCACCGCAATGCGCCCGGCAAGCACAGCGTGCCTAATATTATCAACGTGGCCTTTGGCGGCGTTGACGGCGAATCGTTACTCATGGCACTGCGCGATATCGCGGTGTCCACCGGGTCAGCATGCAACTCGGCAAGCGTTGACCCGTCTTACGTGCTGCTCGGCGTCGGCGTGCCGCGCCGGCTGGCGCTGTCATCGCTGCGTTTCAGCTTCGGGCGCTTTACCACCGACGCCGACATCGACTACGCCCTGCGCGTGCTGCACCATGCGGTTACCGGCCTACGCGCTTAAACTGTCAAGAACGCAAGAGAGTAAGAACGTAGGGTGCGAAGAACCAAACGTTAAGAACGTAAGATTTTACCCGCGACGGTTTCAACAGGAGGTCATTCATGGCCACACTAAATATTACGCCCACTGCCGCCGAGCAGATCCAGCACGTCCTTGCCGAGCGCGGCGAAGGGCTTGGCCTGCGCGTGTCGATCAAACCTTCCGGCTGCTCCGGCTATAGCTACGTGCTCAACTTTGCCGACGAGGCCGCCCCGGACGACATCAGTTTTGAAGACCACGGCGCCCGTGTCTTTGTCGCGCCCGACGCGCTGGACATGCTCGACGGCAGCGAAGTCGACTACGTCAACGAGGGGCTGAACCGCTTCTTTCGCTTCAACAACCCCAACGTCCAGGACGAGTGCGGCTGCGGCGAAAGCTTTACCGTTTAGCGGCACTCCGGCACTGGCAGTATTCACGGCCTTGATGAAGCGCTATAATCGCGCCCACCCCGCCGCCGGCCCGGTTTTCTCAACGCTTCTGGCGGCGGCGTCTTTCATTTGCCGCCCTGCCCGCCAGAGCGGCACTTTGTGTTACGCCCTATCCAGGAGATTTACATGGCGAACGAACGTACGCTTTCTATCATCAAGCCCGATGCCGTCGCGAAAAATGCCATCGGCGATATCATCGCTCGCTTTGAAAAGGCCGGCCTCAAGGTCGTCGCCGCCAAGATGCTGCACCTCTCCGAAGAAAAAGCCGGCGGTTTTTACGCCGAGCACAAAGAGCGTTCGTTTTTCAACGACTTGGTCGGCTTCATGATCTCAGGCCCGGTTGTGGTACAGGTTCTTGAAGGCGACAACGCCATCGCCACCAACCGCGACCTGATGGGCGCAACCAATCCCAAGGAAGCGGCTGCCGGCACTATCCGCGCCGACTTCGCGGAAACTATCGACGCCAACGCTGTTCACGGGTCAGACTCCGTGGAAAGTGCTGAGCGCGAAATCGCCTACTTCTTCGGCAACGACGAAATCTGCCCGCGCTAAACGCGCAGCAAGGCCGCTTTTGTCACGTTGCCGGCCATTTTCGCGGGAGCTTTGGCTCCCGCCTTTTCCGACGCTGACCGCCATGACCACCACCGCTGCTCAAGACGCTCCCAACGACGCTTCCTCCGCCTCGCCCGCGCCCGACGCCAAAAACGCGGCGCCAAAGCCGCCCGAACGGGCCAACCTGCTCGGCATGTCGCGCGCGCAACTCGAAGCGTTTTTTCTCTCCATTGACGAAAAGAAGTTTCGCGCCGCCCAGGTGATGAAATGGATTCATCACGAAGGCTGCGACGACTTCGCCGCGATGACCAACCTGTCCAAGGCACTGCGCGAGAAGCTTGAACGCCTCGCGGAAGTCCGCGGTCCGAGCGTGGTTTACGAAGGCGCCTCCCAAGACGGCACGCGCAAGTGGGTGCTGGAAGTCGAGGATGGCAGCTACGTGGAAACGGTGCTGATCCCCGCCGACAACGGCAAGCGGCGCACGCTTTGCGTGTCGTCTCAGGTCGGCTGTTCGCTTGACTGCAGCTTTTGCTCCACCGGCAAACAGGGCTTTCAGCGCAACCTCACCGCCGCCGAGATCATCGGCCAGCTGTGGGTGGCCAGCCGCCGTGACGACTCGCGCCGCGAGGGCGGCCCGCGCGCGGTAACCAACGTGGTGATGATGGGCATGGGCGAGCCACTGATGAACTATGCCAACGTCGTCCCAGCCATGAAGCTAATGCTTGAAGACGACGGCTACGGCTTGTCCAAGCGCCGCGTTACGCTCTCCACCTCGGGCGTGGTGCCGATGATCGACAAGCTGGGCGACGACATCGACGTCAGTCTGGCCATCTCACTGCACGCCGCCAACGACGAGCTGCGCAACACGCTGGTGCCGCTTAATCGCAAATACAACATCCAGACGCTGCTGGATGCATGCCGGCGCTACCTGGATAAAAGCCCGGACAACCGTCAGGTGACCATCGAATATACGCTGATGAAAGGCGTCAACGATCAGCAGGAACACGCCGAGCAGCTTGCCGACGTCCTCAAGGATCTACCGTGCAAGATCAACCTGATTCCGTTTAATCCGTTCCCTCACTCCGGTTACGAAACGCCCTCGCGCAACCAGTCCGTACGTTTTCAGCGCTGGCTGGACGAGCTGGGCTATACCGCACCGATTCGTACCGCTCGCGGGGATGATATCGACGCCGCCTGCGGCCAGCTGGTCGGCCGGGTGAAAGACCGTACCAAGCGCCATGCTCGCCACATTCAATCGATACAGCTTGACGCCAACTAGGGCCACCTTGACTTGTGCCGGGCACAGCGCTTTGATGAACACCCGCTGTGCTCAAGGCAGCGAGCCCAACGTACGGTATCAGCCATGAGGATAACGATGCTTTTTCGCCGACCGCTGACGCGCACTTGCCGTATGCCAGTAACATGGGTACTCGTCAGCACGCTTTGGTTAACCGGCTGCGCATCGTCTTCCACGCTGTCCACCACCGTCAGGCCCGATGCCGGTAGCGCCTACACCCGGCTTGGCGTGGCGTACCTTGAACAGAATAATTTACCCCGAGCGCTCAACGCACTCGATCGGGCGCAAGAGCTTGACGCCAACAATCCCGAAACGCTGCAGGCGCTGGCGCTTGTTTACCAGCGTCAGGGCGAAAACGCACTGGCGGCCGAATATTTTCAGAAAGCGCTCGATGCCGACGCCGACTTTACTCGCGCACGCAACAATTACGCGGCCTTTTTATATCAGCGGGGCGACTATAAAAGCGCCTGTGCGCAGCTTGAGACGGCCTCCAAAGACGCTCAATACGATCATCGCGCCAAGCTTTTTACCAACTTGGGCCAGTGTTATGCCGCACTTGACGAGACCCAGCGCGCCCGCGAGAGTCTGGTGCGGGCGAGCAAGATCGACCCGCGCCACGCGTCCAGTTATTTTTACCTGGCCAAACTGGAATTGTCCCAGGGCAACAACGCCCGGGCCTGGCCGCCGCTACAGCGGTTTTTCAAGCTTTCCAGGCCCACGCGCGATGCACTTGAGATGGCCGTAACGCTGGCTCGCGCCCGTGGTGATAACGCGCTGGCCGCCGACTACCAACAGCAGCTTGCGCGCATGAACGGCACCCAGCCCTGACCACCGTTTTGATGAAGGATGCTCAGCCATGAGCGACATACACACTTCCGAATACGCTGACGAGCCGCGTAGCGCCTCTCCCGGCCAGCTTTTGCAACACGAGCGGGAACGCCAGGCGATTTCCCTTGAGGACGCCGCGCTGGCCCTGCACTTGCGCCCGGCGGTGGTAGCGGGGCTTGAGCAGGATCATTACGCGGAAATCCCCGTGGCTACCTATCGCCGCGGCTATCTACGCACCTATGCCAAATACCTGGGCATGGACGATAAGCCCGTGCTCGAGGCTTACCGCGCGCGCTACGGTAATGCCGATACAGAAAGCGAGATCAAGCCGGTCTCCGTCACCCGGCCGCCCTCAAAGCTGGGCGGGCTGTTATTCAAACTGGTGACGCTTTTAGTGATTGCCGGCCTGATCGGCGTCACCGTTACCTGGTGGCAAAGTCGCGGCGGCAATACGCCGCCGGGACTTGACGACACCACCGCCGCTGAAACTGCTCCGGAAACGGCCAACGCACCGGATATGCCCTCGACCAGCGATGCCCCGGCCGCCAGCACGGAGCCCCGCGATGAGGCCAAGCCGTCTGACACCGGCAGCAGCACCGAGGCCAACCCGCGCGCCGCCTCCACGGCAGAGCCGGAAGCCGCCACGCTGTCGAAAACCGCACTGGCCGCGGCCACCGCGGTGGCGCGCGCTGCCCAAGAACGCGCCGACGCCGCCACTGCCAATACCCTGGCGCTAACCTTCAATCAGCAATCGTGGACGGAAATTTTCGATGCCCGCGATCAGCGCGTCTTTGTCGGCCTGCAACAGCCCGGCACCGACGCAAGCGTAGAAGGCCAGCCGCCGTTTCGTTTAACCGTCGGTAACGCTACCGGCGTCGAGCTGCGCTATCAGGGCAAGGTCGTTGATCTTGCCCGGCACGCCGGCGCCAATAACGTCGCCCGCTTTACCCTGGGAGAGTGACCCGCCGTATGCACGCCCCATCCCCTATTCAACGTCGCGTTTCGCGCCAGATTCACGTGGGCAATGTTCCGGTCGGCGGCGATGCGCCGATTTCCGTCCAGAGCATGACCAACACCGACACCCTTGACGTCGAGGCCACGGTTGGCCAGATCCGTCAGCTGGAAGCCGCCGGTGCCGATATCGTTCGCGTCTCGGTGCCCAGCATGGAGGCCGCCGAAACCTTTGGCCGGATTCGCCAGAAGGTTAACGTGCCGCTGGTGGCCGATATCCACTTCGACCACAAGATCGCCCTGCGCGTCGCCGAACTGGGCGTGGACTGCCTGCGCATCAACCCCGGCAATATCGGCCGCGAAGACCGCGTGCGCGCGGTGGTCAGCGCCGCCCGCGATAACGGCGTGCCCATTCGCATCGGCGTCAACGCCGGTTCGCTGGAAAAATCGCTGCAGCGCAAATACGGCGAACCCACGCCCGCCGCGCTGGTGGAATCGGCCCTGCGCCATATCGACCACCTGGACCGGCTCGACTTCCCCGACTTCAAGGTCAGCGTCAAGGCCAGCGACGTGTTCATGGCCGTCGCTGCCTACCGCGACCTGGCCGCGCGCATCGAACAGCCGCTACATTTGGGGATCACCGAAGCCGGCGGGCTGCGTTCGGGCACGGTCAAGTCGTCCATCGGCTTAGGCATGCTGCTGATGGACGGCATCGGCGACACCATTCGCGTATCGCTTGCCGCCGACCCGGTGGAAGAGGTCAAAGTCGGCTTTGACATGCTCAAAAGCCTCAAGCTGCGCTCCAAGGGCATCAATTTCATTGCCTGCCCCAGCTGCTCGCGGCAGAACTTTGACGTCATCGACACCATGAACCAGCTCGAAGAACGCCTCGACGACGTGCGCACGCCGCTGGATGTGTCGATCATCGGCTGCATCGTCAACGGTCCGGGTGAGGCAAAAGAAAGTGATCTGGGCCTCACCGGCGGCAGCCCGGCCAACCTTGTCTACCTCGACGGCAAGCCGGCGCAAAAGCTGCGCAATGACAACCTGGTCGACGACCTTGAGCGCTTGATCCGCGACAAAGTGCGCGAAAAACAACAGCGCGAACAAGATACTATCGCCCGCAGCGTGTAGCCTGCCGCCGGCGTAACACAAGGAGTTTTCATTGAGCCAGTCCGCTGCCCAATCCGTTAAAAAAATCCAGGCAATTCGCGGCATGAATGATCTGCTGCCTGGCGACAGCCCGCGCTGGCAGTTTTTTGAAGCCAAGGTACGCCAGCTGATGGCGCGCTACGGCTTTGCCGAAATCCGCATGCCGATCGTCGAACAGACCGCCCTTTTCGCCCGCTCCATCGGCGAAGTAACCGATATCGTCGAAAAGGAAATGTATACCTTTGACGATCGCAACGGCGACAGCCTGACACTGCGCCCCGAAGGCACCGCCGGCTGCGTGCGCGCGGCAATGCAACACGGTCTGCTCTATAACCAGACCCAGCGGCTCTGGTATCAAGGCCCGATGTTTCGCCACGAGCGCCCGCAAAAAGGCCGCTACCGCCAGTTTCATCAGGTCGGCGTGGAAACCTACGGCTTTGACGGCCCGGACATCGACGCCGAAGTCATCCTGCTGTCAGCGCGGCTGTGGCAAGAGCTGGGACTGACCGATCACGTCACGCTTGAGCTCAACTCGCTGGGCTCGTCAGACGCCCGCGCGGCCTACCGCGAGACGCTGGTGGCCTATTTCGAGCGCCATATTGAGGTGCTCGACGACGACTCCAAGCGCCGGCTGACCAGCAACCCGCTGCGCATTCTGGACTCCAAGAACCCGGCCATGGTTGATGTGCTCGGCGGTGCACCGCAGCTCATCGATCACCTTGACGACGAGTCTCGGGAGCACTTTGAACGCCTCAAAGTGATGCTCGACGCCGCCGGCATCGACTATGTGATCAACCCGCGGCTGGTCCGCGGGCTGGATTACTATTCGCGTACCGTGTTCGAATGGACCACCGATGCGCTGGGCAGCCAGGGCACCGTCTGCGCCGGCGGGCGTTACGACGGCCTGGTCGAGCAGCTGGGCGGCAAGCCCACGCCGGCCGTCGGCTTTGCCATGGGCATCGAGCGACTGATTTTGCTGCTCGACACCCTGGACCTGGTGCCCGATGAAGCGCTTTTCGGCTGCGACGTGTACCTGGTGCCCATGGACGACGCCTCCAGCCCCGCCGCTCTCACGCTGGCCGAACAGCTGCGCGAAGCACTGCCCGAGCTGCGCCTGACGCTGCACTGCGGCGGCGGCAGCTTTAAAAGCCGGATGAAAAAAGCCGACAAGAGCGGCGCCACACTGGCCCTGCTACTTGGCGAAAACGAACGCCGCGAGCAGGCCGTGACGCTGAAGTTTTTACGCGACGCGCGCGACCAGCAACAGCTGTCGCAGCGCGAGCTTGCCGACGCGCTTAACACTCTGTTAAGCAACGTCGCGGACACCCCCTAAGCCGCTCATCGGCTCGTACAGATTCAAGGAGGCCGCCCGTGGCGGAGCTGAAAACCGAAGAAGAACAGATCGACGCGATCAAGCGCTGGTGGAAAGAAAACGGCACCTCACTGGTCGCCGGCGTGGTGCTGGCCGGTGCCGGCATATTTGGCTTCAACGCCTGGCAAGACTATCAGGATGGCCAGGCCGAAGCGGCCTCACTGGGCTACCAGCAGCTGGTGGCGCTGAGCGCCAGCCAGGACGCGGCGGAAAAAACCGATGAGCAGGCGCTGTCCAGCGCCCGCGACACCGCCGACCAGCTGATCGAGAACCACGACGGCTCGCTCTACGCCGAGCTCGCGCTACTGATTGACGCGCGCCTGGCGGTACAGCAGGACGATCTGGAGGGCGCCCGAAAAGCCCTTGAGAAAGCGCTAGAGGACTCGCCCCGGCGCTATGTACAAAGCCTGGCACGGCTGCGTTTGGCACGCCTCGACGTGGCCGCCGGAGACGCCCAGGCAGCGCTTGAGCGGCTGGATGACAGTATTGTCGAGCCGCTCGCCGCCCAGCGCCACAACGTGCGCGGCGACGCCTACTTCGCTCTCGACCAGACAGACGAGGCCCGCGCCGCCTGGCAGCAGGCACAGACGCTGGCCGACGAACAGGATCGCCCCCTTTACGGCGTCACGCTGAAACTTGATGATCTGGGCACCGATGAGGCCACCCTATGATAGCCACCCGTTTTCCCCACACGCTGCGCCTGACGCTGGGCGCCGGCGTGCTGGCCCTGCTTGCCGGCTGTGCGAGCAAGGGCGAACCGCTGTATACGCCCAAAGAACTCACCGACATTGACGCGACCTCAAGCCTCGACACCCGCTGGGATACCGGCATTGGCGACGGGCTGGGCCGGGCGCGCTACCCCATTACGCCGGCGCGTGACGGCGCGCGGCTCTTCGCCGCCGATGCCGAAGGCCTGGTGGTCGCACTGAACGCCAAAAGCGGCGAACGAAACTGGGAAATCGATCTGGAAAGCCCCGTTTCCAGCGGGCTTTCCGCCATCGACGGCCAGGTCTATCTGGGTACCCGCAACGGCGAAGTCGTTGCGCTTGATCAGCAAGACGGCAGCGAACAGTGGCGCGCGCGCGTCTCCAGCGAAGTGCTGGCCGCGCCTCAGGCCAACCGCGAATTGCTGATCGTGCAAAGTACCGACGGCCAGATTACCGCGCTTGACCGCCAGAGTGGCGATGCGCGCTGGACGTACAAAAGCTCGCTGCCCTCGCTCACCCTGCGCGGCACCGGCACGCCCCAGACCATTGATCCCGTCACCTTCGCCGGCTTTGCCAACGGCCGTCTGGTGACGCTGGATAACCGCACCGGTCAGCCACTGTGGCAACAGCAGGTCGCCATTCCCCAGGGGCGCAGCGAAGTCGACCGGCTGGTAGATCTTACCGGTCAGCCGTTGCTGACTCAGGACGGCCGACTCTACGTCACCAGTTATAACGGCCGCCTGCTCGCGCTGGAAGCGACCCGCGGCAAGCTGATGTGGGAACGCGAGCTCTCCAGCCGTCACACGCCGCTCTTGGTGGGCGACTACCTGTTTGTGGTCGCCGATGACAGCCACGTGGTCGCGCTTGATGCTCAGAGCGGCGATCCCCTGTGGCAGAACGACAAGCTGGAAGGCCGCTGGCTGACCGCCCCGGCCTTTGCCGATGGGCGCATTGTGGTCGGCGACTTCGAAGGCTACCTGCATTTACTCGACGCTCGTGACGGCCAGCTGGTAGGACGCACCCGCGTTGACCGCTCAGGTCTCAGCGTCACCCCCGTCACCGAGGGCGGCACGATTCACGTGCTGGCCAACGATGGCACCCTGGAAACTCTGGACGTTTCTCCATGACACCGGTTATCGCCTTAGTCGGCCGCCCCAACGTGGGCAAATCCACCCTGTTCAACCATATGACGCGTTCTCGCGATGCGCTGGTGGCCGATTTTCCCGGCCTCACCCGTGACCGCAAGTACGGCAACGGCATGCTCGGCGGCAAGGCCTATACGGTGATCGACACCGGCGGCATCAACGGTGACGAGCAGGGCATCAACGCCGCCATGGCCGAGCAGTCGCTCGCCGCCATTGACGAGGCTGACATTGTCCTGTTCATGGTTGACGCCCGTGCCGGCCGCAACGTCGCCGATGAAGCCATTGCCAACCACCTGCGGGTCAACCAGAAAAAGACCTGGCTGGTGGTCAACAAGACCGACGGGCTGGAAGAGCATTCGGCCATGGCCGATTTCTGGGCGCTGGGACTGGGTGATCCCCACGCCATTGCCGCCGCCCACGGACGCAACGTGGTCTCGCTGGTCGACCTGGTGCTTGAGCCGTTTCCCGAGCGCGACGAATCGATCCCCGCCGACACCGGCACCAAGGGCGTGCGTATCGGCGTCATTGGCCGGCCCAACGTGGGCAAGTCAACGCTGGTCAACCGCCTGCTCGGCGAAGACCGCGTGGTGGTGTTTGACGAAGCCGGCACCACCCGTGACGCCATCGAGATTCCCTTCGAGCGGCGCGGCAAGCCCTATGTGCTGATCGATACCGCCGGCGTGCGCCGGCGCAAAAACGTGCGCGAGGTGACCGAGAAATTTTCGATCATCAAGGCGCTCGAAGCGATCAAGGAATGTCACGTCGCAGTGATGGTGCTCGACGCCCGCACCGGCCTTGTGGAGCAGGATCTGCACCTGCTCGACTACGTGCTCACCACCGGTCGCGCGCTGGTGTTGGCGATCAACAAGTGGGACGGGCTGGAAAGCGAAGCCAAGGACAAGATGCGCACCGAGATCAAACGCCGGCTGGGCTTTGCCGACTACGCCGAGATGCACTTTATCTCGGCGTTGCACGGCACCGCGGTGGGCGACCTGTATCCGTCGATCGACCGCGCCTTCGAAGCGGCCAACGCGCACTGGTCGACCAACCGGCTGACCACGCTGCTGCAGGATGCCGTCAGCCAGCATGCGCCGCCGATGGTTCACGGGCGGCGGATCAAGCTGCGCATGGCGCACCAGGGCGGCAGCAACCCGCCGATCATCGTGGTTCACGGCAACCAGACCGACTCACTGCCCGAGGCGTACCGCCGCTATCTGACCAACACCTTCCGCAAGGTGCTGAAGGTGCGCGGCACGCCCATGCGCTTCGAGTTTCGTTCGGGGGATAACCCCTACGACAACATGGCCGGCGCCAGCGACAAGGACAAGGCCAAAAAGCGCGAGCTCAACCGCACCAAGGAGGCGCGCAAGGCGCGCCGCTAGCGCCCTGCGTTCAGGCTACCGCTGACGTCTCAGGCGTCAGCGGCGTGCAGCCGTCTTGTACCAATCCACTGATTGGCAAACTGATACGCCACGCGTCCGCTGCGCCCGCCGCGCAGCGTGGCGTAACGCACCGCTTCGGCACGCGCCGAGGCGTCCCAATCGGCCGGCGTACCCAGCTGCGACACCCAGTGGGCGCAGGCCTGCAGATACACGTCCTGATTGAACGGATGAAACCCCAGCCACAGGCCAAAGCGGTCTGACAGCGAAATCTTCTCCTCCACCGCGTCGCCGTGGTGCAGTTCATCGCCCACGAGATGTGAGGCGCGGTTGTCGTCCATGGATTCGGGCAGCAGGTGGCGGCGATTCGAGGTGGCGTACAGCAGCACGTTTTCCGGCGGGCCGGTGAGCGCGCCGTCAAGCACGCTTTTCAGCGCCTTGTAGGCATCGTCGTGGCCTTCAAACGACAAGTCATCGCAGTACACCACAAAGCGATGTGGCACGCGCCTGAGCTCTTCTACCAGCGTGGGCAGGCGGCTCAGGTCGTGGCGGTCGATCTGGATCATGCGCAGCCCGTCGGCGGCCAACGAGTTGAGCAGCGCGCGCATGAGCGACGATTTACCGCTGCCCCGGGCGCCCCATACCAGCGCGTGGTTAGCCGGCAGCCCCTGCAAAAAAGCGCGGGTATTATCCACCAGCGCAAGTTTCTGGCGTTCGATACCCAGAAGATCATCCAGCATTACGCCGTCGCGTACCGGTACCGGCACCAGCCGCCCACCCAGCGGGTGACGCTGCCACAAAGCGGCCACGTGGGTGTCCCAGTCGACCTGCTCGGGCGCCGGCGGCAGCCAGTGCTCAACGCGGTCCAGAAGCTGCGTCAATCGATGCGTCAGCTCGGCATCCATCAAATTTCCTCCGTTGTAGATTATGCTCGCGTTACGCTTATTGCTTGTTATCCTGCGAGTCTGAACCCTCACCTATTGATAAGGAAACGTTTATGCGCTGGTTTCGTCCCCTTGCCGTAACCGCTCTTTGCACCACGATGCTGACGGCGCTTGCCGCCTGCACCACCTCACCGACCGGGCGCTCCCAGCTGTTGCTGATGTCGGACGACCAGCTCAATCAGATGGGCGCTCAGGCGTTTGACCAGTATCAACAGAAGCTGCCCGCCGCCGACGCGTCCAGCCAGCGCTACGTGCAGTGCGTGGCCCAGGCGATCGTGGCCGAACTGCCCGGCGAACAGCGCCAGCAAAACTGGGAAGTGGAAGTGTTCAAGGCCGACGAGCCCAACGCCTTCGCGCTGCCCGGCGGCTACATGGGCGTTAACAGCGGCATGCTAGACGTCGCCGACAACCAGGCCCAGCTGGCAACGGTGCTGGGCCATGAAGTGGGCCACGTGCTGGCCAACCACGCCAACGAACGCGCCTCGACCGAAAGCGCCACCCAGCTGGGCCTGTCGGTGCTGTCCAGCTCTGCCGGAATCGAGGGTGCAGGCGGCGAACAGCTGATGGGGCTTTTGGGCATGGGCGCGCAGTACGGTATCCTGCTGCCCTTTTCCCGCCGTCACGAAAGCGAAGCCGATATGATCGGGCTGCGGCTGATGGCCAAGGCCGGTTTTGACCCGCGTGAAAGCGTCACGCTATGGCAAAACATGCAGCGCGCCGGCGGCGGTGCTCCACCCGCGTGGATGTCGACTCACCCAAGCCAGGGCCAGCGCATCAGCGGGCTTGAAGCCGGCATGCAGCAGGCGCTGAACGACTACCAAAGCGCCCGCAACGCCGGCCGTCAGCCCAACTGCCAGCGCCCCTAGGCCCTGACACTCAACAGAGAACACCATGATACGTTTAGGTTTACTGCTATTGATCCTGCCGCCCCTGCTGCTGCTCGGCCTGTATTTCTGGGAGCTTGCCGACGTGCGCGCCTGCCAGCTTGACGGCGGCCACTGGGACTACGTGGCCAGCGTGTGCCGCGACTCGGCTCAGGACTTTGCGTCGTTTTTCGAACGCGCTCCGTTCATCGTCAACGGCAGCATGATGACCTCGGTGGTCGGCCTGCTGCTGTGCATGATGGGGCTTGTCCAACGGCGGCAACAGGCCTAAAGGGCCGTTCTCAAGGATCGTTCTCAAAGGCTGGTTTCAAGGGCCTGGCGCAGCGTAGCGCGTACGGCGGCGGTATCCGGGCGCACGCTGCGCCACAGAAAGAACGATTCCGCTGCCTGCTCGACCAGCATGCCCAGCCCGTCGATAGGGCTTGCGCCCTGAGTCTTTGCCCAGCGTAAAAATACCGTGGGTTCGGCACCGTACATCATGTCGTAGGCCGTGGCGCCGGGGGCAAAGAGCGTCTCGGGCAGCGGCGGTAAATCGCCGGCCAGGCTCGCGCTTGAGCCGTTGATCACCACGTCAAACGCGCCGCTGATCGCCTCAAAGCCGCCGCCGCTAACGCGTCCGGCATCGCTGAACGCCTCCGCCAGCGCGACGGCCTTTTCAGCGGTGCGGTTGGCGATGAACAGCTCGCCCGGCGCTTCGTCCAACAGCGGCGCCAACACGCCGCGCACCGCGCCGCCGGCGCCCACGACCAGCACCCGCTTACTCTTTAATGCCACGCCGTGGTGGGCCAGATCCCGCGCCAGCCCGACGCCGTCGGTATTGTCGCCGTAGGTGCGCCCGTTGCCGCCCACAATCAGGGTGTTCACCGCCTGCGCGCGCCGCGCACGGTGGCTCAGGGTGGCGCTTAACGCATACGCCTCGCCCTTGAACGGCACGGTGACGTTGGCGCCGCGGCCGCCCTCGTGCACAAAGCGCTGCCAGGCACCGGTGAAATCATCTTTGGGCGCCTCGACGGTGGCGTATTCCAGCGTCTGGCCGGTTTGTTCGGCAAAGGCTGAGTGAATCAGCGGCGACTTTGAGTGCGCCACCGGGTTGCCGAATACGGCGTAGCGGTCTGCCATGGTTTACTCCTTTTCGTCGAGCCAGTCGCGGGGGGTTAAAAACGCCGCCAGCCGCGCCTCGGCGCTTTCCTCTTCGGGCAGGTAGGCGTATTCCCAGCGCGCCAGCGGCGGCATCGACATCAGGATCGACTCGGTGCGCCCGCCGCTTTGCAGGCCGAACAGCGTGCCGCGGTCCCACACCAGATTGAACTCGACGTAGCGCCCGCGGCGGTAAAGCTGAAAATCGCGCTCGCGCTTGCCAAACGGCGTATCCCGGCGGCGCTCGACGATGGGCAGGTAGGCATCCAGAAAGCTGTCGCCGACCGCGCGCTGAAAGGCAAAGCACTCGTCAAAGCCGTCCTGGTTCACGTCGTCGAAGAACAGCCCGCCAACGCCGCGGGTTTCATCGCGGTGCTTGAGGTAGAAATAGTCGTCACACCACGCCTTGTAGCGCGGATAAACGTCCTTGCCGAACGGCTCGCAGGCGGCCTTGGCCACGCGATGCCAGTGGCGCACGTCGTCCAATACCGGATAAAACGGCGTCAGGTCAAAGCCGCCACCGAACCACCACACCGGCGCTTCGCCGGGTTTGTCGGCAATGAAAAAGCGCACGTTGCCGTGGCTGGTGGGCACGTGGGGGTTGTGCGGGTGCAGCACCCAGGACACCCCCACCGCGTGAAAGCTGCGCCCGGCAAGCTCGGGGCGTGCGGCCGTGGCTGACGGCGGCAGCGTGGTGCCGTAAACGTGGGAATAGTTGACGCCGCCTTTCTCGAACACGACGCCGTTTTCAATCACCCGCGAACGGCCGCCGCCGCCTTCTTCGCGCGTCCAGCTGTCTTCCCTGAAGCCGTCTGCATGCCCGTCGGCGCGGGCAAGCCCTGCGCACAGGCGTTCCTGAAGGTCGAGAAGGTAGCGTTTTACGTCATCAAGATGCTCATGCGCCACGGTTGGCTCCTGGGGGGCTAAAACAGAATAAAACGAAGGAAATTCGGGACTTCAGGCGCGCAGCATGCGGCCGCTGGCCAGGTCGCGGATCTGGCTGGGGCGCGTGCGCCCGCCAAGCGGGCCGGCAACGACAGCGCCCAGCTCGGCGCCCGATTGAGTGCCGAAGATAGCGCGCGCCTCGGCCGCACTCATCGCCGGCGGCTCGCCGGCGCGGTTGGCCGAGGTAGACACCAGCGGACCGCCAAACGCCTCGCACAGCGCCTGCATGCCCGGATGGTCGGTGACGCGAAGTGCCACGCAGTCATGATCGCCGCGCACCAGCGCCGGGGCGGTGCCGTTATCCGGCACCAGCCACGTCACCGGTCCCGGCCAGCTGGTTAGCAGCGGCGCATACAACGCATACGGCAGGTCTTTCAGCCACGGCTCAAACTGAGCGATGCTGGCTGCCACCACAATCACGCCCTTGGCCGGATCGCGGGCCTTCATGCGCATCAGCTGCGCCAGGGCGGCATCGCTGTGCGGGTCACAGCTAAGCCCCCACACGGCCTCGGTGGGGCAGGCAATCACCTGGCCATTGCGCAGCGCACGCACGGCGCTAGCCAGCGCGGCGTTGTCATGTTGGGAGAACTCAGGGTCAGCCGTCGGCATGGGGCCTCCTCGCGGCGTCAATCAAGCGGCCACAATCGTAACATAGCCGCGCAGACCACAGGCATAGGGCTAGAGACGCGCCCGACGCACCCAGCCGCCGGGCTGCTGGGCAACGTGCCCGTCAAGTTCGAGCATCAGCAAGCGCTGCTGGCACTCGCCCACGGTCAGGCCGGCCTGCTGCACCAGCGCGTCAATTGGCGTGGGCGTGGCACTCAACGCGGCCAGCAATTCGTCCGCCGGCTCGTCGACTTGCGCGTCCAGCGGCTCTGCCGGCGCGTGGGCGGCCGGCGGCTGACAGGCGGGGTGGTGACCGGCCCACTGAGTCAGCTCGGCGACGATATCATCACTTTCGCACACCAGCGTGGCACCGGTGCGCAGCAGCTGTAACGAGCCCCGCGCCTGTACGTTATGCAAGGAGGCCGGCAGGGCAAACAGCTCGCGCCCCTGCTCAAGGGTCAGCCGGGCGCTGACCAGCGAGCCGCTTTTTTCGGCGGCTTCCACCACCAGCGTGCCCAACGACAAGCCGGTAACGATGCGGTTGCGACGCGGAAAAAAAGCCGGATGCGCCCGGGTGCCGGGCGGGTGTTCCGCCAGCAACAGTCCGCCGGGCGTGCTGCCCAGCCGCTGGTACAGCTCGCGGTGGCGAGCGGGGTAGATGACGTCGATACCGGTGGCAAGAACGGCGATGCTCGCGCCGCCAGCGTCCAGCGCGGCGCGCTGAGCCTCGGCGTCAACGCCCAGTGCCATGCCGCTGGTAATGCAAAAACCGCGTTGGACAAGCTCCCGCGCAAACGCCCGAGCGTTGGCCGCGCCTTCCGCCGTGGGACGACGACTGCCCACCACGGCAAGCCCGGGCCGAGTCAGTGCGTGCAGGTCGCCCTGCGCCCAAAGCACGGCCGGCGGGTCGGGGATCTCGCTCAGCAGCGCGGGGAAATCGGGGTGATCGCGGTGTAAAACCGTGTGTTCGGGGGCTGCCTGCTCCCAGGCAAGGCTTGAGTCGATGGCGGGCGTGAGCGGGCTTCTGGCCGGATGCTCAAGCCACAAACGCAGCGCCGTGGCCGCCTGGCGGGGCAATAGCACCAGCCAGCCTTCCGGCCATTCGGGCGCCTGCGCAACAATTCTGGCCAGCCGCTGGGGCCCAAGCCCCGGCAGCGCAAAGACTGCCAGCCACTCCCTGGCGTTCATGCCTCTCTCCTTGCAGCCGTTATCGCCGCGTTATCACCGTCCCGGCGCTTAGCGCGGCGGGCGTACCGCATCACCGACGGCCAGCGTGTTGGTGGCCTCCATGACGATAGCGTAGCTGATTTTGTCGTAAGGCCGGAACACCACCAGCGTGCCGGCCGTCTCGTCGGGCAGTTTGACCAGTTCTTCGGTGCGCGGATCAACCACCCGCTCGCCCTGCTGATCGATACGCAGCACGTGGCCGGGCTGAAGGCCATCTTCGGTGCCCAGATCAATCGCGATCACCTGCAGGCGGCCGATAAAACGTACGCCGCCGGGCACGCCGACAATATGGCCGGCAACATCATGCTGCGGCACGCGTGGCCTCATATCCTGTGGCTGCAGGCGGGTTTCAAGCGGCAGCAGGATGTCGTTATTGCGCACCTCCTGAGCGGCTTTTTGTACGCTCAGTTTGACCACGTCGCCATCGCGGCTGATCAGCGCAGCCTCGCCGATGCCAATAAGCTCACGGCCCAGCGGTTGGCCGGCGACGTCCTGGTAGCGCTCACCGGGGCGAAAAATGCCCAGCGGCGCGCCTGACGTCAACGCGGCAACATCCGCTGAATCCGCCACGCGGGCAAAAATCGGGTCGCCCGCCCCGCTGATAAGGCGCTTGTTATCCCCGGCAATAACATACGCCAGCTCGTTCAGCGGCTCGGCGTCAGCCACAATGCGATGCTCGCGTAAAAACGCCTCAAGCACGCTCATCGGCAGCGGCGTAATCACCTCGCGGCGCGGCAGCGCACGCATCTCGGGCGAGATTTTTACCACGTTGCGGCCACGCTCAAGGCTGATGCACGGTCGACCATCGCAGTCGCGCAGGGTGAGAACGTCACCGGGGTAAATAAGGTGCGGGTTATCGATCTGCGGATTTTTCCGCCACACGCTGGGCCAACGCCAGGGCGAGTGTAAAAAATGCCCTGAAATATCCCACAGGGTATCGCCGGCTTTGACCGTATAGCGTTGCGGTGCGTCATCGCGTATTCGTACGCCGTCTGCCCCCGCTGTCTGGCTGAAAACCGGGCTTGAAATCGAGCTTAAAAACGAGCATAGAAACAGTATGGCGAACATGCCCGCCGCCATCCGCCCAACACCTCGCCTGCTACGCTGCCTGTCATGTACTGCCATGTACCTGTTCGCCCTGTGATGAGTCGTACACGTTATCTCAACCGCTGAAACGGCTTTTGGCACCTGATCGCGTCTCTGACGTCCGCTGTCGGCATGCCCAGACGAGCATGATATAATGATCGGTAACCAAGCACACAAGCCGGCCCTTCCTTTTACACACGGCTTGGGTGCCTCACGGAATCAGCATAACGGTACAGATAACGCTATGGCTAAACTACCTATATTAACCTTCCCTGACGACCGGTTGCGAAAAACCGCCGCCCCGGTTGAAACGGTTGACGATGAGGTGCGCACGCTGGTCGATAACATGATTGAAACCATGTACGACGCCCGCGGCATCGGCCTTGCGGCCACCCAGGTGGATGTTCATCGCCGCGTGGTGGTGATGGACGTCAGCGAAACCGGCAACGAGCCGCTCGTGCTCATCAACCCGAGCTACGAAGCACTTGGCGATGACAAGGAGCCGCTCTCGGAAGGCTGCCTTTCCATTCCCGAATACTACGCCGAAGTGCCGCGTTACCTGCGCATCAAGCTCAGCGCGCTTGACCGCGAAGGCACGCCCTACGAGCTTGAGGCCGATGACCTGCTCGCGCACTGCATCCAGCACGAGCTCGACCACCTGGAGGGCGTGCTGTTTGTGGACTACCTCTCGCCGCTCAAGCGCGAGCGCGTGCGCAAGAAAATGCAAAAACACTACAAGCCGATGCAGGACGCCTAGCGCGCCGCTGACCGCTTTCAAGGCCGGATTATCCCGCAGCAGCGCCCGGGTTTTCCGGCCTTTCGCCGTTGGGCTATCCTAGTCACCACCTTTTCGTTTCAGGGTTGCGTTGTTCATGTCACCACTGCGCGTTGTTTTCGCCGGCACGCCGGATTTTGCCGCGGCAAGCCTCAAGGCTCTATTACACAGCCATCACGAGGTGGTCGCTGTGTATACCCAGCCCGATCGCCCCGCCGGCCGCGGCCGCAAGTTGACGCCGGGCCCGGTCAAAACGCTGGCGCTTGAGCATTCGCTTGACGTCTTTCAGCCCGCCACGCTAAAAGACGCCGACGCCCAGGCGGCGCTGGCCGCGCTCAACGCCGATGTGCTGGTGGTGGTGGCCTACGGCCTGCTGCTGCCCCAGGCAGTGCTGGATATTCCACGGCTGGGATGCGTCAACGTGCACGCCTCGTTGCTGCCGCGCTGGCGCGGTGCCGCGCCGCTGCAACGCGCGATTGAAGCCCGGGACACCGAATCCGGCGTCGCCATCATGCAGATGGATGCCGGGCTTGATACCGGCGGCGTGCTCAGCGAGGCGCGCGCGCCGATCACCGCGACCACCACCGGCGGCGAACTGCACGACACGCTGGCAGCGCTGGGCGCCGACACGCTCACCGGCACGCTTGACGCGATAGCCGAAGGCCGCGCCCACACCACGCCGCAGCCCGCCAACGGCGCGACCTACGCCGCCAAGCTTTCCAAGGCCGAGGCCGAGCTGGATTTCACCCGTCCCGCCGCCGAGCTTGCCGCCAGGGTGCGCGCCTTCAACCCCTGGCCGGTGGCCTGGTGTACGCTGGGCGAAGAACGCCTGCGGCTGTTTATGGCCAGCGCCGAAGCAGTGAGAGCCAGCGCCGAGGAAGGCCAGCAAGAAGCCGCCCAGCTGCCCGGCACTTTACTCGCGCCGGATAACGACGGCTTGCGCATCGCCTGCGGCGAAGACGGCAATGAGGTACTACACGTGACTCACGCGCAGCTGCCCGGCGGCAAAGCCCTGCCCGTACGCGAACTGTTGAATGCCCGTCAGCCACGCCTGGCCGCCGGTAACCGCCTGGGCCGCCCCAGCGAAGGAACCCCACAATGACCTCGCCCCGCGATACGAAACCCGGCTCGACCGGCCTTGACGTCCGCGCTGCTGCCGCCCGCGCCCTGACGCCAGTGCTCAAGGATCAGGGCTCGCTTGCCGGCCTTGATGAACACAGCGTCATCCCCCGCGACCGCGGCTTGCTCAAGGAGCTGTGCTTTGGCACCTGCCGTCGCCTGCCGCGTCTTGAAGCGCTGGCCGGCGTGCTGCTGCGCCAGCCGTTCAAAAAGCGCGACCAGGACGTACAGGCCTTGCTGCTGCTGGGGATTTATCAGCTGCTGTACATGCGCATTCCCGCCCACGCGGCGGTGGGTGAAACCGCCGGTGCCGCACGGCTGTTGGACAAGGCCTGGGCCACGCGGGTGCTTAACGGCTGCCTGCGCCGCCTACAGCGCGAATCCGCTGCGCTACAGACGCAGGTTGACCGCGACCCCAGCGTCGCGCTGGCCCACCCCGCCTGGCTGTTGAACGCGCTGAAAAAGGCCTGGCCCGACCAGTGGCGGGAGCTGGCGGAAGCCAATAACCAGCCCGGCCCCATGACGCTGCGCGTTAATGCCCGCCACGGCCATCGCGAAGCCTACCTTGCCGCTTTGACCGAGTGCGGTCTGGAAGGCCGGCCATGCCCGCACGCCCCGGATGCCATTACGCTGGAAACCCCCTGCGACGTCACTACCCTGCCCGGCTTCAAGGAAGGCCACGTCAGCGTGCAGGACGAAGCCGCCCAGCTCAGCGCCGTGCTGCTGGGCCCGGTGCTCGCGCCGCGCCCCGGCGCCCGCGTGCTGGATGCCTGCAGCGCTCCCGGCGGCAAGACCGCGCACCTGCTCGAGCAGTTCGACATCGCCATGACCGCGCTGGACAGCGACAGCGGACGGCTGGGGCGGGTCGAAGGCACGCTTGAGCGCCTCGGCCTGCATGCTGAGCTGCACCACGCCGACGCCAGCCAGCGCGGCGACTGGAGCCAGGGCGAGTTCGACGCCATTCTGCTCGACGCGCCCTGCTCGGGAAGCGGCGTTATTCGCCGCCACCCGGATATCAAGCGCCTGCGCCGCCCCTCGGACATCACCAAGCTGGCCGCGCTGCAGGGGCGCATCCTGGACAACCTCTGGCCGCTGCTGGTCGAAGGCGGCACCCTGCTCTACGCCACCTGCTCGGTACTGCCGGAAGAAAACGCCGAGCAGGTCAGTGCCTTTCTCGCACGCACCCCGAACGCTCGCGTCACCACGCCCGACGACGTCGCCTGGGGGCAGGTCAGCGGCGACGGCCGGCAACTGTTCCCGCAGCTTGAAAGCCACGACGGCTTTTTCTATGCGCGGCTAGAGAAGCGCTCGACGACGGACGCCCACTAACGCGATGAAAATCATTATTCTCGGCGCCGGCCAGGTCGGCGGCACGCTGGCGGAACATCTGGCGCGCGAAGAAAACGACATCACCGTGGTGGATACCGACGGCGATCGGCTGCGCGAGCTGCATACCAAGCTGGATATCCGCACTATTACCGGCCCCGGCTCGTACCCGATCACGCTGCGCGAAGCCGGCTGCGAAGACGCCGACATGCTGATCGCGGTGACCAACACCGACGAAATCAACATGATTGCCTGTCAGGTGGCGCACACGCTGTTTCGCACGCCGACCAAAATTGCCCGGGTGCGTACCACCGCCTACCTGACGCGCAAGGGGCTTTTCGCTCACGAGGCGATTCCCATCGACGTGCTGATCAGCCCCGAGCAGGTGGTCACCGACCACGTACGCCGCCTGATCGAACACCCCGGCGCGCTGCAGGTGCTCGAGTTTGCCGGCGGGCTGGTACAGCTGGTGGCGGTCAAGGCCTTCTACGGCGGCCCGCTGGTGGGCCAGGATCTGGCGTTCCTGCGCCGCCACATGCCCAACGTGGATACCCGCGTGGCGGCCATTTACCGCCGCAACCGGCCGATCATCCCGCGTGGCGACACCGTGATCGAAGCCGACGACGAAGTGTTCTTCCTCGCCGCCCGGCGCGATATCCGTGCGGTCATGAGCGAGCTGCGGCGTATCGAGCGCACCTTTCGCCGTATCGTCATTGCCGGCGGCGGCCACATCGGCGAGCGTCTGGCCGAACATCTGGAACACAGCCATCAGGTCAAGATCATCGAGCACAGCCTGAAACGCTGTACCCAGCTGTCCGAACGCCTTGACCGCACCGTGGTGCTGCACGGCAGCGCGACCAGCAAGCGCCTGCTGGAAGAAGAAAACATCGAAGACTGCGATATTTTCTGCGCGCTGACCAACGACGACGAGGTCAACATCATGTCGTCGCTGCTCGCCAAGCGTCTCGGGGCCAAAAAGGTGCTGACCCTGATCAACAACGCCGCCTACGTCGACCTGGTGCAGGGCGGCGAAATCGACATCGCCATCTCGCCCCAGCAGGCCACCATCGGCAGCCTGCTTACCCACGTGCGCCGCGGTGATATCGTCAACGTGCACTCGCTGCGCCGCGGCGCGGCCGAGGCCATCGAGGCCATCGCCCACGGCGACAAGCAGTCGTCCAAGGTGGTCGGGCGCAGCATTAGTGACATCGACCTGCCTCAGGGCACCACCATTGGCGCCATTGTGCGCGGCAAGAAAGTGATGATCGCGCGGAGCGACGTAATGGTAGAGTCAGGCGACCACGTGATTCTGTTCGTCATCGACAAGCGGCGCATCCGCGACGTCGAGCGCCTGTTTCAGGTCGGGCTGAGCTTTTTCTGATATGCCGCACCTCCTGCGCCCACCCTGCGTGACCAACCACAAGGAGCCACGCCGACCATGAGCCTGCGGGTGATTCTGCGTATACTGGGGCTTTTGCTGATGCTGTTCAGCCTCACCATGCTGCCGCCAATGCTGGTGTCGCTATGGTTTCGCGACGGCGCATGGAACGCGTTTGCCATCGGTATCGCCATTACGGCGATCACCGGCCTGATGCTTTACCTGCCCAACCGCCGCGAGCACAAGGAGCTGCGCATCCGCGACGGCTTTCTCATCGCGGCGATGTTCTGGACGGTGCTGGCGCTGTTCGGCTCGCTGCCGCTGATGCTTTTCGGCGAAGCGGCGCTGTCGCTGACCGATGCCGTGTTCGAGTCGTTCTCCGGGCTTACCACCACCGGTGCCACGGTCATCACCGGAATCGACTTTCTGCCCGAGTCCATCCGCTACTATCGCCAGCAGCTACAGTGGCTTGGCGGCATGGGGATCGTGGTGCTGGCCGTAGCCATTCTGCCCACGCTGGGCGTCGGCGGCATGGCGCTGTATCGCACCGAAATCCCCGGCCCGCTGAAAGATTCCAAGCTCACCCCGCGCATCACCGAAACCGCCAAGGCGCTCTGGTACATTTACGTCACGCTGACCATCGCCTGCACGCTCGCCTACATGGCCGCGGGCATGGACTGGTTTGATGCCATCGGGCACAGTTTTTCCACCGTGGCCATCGGCGGGTTTTCCACCCACGACGCCAGCATCGGCTTTTTTGACAGCGCCGCCATCGAGTTGATCTGTGCCGGGTTCATGCTGATTTCAGCGTTCAGCTTCAGCCTGCACTTTATTGCCTGGCGCGAAAAACGCCTGCTGCACTACTTTCAGGACCCCGAAGCGCGGTTTCTGATGCTCTTCCTGCTCGGGCTGGTCAGCATCACGACGATTACCCTGTGGCTGACGAATACCTACGACACCAGCCTGGGGCTGCGCCACGCGTTGTTCGAGGTGGTATCCGTTGCCACCACGTCGGGGTTTTCCGTGGCGGACTTTTCCACCTGGCCGGGCGCCCTGCCGTTTCTGCTGTTTGTCGCGGCCTTTGTCGGCGGCTGTTCCGGCTCCACCGCCGGCGGGATGAAGGTCATCCGCATTATCCTGATCCTGAAGCAGGGCATGCGCGAGGTCATGCGGCTGATCCACCCCAACGCGGTGATCGCGGTCAAAGTGGGCAAGGTCAGCGTGCCCGACAGCATCGCCCAGGCGGTGTGGGGCTTTTTCTCGGTCTACGTGATGCTGTTTTTCCTGATGATGGTCGGCGTCATGGCCACCGGCGTCGATCAGATCACCGCCTGGTCGGCCGTGGGCTCAGCGCTCAACAACCTGGGGCCGGCGCTGGGCGAAGCCAGCACCCACTACGGCAACATGCCCGCCTTTGCCAAATGGGTGCTGGTGGTTGCCATGCTGCTCGGACGCCTGGAAATCTTTACCGTACTGGTGCTGTTTACTCCCGCTTTCTGGCGCCGCTAGCGGCGCCTTTCATTTGCCGACGATCGAGACTCCTGCATGAGCGAAGATGAAGTGCTGTCACCCGCGCCCAATGCGCTACCTGCGACCAGCGGGCCGTTAAAAACCGTCACCGTAGGCGCCACGCAATACACCCTGCTGGGCACCGCCCACGTGTCCCGGGAAAGCGCCGACGATGTCGACGCGCTGCTGGCCACCGGTGAGTTCGACGCCGTGGCCATCGAGCTGTGCGCCGCGCGCCACCACAGCATGACCCAGCCCGACGCCATGGGCGAACAGGACCTGTTTCAGGTATTCAAGCAAGGGAAAGCCGGCATGGTCGCGGCCAGCCTGGCGCTGGGGGCCTTTCAGCAGCGCATCGCCGAGCAGTCGGGCATTCAGCCGGGCGCAGAAATGCGCGCCGCGGTAGAGCAGTCGGAGCGGCTCAAGCTGCCCTTGTTGCTCATCGACCGCGACGTCGGCACCACCCTCAAACGGGTCTATCACAGCGTGCCCTGGTGGCAGCGTTTCGGGCTGCTGTCGGGGCTTCTGGGCAGCGTGCTCTCGCGGCAGAAAATTTCCTCCGAGGACATCGAAAAGCTCAAGGAAGGCGACGTGCTGGAAGCCACCTTCAGCGAGTTTGCCGCCGAATCCGAAGCCCTGTATACGCCGCTGATCCGCGAACGCGACCGCTACATGGCGCTGCGTCTGGCCGAAACCGCGCCGCCCGGGCGCTATCGCCACGTGCTGGTGGTGATCGGTGCCGGGCATCTGCAGGGCACCGGCGAGCACCTTGATGCACCGCTGCCGCAGGCGCCTGCCGAAGAGCGGGAAACCCTTGAGGCCACGCCGGCGCCGTCGAAAATCTGGAAGGCACTGCCCTGGGTGGTATCCGCGCTGGTGTTGATCGGGTTTGCCATCGGCTTTTCGCGCAATACCGATCTGGGCTGGCAGCTGGTCAGCGAGTGGTTTTTGATCAACGGCGTGCTTTCCGCCGGCGCTACCATTATCGCCCTGGCACACCCGGTAACGGTGCTGGCGACGTTTGTCGCCGCCCCGCTGACTTCCTTGAACCCGACCATCGGTGCGGGCTTTGTCGCTGCCGGCGTCGAGCTTTACATGCGCCGGCCCAAGGTGCGCGACTTCGCCACGCTGCGCCACGACGTCACCCAGCTGAAAGGCTGGTGGAAAAACCGCGTTTCGCGCACGCTGCTGGTGTTTTTATTCGCTACCCTCGGCTCGGCCGCCGGCACCTGGATCGCCGGCTTTCGCATCGCCGGCGCGCTGTTTGGCGGGGAGGCGTGAACCACGCGCGTGCCTCCTGGCAGGCTGATGCCCTGCTGCTGCTCGTCACGCTGATTGCCGCCGCCGGCTGGATTTTCTCCAAGGAAACCCTGGCCGGCATGCCGCCCATCGGCTTTATCGGCACGCGATTTCTGCTCGCCGGCGTCCTGCTCGCAGGCTTTGCCTGGCCGGGGCTGCGCCGACTATCTGCGGCGGCACTGCGGCGCGGGCTGCTGGTCGGCCTGCTGTTCAGCGCCGCCATTGCCTTTTGGGTGCTGGGGTTGGCGCATTCGCACCACCTGGGCGAAAGCGCTTTTATCAACAGCCTGGGCATTCTGATGGTGCCGGTCGTGGCGCGCCTGCTGTTCGGCGAGCAACCGCCGCGCACCACCTGGGTCGCCATGCCGGTGGCGCTACTGGGCTTTGCCCTGCTGTCGTTAAATACCGGCTTTCGGCTCGAAGCGGGGCAGCTGTTCATGCTCTGCTCGGCGGCGTGCTTTGCGCTGCTGATCAACGTCAACATCCGCGTGGTGCGCCACCTGCCGGCGCTGCCGCTCACCGCCTTGCAGCTGCTGGTGGTTGGCCTTGTGCTCACGCCGGCCTCGTTTGCTTTTGAGCACGGCGCCTATGCCCTCACCCCGGCGATTTGGGGCTGGTTTCTGTCCAGCGCCATTCTCGCCAGCGCGCTGCGGTTTTTCCTGCAGATCAAGGGCCAAAGCCTGACCACGCCCAGCCACGCCTCGGTGATCCTGATGCTCGAAGCGGTCTGGACGGCGCTGTTCGCCGCCCTCTGGTATGGCGAAACCATGACCGCTCTGCAGCTGGGCGGCTGCGGGCTGATCTTTCTCGCCCTGCTGATCAACCGCTGGCAGTGGATTGCCACCGCCCTGCGCCGCAGGCGGCCATAGCCCGTTCTAGCGAGTCACAGGACGCGACGTTTCTCCCGCCAACTCGCCTTCTCCTGACAAGGGGCGGCGCTTCCACCACCCGGCGAGCAAAGAGCCGGAAACGTTATGCCAGACCGAGAAAAGCGCTCCCGGCAAGGCCGCGCCGGCGGTGAAAAACTGGTTGGCAAGCGCGACGGCCAGGCCAGAGTTTTGCAACCCGACCTCAAAGGCAATCGTGCGGGCGGTACGCTCATCAAAGCGCATGGCTTTCGCCAACGCATAGCCGCCCGCCAGCCCCACGCCGTTGTGGGCAATGACAGCCAGCGCCACAATCGGGCCCAGCGTGGCCAAACGATCTGCATTCAAAGCCACCACAATGGCAATAATCAACACGATGGAGAGCATCGCCAAACTCGCTAGCGCAGGCTCTACCGCCTTGATGCGCTTGCCCAGCAGATGATGCACCACAACGCCCATCACAATGGGGCCGACCACCAGCTGCGCGATACTCAAAAGCATCCCCGCGGCCGGCACATCCACACTTTTCCCGACCAGTAGCAGGGTTAAAAGCGGCGTGGCCACCACGGAAATCAGCGTCGAGACCATCGTCATCGAGACCGACAGCGCGACCCGCCCGCCGGCAAGCCAGGTCATGACGTTGGACGATGTGCCGCCGGCGGTAGCCCCCACCAGCACCATTCCCACGGTCAGTTCCGGCGACAAGGAAAGCACGCGGGAGATGGCCAATGCCGCCAGCGGCATGATCAAAAACTGCAAGACCACGCCAACCGCAATCGGCGCGGGAGATTTCACCACGCGGGCAAAATCACTGCCCGAGAGCGTCAGTCCCATCGCGAACATGATCACCATCAGCAGCAGCTTGATCTGCCCCGCCAACCCTGTAAACCAATCGGGCACCACTGCGGCCACCACGGCCAACAGCACCGCCCACACGGGGAAAAGTCGATTAAAACGCTCGAAATACCGCATTATTTTTCACTCCTGAACAAGATGTTGCCGCGCCAGCAGCCGCTGCATGGCGGGGCTTGGCGTTTCGATCTTACGGTGGCCACGGCTGGCCGCGTAGCTTTGGTTGAAGGCATCAAAGTAGTCGTCGAGCACGTCGGCGGCATTGGCGTCGCCGCCCTGGCGTAGAAGCTCTGCGGCCACTTCCGCCGTGCACAGGTGATCGATGGAGGCCGGTTTGCGCAGCCGATAGCGGGTTTCGCGTGTGGTGCGCAGCGGCAGTACCGGCAATCGATCCAGATAGGGGCTTTTGCGAAAAATCCGCCGCGCCTGACGCCAGGTGCCATCCAGCAGGATATACACCGCCACTTTACCCGCCGCCTGCGCGCCTGTTACCGCGTCAATGCCCACCACGCGCCCGCTATCGTAGTCGGGCTGGTCGTCGGGAAACACCACAAAGGGCGCGTAGCGCGAATCATCCAGCAACGCCAGAAGCGTTGGGTCGGGATCGGTGCGGTGCCAGGTAAACACCCGCGTCTCCTCCAGCACATCGCCAATCAGCCGGCCGGTATTGGTCGGCTTGTAGTGCTCCATGCGGTGGGTAATCAACCATATCTGAGCACGGCTTTTGGCACTGACTCGATACGGGCACAGGCAGTTCAGCGCCGGCAGGTTGCACTCATCACAGCGCACCACAAAGCTGCCCCGCGCCTTGAACTCGCCGCGTACCGGCTGAGGATGTTCCTCACGCTGCATGTGCGCTCCCGCTGCTTGTCATAAAGCGTGCAGTATAAAGCAGCCGCCGCCGCGTGACGACGCCGCGCCCTTGTTGACGCCCACCATGTAAACCATTTTATTTTTTCGGGTTGACATGAAATACGTCGCATCGCTAAAGTCCCGTCAACTTAAAAAACATATAAGGTTGACACATGACCGAGACCGCCGCGCCACGCAATGACTGGACCCTTGAACAGATCAATGCCCTGTTCACCCTGCCGTTCAACGACCTGCTGTTTGACGCTCAGAAGATACACCGCGAACACTTCGAGCCCAACGCGGTGCAAATCTCCACGCTGCTGTCGATCAAGACCGGCGCCTGCCCCGAAGACTGCAAATACTGCCCCCAGTCCGGCCACTACAATACCCAGCTGGAAAAGGAAAAACTGATGGCGGTGGACAAGGTGGTGACCCAGGCGCGCGCCGCCAAGGAAGCCGGCGCGAGCCGCTTCTGCATGGGGGCGGCTTGGAAAAGCCCCCGCGAGCGCGATATGCCGGCGGTCGAGGAAATGGTCCGCCAGGTGAAGACGCTGGGGCTTGAAACCTGCATGACGCTGGGCAGCGTGGACAACGCTCAGGCTGGCCGGCTGGCCGAGGCCGGGCTTGACTACTACAACCACAACCTCGACACCTCGCCGGAGTACTACGGCGAGATCATCACCACCCGCACCTTCGGCGAACGGCTGGAAACCCTCGACCACGTGCGCGGCGCGGGTATGAAGGTGTGCACCGGCGGGATTCTGGGCATGGGCGAAAGCGATCGCGACCGCAGCGCGCTGCTGCAACAGCTGGCCAGCCTCTCCCCGCACCCGGAGTCGGTGCCCATCAATATGCTGGTCAAGGTGCCGGGCACGCCGCTGGAAAACGTCGAAGACATGGACCCGCTGGAGTTTGTCCGCGCCATTGCTGTAGCGCGCATCATGATGCCGAAAAGCCATGTGCGCCTTTCCGCCGGGCGCGAGAACATGAGCGAGCCCACTCAGGCGCTGGCCTTCATGGCCGGGGCCAACTCGATCTTTTACGGCGACAAACTGCTGACCACCGACAACCCCCAGGCCGACCTCGACCGCGCGCTGTTTGCCAAACTCGGGCTGCACCCCGAAACCCGCGAGACCTGCGAAAGCGAAGCGCTTCACGACGAACGCCTTGCTCGGCAGGCGCATGCGGCCAAAGCCGACGCCTTAGCGGTGGATGCCAGTGCCTGAGCCCGTCTCTGCAACAGCGTCCGAATCAGTAGCGAACACAACGCCCTGGCCCGAACGCCTGGCCACCGCGCGCCATGAGCGCGAAGGCGCCCAGCGCTGGCGCCGCCGGCGGGTTAACCACGGCGCGGCGCTGGATTTTGCCGGCAACGACTATCTGGGGCTCGCGCTGGATCCGCGCGTCGCCGAGGCCGCGGCCGTGGGCGCACGCCGCTTTGGCGCAGGCGCAGGCGCTTCGCATCTGGTTAGCGGCCATTTGGCCGTCCACGAGGCGCTGGAAAACGCTCTGGCCGAGTGGCTCGGCCGCGAACGGGTATTGCTGTTTTCCACCGGCTACATGACCAACCTCGGCGTGCTTCAGGCGCTGGCCGACGGCGAGACAGCGGTGTTTCAAGACCGCCTCAATCACGCCTCGCTGATCGACGGTGCGACGCTTGCCGGCGCGCGTTCCCGGCGTTTTCATCACCGCGACAGCAGCGATCTGGAGCGCCTGCTTGCCCGCAGCCGCGCCGCGCACCGGCTGATCGTCAGCGACGGCGTGTTCAGCATGGACGGCGACGTCGCCGACGTTCACGCACTGGCCAACGCGGCCCGCCGGTACCAAGCTTGGCTGATGATCGACGACGCCCACGGCATCGGCGTGCTCGGCGAGCACGGCGGCGGCTGTAGCGAAGGCATGGGCAGTGCTGAGGTGCCGGTATTGGTCGGCACGCTGGGCAAAGCGCTGGGCACCGGCGGCGCCTTTGTCGCCGGAGACGCCGCGCTGATCGACCACGTCACCCAGTTCGCACGTAGCTACGTGTACACCACCGCCCAGCCGCCGGCAGTGGCCAGCGCTACTCTCAAAGCGCTTGAGATTGTGCGCAGTGAACCCGAACACCGTGCCCGCCTTAACGCCAACATCGCCACCTTTCGCCGCGAAGCCCAGCGTTTGGGTCTGCCGCTGGCCGATTCAACCACGCCGATTCAGCCGCTGATGCTGGGTGACGAGGCGCGCACGCTGCGCTGGGCCACCAGCCTTGAGCGTGCGGGCATTGCCGTGGGTGCTATTCGCCCGCCCACCGTGCCTTTGGGGCAGGCGCGACTGCGCATTACGCTCAGCGCGCGGCATACCCAACACGATATTGCACGGCTGCTCGATGGCCTTGCGCAGTGCCAGCGCGAGGTGGCGCCATGAGTACCGCGTTACGCTTGACGCTGCTTTCCGGCTGGGGCGTGGATTCGCGCATTTGGCAATCGCTCGCCCCACATTGGCCGGAAGGCGTCAACGTTACTACGCCCAACTGGCCGGGGTATTCTTTATCACGGGACGAAACTTCAACACGGGCCGACACCACGCCCGCGCTTGTCGAACCGGCCAGCCTGACCGCCACCGCTGACGCCATGACCGATAAGTTGGCGCCAGACAGCGTTTGGGTCGGCTGGTCGCTCGGCGGGCTTTTAGCAACTGCGCTGACCGCGCATCTGCCCGCCCCGCAAGGGCTGATTCTGCTGGGCGCCGGCGCGCACTTTTGCACGGCGGGCGGCGTCACGCCCGACGCCCTTGCCGACTTCACCCGCGCCTTTGAGCGCTCGCCCACGGCAACGTGGCGGCATTTTTTGCGCTGGCAAACTCGCGGCGAGCCTTCGCCCAGCGCGGCTTTTCGTGAGCTGAGCAGCCTGCTGGGCAGCACTCCGCCGGCAGATACGGCCACCCTTGCCGCGGGGCTTGGCTGGCTAAGCACGCTGGATAACCGCGAGCGGCTGGCCGCCTTGCCCTGCCCTGTAACGCATCTGGCGGGGAAAAACGATCCGCTATTAGGCGCCGAACCACAGGCCGAGCGGCTTGTCACGCGACTGACCCAGGCCGGGCACTGCCCGATGGTGTCTCAGCCCGCCGCGCTGGTTGAGGTGCTTCACCGGCTAGCCGCCGGTATGACCACGCGCCCCGTGGAGGCATCATGACCACGCTTGCTTTGCAACGCGATACACCGCTAACGACCGACTGGCAGGCGCGGGTTGCCCGGGCGTTTTCTCGCGCCGCGCCGCGCTACGACGAGCTGGCCACCGCTCAGCAGCGCATCGGCGAGGGGCTGTGGCAGGCGCTCCCGACTAACGCGTCAAGCGTATTGGACGTGGGCTGCGGCACCGGCTACTGGACCCAGCGCCTGGCCGAGCGCTACCCGGCCGCCCGCGTTATCGGCGTGGATATCGCCCCCGGCATGCTGGATCAGGCACGAAACCGCCCGACCCGCGTTGACTGGCGCCAGGGCGATGCCGGCGCGCTGCCCGTTGAGAGCGCGAGTATCGGGCTGGTGTTTTCCAGCCTTGCGCTGCAGTGGTGCACCGATATGGACGCCGTGATGGCCGAATTTTCCCGGGTGCTCGCCCCCGGCGGGCGGGCGGTTATCACCACGCTGCTTGCCGGCACGCTCGAAGAAATCGCCTTTGCCTGGCAGCGCCCCGAGGCGCTTTTGGCTTATAAAAGCGCCGCCCACTATGGCCGCGCCGCCGAATCCGCCGGGCTTGATGTGGTGCGCCAATGCGAGCACCGCGAACGCTACTACTACCCCGATATGCGCGCGGTGATGGCCTCGATCAAGGGCGTGGGCGCACAGGTGCCGCGTCCCAGTTCCAGCGCTGCGCTGACTCGCCGCGACGTCGAGGCCGCCGCCGCCCGGCTGGAAACGCGCCGCACCCCGCAGGGGCTGCCGGTCAGTTACCGCTGCCTGACGCTGACGCTGGAACGGCCATCAACCCCGGAGTAACTGCCATGAGCACCTATTTTGTTACCGGCACCAACACCGATGCGGGCAAAACGCTGGTGACCAGCGCGCTGCTCTATGCGGCGCGGCGCCGCGATTACTCCACCCTCGGGTTAAAGCCCGTGGCCTCGGGCAGCGACGTAACCGAAAGCGGGCTGCGCAACGCCGACGCGCTGGCGCTGCAGGCGCACAGTGCCCCGCCGGTAGCGTATAGCACCGTCAATCCGTTTGCCTTTGCTCCGGCCATTGCCCCGCATCTGGCCGCCGCAGAGGCCGGCCGCCCGCTCAGCGCCGCCGCCATTATTGATGCGCTCAGGCAAACCCTAAAACAGACGCCGCGAGATTTTACTCTGGTAGAAGGCGCCGGCGGCTGGCGGGTTCCGCTCAACGCCGATGAGGATTTTTCTGAGCTGGCCGCCGGGCTCAAGCTGCCGGTGATCCTTACCGTGGGGCTGACGCTTGGCTGCCTGAATCACGCCCGGCTCAGCGCCGAAGCTATCGCCGCCGACGGCCTCAGGCTTGTCGGCTGGGTGGGCAGCGCGATTGACCCCGCGTTCAGCGCCGACACGCCGCGCTTCACTGCCAACCTTGAGCTGCTGGAGCGCAAGCTGGGCGCGCCCTGTCTGGGCATTATTCCTCACCTTAAAGCGCCCTCCGCCGAGGCGGCATCAACGTATTTGACCTTACAGGAACTGCAATGACTTCCCCCGTCTGGCACCCCTACCAGCGCCTGAACCATTCCTCCAACCCGGCCCCTAAACCACCCAAGGTAGTCGGCGGCGACGGCGCCTACTTCGAGTTGGAAGGCGGCGAGTGGCTGCTCGACGCCTGCTGCTCGTGGTGGTGCATGATCCACGGCTATCGTCACCCGCGCCTTGTTCAGGCCATTACCGACCAGGCGCAAACGCTGTGCCACGTGATGCTCGCCGGGCTTACCCACGACCCCGCCGAGCAGCTTGCCCGTGAATTGGTGCGCATTACGCCCGAGGGGCTGAACCACGTGTTTTTCATCGACAGCGGTTCGGTGGGCATGGAAGTGGCGATGAAAATGGCGCTGCAGTATCACATCCTCACCGATCGTCCGGAAAAGACGCGCATGCTGGCACTCAAGCGCGGCTACCACGGCGATACCAGCGGCTGCATGGCGGTGTGCGACCCGGACAACGGCATGCACCGGCTGTTCAGCCCGCTTTTGCCACAGCACCACTTCGCCCCGGCGCCAACCGCCCCTTTTGATGCTGCCCCCGACGACGTCGAGGGCGACCTTGCCGCCCTGCGCGAAGTGCTCGAGCGCCACCATCACGAAATTGCCGCGCTGCTGATGGAGCCGTTGCTGCAGGCCGCCGGCGGGCTGAACATGACCTCGCCGCACTACCTGCGCGGCGCCCGCGCGCTATGCGACGAGTTCAACGTGCTGCTGGTATTTGATGAAGTGGCCACCGGCTTTGGCCGCACCGGCAAGCTGTTTGCCGCCAACCACGCCGACGTGACGCCGGATATCATGGTGCTCTCCAAGGGGCTGACCGGCGGCTACATCGGCCACGCCGCGACGCTTGCCACCGACCGCGTCCACGACGCCTTCAGGGGCGACAGCGACATCCACGCCTTTATGCACGGCCCCACCTTTATGGGCAATCCGCTGGCCTGCCGCGTGGCGCTCGAGAGCCTGCGGGTGTTTGAGGAAGACGACTATCTGGGCAAGATCGCCCGGCTGAGCGAGGTATTAACCCGCGAGCTGAAGGACGACGCCGCACTTAACGCCTGTGACGCCGTGGCCGACGTTCGCGTGCTCGGCGCCGCCGCGGTGATCGAAGTCCACGACGCTAGCGCGCTTGACGGCGTGCGCGAGTTTGCCCGGGAACGCGGCGTCTGGCTGCGCGCCTTCGGCCGCTGGATGTACACCATGCCCGCCTACATCACTAGCGAAAACGACCTGCAAAAAATCACCAACGTGATGAAGGCGTGGTTTTCATCCGGCCTCGCGGACCAACGCTAATTGACCCTCGCGCTGCCACTGGCGGGTAAGCGCGGGCACGCCCTCGCCCGCGGTCGCGCTGAGCGGCTGCACGCCGGGCGGGCTTAACGCACGGGCGTTGGGGTCCACCAGCGCGCAGGGAACCTCCACGTTGAGGTAGTCAAGCAGCAACGCCGCCGGCATAACGGCCAGCGACGTGCCTACCACCAGCAGAAAATCCGCCTCTTCGACCAGCGCACAGGCCTCGTCAAACAACGGCACGGGCTCGCCGAACCAGACCACGTCGGGGCGCAGCTGGCTGCCCATGTCGCACAGGTCACCCAGCGCAATGCCGCCCCTGGGCAGCGGATAGCGCATGCGCGCATCGACGCTTGAGCGGGCGGTTAAAATCTCGCCGTGCAGGTGCAACACGCTTTTAGAGCCGGCGCGCTCGTGCAGGTCATCGATATTCTGGGTGATGATGCTGACGCGAAACCCGGCCTGCTCAAGCCCGGCGAGCGCCTTATGCGCAGCGTTGGGCCGGGCACGGCGCACCTGCTCGCGGCGGCGGTTGTAAAATTCGAGCACGCGGCCGGGGTCGCGGCGAAAGCCCTCGGGCGTGGCCACGTCTTCAACGGCGTGGTTTGCCCACAGGCCGTCGCTGGCGCGGAACGTCTCGATGCCGCTTTCAGCGCTGATGCCCGAACCGCTGAACACCACCAGATGCGGCGTCTGGGTCATGTCGTCCTCGCTTTTGGGTCGAAAGCACTCAGTGTATCAGCGCCGCCCGGGCGCCGTTAAACCGCTGTTTGTTGCGATACGGATAAACGTCGATCACCCGGCCGGCGCGAATGTCCTGCTGCAGGCCCTGCCAGTAGGCCGGGTCGAAAATTTCCGGGTGCAGGCGATAAAACTGCTCGCGGCGGGTGGGGTTGGCGATCAGGAACGGCCCGAATTCTTCGGGGAAAATATCGTTCGGGCCGATTGAAAACCACGGCTCGCCAGCGAGTTCCTGCTCGGGGTGGCTCGGCTTGGGAATCGCGCGAAAATGGCAGTCGGTGAGGTAGCTGATTTCGTCGTAATCGTAAAAAATCACGCGCCCGTGGCGGGTGACGCCAAAGTTTTTCAGCAGCATATCGCCGGGAAAGATGTTGGCCGCCGCCAGCTGTTTGATGGCATTGCCGTAGTCTTTGAGAATCGTCAGCTGCTCGGCTTCGTCACAGTCTTTCAGGTAAAGGTTGAGCGGCGTCATCAGGCGTTCGGTGTAGCAGTGGCGGATAATCACCTTGTCGCCTTTCAGCGCCACCGTGGAGGGTGCAACTTCGAGCAGGTGCGCCAGGCAGTCGGGGTCAAAGTGATCCTGGCGGGCAATAAAGTTGGAGAATTCCTGAGTATCGGCCATGCGCCCCACGCGGTCGTGGCGTTTGACCAGGCGATATTTTTCGCGCACCTGATCGTGGGTCACGTCCTTGGCCGGATCAAACCTGTCCTTGATGATCTTGAACACCGTCTGGTGCGACGGCAGCACAAATACCGCCATCACCATGCCGCGCACCCCCGGCGCGATGATAAAGCGGTCGTCGCGCCGGGCCACCTGATGATTGAGCGCGCGGAAAAACGCAGTCTTGCCGTGTTTGAAAAAACCGATGGCGGCGTACAGTTCGCTTTCGGATTTTTGCGGCATCAACGTCTGCAGGTAGCCCACGAACTCGTTAGGTACCGGCACGTCGACCTGAAAGTAGGCGCGGGTAAACGAAAACAGAATCGAGACTTCGTCGGGTTCGATCAGCACGGTATCCAGATGCAAACAAGCGATGCCGCTGCGTTCCTCGCCGTCCTCGCCGTGCAGCACCGGCAGGATCAGCGGCACCTGCTCGCCGCCGCCGCGAATGCGCCCCACCAGATACGCGCCCTTGTTGCGGTAGAACACGCTGTGCAGCAGCTCGATCTCGGCATTTTCTGCCTGCAAAATAGCGTCGGGCAGGTGCTCGCGCAAAAATTCGGCACCCAGCGCGGCGTCTTCTTCCGCGTCGGCGAATGGATTGTCCAGCGGTGCCTCGGTTAACGCCCAAACCAGCGCGGCCTGCCAGTCGTCATTGACCGACTGGCGCCGGCACAGCTCAATGCCCGAGCGGCGCGGGGCATCTTCCCGAGAGCTGTACACAAACATCCAGTCGTTGCGGATGTGGCGGTGATGAAAGATCGAGCAAAACAGCGAGTTGAAAAACGTCTCGGCCAGTTCGTAGTCCAGCCGATGGCTGATTAGCTCGGCGTAGCGGCTGCGCGCTTCACGCCAGTAGTCACAGTGGGCCAGCACGTCCTGATTGAAGGTGCGCTGCAGGCGCCCCAGAGTGTCGTCGACTTTCTCTTTGTACAGGTTGATACGCCCGGCGTTGGCCTGCTGGGTTTCCTGCCAGGCGGCGTCGCGAAAGCGCCGGCGGGCGTCGCCGGTAATGGCCTGAAAGCGCGTGCGATATTCGTCAAAGCCGTGGAGTACGGTGGCGGCAAGGCGATAGGCGGCGGAAAGTTTCACGAGTATCTCCTGTGCGTTTCATCAAGCTTCGCTGAACCCGAAACCACACGCGAGACGACTTTGGTGGCGCCTGCCGGCCTTACGCTATCGCTTCAATGTGGCTCAGGCGCAGACAGAACGCTCCGGCTTGGCGGTCGGCAATCAACAGGCCGAGCTGATAAATCGTCTCGGGCGACAGCGCCGGCGCCTGAACCAGACGCTTACCGCGGTGCACGGCTTCAAACTCGCCCCACCCGAAGCGCAGGGTTTGCCATTCCCCTGCGTCCGGGGTAAACGCCACGCGGTAGGCGCTGGTATCCCCCAGTGTGTGGCTCTTCAGGCGCAGCTGATAGGTGCGCCCGTCGCCATATACGCGCAGGGCGATACCCTCGGCAGAAGCCAGCGTGCGTTCAAAGGCCTCGGGTTCGCGGCGCACCGAGGCAAACCCGCCGCCGTTGTCCAGCGAGGTTTCACCCACAAAGCGCCCTTCGCCCTCCGCGACGTGAAAGCCGCTTTTCGATACGCCGCCCATGACCCCATCATTCACCGCATACCAGCGCCCGGCCTCGGTTTGGGCTTCATCAGCGGCAAGGCGTGAAAAACATACGCTACTCATTAAAACTCCCTGACCCGCATCGTTGATGGGTTTGCTGCAACGTTTTTCATAGCGTTCTCCACGACGGCTCCCACAACTCTAGACTAGACTCAGCCGGTGGGTCACGCTTAACGCCCACCTTCATGCGTTACCCGGAGCCCGTCATGTTTAATACCACCGCGTGGAATCGCTTGCGCTACACCGCCTACGCGCCGCTGTATGACGCGATAGCCGGACGTGTGCTGCAAAAGCCGCGCGAAGCGGCGCTGGCTCAGGTGGACTGGGAAGCGGGTATGCGCGTGCTGCTGGTGGGCGCCGGCACGGGGCTTGATCTGCCGTTTCTACCGAGCAATATCGAGCTGCACGCCACCGATCTGTCAGCGGCGATGATCAAGCGCACCGCCAAACGCGCGACTCACCTGCGCCGCGATGCCAACTGCCGCGTGATGGACGCCGAGGCGCTTGACTACCCCGACGCGCATTTTGACGTGGTGGTGATGCACTTTATCGTCGCGGTGATGCCCGACCCCGCACAAGGGCTTGCTGAGGCGCATCGCGTGCTCAAGCCCGACGGCCAGCTGTGCCTGCTGGACAAGTTCCAGCCTGATCACCGCCCCGCCGGCACCGGGCGCCGCCTGCTCAACGCCGTCACCTCAGCCATTGCCACCGACATCACCCGCCAGGCGACGCCGTTACTCAGCGGCGCGGGCTTTGCCGTACGCTGCGATACGCCGGTGCTGATGGGGTCGCTGTTTCGTGCGCTTATTGCGGCCAAGCAAAGCTGAACGTTCAGACTATTCAAAGCAGGTTATACAGAAACACAGTGGCGATACCGGCAGGCGTCACGAACTTGAGTATCAGCATAAAGGCGTTGAAGGCGCCGCCTTGCAGACCAATGTCTTCAGCCAATCCATCCCGCGTGACGGCCCATCCGGCAAACAGGGCAATAGCCATCCCACCGAGAGGCATCAGGACGTTGGAGACCAGAAAATCCAGCAGATCGAATACCGTCTTGCCTTCGAAGAAACCCATGAAGCCCAGCGGATACACCTCGCCCCACACGTTGAAAGACAGCACCGTGCCGATGCCAATGAACCAAACAGCGATTCCACCACCCAGCGCGCTTTTAATTCGGCTGGCGCCTTTATGTTCCTCAAGCCATTCCACCACGGGTTCCAGCATGGAGATGGCTGAGGTAATGGCCGCCACCAGCAACAAGGCAAAGAAGAGAGTGCCAAATATAATACCGCCGCTCATCTGCCCGAAGGCCAACGGCAGCGTCACAAAAATAAGCCCTGGCCCGGCGCCGGGTTCCAGACCGTTGGCAAACACCAGCGGAAAAATAGCCAGCCCCGCCAGCAACGCCACGCCGGTATCCAGCACGGCGATGGTCATGGCGGTTCGGGCAATGTTGATGTTTTTCGGCAAATAGGACCCATAAGCCATCAACACACCGATACCGATACTCAGCGTGAAAGCCGCATGGCCAAGGGCGATCAAGACGCCCTCGGTCGTCAGGCGGCTAAAGTCCGGTGAAAACATGAACTCAACGGCGCGACCAAAGCTGCCGCTGTTCATGGCGTAAATCACCATCACGATAAGCAATAGAAACAGCATCGGCATCAGTATGCCGACCGCTTTTTCAAGGCCTGAACGAATCCCCCGCGCCACGATAAATACCACGATAGCCATGAACACAGAATGCCAGAGCAACAGCTCCCAGGGATTCGCCAGCAGGTTATTGAACTGCCCGCCAATGGCCTCTGCATCGGCACCCACGAACATCCCGACCGCCGCCTTGCCGATGTACACCAGCGCCCAGCCGCCGATCACCGCATAGAAAGACAGCACCAGAAACGACGCCACCACGCCATTCCAGCCGATGATGCGCCAGCCTTTAGCTGTGCCCTCGGTTTGCGTCAACGTGCGCATGGTGGCAATCGGACTCTGCCCGCCCCGGCGGCCGAGCATGATTTCAGCGATAAGCACCGGCACGCCGATAAGGAAGATACAGGCGAGATACACCAGTACAAAAGCACCGCCCCCGTTCTCACCGGTAATGTAGGGGAATTTCCAGATATTCCCCAGACCCACGGCAGAGCCCGCAGCCGCCATAATAAACGCCAGCCTGGATGTCCAGAGATTACCCGCCTGCTGGTGGGCATGCACCGTTTCACTCATTGCGTTCTCCGAATCATTGTTGTTGTCGGATCGTCATGGTTAAAAATCTATGCACATTTTGCTCAACCCTATGCACCTCACCGGCCGATGGCGTGGCAATAGCACAACGTACTAGAAGCCAGCGGCTGCGCACCGGCCGCCGGTTGAACGCTCGCTCGGGCGTCGCTGTCGTCAGCAAAGAAGCTCATCAGCGCCATCACGATGATGGAAAGCACAAAGTAAATGGCCAGCCGCTTCCAGAAGCTTATTTTCATGGGAAAGGTCCTTGATTGTGGGGGCATATCGGGTATCGGCAGACAACGCTAGAACGCTTTTTCCAGGGCAAAACGCGGCCGGGTTTGCCCGTCTTGTTCGACCGTTTCAGTAAACATGGCAAGCGGGCGCACCCACAGGCCGTATTCGCCGTAAAGCGCGCGGTAGACCACCAGTGTCTCTTCATTTTCGCTGTGCTGTGCGCTGCCCAGCACTTCATACAGCGCGCCTTTGTAGTGGCGATAAATACCGGGAACGGGGGGCATTACGTTGTCTCTCCTGACGGGGTTGATGAACTGCCGGAGGCCGCCGCGTGCGACGCCCGGGCTTTTTTGGCCAGGCGCGCCAGCACCTGCGAGGCGGCAACAAAGCCGAAGGTACCGGTCACGAACGTCGCGGCGCCAAAGCCGCTTTCGCAGTCCAGCCGCGTGGACTCACCGCTGGCCGGCTTTTGCTTGCATACCTCGCCGTCGGGCGCCGGGTAGGTCAGCTGTTCCTCGGAATACACGCACTCCACCGCAAAGCGACGCTTGAGGTTGCGCGAAAAGCCGAAGTCGCGGCGTAGCCGCGCGCGCACCCGGGAAAGCAACGGATCGTGCAGGGTGCGGGTCAAATCGGCCACCCGAATGCGCGTCGGGTCGGTTTGCCCGCCCGCCGCGCCGGTCACGGTGATGGGCATTTTGTGGCGTTTGCACCAGGCGATCAGCGCGGCCTTGGCCACTACGCTGTCGATAGCGTCGACTACGTGGGTCGCTTCCCGCGGGATGCGTTCGTCAAGGTTGGTGGGCGTGGCGAAGGCGGTATCGGCGACGACCTCGATCTCGGGGGCGATCAGCCGGCAGCGCTCGGCCAGCACTTCGACCTTGGGACGCCCTACGGTGCCGTCAAGCGCGTGGAGCTGGCGGTTGACGTTGGAGATACAGACGTCATCCAGATCGATCAGGGTGAGCTTGCCGACCCCCGAGCGCGCCAGCGCCTCGACCGTCCAGCTGCCCACACCACCCACGCCCACTACCACTACGTGCGCGTGGCGAAACGCCTCGGCGGCGCGCGCGCCGTAAAGCCGGCGAATGCCGCCAAAGCGCAGGGCATAATCACTGGAGGGCATATCGCTATCGGCAGGGGTCTGGGTCATATCAAGCTCGCGGTTGATTTAAGGGGCGGCGCGTTTGGCAAGACGCGCTGGCGGTCAAGCGGCAGGTGGCCGGCCCAGCCAAAGCGCTGGAACAGGGCTTGCATGGGCGTATCCAGCGCGCACTCAAGTTCGATGCGCTGGCCCAGCAGCGGATGTTCAAAGACCAGCTGCGTGGCCGCCAGCAGCAGCCGTGGTGCCTCGAGGCGCTGGGCAAAAAAGCGGTTGTGCACGCCTTTGCCGTGCCGGGCGTCACCAATGATCGGATAGCCGCGCCGCGACAGATGCCGGCGGATCTGGTGGCGTCGTCCGGTCAGCGGCCGCGCCTCCACCAGCGAGTAGCGCGCTTTGGGGTAGCGGTCGACCTGTACCGGCAGCTCGACGCTATCCAGTCGGGTAATCTCGGTGGCCGCCGGCATCGCAGGCATCTCGGCCTTGGGGCGAATGCCGTCTTCTTCGCGCAGCGCGTACTCCAGCCATTCGTGCTCGGGGGCCGCGCCGCGCACCACCGCCAGGTAGCGCTTGTCGACCCGTTGCTCGCTAAATGCCTCACACAGGCGGGCGGCCACCGCGGACGACAACGCAAACACCATCACCCCGGACGTCGGCCGGTCAAGCCGATGCACCGGGTAGACGCGCTGGCCGATCTGGTCGCGCAGCCGCTGGAGCAAAAACTCGGTCTCACCGCGCGACAGCGCCGAACGATGCACTAAAAGCCCCGACGGCTTGTGCACGGCAACCAGGTGTTCATCCTGATAAAGGAGTGTCAATGGCGGCATGGGCGCCTCCTGCAAAACAGGGCGCTATTGTCGCGGCTTGGCGTCAAGATGTCATCCACGCCGTCGAGCCGGCCAACTGCCGGCGCTAATAAAGAACGCTTTGTGAACATGGGGGGTTATCCAGGTGCGTCATTGGGTCACGGCGCAAAATTTTGCTAGGCTCAAAGGCAGAAGATTACCTCTTGGCCTGCCCGCTAGCGGGTCGCTTAACATCCGCAAGGAGAAATCACCATGCGCTACACCGCACCGTTTACCGGTATTGCCGCCTCGCTGCTGCTGGCCGCCTCGGCCCACGCCGCCGATACGCTGGACGTTGACATGCACAGCGTCAGCGCCGATGGCGTCGGCGATTCTCTGGGTACCATGACACTTGAGCAAACCGACCACGGGCTGCTGCTCACGCCAACGCTTGAAGGGCTTGAAAGCGGCATTCACGGCTTCCACGTCCACCAGAACGCCAGCTGCGAAGCGGACGACAACGACAGCGGTGATACCGTCGCCGCCCTGTCTGCCGGCGGCCACTATGACCCCGAGTCTACCGAGACCCACCAGGGCCCCTACGGCGATGGCCACCTCGGTGATTTGCCGGTACTCGCCGTCAATGAAAACGGCGAAGCCAACCTGCCTACGCTGGCGCCGCGCCTTAGTCTTAAAGACATGAGCGGGCGCAGCCTGATGATTCACGCCGGCGGTGACAACTACTCCGACGAGCCGCACCTGGGCGGCGGCGGCACCCGCGCTGCCTGCGGCGTCGTGAACAAATAAACGGCGCAGTAAACTGCAAGACGCGCTGCATAGCACAACAAACGGCACAGCAAAACGGGCAGGTCATATGGCCTGCCCGTTTCAGCATCACGCTACCCTGTCGACGGCGTTTATTCGTCGCCGGCCATTTGCATCTGGCGCTGCATGTAGTTCTGGATACCCACTTTCTCGATCAGGCCCAGCTCGGTTTCAATGTGATCGATATGGTCTTCTTCGTCGGCCAGCAGGTCGCGCAGCAAGTCGCGAGTGACGTAGTCCTTGACGCTTTCGGCGTAGGTCACGGCTTCGATGTAGTCGTTACGGCCGTCGTGCTCGATTTTCAGGTCGGACTCGAGCATTTCCTTGACGTTCTCGCCGATGTGCAGCTTGCCCAGATCCTGCAGGTTGGGAATGCCCTCGAGGAACAGGATGCGCTCGATCAGCTTGTCGGCGTGCTGCATTTCTTCGATGGATTCGTCGTATTCCCACTTGGCCAGCGCCTTGAGGCCCCAGTCCTTGTACATTTTGGCGTGCAAAAAATACTGGTTGATCGCCACCAGCTCGTTGCCCAGCGCAATATTAAGATGCTCGATAACTTTCGGATCGCCTTTCATGACACCACCTTTTGGTTGGGCATTGCCCGCGACAATGCCAAAAATGCTTGATGGAACACTGCCCACGGCAATGCCGCAAACAATGCGGATCAGGCCTGGACGCATCCAGACGCGATCAACCAGGAGTTACAGGCACAACAAAGCCGACTCCCAGGATGTCTGGAAGTATAGGCTAAAAAACAAAAAACTTAAACGAATCATCACGTTGCTAACGCTAAATATAACAAGATAGATTCGCGTCAGACGGCGTAAGAAAGCCCCATACTGGCCTCGGCGCGCGCCTCACTGAGCGCTTCGCGGGTGACGGACTTCGCTACGCAGACGCACTTGCCGCACTGGGTGGAACACCCGGTCGCGTCGCGAACGTCTTGCCAGCTGCGCGCGCCGTCATCCACTTCACGCCGAATCTGGTGGTCGGTTACTCCTTTGCACACGCAAACATACATGGCAACACCTCATACAAGACATGCCACCAATGTAAATGATTCCCATACATCTTTGCAAGTGATAACGCCACCTATTGCTTTTTCCCCGCCTTGGGCAATACCACAGTGCGCGTATCGGAGGCGAGATCCGGCCAGCTGCGTTTTTCCGCATCAAACAGCACCCACCAGTACCCCATCCCCAGTGCGGCCAGCGACACCCAGGCCACCATGCAGCGCATCAGGCTCTGAAACAGGCTAATCGGGCCGCCATCCAGCGTTTGCACCCGCACCCGCCAGGCCTGCATGCCCAGCGTCATGCCGGCGCGGCGCCAGCAATAGGTAAAAAAGGCCGCCGTCGAACACACCAACAGCAGGCGCAGCGTGGCCACGGCCAGGCTGCCGGTACCGATACTTTCGGCACTGTGGCCCAGCACAAAGCGCATGAACGCCAGATGCGCCACCGCCACCACCAGCCAGATGGCCAGCACCAAAAAGCCGTCATAAAGCATCGCCGCCAGCCGCCTGGGCAAGGCGGCCGGCGTTACGCTATCCAGCTGGGTAAAACGTCGTTGGGTCATGAAAGTCTCTTTAACAAAAGCGAACCAGGGGCTGTGCGAAAAATCGTCGAGCGCAGGCACTTTTCGGGCAGCACCTAGCCGTTGCGGCGCAGCAGAAACAGTCCCGCAGCCGCGCAGACAAGGGTCGGCACCAGCACCGCCCATACCGGGGAAAAGCCGAAAATCGTCGAGGCAGGGGCGAGCAAATCCTGGGTGTACTTGAAGATCAGCCCGGTGATCACGCCGTAAAACACCCGCGTACCGGCGGCCACGGTGCGCAACGGCCCGAACACGAACGAGGCGGCAATCAGCACCAGCGAACCCATGGTCAGCGGCAGCAGCATTTTCTGCCAGAAGTACAGCAGCGGCTGCTCGGCATTACGCCCCTGAGATTCAAGAAAGCGGGCGTAGGCGTAAAGCTCGCTGGGTGACTGACTGGCAATATCGCGCAGCAGCCGCTCAAGCTGCATGGGCGTCAACGCCGTGCCCCAGGTCTCGCTCTGATGGTGCTCGGTTTCGGTACGCTCGGGGTAAAAGCGCGTGGTGGACACATTGGCCAAACGCCACTCGCCGTTCTCCCAATAGGCGCGCTCGGCGTAGGACGCCTCGATCAACCGACGGTCGTCAAAGCGGTAGCGCAGCAGATCCAGCACCACGTCATCGGCGCGGATGGCGCCAAAGCGGTACACCCGATCATCTTCGATCTGCCAGGCGCTGCGGCTGGTCAGCAAGGCGCCCTCGCCCATGCGCTGCTCAAACTGCCAGGCTTCGGCAAACTGTTCGGTGCGCGGGCTGACAAACTCCGCCACAAAAAGCACGGCTACCACGACGAGCAACACGGGTTTCATGACGCCCCAGACGATGCGTGAAAGCGAGCGCCCTGCCGCGCGCATCACGGTCAGCTCGTTGCTGGAGGCCATGCTACCAAGCCCTATCAGCGCCCCGATCAGCACCGCCACCGGCGCGTATTGATAAAACCGCCAGGGCAGCCGCATCCCCAGATACAGCAGCACGTCCAGGCTGCTGTAAGCGCCCTGCACGTCACCCAGATCGTCAATATAGGCAATAATGAAATCAAGCCCCAGCAGCACGGCCTGCACCACGATAATTGACGCCAGCACGGTGCGCGCAATGTAGCGGTCCAATCGATCCATCAGCATTAGCGCATCCCCTTGCGTTGCGAGTGCCATAACAGCCCCAGGCCTAACGCCAGAAACACGCCGTGAATCGGCCATACGCCGAGTGCGGCAGGCAGCGTGCCGGCGTCGATGGCGTCCATCGCGGCCAGTAGCAAGCTTAGATAAGCCACGTACAGAAACACCGCGGGCAACAGCTTGGCAAAGCGCCCCTGACGCGGATTCACCTTGGATAAGGGCTGCGCTATCAGCCCCAGCACAAACACCATCAGCGGCAGCCCGGCCCGCCACTGCCACTGTGCCTTGGCAGCGGGGTCATCGCTTTGCCACAGCGCCGCGGTACTGCGGTATTCTGCGGCATCCAGCTCACGGCGATCACCGCTCAGCCCCAGACGAATGGTATAGCGCTCAAAGGCCAGATGCTCGGCGCGGTTCTCGCCCGGCGTCACCCCAAAGCGGTCGCCTTCCTCGAGGACCAGAAAGCGGCTGCCCGTTTCGTCACGAATTTCCTGATAGCCCTGCGCAGCCCGGGTAACGTAGTTGGGCATATCTTGACCGCGGTTGCCCAGCTCATGGACGAAAACATCTTGCATCTGCTTGCCGTCACTGGAAAACCCGCTGATATAGGCCGTTCGCCCCTCGCCGAATTCCTGAAAGCGCCCGGGTGTCAGTATTGATGCATCCAGCCGGCTGCGCTGCTCCTGGATGATTTCTTCGTTGAGCATGCTGCCCCAGGGCGTCAACCATACGCTGCACAGGCCCACCAGTACGGCGACCACCACCGAGGGCAGCAGCGTGATTTGTAGCAGCCTCAGCGGGCTGATGCCGCAGGCGACCATGACGGTAATTTCGCTGTTCATGTAAAGCTGACCATAGGCCAGCAGAATGCCCAGAAAAAACGCCAGCGGCAGCACCAGCTCCATAAATCCCGGCAGATGAAACAGCATCAGGTTGCCAAGGATGGTGACAGGGAAATCGCCTTCTGCCGCGTTGGCAAAATAGCGAATAAAACGGCTGCCCATAATCACCAGCAGCAGGATGCCAGCCACCGCCGACATGGTGAGCAGCACTTCGCGGGTTAGGTAGCGAAATAAAATCAACGCGGTCTCCGGCCAGTCTCGCAGGTTGCCATGCAATGCGCCCATGGCTTGGGTACACTGGGGGCATTATCCCGATTCTCACAATGCTTGTCTTGTTTGGAGACGCCATGCAATTTTCCGTTCAGACTGCCAACCCCGCCAAAGCCGAAACCGACTGCGTTGTGGTGCCCGTGTTCAAGGACGGCGAGCTGCTGCCCGCCGCCGCCAAACTGGACGACGCCAGCGAGCGGCTGATTGGTCAGCTGGTGGAACGCGGCGACTTTGACGCCGCCCTTGGCAACGTGCTGATGGTGCCCTTTGCGCCGGGGCTTTGCACCGCGCGCCTGATGCTGGTCGGCCTTGGCGAACGGAAAAAATGCCGGGAAGCCGCATTTCTCAAAGCGCTCGACGCCGCCTGCGAGGCGCTGATCAAGCTGCCTGCCGACGACGCCGTCATCGCCTTTACCGACGTGCCGCTTGACGAGCGCGACAGCGCCTGGAAAGCGCGCAAGACACTCGAGGCCATCGTCCGTGCCGGCTACCGCTTTGACCAGTTCAAATCGAGCCCCGCGCCGTTGCCCAGTCTCAAACGGCTGACGCTGACCGCCCGGGACAGCGACGACGCCCGGCGCATCGAAGACGGCGCGCGCGAAGGGCTCGCCATCGGGGACGGCATCAACTACACCCGTACGCTGGCCAACCTGCCCGGCAACGTCTGTACGCCGCGCTACCTCGCCGAACAGGCCGAGGTGCTGGCGGCAGAGTCCGGCGGCGCGCTCACCGCCGAGGTCCTCGACGAAGACGCGCTGGAAGCCCTCGGCGCGGGTTCGCTGCTCTCGGTGGGGCGCGGCAGCGTCGAGCCCACACGGCTGATCGTGATGCACTACCGCGGCGCCGACGACCCCGACGAGGCGCCCCACGTGCTGGTGGGCAAAGGCATCACCTTTGACTCCGGCGGCATTTCGCTCAAGCCCGGCGCCGGCATGGATGAAATGAAATTCGACATGGGCGGTGCGGCCAGCGTCTTCGGCACAACCCGGGCGGTGCTCGGCATTCGTCCCAAATTGAACCTGGTGTTTATCGTCGCCGCGGCGGAAAACATGCCCGGCAGCGCCGCCACCAAGCCCGGCGACATCGTCACCACGCTCAAGGGGCTGACCGTCGAAGTGCTTAACACCGACGCCGAAGGCCGCCTGGCGCTGTGCGACGCGCTGACCTACGCCGAACGCTTTGAACCGGCAAGCGTGGTGGATATCGCCACGCTCACCGGTGCGGTGATCACCGGCCTTGGCCACCACGCCAGCGGGCTTTTGTCCAACGATGATGATATCGCACTGGACGTGCTCGACGCCGGTGAAACTGCCTGGGACCGCGCCTGGCATCTGCCGCTGTGGGACGAATACCAGCAGCAGCTGGACTCCAACTTCGCCGACCTGGCCAACATCGGCGGCGCACCGGCGGGCACCATTACCGCCGCGTGTTTTCTGTCGCACTTTGCCGACCGCTTCCCCTGGGCGCACCTCGATATCGCCGGCACCGCCTGGCATTCGGGCAAGCAGAAAGGCGCCACCGGCCGTCCGGTCGGGCTTCTGACCCAGTACCTGCTGGATCGGCAAAACGATGCTGACGTAGAACCCAGCGAGCGCTAATATAGAATGCCCTGGCGGGCGTTAGCGCCCGCCATTGGTGGCTATACATTCAGCTTTCACGCCCCACTTTCACGTCAGTCTTTTCACGCCGGCGCCAACACGCTGGTTTTAGCGGAGAATATACCCGTGCCCTCAGCCACGTTTCAGACCCAGCCGTCCAATCAGCCGACGGCCGATAACATCCGCGACAACATTCTCGACGCACCCGGGTTTGGCATCCACTTCAGCGACCACATGGTGCATATCCGTTGGACGCAGGATGCCGGCTGGCACGCACATGGCGTACGCCCTTACGGTCCGCTGACTCTCGATCCGGCTGCCGCGGTGCTGCACTACGGCCAGGAAATTTTCGAAGGCATCAAGGCCTACCGCCACGCCGACGGCTCGGTGTGGACCTTCCGTCCGGAAAAAAATGCCGAACGTTTTCGCCGTAGCGCCCGCCGCCTCGCCCTGCCGGAGCTTTCCGACGACGACTTTATCGGCGCGCTCAAGGCGCTGCTGGCACAGGATCACGCCTGGGTACCCACCCCCGCCGACGCGTCCGACGAGTGCAGCCTTTATCTGCGCCCGTTCATGATCGCCTCCGAGGCGTTTCTGGGTGTACGTCCGTCACACGAGGTGGATTTTTACGTCATCGCCTCCCCGGCGGCGGCCTACTTCAAGGGCGGCGTCGAGCCGGTCTCGATCTGGCTTTCCAGCCACTACAAGCGCGCCGCCCCCGGCGGCACCGGCTTTGCCAAATGCGGCGGCAACTACGCCGCCTCGCTTGCCGCGCAAAAGCAGGCCGATGCTCAGGGCTGCAGCCAGGTGGCGTTTCTCGACGCGGCGGAAAACCACTGGATCGAAGAGCTTGGCGGCATGAACCTGTTTTTCGTGTTCAAGGACGGCCGGCTTGTCACCCCGCGCCTGACCGACACCATTCTCGAAGGCGTGACCCGCGACTCGGTGCTGACGCTTGCACGCGACGAAGGCCTGACGCCGGAAGAGCGCCCGATCAGCCTCGACGAATGGCGCGAAGGTGCCGAGTCCGGCGAGATCACCGAAGTCTTTGCCTGCGGCACGGCCGCGGTCATCACCCCGGTCAGCGAGCTGGTTACCGAAGACGAACGTATTCGCCTGTCCGCCGGCGGCGACAACGCCGTGGCCAAGCGCCTGCGCACCAAACTGCTGGACCTGCAGTACGGCCGTAGCGAAGACACCCACGGCTGGCTGACGCGGCTGGTTTAAGCGCGACAGGCAACAATGCAGGGGCCTTTATGGCGCGCATCGACTTTTACATTCTGCAAGATACCACCCTCGACGCGCGCCTGGCGTTTGCCTGCAGGCTGGCGGAAACCATCTGGCGCAAGGGCTACCGCCTGCACCTGCACTGCGCCGACCGCGCACTGGCCGAGCAGGCCGACGCCGCGCTCTGGGACTTTCGCCCCGATGCCTACCTGCCCCACGCGCTGGAAGACAGCGATATGGCCGCGAGCGTCCCCGTGACGCTCGGCTGGCAGGCGCTACCCGTGCCCCGGGGCGACACCGCACTGTTGAACCTGCACCCCGAGATTCCCGAAGGGTTCGAGCGCTACGCCCGGGTGGCCGAGATCATCAACCAGCACCAGGACGTCCTCATGGCCAAACGCGCCTGCTGGCAGCGCTACAAGGCGCAGGGCCACGAGGTGGTTCCCCACAAACTTGGCTAGCCGTTAAGCGCCGTTCGCCAAGTGCCTTGCCATTCATGCCGCTTTCCCACGGTGGGTTTATGCTGCGTTCGCAACTCGCGCGTTTTCCGTTAACCACGATCGTTATCGCGCAGTTTTTTGGCACCTCGCTATGGTTCAGCGTCAACGGCGTGGGCCAGGCGTTGCAGCAGACCATTGGGCTAAGCACAGGCGATTTGGGGCTGCTGACCATTGCCGTGCAGGCGGGGTTTATTACCGGCACCTTGACGATTGCCACCACCGGGCTTGCCGATCGGGTGCGCGCCAACCGCCTGTTTGCCGGCTCCGCGGTGGCCGGGGCGGTGGTCAACGTCGCGTTTATTCTCGCCGCCGACCAGCTGGCCGCCGGCGCGCTGCTGCGTTTTCTGACCGGGCTGTGCCTGGCAGGCATCTACCCGCTGGGGATGAAGCTGGTAGTCAGCTGGACGCCCCGTCAGGCCGGCGCTGCCCTCGGCTGGCTGGTGGGCATGCTGACTCTGGGCACCGCCTCGCCGCATCTGCTGCGCGGGCTGATGCTGGCGCTGCCGTGGCAGTGGCCGCTGGTGCTGGCCTCGGCTTTGTCGCTGGTCGCCGCCGCGCTGATTTACACCCTGGGCGTCGGCCCGCACCTTCCGCAAACGCCGCCTTCCGGCCCGCCCTGGGCCGTGGCGCGGGCGTTTAAACAGCGCCACTTTCGCGCCGCTGCGCTGGGCTATTTCGGCCACTCGTGGGAGCTTTACGCCTTCTGGGCGCTGGTGCCGCTGCTGGTAGCACGCGAGCTGGCGCGCATTGATATCTCGCTGAGCAGTGTGGCCTGGCTCAGCTTTGTGGTGATGGCGGTGGGTACGCCGGGCTGCGTGCTCGCCGGCAAGGCCAGCCGGCACTACGGCAGCGCCGCCGTGGCGCGCACGGCACTGGCGACATCGGGCGCGCTGTGCCTGTTTTATCCGCTGCTGGGCAGTGCGCCGCCGCTGTTGCTTATCGCGCTGCTGCTGGTGTGGGGCGTCAGCGTGATTGCCGATTCGGCACAGTTTTCGGCGTTGGCCTCAACCCACGCGCCGCCGGCACGGCTGGGCGCGGCGCTTGCCGGCATGAACGCGATCGGCTTTGCGCTGACCATCCCCGCGATTGCGCTGGTGACCACGCTGTGGGCCGATCAGGGGCTCGCGGTGCTGTGGTGGCTATTGCCGGGGCCAGCGCTGGGGCTCATCGCCATGCGTCAGGCCGGCCGCGCGTAGAACAAGGCCTGACGCACCCCCGCGTCACGCGTTATACTCGGCAGCATTTTTACGCTGCCGCCCAATGACATGAATTCGATGCTGCGCCTCGGCGCGGCGTCTCTGCTGTGAGTGACCCCATGGACAAGACCTACCAACCCGAGACGATCGAAACGCGCTGGTATCAGCGCTGGGAAGCCGACAACCGTTTTGCCCCCTCGGGCACCGGCGAGGCGTTTTCCATGATGATTCCGCCGCCCAACATCACCGGCAGCCTACACATGGGGCATGCGTTTCAGGACACCATCATGGATACCCTGACGCGCTACAAGCGCATGCAGGGCAACAATACGCTGTGGCAAATCGGCACCGACCACGCCGGCATCGCCACGCAAATGCTGGTGGAGCGCAAGCTCGCCGCCGAAGAAGGCAAGACCCGCCACGATCTGGGCCGTGACGCCTTTCTCGACAAGATCTGGGAATGGAAAGAAGAGTCCGGCGGCCACATTACCCGCCAGCTGCGCCGCATGGGTGCCAGCGTCGACTGGTCGCGGGAACGCTTCACCATGGACGACGGCTTCTACAAGGCCGTACAGGAAGTCTTTGTCCGCCTGCACAAAGACAAGCTGATCTACCGCGGCAAGCGGCTGGTCAACTGGGACCCAACGCTGCACACCGCGATTTCCGATCTGGAAGTGGAAAACCGCGACCAGCAGGGCAGCTTCTGGCACTTCCGCTACCCGCTGGCCGACGGGGTCAAAACCGACGCCGGCCTCGATTACCTGATCGTTGCCACCACCCGCCCGGAAACCCTGCTCGGCGATACCGGCGTGGCGGTCAACCCTGACGATCCGCGCTACGCCTCGCTGGTCGGCAAGTTTATCGAGCTGCCGCTGGTCGGGCGCCGCATTCCCATCGTCGCCGACGAGCACGCCGACATGGAAAAAGGCTCGGGCTGCGTCAAGATCACCCCCGCCCACGACTTCAACGACTACGAAGTCGGCAAGCGCCAAAACCACCTGCTGATCAACGTCTTCTCGCAAAATGCCGAGGTGCTCGCGCGCGCCGAGATCTACGACCTGAAAGGCCAGCCCCAGCCCGACGCAGACGCCAGCCTGCCGGAAAAATACGCCGGTCTTGATCGCTTCGAGGCGCGCCAGCAGATCGTCGCCGACATGGACGCCGCCGGCCTTTTGGCAGAGGTCGAAGCGGTCAACAACACAATGCCTTACGGCGACCGCTCGGGCGATATTATCGAGCCGCTGCTGACCGACCAGTGGTTTGTCGCTGTCGAAGAGCTGGCCAAGCCGGCCATCGCCGCGGTCGAAGACGGCGACATCGAGTTCGTGCCCAAAAACTACGAGAACATGTACTTCTCGTGGATGCGCGACCTCCAGGACTGGTGCATCTCGCGCCAACTGTGGTGGGGCCATCGCATTCCGGCGTGGTACGACAGTGAGGGCAACGTCTTTGTCGCGCGCACCGAAGCCGAGGTGCGGGAAAAACACAATCTCGCCGCCGACGTCACGCTGACTCAGGACAACGACGTGCTGGACACCTGGTTCAGCTCGGCGCTGTGGACGTTCGGCACCCTGGGCTGGCCCGAGCAGACGCCCGAGCTTGCCACCTTCCACCCGACCAACGTGCTGGTCACCGGCTTTGACATCATCTTCTTCTGGGTCGCGCGGATGATCATGATGACGCTCAAGTTCACCGGCGAGGTGCCGTTCAAGACGGTCTACGTCCACGGGCTGGTGCGCGACGGTCAGGGCAACAAGATGTCCAAGTCCAAGGGCAACGTGCTCGACCCCATCGACCTGATCGACGGCATCAGCCTTGACGATCTGGTGGAAAAGCGCACCGGCAACATGATGCAGCCGAAAAAGGCCAAGGCCATCGCCAAGGCCACCCGCGACGAGTTCAAGGGCGGCGTCGAGCCCCACGGCACCGACGCGCTGCGCTTTACTTTCCTCTCGCAGGCGACCACCGGACGCGACATCAAGTTCGACATGAGCCGGCTCGACGGCTACCGCAACTTCTGCAACAAGCTGTGGAACGCCTCGCGCTACGTGCTGATGAACGCCGACGGCGAGGATTGTGGTGCGGATGGCAGCGAGGTCACGCTGTCGCTGGCCGACCGCTGGATCCTCTCAGCGCTGCAAAAAACCATCGCCCAGGTCACTCGCCACATCGACGACTACCGCTTCGACCACGCCTCCCAGGCGCTTTACGACTTCATCTGGAACGAGTACTGCGACTGGTATCTCGAACTCTCCAAGCCTGTTTTATGGGACGAAGCAGCCAGCGATTCCGCCAAGCGCGGCACCCGTCAAACGCTGGTGCGCGTGCTTGACACCGTGCTGCGCCTCGCCCACCCGATGATGCCCTACATTTCGGAAGAGATCTGGCAGCGCGTGGCACCGCTGGCGGGCACGCTGAACGGCGAAGGCGATTCGATCATGACCCAGCCGTGGCCCGAGGCCGACGAGCATCAAATCGACGAGGCCGCCAGCCGCGATATCGAATGGCTCAAGGGTGTGATCGTCGCGGTGCGCAACGTGCGCGCCGAGATGAACATTGCGCCGGGCAAGCCACTCAACGTGCTGCTGACCCGGGGCAAGCCCGAAGACGCCGAGCGCCTGGCACACAACCGCCCGTTCTTGATGAAACTGGCCAAGCTCGAAAGCGCGACCTGGCTGGATACCCCCGACGACGCCCCGCTTTCTGCCACCCAGCTGGTGGGCGACATGGAAGTGCTGGTGCCAATGGCCGGGTTGATCGACAAGGACGCCGAGCTTGCGCGGTTGAAAAAGGAAATCGACAAGCACGACAAGCAGATCGGCGGCGTGGAGAAAAAGCTCGGCAACGAAAGCTTTATGGCCAAAGCGCCGGCGGCCGTGGTCGACAAGGAGCGCGGCAAGCTCGCCGACGCACAGGCCACGCGCGCGCTACTCGAAGAACAGCGCCAAAAGATCGAAGTGCTGTAACCCGCGCCGCGCTTTGGCTAACGTCCTTGTAAGCGACCGCAATGCCACTGCAAACGCCCGCCCCGCGCGGGCGTTTTTACGTTCCGATGAACCTTTGCAGATACCCGCCGTGGTTAACGTTTTACCAGCGTTGAAAGGACTTATTAAGCCAAGCATTATTCTTTGACTATAATATGTGTAAGATCCGTAACGCTTTTTCCAAGCCTGCATCGACTGATTTCAGCCCCATAGGGAAGCGCTTATGCCCATCGCTATTGAACCGCTGGAGGCGGCGCTCCAGGACGCCGGCATCACTTGTCGGGCGCTTGAGCCCATGGCCGATACCGGCCTCGCCCACGACCACGTTTGGCTGCACCGCGACGGCGACGACTGGGTGGCACGGCTGCCCAAGCAAAGCCAGATGGACCTCTCGCCGGAAGACAATCTGACCTATCAGGCAGCTTGCTACCGGCGCGCGGCCGAAGGCGAACACGCCCCGCACCTGCACGCCGTGCTGCCCCCCAGCGATACCCTGCCCCGCGGCGGGCTGGTGGTAGACGCCGTGCGCGGCCGGCCGGCCGAACTGCCCGAGGACTTGCCCCGCATTGCCGCGGCGCTGGCGAGCCTGCATAGCCTGGCGCTGCCAGCGCCCGGGCAGCGTACCCCGCTGCTGGCTCCCGCCAATCCGTGGCGTGCCATGCGCAATGAAATCGCCGAGCAGGCCCTGTTTGTGGAAACGGCTCAGCTGCCGGACGCCGTCAGCCGGCGCATTCACGCCGCACTCAAAACCCTGCCGGCGCAGCTGGACGATACCGTCGCCTGCCTGATCAGCTTTGATGCCCACCCGGGCAATTTTTTGATCGACCCGAGCGGTCGCGCCGTGCTCGTCGATCTGGAAAAGTGCCGTTACGGGTTGGCCGGCATCGATCTGGCCCACGCCAGCCTGTATACCTCAACCACTTGGGACATGAACAGCTACGCCGTGCTCACGCCGGACGAAGTCGCCACCTTTTACCAGCGTTGGCACAACGCATTGGGCGATACTTCGCCGAGTACCGAAACGCTGCTGGCCTGCCGCCGCGCCACCTGGCTCTGGTCGCTCACCTGGTGCGCCAAGTGGCGCGCCCAGCATTTGCAGGCGCGCGATGCCAAGCGCCGCGGCGAAGACTGGTCCGCCGAGCTGAGCGACCCGGCGCTGATCGAGCACGTGCGCGACCGCGTGGAGCACTATCTTTCGCTGCCGGCCATCGACGGCGTGGAAGAAGAGCTGGATCACCTGGACGACGTGCTTTATTAACGACGTGCCTGCCCACACCTGACAGCCCCTACTTTGCCTGCTGACACAAGGAACGATGCCATGCCTGCCCGCCAACTGCTGCGCCCTCTGCGGGTGACCCGCCTTTTCGCCGTGCTGTTTGCCGGGCTATGCACCGCGCTGACGCTGCCCGCCTTTGCCGCCACTTCCCAGGCGCCCGACCCCGACGACTGGGGCGCGGTGCTCAAGCGCGCCGAGGGCCAGACGGTGTACTGGAACGCCTGGGGCGGCGATTCGCGCACCAACCGCTACATCGGCTGGGTGGCACGGCAAATGGACGAGCGCTACGGCGTTGATGTCGAACACGTCAAGCTGGATGACACCGGCAGCGCCGTGGCCCGGGTGCTGGCTGAAAAACAGGCCGGCAACAACGACGACGGCAGCATCGACCTGCTGTGGATCAACGGGGAAAACTTCGCCGCCATGCGCGAGCAAGACCTGCTGTTTGGCCCCTTTGCCGGCGCGCTGCCCCACTTTGCGCTGACGCGTCCAGCGGCAAATCCCGAGGTAATTACCGATTTCACCCTGCCCACCGAGGGCTACGAGTCGCCCTGGGGCAAAGCACAGATCACCTTCTACTATGACAGTGACATGCTGGATGGCGCCGACAGCGACACGCCGCCGCGCAGCATGGCCGCGCTGCTCGATTGGGCGCGCGCGCACCCGGGGCGTTTTACCTATCCGCGCATTCCCGACTTTACCGGCAGCACCTTTTTAAAGCAGGCGCTGATCGAGCTGACGGAACAGGGCGATGCGTTGTATCAGCCGGTATCGGAAAGCGACTTTGACGCCGTCACCGCCCCGCTCTGGGACTACCTCGACGCGCTGCACCCGCACCTGTGGCGCCGCGGCGAGAGTTTTCCTGCCTCCGGCCCGCGGCTGCGCTCGCTGATGGGTGACGGCGAACTATCGCTGGCGTTTTCGTTCTACCCCACCGACGCCGCCGTCGCGGTGCAGGAATACCAGCTGCCGCCCAGCGTGCGCAGCTACGTGCTCGACGGCGGGACTCTGGGCAACGTGCATTTCGTCGCCATTCCCTACAACTCGCCGCACAAGGCCGGGGCCATGACGCTGGCCAACTTTCTACTCTCGCCGGTTGCCCAGGCAAAAAAGCAGTCCCTCGACTACTGGGGGGATCGCACCGTGCTCGACGTGGCCCACTTGAGCGACGCTCAACGGGCGCTGTTTGACGCCCAAAGCGACAACCCCGCGCTGCCGTCGCCCGAGGCCTTTTCCAACACCCTCGCCGAGCCGCACCCCAGCTGGATGACCGCGCTGCAAGACGCCTGGCTTGAGCACTACGGGGTGAACTAAGCGTGCTACGGCTGGCCCCGGCGCTGGTTATCGCCCTGCTGACGCTACCCGTGGCCGCGGGGCTGGGCATGATTTTACTGCCCGCCTTTGGTTACCTGCCGGTGCTGGGCGGCGACGCCGCAAGCCTGACCCCGTTTCACATGCTGTTCGCCCAGCCGGGGCTGTGGCGCTCGGCCGCGCTGAGCATGGCCAGCGGCCTTGTTACGCCGTTTATCGCGCTGAGCGTGGTGGTGCTGTTTCTGGCCGCCGGGCGCGATAGCCGGCTGGATCGCAGCATTCGCCGGCTGGTCTCGCCGTTTCTGGCCGTGCCCCACGCCGCGCTGGCTTTCGGGCTGGCGTTTTTGATTGCCCCCTCGGGGCTTTTGATGCGGCTGGTGTCACCGTGGCTCAACGGCGTCAGCCACCCGCCGGACGCGCTGATCGTCAACGACCCGCTGGGCCTGTCGCTGATGGCCGGGCTAATCCTCAAGGAGATTCCCTTTCTGCTGCTGATGAGCCTGGCCGCACTGCACCAGCTGCAGCCCGAAAAGCGCGTGGAAATCGCCCGCTCGCTGGGCTATGCGCCCACGGTTGGCTGGCTGAAAACGGTGCTTCCCGTGCTCTACCCGCTGATTCGTCTGCCGGTTTACGCGGTGATCGCCTACGCCACATCAAACGTGGATATGGCGCTTATTTTAGGCCCGACACTGCCGCCCACCCTGGCCGTTTCCATCCTCGGCTGGTTCAACGACCCCGACCTCAACCGGCGCTTCATGGCCTCGGCGGCGGCCGTGCTGCAACTCGGCGTGACGCTTGCCACGCTGCTGACGTGGTGGCTTGGCGAGCGGCTGGTGGCGCGCTGTTTACGCCCTTGGCTCACCAGCGGCGGCCGCCGGCGCGGCGAAGCCACGTTGCGCCGTTTGGGTCGCAGCGGGCTGACCGGCGCCAGCTTGACGGCCGTTGCCGCGCTGGCCGGCCTGGTGATGTTCTCGTTCGCGGGATTCTGGAGCTTTCCCGATGCCCTGCCGCAAACCTGGACATTTGACCACTGGCAGCGCGTCGCGCCGATGCTTTCCGGCGCACTCGGCAACACCACATTGATTGCCCTTGCCGCCACGTTTATGGCCACCGCGCTGGTGCTCGCCGTATTGGAAAACGAACACCGGCAAAATATTCGCCCTGCCCGCGCGCCATGGCTGCTATACGTGCCGCTGATCGTGCCGCAAATCGCCTTTTTATTCGGCCTGGTGGTAGCCGCCGAAAGCCTCGGCGTAGCGCCGCAAACCGGCCTGGTGATTGCCGGACACCTGCTGTTTGTGCTGCCCTATGTGTACCTGTCGCTGGCTGACGCCTACCGCCAGCTTGACCCGCGCTGGTTTGAAGTGGCGCGCTCGCTTGGCGTCTCGCGCAACGCCGCTTTCTGGCGGGTGCGCCTGCCGCTACTGGCCGCGCCATTATTGACCGCGTTTGCCGTAGGGCTTGCCATCAGCATCGGCCAGTACCTGCCCACCCAGCTGCTCGGTGCCGGGCGAGTGAACACCGTCACCACCGAGGCCGTCGCACTGGCTGCGGGCGGCAACCGGCGCTTGATCAGCGTGTGGGCGCTGGTTCAGGCTTTTCTACCGCTGCTGGGCTTCGTGCTCGCTGCGGCACTACCGCGACTTTTAACTTCCCCCGGGCGCATACTGCGAGGCAGACCGCCGTATCCGGCAAATGCCAGCGCCCCACACGTCATCGGCAAAAAGGACCCCTAGCGTGGCTGAGACTGTTCCCACTTTAACGGAGCCGGCACGCATCAGCATCGTGGTGCCGGTGCTCAATGAAGCTACGACGCTTGTCGCCGCTCTTGAGGCGCTGCAGCCGCTACGCCGGCGCGGGGTCGAGCTGATTGTGGTCGACGGCGAAAGCCGCGATAAAAGCGCCAGCCTTGCCCTGCCGCTGGCCGACACCGTGATGACCAGCACCCCCGGCCGCGCCACCCAGATGAACATTGGCGCCAGCGCGGCCAGCGGCGACGTGCTGCTGTTTTTGCACGCCGATACGCGCCTGCCCGACAATGCGCTCGAACAACTAAACCAGGCGCTTGCCGCCCACCGCTGGGGGCGCTTTAACGTCACGCTCGAGGGAAGCAGCTGCTGGCTTGGCATGATTGCCACGCTGATGAACGCCCGCTCGCGGCTCACCGGCATTGCCACCGGGGATCAGGCCATGTTCATGAGCCGCGCCGCGTTTGCCGCCGCCGGCGGCTTTCCCGAGCAGCCGCTAATGGAAGATATCGAGCTGAGCCAACGGCTCAAAAGGCACGGCAGACCCGCCTGCCTGAAAGCCCGGGTGATCACTTCCGGCCGGCGTTGGGAGCAGCACGGCGTTTGGCGCACGATATGGCTCATGTGGCGGCTACGCCTTTACTACTGGCTCGGCGCCGATCCTGAAGATCTCGCCCGCGCGTACCTGAAAAAAGAGCCCCGCGATGCCCGCTGATAATGCTTTTGTGGCCGATGCGCCGGTGCAGCTGCACCTGCTGGCCAAGGCGCCGCTGGCCGGGCGTGCCAAAACGCGGCTGATGCCGAGGCTTGGCGCCCAGGGCGCGGCCAGCGCTCACGTCGAGCTGGTCACCCAGTGCGTGGCCAACGCCTGCCGGGCGATGCCCGCTGCCCGCGTGACGCTGTGGACGGCACTCGACCACGATCACCCGCTGTTTGCCACTTTGCAGGCACGTTGTGGCATCAAGCTCGCGCCCCAGCCCGAGGGCAATCTGGGCACCCGCATTCACCATGCGCTGGCCAGCCGCGAAGGCCCGGCGATGATCATGGGCAGCGACTGCCCCTCGATTACCCCCGATCTCATCCAGACCTGCGCGGCGCGGTTGGCGACACATCCCGTGGTGATTTTGCCCGCCGAAGACGGCGGCTACGGGCTGATCGGCATTCACTCCATCACCCCTGCCGACACCCAGGCGCTGTTTGCCGACATTGCCTGGGGCAGTGGCGCAGTGCTGGCGCAAACCCGCGAGCGGCTGGCAGCCCTTGGGCTGAACGCCGCCTTTCCCGCGACCGTCTGGGACGTTGACCGTCCCGAGGACTGGCAGCGCTACCGACGGCTGTTCCCCTCACCCTCTTTCTCATCGTCAACCCGGAGTCGCCCGTGAATCGACAACGTCTGCTGCTCATTGTCCTACTGCTGGTCGCCATCGTGGCCTTTTTTGCTACCGGGGCCCACGAGTGGTTCAGCCTGGAGACGCTCAAGACCTACCAGAGCGATTTTCAGGCCATGTTTAACGACTCTCCGTGGCAAGTGGCCGGGGCTTTTTTCGCTGTTTATGTGCTGGTCACTGCGCTGTCTTTGCCAGGCGCGGCGATTCTGACCCTGCTCGGCGGGGCGCTGTTCGGGCTGGGCATTGGCCTGGTGCTGGTGTCCTTTGCCAGCGCCATCGGCGCGACGCTGGCCTTTCTGATCTCGCGCTACCTGCTACGCGGCCCCATTGAGCGGCGCTTTCCCGGCCGTCTGGCGGCGATCAACCGGGGCGTGGACAAGGACGGTGCATTTTATCTGTTCAGCCTGCGGCTGGTGCCGGCGTTTCCGTTTTTCATCATCAATCTGGTCATGGGGCTAACGCGGCTCAAGGCGCGGACGTTCTACTGGGTCAGCCAGGCGGGCATGCTTCCCGGCACGCTGGTGTTCGTCAACGCCGGCGGCCAGCTGGGCGAGATCGAGCGCCTGAGCGACGTAGTCTCCCCGGGGCTGGTGGCCTCCTTTGTGCTGCTGGCGGTGTTCCCCTGGCTTGCCCGGCGGATGATGCAGGCGGTGCAGCGGCGCAAGGTCTATCAGGGCTTTATCCGGCCTTCGCGCTTTGACTACGACCTGCTGGTGATCGGTGGCGGTTCGGCGGGGCTGGTCAGCGCCTACATCGGCAGCGCGGTCAAGGCGAAAGTCGCGCTGGTGGAGTCGGGCGCCATGGGCGGCGACTGCCTCAACACCGGCTGTGTGCCCTCCAAAGCGCTGATTCGCGCCGCCCGCGCTGCCCACGAAATACGCACCGCCGAGCGCTTTGGCGTCACATCAGGCGAGCCGCAGGTCGATTTTGCCAGGGTTATGGGCCACGTTCACCAGGCGATTGCCGGGGTCGAACCCCACGACAGCGTCGAGCGTTATACACAACTGGGCGTTGACGTGCATCAGGCCCACGCCCGGCTAAAAACGCCCTGGGAGGTGGCCGTCGGCGGGCAAACGCTCAGCGCCCGGCATATCGTCATCGCCACCGGCGCGCGTCCCAACGTACCGCCACTGCCCGGGATCGAGACGGCCCGGGTGCTGACCTCGGAAAACCTGTGGACCCTTGACGAGCTACCCGAGCGGCTGGTGGTGCTGGGCGGCGGCGCCATCGGCTGCGAGCTGGGCCAGAGCTTTGCCCGGCTGGGCAGCCAGGTAACGCTGGTGGAAGGCGGCGATCAGCTATTGGGCCGCGAAGACAGCGAGGTGGGCGAGCATATGTCGCACACCCTGGAAAGCGAGGGCGTGACGGTACTGACCCGCGCGCTGGCGCATGAAATTACCCACTACGACGGCCAGCAGCTGCACATCGAGCGCCGTGGCCATGAGGCGGGCGCTGAGGGTGAGGCCGCCAGCGAGCATCAGACGCTGAATTTCGACTATCTGCTGGTCTGCGTCGGGCGTCGCGCCAACGTCGAAGGGCTGGGGCTTGACGCCCTGGGCATCACCACGGAAGACAACGGTACCCTGGCGCTCAACCGCCAGCTGCAAACTCGCCTGCCCAACGTTTGGGCCTGCGGCGACGTGGCCGGCCCCTATCAGCTAACCCACGCCGGCGCGCACCAGGCCTGGCACGCGGCGGTCAACGCCCTGTTCGGCGGGCTCAAACGCTTTAACGTGGACTATCGCTTCATCCCCGCGGTGGTTTACACCCAGCCCGAAGTGGCACGCGTGGGGCTAAGCGAGCGCGACGCCGACGAACAGGGCATCGCCTACGAGCTCACCCGCTACGCCATGAGCGAAAGCGACCGTGCCATTGCCGAAGACGCCACCGGCGGCTTTATCAAGGTGCTAACCGTCCCCGGGCGGGACAAGATTCTGGGCGCGACCATCGTCGCCGAAAACGCCGGCGAATGGCTGGGCGAGTTCAGTCTGGCGATGAAGCACGGCCTGGGGCTCAACAAGCTGCTGGGCACCGTGCACCCTTACCCCACGCTCAGCGAAGCGGCCAAGGCCACTGCCGGCGCGTGGAAAAACGCCCACAAGCCCGAGCGCGTGCTGGCGCTGCTCAAGCGCTACTTTCGCTGGCGGCGCGGGGCATGATCGAGCTGACGCTTATCGGTGCGGGACACGCCCACGCCTTTGTGCTCGAGGCCTTTGCCCGCATGCCCGAGCCCGACGTCAACCTGACAGTCATCAGTGAAAGTCGTCTGGCGGCCTATTCGGGCAGCGTGCCCGCCTGGCTGGCCGGTCAGTGCCGGCTGCGCGAGACGCAAATCGACGTCGCCGGACTGTGCCAGCGCGCCGGCGCCCGGCTAATCGAGCAGCGCGCCGCGCACGTCAACGCTGCCGCCCGTGAGATCACGCTTGAAAGCGGCGAGCGCCTGAACTTTGACCTCGCCTCTTTCAACGTTGGCGCCACGCTGCGCCACCCAGACACCATGCAGGAGCAAGATGACTCAGCGCTGCCGTTCATGCTCGCCATGCGCCCGCTATCTGCACTTGCCCCACGTTGGCAGACGCTGTGCGCGCGGGTCGATGCGCTACCCCGCGAAAGCGTACAGCGGGTGGTGAGCGTGGGCGGCGGTGCAGCGGGGTGCGAAACGCTGCTGGCCGTGCTCGCCGAGCTGCGCGCACGGCGCCCGGACGTGCGCTTTGAGGGGGCGCTGCTGAGCGCCGACGGCGCGCTGTTACCCGGCGCGGGCAAGCTGCCGCGAATGCTGCTGGGTCGTGCCCTGCGCCGCGCCGGCGTGCACGTCCACAGCGGCATACGCGGTGAGGCACTGACCAGCGGCGGCGTGCTCAGCCAACACGGCGATAATATAGCGGCGGATATCGTGCTCTGGGCCACCGGTGCGGTGGGGCACGAATGGTTGTCAGAAAGCGGTCTGGCGAGGGATCGCCGAGGATTTATCAAGGTGGCGCCAACGCTGGAGGCGAGCGGCCAGCAGGGGATTTTTGCCGCCGGCGACTGCGCGGCCTTTGAGCCGGCGCTGCCCAAGGCCGGCGTTTACGCCGTGCGCATGGGGCCGCACCTTGCCGCCAACCTGCGCCGCGCCTCCCGCCACGAACCGCTAACGGCGTGGCAGCCGCCTCGACGAGTGCTGGCGCTGATTGGCACCGGCGACGGCCGCGCCATTGCCAGCTACGGCGCGCTCGGCGCCTCGGGAAAATGGCTATGGCGGGCGAAGAAACGCATTGATGAACGCTTTATCGCCCGCTTCAACCCGCCGTTTGACAACGGTTCGGGCGCCTAGTGTCGGCCTAGTTGGCCTTGCGCCAGCCGCCGATCACCCGGCTATCGGGGCCGAAGAACACCAGTCGGTCGTGGTCAATCAAATAGCCGTAGGCGTTTTCCAGCATATCGGTCACGCGCTTGGCGTCGTCAAGCGCGGGGCAAGCCTTGCGCGTGGTGGCCAGCTCGTCAATGCTGATGCGCTGCTTGCCGCCCAGGCTTGCCTGACCGGTAAAGCGATTGCAGCCGTCGCTGCCGCTAACGCTACCGTCGGGCGCAATACGGAAATGCGCCGGTTCGGGCAGCGTCACGCGCTCGTGAGTGCCGAGCAGCAGCAAATTCCAGCGCTGATCGATCACCTCGCCGCTCAGCGGCTTGTCGTCGGAGACGTCAGGATTGGCAGGGCTGGTTACCGGCGGCGCGCTTGAACAGGCAGCCAGTAGCGTCATTGACGCCGCCACGCCGGCGAGCTGAAAGCGCTGCTTTAGGCGGCCTCTTTGCTTGCCTGGGGCACGCTGTGTCATGGGGTTTCCTCGATGTATAACGCAGCGGGTTACCAGCTGCCGGTGTTTTCCATGGATGCCCAGGGCTCGGCGGGTTCCAGCGGCTCGCCCTTTTGCAGCAACTCGACCGAAATACCGTCGGGGGAGCGTACAAAGGCCATGTGGCCGTCACGGGGCGGACGGTTGATGGTGACGCCGCTATCCTGAAAGTGCTGGCACAGCGCGTAGATATCGTCGACGCGGTAGGCCAGGTGACCAAAATTGCGGCCGCCGTCGTAGGTTTCCGGGTCCCAGTTGTGAGTCAGCTCGAGTTCTGGCGCCTGCTTTTCGGCCGAGCGGCTCTCGTCTTCCGGCGCGGCCAAAAAGACCAGCGTAAAGCGGCCTTTCTCGCTGTCCTTGCGGCGCACTTCTTTCAGGCCGAGCAGGTCGCAGTAAAAATGCAGCGCGGCGTCCAGATCGCTCACGCGCACCATGGTATGAAGATATTGCATATCAGCTCCTCGAACGTTTCAGGGCAAGGTGGCTACGGGGCGATACCTTCGCCGCAGCCGCTGTACTGATCACCGTCAATGGACAGCGTGACCCGTGCAGGATGAGGCTTGCCGCTCATATCGTCAAAGCAGGCGCCGGATTCGATGCGTACACGAAAAAAGCGCGAGGCGTCAGCGTTTTCCAGCACCACGCGGCCGGCGGCGTTGTCCATTACGCTCATCATGTAGGGCAGCGTTTCGGTGGTTTCACCGTAGTCGGTGGATAGCGTCAGCGTGGGCGCCTTGTTGTCCAGCTCGACCGTCCAGCCGGGCTCGTTGCCGTGGGCCAAAAACATCACGCCGGGATGGTCGGCGCGGGTGCGCGCCGCGCGTTTGTTCGCCAGTTGGCACTGCAGCTGGCCGCGCGGCGTTTCTACCTGGGCTTTATCGCCACGATTCCAGAAGCTGATCCCGCCGTTCTGGTAGCGTGCGCCGCTCGCCACCACCGCCTGGGGCAGGCGCCAGGCGCCGTGCAGCGACCACAGCCGCAGGGTTTCATCGCCAAAGGCGGTGACCAGATTCTGGTTGGCTGGCGCGCAGCGCCACGCCTCAAAGCGTTCGGCCTCGCCGGGAAACAGCATGGGCGGCAACAGCGGAGCCGAGGCTATGGATGTATCCGGCGCCGTCTGGCGCGGCCCGTCGGTAGCCTGATCAGCCGCTGAAGGCGCTGCACCCTGGCTCGCACAGCCGCCGAGTACCAGCGCCGCGGCGCCGAGCAGCGGCACCACGTGATAATGGGTTGGCATGAAGTCTCCCTGGTTTTTTATAACGTGCTCAGCTTGTTATAGCGCACTCAAAGCGGTGGTGTCGCGTTCAAGGCCGCTTGTACGCTTGCAGGTCGTCGGGGTTGAACCCTTCAACGTGCTCGGGCAGCTCAAGTTCTTCGCGCTTGAGTTTTACCTGCATTTTTTCGGCCAGCCGTTCGGCGTCGTCGTCGGTGGTGCGGTCGTTCATCTCGGCCATCTGCGCCATACCCTGATGGTAAAACGAGACGAGATCCAGCGCCGTACGGTCGTCGTTGTCCATGGCGCGGCGCAAGGTCGAGAGATAGCCGCTGACCTGCCCCAAGTGGTGTTTGAGCTGCCAGGCATAGCGCACCTCGGTCATCCACGGGCGATCCTTGAGGACGGCAAACATCGCGCTGGTGGCCAAAAGCCCCAGCAGTACGCCCAACGCATTCAGCGCCAGGCTGCTGCCAAACGCCGCGGTCAACAGCATGGCAAACAGCATGCCGAGCACGACGAACTGCCCCGCCATCACCAGGCTGATAATCCGCGACTTGCGTCGATACGCGTGGGTATCCTGATGTTGGAGTATAAAGCGTGCCATGAACGGCCTTTTGTGTGATGGGTTAATGTTTACGCCAGCCGCTCGGCGGCGGTTTTCAGCAGGCGCTCGGTGGTGTCCCAGCCGATACAGGCATCGGTCACGGAGACGCCGTGGCGTAGTGTACTACCCAGCGATTGTTTGCCCTCGTGCAAGTGGCTTTCAAGCATCAGCGCGGCCAGATTGAGGTTGCCCGCCTCGCGCTGGGCGAGCACGTCGAGCATTACTTCGCTCTGGCGGCGATGATCCTTGCGCGCATTGGCGTGGCTGCAGTCCACCATCAGCCGCGGGTTTTGCCCGGCGCTCTCCAGCGCCGCCGCCGCTGCGCGCACGTGCGCCGCCTGATAGTTGGGTTCACCGCTGCCGCCGCGCAATACCAGATGGGTGTGCGGATTGCCCGGCGTTTGCTGCACCACCGGCCGGCCGCCGGCATCCATGGCGAAGCGCTGGTGCGGGTGGGCAGCAGCCGCCATGGCATCAACCGCGACCTGCACGCCGCCGTTGGTGGCATTCTTGAACCCCACCGCTGCGCCCAAATCGCTTGCCAGTTCGCGGTGCAGCTGGGATTCCGTGGTGCGGGCCCCGATGGCCACCCAGCTGAGCAGATCATCCAGATACGGCGCAAGCATGGGTTGCAAAAGCTCGGTGGCAATCGGCAGACCACATTCGGCGACGTCGCGCATCAACTCGCGAGACAGCTCAAGCCCCCGGGCGATGTCGCCGCTGCCGTCAAGGTCGGGGTCGTAGGCCAGACCCTTCCAGCCCACCGTGGTGCGCGGCTTTTCCACGTAGACACGCATCACCGGCAGGATTTGCCCGGCGACGTCGTCGGCAAGCGCGGCAAGGCGTTCGGCGTATTCAAGGGCCGCGCGGGGATCGTGCACCGAGCACGGCCCCACCACCACCAGCAGGCGCGAATCCTCGCCCGACAAAATACGCTTTACCGCCGCACGCTGGGCGCTGATTTGCGCGCTCAGTGCGCGGCTGACAGGATACGCGGCGCTCAGCGCGTCGGGCGTGGGCAAGGCGTTCGCAGCGCTTGGCGATGCGGTGGAAGACGAGGTGACGGCCGTGGCAGATTCAAGGGCAGCAGCAGTGGCATTCATGGGTTAACTCTCCGTACGCAAGGGACATCGTTGGCTCTTGCCACCCGCATGTACACGGCCGGAGGTGGCAGCTGCTGCCGGCCGCGCGGGGCTAAATCGCCACCCGTAGTCGTACGCCGGATAGCCGTACAAAACGGGAGATTCGATGTTGGCCGGTGCGCGGTAACTCATGGTGCAGCTCCTGTGTAATCAATCGCTTTAGCGGATACTTCCAATTTTTTCGGGCCGACGTATAAACGCAAAAAACCCCGGCTGGGGATTACCCACCGGGGTTTTCGCGGCAGGCAACCCGTAGGGGGATGCCCGTTGGCGCGACTCAATCGCCGGCCACGGCCATCCCCTGGCTAAACCAGTAACCATAGCCATAGGCAAACGCGGTGCATTGCACCGGTGCAAAAAATACCCTGTAAGCGAAATCGACGGTATTCATACGTGTTGCCTGCGGGTCGTGTTGCCGTGAAAATAAAACCACTGGCGCCAGAGTAGCCTGATCACAGCCCCTCTGGCAAGACGGCCGGCTAGCCGGTAAATGTCTGGATCCAGCCGATGGTGGCAGGCAGGCAGGTCATGCCCACCAGCACGATCAGCCCCATCAGGATGGAGAGAAAGCCGGTATCGTCGTAAGAGTTTTCATCGCGGGCCATACAAGCCTCCTTGTGGTTGATACGTTTCAAGCGGACTTCTGTCCGCGTGCAGAGCCTTGGTTTATCAAGCTGAGCATCTCAAACCCAGCCTTTCAAATCCAGTTTAGCAAACTCTTGGCCGGCGTTTCAGGCTTTATCGCGCGGAGCGTAGCTGAACACATCGGAAAATACCCGGGTTTGGTCGATGCCTTTGGCTTCCAGAATATCCAGGCAGGCATACACCATGCCCGGAGAGCCGGACAAATAGATATCGCATGCCTCGGATGCAAGTTCGGCGTTTTCCAGCGCTTCGTCGATGCGCCCAGCGTGGTGGATAATTCGCTCACCGTCGGCCAGCGGCTCTTCCAGCGGCAGCTCGGTCACCGCATGAAAGCAAAACTGCGCCCGGGTTTGTGCCCAGTGCGTGGCCAGCGGCTCGAGGTAAAGTTCGCGGTGCTCACGGGTAGCCCACCACAGGTCGATCCGGCGCTCGGGGGTGTGTTCAAGGGCGGCCTCAACGATGGCTTTCATCTGGGCAAAGCCGGTGCCGGCCGCAATCAGCAGCAGCGGACGCGCACTGCTTTCATCGAGTACGCAGTCGCCGCCGGGCAGGCGCACGGTGAGCTGGTTGGCGACCTTTAACAGCTCGCGCAGCCGCGCCGAGTTGCTGCGTTCCGGCCAGTGCTGCACGTGCAGCTCCAGCCGGCCGTCGCCGCGCGCGGCGCTGGCGATCGAGAACGGCACCCAGGTCGAGTCGTCCAGCGCCAGCTCCAGATACTGCCCCGGCGCATGGCGCATGGCTTCGGCGCGTCCTTCAAGGGTGACGCCAAACACATCGGGATTCAGACTTTCCACTTCGGTGACCTGACAGGTCATCGTCCTTGCGCTCATGCAAACCTCTTGTTCAGCGTCTCATACGGGCGACGCGACGTCGTGAATGATGAATGTCAGCCGCTGCTGCCGCTTCGCGCCGGCGGCAGCGGTATGCCGATACCCAGCGATTCCCAGCGTTCGTCCACGCGCGCCTTGATGGCGCTGTCCATGGCGATGGGTTCGCCCCACTCGCGGGTGGTTTCGCCGGGCCATTTATTGGTGGCATCAAAACCCATCTTGGAGCCCAGCCCCGATACCGGCGAGGCAAAATCAAGATAGTCGATAGGGGTGTTTTCCACGATAACCGTATCCCGCGCGGGGTCCATGCGCGTGGTCATCGCCCAGATCACGTCTTCCCAGCGGCGTGCGTCGACGTCGTCGTCAAGCACCACCACAAACTTGGTGTACATGAACTGGCGCAGGAAACTCCACACCCCCATCATTACCCGCTTGGCGTGCCCCGGATACTGCTTTTTCATGGTCACCACCGCCATGCGGTACGAGCAGCCTTCCGGCGGCAGATAAAAATCCACGATCTCGGGGAACTGCTTGCGCAGAATGGGCACGAACACTTCGTTGAGCGCCACGCCCAGAATCGCCGGCTCGTCGGGCGGGCGGCCGGTATAGGTCGAGTGGTAAATGGCGTCGCGGCGCTGGGTGATGCGCGTTACGGTAAACACCGGAAACGACTCCACCTCGTTGTAGTAGCCGGTGTGATCGCCAAACGGCCCTTCGGGGGCGGTGTCGTCGGGGTAAATGTAGCCTTCGAGAATGATCTCGGCCGAGGCCGGCACGTCGAGCTCGGCGTGGCCACACTTGACCAGCTCGGTGCGCGAGCCGCGCAGCAGTCCGGCAAAGGCGTATTCCGACAGCGTATCGGGCACCGGCGTCACCGCGCCGAGAATCGTCGCCGGGTCGGCGCCCAGTGCCACCGCCACGGGGAACGGCTCGCCAGGGTGCGCCTGCTGAAACTCCTGAAAGTCCAGCGCCCCGCCGCGATGCGACAGCCAGCGCATGATCAGGCGGTTTTTGGCGATTTTCTGCTGGCGGTAAATGCCCAGATTCTGGCGTTCCTTGTGCGGCCCACGGGTCACCACCAGCGACCAGGTCACCAGCGGCGCGGCGTCGCCCGGCCAGCAGTGCTGAATGGGCAGACGATCAAGATCCACGTCATCGCCTTCGTACACCACTTCCTGCACCGGCGCACGCTTGACCATTTTCGGCCCCATGCTCAGCACCTGCTTGAAAATCGGCAGCTTTTGCCAGGCGTCTCTGAGCCCCTTGGGCGGATCGGGCTCTTTCAAAAACGCCAGCAGCTTGCCGACTTCGCTAAGCGCCTCGACCGAGTCTTCGCCCATGCCCAAGGCCACCCGTTCGGGCGTGCCGAACAGGTTACCGAGCAGCGGCATGTCGTGCCCCTTGACGTTTTCAAACAGCAGCGCCGGGCCACCGGCGCGCAGGGTACGATCGCAAATTTCGGTGATTTCGAGGTAAGGGTCCACCTCGGCGCTGACGCGTTTAAGCTCGCCTTTCGCTTCAAGCGCCTCGATAAAGTCACGTAGATCGCGGTATTTCACGACGGAGTTCCTGTTCTCTTGGGCGTCACCGATGCCGGTAACGCTCGCCGGCAGGGCTGCGATGGCGACTAGCGGCGCTTCATGGCCTCGAAGAATTCGAGGTTGGTCTTGGTATCTTTAAGACGGTCAATCAGGAACTCGGTCGCACCGGTGTCGTCCATCGGGTGCAGTAGCTTACGCAAAATCCACATGCGCTGCATTTCGTCTTCCGAGGCGATCAGGTCTTCGCGGCGGGTGCCGCTGCGGCGAATATTGAACGACGGGAAGACGCGTTTTTCGGCCAGCTTGCGGTCCAGATGGGCTTCCATGTTGCCGGTACCCTTGAACTCCTCGAAGATGACCTCGTCCATTTTGGAGCCGGTATCCACCAGCGCCGTGGCGATGATCGTCAGGCTGCCGCCCTCTTCGATGTTGCGCGCCGCGCCGAAGAAGCGCTTGGGTTTTTCCAGCGCGTGGGCGTCAACGCCGCCGGTCAGCACCTTGCCCGAGCTGGGCACTACGGTGTTGTAGGCCCGCGCCAGACGAGTGATGGAGTCCAGCAGGATCACTACGTCCTTTTTGTGCTCGACCAGCCGCTTGGCCTTTTCGATCACCATCTCGGCGACTTGAACGTGGCGCGCCGGCGGTTCGTCAAAGGTCGAGGCCACCACTTCGCCGCGCACGGTGCGCGACATTTCGGTAACTTCTTCCGGACGCTCGTCGATCAGCAGCACGATCAGGTGGCACTCGGGATTGTTGCGCGTGATCGACGTGGCGATGTTCTGCAACATCAGCGTCTTACCCGCCTTGGGCGGCGACACCAGCAGGCCACGCTGGCCCTTGCCGATCGGCGCGGTGAGATCAATGATCCGCGCGGTCAGGTCTTCCGTCGAGCCGTTGCCGATCTCCATGCGCATCCGCTCGTCGGGAAACAGCGGCGTCAGATTCTCGAACAGAATCTTGTGCTTGGCGTTTTCCGGGCGATCGAAGTTGATCTGGCTGACCTTGAGCAGGGCAAAATAACGCTCGCCGTCTTTCGGCGGACGAATCTTGCCGGCAATACAGTCACCCTTGCGCAGGTTAAAGCGGCGGATTTGCGACGGCGAGACGTAGATATCGTCTGGACCGGCCAGATAGGAGCTGTCGGCGCTGCGCAGAAAACCAAAGCCGTCCTGGAGGATTTCCAGCACACCGTCGCCGTAGATATCCTCGCCGCTTTTGGCGTGCTTCTTGAGGATGGCGAAAATGATGTCCTGTTTGCGCGAACGAGCCAGATTATCAATCCCCATTTCGCGGGCGATAGTCAGCAGCTCGGGAACAGTTTTTTGCTTGAGTTCGGTAAGATTCATCGGTGTGTTAGAACGTTGCTCGTGGAAGCGAGGCGCCAGGCGCCAAGAAGAAAGGGGCGTGAAAATTCGCCGTATGATGCGTTCAGATTCCGAGAAGGCGCGTGTTCAATATGTACGGGGTCAGGCTGAACCGACAGTATCGGGTGTCAGCTTGAAGATATTAACGCCTGTTAAATACGTATGTTAAGTACGTCCAGCATTGGGAAAGCTGGCTCAACGGATAATCTGACGACTTGGACATCTGGTCAGCTCTACCACTGCTGTGAACCCGACGATTGAGTGACCTTATCATGAAATAAAGCCGAAAAACCGCGAAAAACGTCTGATGCACATGTGATGTGGAGGTTGGATAGAGCTCGGGATGACCGAAGCGACGCTGCGGTACAGTCTGCTATGCGCCTTTCGGTTCAAACCAGTTACTGGATGGTAGTCAAGCCCTGCGGCAAACGCAAGCCCTTGCCGATTGACAATTATGCAGGGGCCCCGCAACCTTGCCCTAGCCAACCGGAAGGACAGCTCATGCCCAAGGACACGCCTTTTTCCGTCGCCGACGCCAATAACGCTACCCTGCCCTCAGCTCCACATGTCAGGCAGCAGCCGCAACGTCGCGCACAGGAACGTCGCGCCACGTTAAAACGCGTGGCCGCCATTGATCTGGGCTCCAACAGCTTTCACCTGCTGGTGGCCAACTGCCGGCAAGGGCGCTTGCAGATCGTTGCCCGGCGCGGTGAAAAAGTCCAGCTGGCGTCGGGGCTTGGCGATGACGGCCAGCTCGACGATGCCGCGATACAGCGTGCGCTGGGCTGTCTGGGCCGCTTCTCTGCCTTTTTACGCAATATTGCCCCGGAAAACCTGCGCATTGTCGGCACCAATGCCCTGCGAGAAGCCGACAACAGCCGCGCCTTTATCGATCAGGCGGAAGCTCAGCTTGGCTATCCCATTGAAATCATTGCCGGCCGTGAAGAAGCCCGGCTTATCTATCTGGGCGCGGCGCATGCGCTAGCCGAGCACGGCCGGCGGCTGATAGTGGATATTGGTGGCGGTTCCACTGAACTCATCATTGGTGAAGCCTCCGAACCGCTGGCGCTGGAGAGTCTGCGAATGGGCTGCGTGACCTTCTCCCGGCGTTTTTTCGCTGACGGCAAGATAACCTCGGCGAACATGCGCCGTGCCGAACTGGCCGCGCTTTCCGAGCTCGTGCACATTCAGCGTGCCTATCAGCAGCTGGGCTGGGATGAGCTGGTGGGCACCAGCGGCACGGCCAAAGCGGTCGCCAGCGTGCTGTACGCGCACGGCGACACCCCTCAGCAGGGTATTATTACTCGTACCGGGCTGCATAAGCTGCGCAAACGCCTGCTGGACTGCAAACGCCTGGACAAAGTCGCGCTTGACGGGCTGAAGGCCGACCGCGCCAGCATTCTGCCCGCCGGTGTGGCAGTGCTCACCGCGATCTTTGAAGCCTTTTCCCTTGAACGCATGCGCTTTGCCGAGGGCGCCCTGCGTGAAGGCGTACTCTACGATATGGTGGGCCGCGACCACGCCGCAGACTCGCGCGGCAAAAGCATCGAGACGCTCAAGTACCGCTACAGCGTCGACCCGCGTCAGGCGCACAACGTGGCGACCACCGCAGGGCAGCTTTTTGACCTCGCGCGCCAGACCTGGCCACTGGGCGACGAACAGCGACGCTATTTGTGCTGGGCTGCCGAGCTGTATGAACTCGGCCTTGCCGTGTCGCACAGTCGCTTTCATCGTCACGGCGCGTACCTGATCGAACACTCCGACATGGCCGGCTTTTCCCGCCCCGAGCAGCAGCTGCTGGCTTTTCTGGTGCGCGCCCACCGGCGTAAATTCCCCCAGAAAGAGTGCCTGATGCTGCCCCGGGCCCGTCAGCAGGATGCCGCCCGTCTGGCGCGGCTGTTGCGCCTGGCCGTGTTGTTCAATCACTCGCGTCCGCAACAGGCACCGGCCGACCTGCCCGTCAACATTGTGGATGAGGTACTTGAAGTGGCGCTTTCACCCGGCGACCGCGATTCCTTGCTGGGTGCTGACCTGGAACAGGAAGCCGCCTACCTTGACGCCGCCGGCTATGGCCTCTCACTGATCTAGCCATTGCCGCTCGCCGGCCCTCGACGCTCGGCATGATGCGTCGTCAAGCGCCAGCCTTCTGCCTGATACAGCAGCGTATCGGGCGCCTTGAGCACGGCCACGCAGGTCTCCCCCGCCCACAGCACAATCACTGCGTCGCGCTCCCAGGGCGGCACGCCACTCTCGGCCAGCAGCCGCTTGAGATCCCGCCGGCCGCGTCCGGCCAGCCGGATAACCTCGCCGCCGCGTCGCCAGGTGGCGGTCAGCGGCGTTTTAAGCAGCGCGTTGCCGTCCCGGCTCGCCCACCATTCTGACTGCACCGCGCGTGCGGTTAACGGCTCTTCAGCCAACGACGTTTCCGTTAACAAATACAGCCGCCCGCGCCATAGCCGCGCGCAAGCGCCCGGCCAGGCAACATGCACCTGGGCATCGGCGGCGGCATTCAACTGATCGAGCAGCGTATCAAGCCGCCGCGCAGGCGGTGTGGCAAGCCCGCGCTGCCGGCAAAAGGTGCGCACCAAAAGCCGCTGGCGCGCCCGCGAGCGGGTGGCCAGCGCGGCAGCGTCGAGCTGATCGGGGGCGAGTTTGAGCGTAGCCAGTTCTTCGCTGGCATAGGCCTCAAGCAGCGCGTCAGCATCCTGCATGTGATGGGCGGCGGTGCCAAGCGCGCGTTCGGCGTGGGGCCAGCGCTGAGTCAATAGGGGGAGTACGCGGTGGCGCAGGTAATTGCGCTCAAAGACGGTATCGGCGTTGGTGGGGTCGTCGCACCAGACAAGCGTGCCGGCGCGTTCAAACGCCTGCGCTTCATCGACAAGGGAGCGATGCGGCACCTCCAGCCACGGGCGCAACAGCGTTATGCCGCCACTGTCCCGGCGCGCTGGCATGGCGCCAAGCCCGCGCGTCCCGCTGCCGCGCAGCGCGGCCAGCAGCCAGGTTTCGGCCTGATCGGTGCGGTGCTGAGCCAGCCACAGCGTGTCGCCTTGGGGCAGGTGCTGGGCAAAGGCCGCGTAACGCGCCTCCCGGGCGGCACCCTCCACGCCCATGCCTTTAGCGCTCACGGCCACCCGCGCCACCGTCAGCGCCACGCCCAGCCGCCGGCACAGCGCGCGGCAGTGGTGTTCAAAATCCGCGGCGGCGTCCTGCAAGCCGTGATTGACGTGCAGCGCGTAAAGCGCGCGGCCCTGCGCGTGGCAGACCTCGGCGGCAAGCGTCAGCAGCAATGAGGAATCCATCCCGCCGGAGAGTGCCACCCAAACGCCGCGCCCCGGCGGGGTCTCCACCAGGGCGCGTTCGAGCAGGGCGGGCAGCGTGTTATGCCGCGGGCGCGCCATAGCTCATCAGCCGCTCGTAGCGACGTGCCAGCAGCGTCTCGGTATCCAGCCCTTCAAGCCGCTCAAGGCTTTGGCTGAGCGATTCTTTCACCCGCTCGGCGGTTTGTGCGTAGTAGCAGTGGGCGCCGCCCAGCGGCTCCTTGATCAGCGAGTCGACAAAGCCGAGCTCCTGCAGACGCTCGGCGGTAATGCCCATCGCCTGTGCTGCTTCGGAGGCTTTGGTCGCGCTCTTCCACAGGATCGAGGCGCAGCCTTCCGGCGAAATCACCGCGTAGGTCGAGTACTGCAGCATGGCCAGCTCGTCGCATACGCCAATCGCCAGCGCGCCGCCGGAGCCGCCTTCGCCGACCACGGTAGAAATGATCGGGGTTTTCAGCCGCGACATCACCGCAAGGTTGTTGGCAATCGCTTCGGACTGACCGCGCTCTTCGGCGCCGATGCCCGGGTAGGCGCCGGGGGTGTCGATAAAGGTGAATACCGGCAGGCGAAAGCGCTCGGCCATTTCCATCAGACGGCAGGCTTTGCGGTAGCCTTCCGGGCGCGGCATACCGAAATTACGCCGCACTTTTTCTTTGACGTCGCGGCCTTTCTGATGGCCAATCACCATCACCGGCTTGTCATTCAGGCGCGCAATGCCGCCCACCAGCGCCGGGTCGTCGGCAAAGTGGCGGTCGCCGTGCAGCTCGTCAAAATCGGTAAATACGTGCTCGAGGTAATCAAGCGTATAGGGGCGCTTGGGGTGGCGTGCCAGCTGCGTCACCTGCCAGGGCGTGAGATCCTTGAAGATGGACTCGGTCAGCTTGCGACGCTTGGCCTCCAGACGTTCGATTTCATCGGCGAGGTTGACCTGACTGTCGGAGCTGACCAGACGCAGTTCTTCAATTTTTGCCTGTAACTCGGCAATCGGCTGTTCAAAATCGAGGTAGTTGGGATTCATGGACGGTGCCTGTAAAAAAAGCCTGTAAAAAGTAAGCCTTGTCGGATCGAGCATCTCTTAAAGGGCATTATCGCAGCTTGGCCCTGCCACGCAAGGCAGACGCACGGCGTGGCGCCAACGTCAGCGGTAGCGCAGCTTGACGCCGGTCTGGCCCTGGACATCGCGCAGCGCCAGCAGCAGGTCATCACTTGGCGCCACCCGCCAGGTGTCATCGAGCGCCAGCCACGCCGTCGCCTCGGGATGGCGATATTGCAGGCGCACCGGCAGGCCATCGGCGTCGCGGTGTGGCGTCAGGCTATCACGCAGGCTGGCGACCAAACGACCGTTGACCTGGGTGGCGTCCAGCGCCACATCCACCGACTGCCCGTAGCGCACCCGCGCGGTGACCATCGGCGTGACGTCCTTGCCGCGCAGTTTGATCCCGCCCGCGTAGTCATCGGTGGAGACTTCGCCTTCCACGATAATGATCTGATCGGTCTCGATCTGGCCGCGTAGCGCCTCGAACGCCTCGCCAAACAGCGACGCCTCGATGCGCCCGGTGCGGTCGTCCAGGGTAATGAACGCCATGGTGTCGCCGCGTTTGGATTTCATCGTACGCACGCCCACCACCAGCCCGGCCACGCGCTGGGGCTCCCGCGACGGCGTCAAATTGCTGATGCGGGTGGAAACAAAGCGCTTTAGCTCGCGCTCGTATTCATCAATCGGATGGCCGGTCAGATAAAGCCCCAGGGTATCTTTTTCACCGGACAGCCGCTCGCGGTCGGTCCATTCGCGCACGCCGCGGTAGTCGGCGTAAACGTCGCGATCCTCTGCCGGGGCAAAGGCCTCACCGAACATATCCACCATGCCCAGATTCTGGTTGGTGTGATTCTGCGCCGCGGCCTTGAGCGCGTCTTCCGTCGAGGCGGCCAGCAGTGCGCGATTGTCGCCCAGCTTATCCAGCGCGCCGGCGCGAATCAGGGCTTCAAGGGTGCGCTTGTTCATGCGCTTGGGGTCAAGCCGGCGACAGAAATCAAACAGGTCGGTGAACGCCCCGCCGCTTTCCCGCGCTTCGACAATCGCGCCAATCGGGCCTTCGCCCACCCCGCGAATCGCGCCCAGGCCGTACACCACGCGCCCGTCGGTATCCACGGTAAATTTGTAGCCGCCGACGTTGACGTCCGGCGGCGTGACGGTCAGCCCGAGGTGGCGGCATTCTTCGATCAGCGGCACGACCTTGTCGAGGTTGTCCATTTCCGTGGACATCACCGCGGCCATGAACGGCCCCGGATAGTGCGCCTTGAGCCACGCCGTCTGATACGACACCAGCGCGTAGGCCGCCGAGTGGGACTTGTTGAAGCCGTAGCCGGCAAACTTCTCCACCAGATCGAAGATGTTGCCCGCCAGATCTTTGCCGATGTCGTTTGCCGCGCAGCCTTCCATGAAGCCGGCGCGCTGCTTGGCCATTTCTTCGGGCTTTTTCTTGCCCATGGCGCGGCGCAGCATATCCGCCTGACCCAGGCTGTAGCCGGCCATCACCTGGGCAATCTGCATGACCTGTTCCTGATACAGGATGATGCCGTAGGTGGGCGCGAGCACGGGTTTCAACACCTCATGCTGATAATCCGGGTGTGGATAAGATACTTCGGCGCGGCCGTGCTTACGGTTGATAAAGTCGTCGACCATGCCCGACTGCAGGGGGCCGGGGCGGAACAGCGCCACCAACGCGATCATGTCGTCGAGCGAATCCGGCTGCAGACGCTTGATCAGCTCCTTCATGCCGCGGGATTCGAGCTGGAACACCGCGGTGGTTTCAGCCTTTTTGAGCATCTCGAAGGTAGGCTTGTCGTCCAGCGGGATGGCGGCGATATCCAGCGGCGCCTCGTCGTCCACGGCGCGTATCTTGTCGACCATCTCCAGCGCCCAGTCGATGATCGTCAGGGTACGCAGGCCGAGAAAGTCAAACTTCACCAGCCCGGCGTCTTCGATGTCGTTCTTGTCGAACTGCACCATCAGCCCCGAGCCGTCTTCGTCGCACAGCAGCGGCGAGAAATCGGTCAGCTTGGTCGGCGCGATCACCACCCCGCCGGCGTGCTTGCCGGTGCCGCGCGTGGTGCCTTCGAGCTTTAACGCCATCTCCCAGATTTCTTCGGCGTCTTCATCGGCGGCGATAAACTCCTGCAGCGCGCTCTCGGCCTCGATGGCCTTGCCCAGCGTCATGCCCACTTCAAACGGGATCAGCTTGGAGAGCTTGTCGCCCAGCGAATACGGCTTGCCCTGGGCGCGGGCAACGTCGCGCACCACGGCCTTGGCCGCCATGGTGCCGAAGGTGACGATCTGCGAGACGGCGTCGCGCCCGTAGCGGCGGGCGACGTAGTCAATCACGAGGTCGCGCTTTTCCATGCAGAAATCGACGTCAAAGTCGGGCATGGAGACACGTTCGGGGTTGAGAAAACGCTCGAACAGCAGGTCGTACTTGATCGGGTCCAGGTCGGTGATCTTCTGCGCGTAGGCCACCAGCGAGCCGGCGCCCGAACCGCGCCCCGGTCCTACCGGCACGTCGTTATCCTTGGCCCATTGGATAAAGTCCATGACGATCAGGAAGTAGCCGGGAAAGCCCATCTGCAGAATGATGTTGAGTTCGAAGTCCAGCCGCTCGCGGTAGCGGGCGTCAATCTCGCGGTAGTCTGCGCCGTCGCGGGGGTAGCGCTCGGCGGGATAAAGAAAGTCCAGCCGTTCGGTCAGCCCGTCGTGGGACACCTTGCGGAAAAATTCGTCCTGGGTCATGCCCTCGGGGATGGCAAACTCGGGCAGAAAGATTTCGCCCAAGCGCACGTCAACGCTGCAGCGCCGGGCAATCATCACGCTGTTTTCGAGCGCCTCGGGAATGTCGGCAAACAGCTCGGCCATTTCGTCGGGGCTCTTGAGGTACTGCTCCTCAGTATATTTGTTTTCGCGGCGCGGATCGTCCAGCGCCTTGCCCTCGCCGATGGCCACCCGGGTTTCGTGCGCCCAGAAGTCGTCGCGCTCGAGAAAACGCACGTCGTTGGTGGCCACCACCGGCGTACCCGACTCCAGCGCCAGCGCTACGCTTAAGTGCACGCAGTCTTCTTCCAGCGGCCGACCGGTGCGCGTCAGTTCCAGATAAAAGCGCTCGGGAAACGCCGCCTGCCATTCATCCAGCAGCGCCCGAGCATCGCGCTCGTGATCGCTCAGCAGGTGGCGGCCAATATCGCCTTCGCGGCCGCCGGACAGCGCAATCAGCCCGGCGCTTTGCTCAAGCACCCAGCGCCTGTCCAGCAGCGCACGCCCCTGGCGCTGGCCGTCGGTCCAGCCGCGGGAAATCAGCTCGGTCAGGTTGCGGTAGCCGGTGTCGTTCATCGCCAGCAGCGTGAGGCGGTACGGGTGCGCCGCGTCGTGAGGGTTGGCCAGCCACACGTCGCTGCCGATGATCGGCTTGAGCCCCGCGCCCTGGGCCGCGGTGTAGAACTTGACCAGCCCGAACAGGTTGGTTTCATCGGTCAGCGCCAGCGCCGGCATCTCGCGCTCGGCGGTGGTGCTCACCAGCGGCTTGATTTTCACCAGCCCGTCGACCAGAGAGAACTCGCTGTGAACGCGCAGATGAACAAAGGGAACTGTCATGGGAGTCTCGATGATAGCCTCGACAAAACGCATGAAAAGAAAGATGCAGGAAAGGCAAACCGCCGGCAGCCGTGACGCAAAAGCCCGACGTAAAAACCTAGATCAGCGCCAGCTGGCGAGCCACCGGAGCGAAGCTGCGACGGTGCTCGTCAAGCGGCCCCAGACGCTCAAGGGCGGCCATGTGCGCCTGGGTAGGATAGCCCTTGTGGCGGGCAAAGCCGTAGTCGGGGTAGCGCGCGTCCAGCTCAAACATCTGGGCGTCGCGGGCCACCTTGGCAAGTATCGAGGCGGCGGCAATGGCCGCGTGGCGGGCATCGCCCTTGACCACCGCCTGCCCCGGTAGCGTATGCCCCGGCAGGCGGTTGCCGTCCACCAGCAGATACTCCGCCGCGGGCGCCAGGGCGTCAATCGCGCGGCGCATGGCCAGATGCGTGGCGTGGTAAATATTCAGCGCATCCACTTCGGCCGCGCTGGCCTCGGCCACGGCAAAGCTCAACGCGTGCTCACGAATCTCGATGTCCAGCGCTTCGCGGCGCCTCGCGCTGAGTTTTTTCGAATCGGTTAGTCCGGCGATCGGCCGCGACGGGTCAAGGATCACGGCGGCCGCCACCACGCTGCCGATCAGCGGCCCGCGCCCGACTTCGTCGATGCCGGCCAGCCGCTCGCCCTGATAGGCAATCTCGAGCGGGGCGTACTCAACGGCGGTGCGCTTGGCCTTGGGGCGTTCGGCGTGACTCATGGCGGCTCCTCATTGAACGACGCCTGATTGAGCGACTGCCCTGCCGCCAGCGCCTCGATGGCGTCAACCGCGCGGGCGCTGGCGCCGCGCTGAAGCGCGGCGTGCATAGTGGCAAAGCGTGCCTCCAGCGCGGCGCGCTCATCGGCATCATCCAGCATCGCGGACAGCGACTCGGCAATCGTCTCGGGCGTGGCGGCGTCCTGGATCAGCTCGGGCACGATGGCCTCGCCGGCGATGAGGTTGGGCAGCGAAATCCACGGCGTTTTCACCAGCCGCTTGGCCAGCCAGTGTGTCGCCGGGGCCATTTTATACGCCACCAGCATCGCCCGGTGGCAAAGCATGGCTTCCAGCGCAGCGGTGCCCGAGGTCAGCAGTACCGCATCGCTTGCCACCATCGCTTCGCGGGACTGACCGTCGACCAGCGTGATCCGTGCGGCAAGCGCCGGATGCTCGGCCAACAGCGCGGCAAGCGCCTCGTGCCGAGCGGGGCTGGCTGCGGGAATCACCACCTGCAATGCCTCAAAGCGGCGGCACAGCGCCTCGGCGGCGGCCAGAAACGTCGTCCCCATAAAGCGGATTTCGCTTGCCCGTGAGCCCGGCAGAATCGCCAGCGTCAGCGCCTCGGGCGTAAGCCCCAGCGCCTTGCGCGCGGCCTGACGATCGTTCTCCAACGGCATTTCGTCGGCCAGCGGATGGCCGACAAACGCCACCGGCACGCGGTGCTCGCGGTAAAAATCGGCCTCGAAAGGCAGCAGGGTCAGCATCGCATCGACCGAACGGGCAATGCCTTTTACCCGCCCCTGACGCCACGCCCATACCGAGGGACTGACGTAGTGCGCGGTGGTGATGCCCGTGCTGCGCAGCGCGCGCTCAAGCCCCAGATTGAAATCCGGGGCGTCGATGCCCAGCATCACGTCGGGCTGCCACGCCAGCGCGTCGGCTTTCAGGGTGCGGCGCACGCGCAGCAGTTCGGGAAGATGCTTGACCACCTCCACCAGCCCCATGACCGACAGCGTTTCCAGCGCAAAGCAGCTGTGCATGCCCTCGGCGAGCATGCGCGGGCCGCCGATGCCACGAAACGCGACGCCGGGGTGGCGCGCCTTGAGTTCACGCATCACACCAGCGCCGAGAATATCGCCGGACAGCTCGCCGGCCACGATGTAGATACGCGTAAGCGCCATGACAGGACTCGCCTCTTAACGCACCATTCTTAACGGGCTTTTTTTAACGGACGATGCCGCGCGTCGAGCATTCGATGGACGCCGCAAAGCGCTCCACTTCGGCCGTCGTATAGCGTTCGCGCATGGTGCCCAACGCTTGCTCCACGGTCAGCCCCTGACGATAGACCAGCTTGTAGGACTCGTTCAGTTCCTTGATCGCCTCGCGGCTGAAACCGCGGCGCTTGAGCCCTATCGCGTTCAGCCCGTGGGCCTGGGCGGGGTTGCCGGTGATCATGATGAAGGCGGGCGTATCTTTGGTGATGATCGCGCCGCCGCCGGCCATGGCGTGTTCGCCGAAATGGCAGAACTGGTGTACCGCCGAGAGCCCGCCGATAATCGCGAAATCGCCCAGCGTTACATGCCCGGCAAGCGTCACCTGATTGGCCAGAATGCAGTCGTCACCAATGATGCAGTCGTGGCCAACGTGCACGTAGGCCATCAGCAGGTTGCGCGAGCCGATGGTCGTCTCGCCGCGATCCTGCACCGTTCCCCGGTGCAGGGTCACGCCTTCGCGGATGACGTTGTCGTCGCCCATCACTAACCGAGTGGGTTCGCCGGCGTATTTCTTGTCCTGGCAGTCTTCACCCACCGAGGCAAATTGAAAAATACGCGTGCGTTCCCCGAGCGTTGTCGGGCCTTTGATAACCACGTGGGGGCCGATGACGGAGCCGGCGCCGATAGTGACATCGGGGCCGATCACGCTGAACGGACCGACCTCGACGTCATCGGCCAGGCGTGCCGACGCATCAACTAAAGCAGTAGGATGAATCAAGCCACCTTCCTCTCGGCACAGGTAATTTCCGCTTCGCAGGCCAATTCGCCATCTACCGTGGCGCGGCAGGCAAACTTCCAGATGCCGCGCTTGCCGCGAATCACGTTGGCTTCAAGCGTCAGCTGGTCGCCGGGCATGACCGGACGCTTGAAGCGCACCTTGTCGCTGCCCACAAGGTAGTAGACATAGCCATCGGCCGGGCGCTTATTGACGGTTTTGAAGCCCAGAATACCGCAGGCCTGAGCCAGCGCTTCGACCACCAGCACGCCGGGCATGATCGGATGATGGGGGAAATGGCCGTTGAAAAACGGCTCGTTGATGCTGACGTTCTTGTATCCCACGATGGTTTCGCCTTCGACCAGCTGCGTCACCCGATCCACCAGTAAAAACGGGTAACGGTGGGGCAAGTATTCGCGAATTTCGTTGATATCCATAACCATCGTAGCAACCTCTAAATGACAAAATACCCGGATAGAACCGGGTGATTCCAGCGCTCCCGCCGGCAAAAAAGCAGTGGATTATACCGCGCTGCCCGAAGGCCTCAAGCGCCCCAGCGTGAAAACCCGCGGGCAACGTTTCAGTCGCGATGTTTTTCCAGCCGCGCCAATCGCTTGGCAATATCGTCCAGCTGCTTGAAACGCACCGCGTTTTTACGCCACTGATGGTTTTCCATGGCGCCGGTACCCGAGGAGTAAACGCCGGACGCATGGATCGAGTTGGTGACCAGGCTCATGCCCGTCACCTGCACGCCGTCGCACAGGGTCAAATGGCCGGAAAGCCCGACTCCGCCGCCCAGCATGCAGTGTTTGCCCACCCGCGTGGAACCGGCAATGCCCACGCAGCCCGCAAGCGCGCTGTGGTCACCGATCTGCACGTTATGGGCAATCTGTACCTGGCTGTCGATTTTGACATCGCTGCCAATCAGGGTATCGCCAAGCGCTCCGCGATCGATACTCGAGCAGCTGCCCACTTCCACGTCGTCGCCCAGCACCACGCCGCCAAGCTGGGCAATCTTGTGCCAGGCGCCGCCATCGTGGGCAAAGCCGAAGCCGTCGCCGCCGATCACGCAGCCGCTGTGGAGTATCGCCCGCTTGCCAATCACCACGCCGTGACACACCGTGACGTTGGCGTGCAGCCGCGTGCCCTCGCCGAGCTGACTGTCGGCGCCTACCACGCTGCCCGGCCCGACGACCACGCGCTCGCCAAGCACCGCGCCCGACTCGATCACGGCATTGGCCGCCACGCACGTGCCTTCGCCCAGGGTCGCGTCGTCAGCGACTACCGCTGCGGGGTGAATGCCCGTGCGATCCCGCGCCGGCAGCGGATCAAACAGCTGCGACAGCCGAGCATAGCCGAGGTAGGGATTATCCAGCTCCAGCCGCGGTACCGGGCAGGTCTTGCTGTGCTCCGGATGCAGCAGCACGGCGCCGGCGCGGGTGGTGGCCAGGTCCTTGAGGTAGGCGCGGTTGGTCAGAAACGCGATCTGATCGGGCTCTGCGTCTTTAAGCGTCGCCAAACCGCGAATGGGCGTTTGTGCGTTACCGCTCAAGGGCACACCCAGATGGCGAGCGATATCCGCAAGAGTCAGAGAATGGGAAGCGTGCGTCATAAGAGCCCAGAAATGCTGGCGGTGCGGCCCATGCCGCACCGGAGAAAATTAGTTCAGCGAGTTGAAGACCTGCGTAACCTCATCGGTGAGGTTGGGCAGGTCCATGGAAGAATGCAACACGCCCTGCGGCTCGACCAGAATATCGATACCGTGACGGGCAATGACCTCGTCCACGGCTTTCTCAAGCATCGGTTCGGCCTGCTTCAGAAACTGCTTTTCCGAGCGCTGCTGTGCGGTCAGCACTTCGCGGCGCAGCGTTTCAAACCGGCGGCCTTTCTGCTGCAACTCGCTCATCAGACGCTGGCGCTCGGATTCCGACATCACATCGCCTTCGCTTTGCAGGCGCTGCTGCAGGCTTTGCAGTTCATTGCCCAGGCTTTTCGCCTCGCTTTGTTGAGCGCCCACTTCGCCTTCCAGCCGGCTCAGGGAGGTCTGTGCCGACTCGGTGTTCATCAGCGCGGCACGCCAGTCAAGCACGGCGACTTCTGCCGCGTACGCCGGTACCGCCATGACCCCAAACAACATTACCGCTGCTATCAGTTTACGCATGCTACATCACTCCTTGTGGGTACGAACGCGTGGGTAAGCTTACCTATCCCGCCGCGTTAAAACGACTGACCCAGCGAGAACTGGAAAAACTCGGTGTCGTCTTCGCTTTTGTCATTGATCGGCTTGGCCACGCTGAAGGTCAACGGACCAACCGGCGTCAGCCAGGCAAGGCCGATGCCCGCGCTGTAGCGCAGCTCGCCCAGATCAACGCCCGAGCTGCAGTTCTGCCGCGCCTCGTCATCGTCCAGTACGTCATAGCAGGAGGTCAGGAAGGTATTACCGGCATCCACGAACAGCGAGGTTTGCATGGAATCCTGATTTTCCACGAACGGCATCGGGAACAGCACCTCAGCGCTGCCCTCAACCAGCACGTTGCCGCCCAGGGTGCGGTCACGACCGCCCTCGCGTTTGGGCGTGGTGCGCTGGCCCAGGGTGTTGGAGGTAAAGCCGCGCACCGAGCCCAGCCCGCCGGCGTAGAAGTTTTCATAGAAAGGATACGGTTCACCGCCGCCGAAAGTGTCGGCATAGCCCAGATTGCCGGAGAACTTGAGCGACCAGAGGTCGTCGTCATCCAGCGGAAACAGCTGCTGGGCACGGGCGCGGAACTTGTAATAGCTGACGTCGCTGCCCGGTGCGGCGGTTTCGAACGACACGCGCTGGTAGCTGCCGTCGGTGGGCATGATGCCGCGGTTAAGGTCGTTGCGTGTCCAACTGGCGGTGAGCTTCACGGCTTCCGCACTGTCGCCTTCGTCTTCCACGTAGCGCTCGATTTCCGACGCCGTGTCGAAGTACGTCTTGACCTTGAGGCTTTCAGCGCTGGCGCCGAAGTTCAGCCGGGAAAGCTCGCTGATCGGATAACCAAAGTTGATACCCGCGCCGAAGGAATCGGTGGAATAGGTGGAAATATCCGAGTCTTCGTAGTCGGTTTCACGGTAGAAGACGTTATAGCCCCGGGAGATACCGTTGATCGTCCAGTACGGATCGGTAAAGCCGAAGTTGACGCTGGTAAAGGTATCGCTGCGCTGGGCCCCCAGGTTGACGCGGTTGCCCGTGCCCAGAAAGTTTTTCTGCGACAGCGACGCGCCGTAGATGACACCGGCACTTTGTGAAAAGCCGACACTTGCCGACACCGAGCCCGACGGCTGTTCTTCCACCTCGTAGGTGACGTCCAGCTTGTTGGGCTCGCCGGGGACGCGCTGGGTATCCACCTCGACCTGGCTGAAAAAGCCGAGGCGGTTGAGGCGCTGACGCGACTGGGTGATGGCATCGGTGGACGCCGGCGCGCCTTCCATTTGCGTCATCTCGCGGCGCAGCACTTCATCCTGGGTGGTGGTATTGCCCTTGAACTCGATGCGCCGAACGTAGGTACGCTCACCGGGCTCAACGTTGAGCACCAGGTCCACCGTCTGGTCAGCGTTCATTTCAGGCCTGCTCTTAACTTCGGCAAAAGCAAAGCCTTCGGCGCCCAGCCGCTTGCGCAGCGCTTCGGTGGAGGCGTTGAGCTTGCTGCGCGAAAACTGCTGGCCGGACTTGATTTCAAGCAGGTCGCGCGCCTCGCTTTCCTTGAGGGTCAGGTCCCCGGCAAAGCGAATGTTGCCCACGCGGTATTGTTCGCCTTCATCCACGTTCAGGGTGATGTAGATGTCGGTTTTTTCCGGCCCGATGGATACCTGCGTCGAGGTCACTTCAAAGTTGGCGTAGCCGCGGTCCAGATACCAGGAGCGCAGCCGCTCGATATCCCCGGCCAGCGCCTGGCGCGAATATTCATCGCTGGAAAACCAGCCAAAGAGCATGCCCGGCCGGTCTTCAAGCTCGAACAGGTCGCTCAGGGTTTCGTTGTCAAAAGCGCGGTTGCCGACGATGTTGATTTGACGAATCTTGGCCACATCGCCTTCGTTGATATTGATATTGACCTGCACGCGGCCGGTATCGATTTCTTCAATCTCGGCATCAATGCTTGCACTGTAGCGCCCCTGGGACTGGTAGACGCTTTCCAGCTCGCGCTGGATTTCTTCCAGAGTGGAAAGCTCCAGCACCTGGCCTTCGGCAAGCCCGGCTTCGGTCAGCCCCTTGCGCAGGTCATCTTCGGCAATCTGCTCGTTGCCGCTGATATCAAGCCTGGCGATCGTCGGCCGCTCGACGACCTTGATCACCAGCACGTCGCCTTCGCGCGCCAGGGAGACGTCGTCAAACAGTCCGGTGGCAAACAGTTCGCGAGCGGCATCCGCCAGCTCGCGCTCGCTTACCGTATCGCTCGCGCTTACCGGAAAGGCGTTAAAGACCGAGGCGGCGGATACCCGCTTGAGTCCTTCTACACGAATGTCGGAAACGTCAAAGGGTTGTGCCTGGGCGCTGCCGGCCGCGGCCAGCAAAAATGCTGCCATTCCTAGGGTCTTTATTTTCATGCAGTCAGTTCGCTCGCGTTGGTCTGCCCACCGTATCAGACAGGCACCATATACATTTGTGCAGGCGGATGACAAGGCACCCCGCCTTTACACGCGTCATTACCACAGGCGCATCAGGTCAAAATATAGCGCCATCAGCATCAGCGTCCCGACCATCGCCAGGCCAATGCGCAGCCCTATTCCCTGTGCCCGCTCGGAAACGGGACGCCCCCGCACAAGCTCGACGACATAGTAAAGCAAATGCCCGCCGTCCAGCACCGGAATCGGCAGCAGGTTAAGCACGCCAAGGCTGATGGAGAGGTACGCCAGAAAGCCGACAAAGGCGTCAAGCCCGGCCCGCGCCGAATCGCCGGAGATCTTGGCAATCGTGATCGGCCCGGACAGATTCGACGGCGAAATCAGCCCCACCAGCATCTTGCGGATGGAGTCCAGCGTGAGCAGCGTCATCTCGCCGGTGCGTGAGAGCGCCTCGCCCACGGCCTCAACCGGGCCAAAGCGAATCTCACGACGTAATTCGTCAGGCCACTCAACCGGCTGTACACCCGCGCCGATATAGCCGATTTCCGCGCCGCTTTCCAGCGGATGGCTGCCGGGGGTCAGCGTCATCGCACGGGCTTCACCGCTGCGTATCACACTGATTTCAAGCGCGCGCCCAGCGCTTTGGCGCACGTGCTCAACAAAGGCCATCCAGTCGTCGATGGCCTCGCCGTTGACCTCAACAATGCGGTCGCCCACCTCAAGGCCCGCCTGCGCCGCCGCTTCGCCACTGATGATCTGGCCCAGCACCGGCGGAAATGCCGGCTGCCAGGGCGTGATGCCCAGCGACTTCAGTGGCCTTGGCGGGTTCTGACGCACCATATAGCGCTCGACCGCAAGGGTATAGCGCCGCGGCTCGTTGGTCGCTTCCGGGCGCGCCTCGATGGCCAGTTCGCCATCATGGCCAATCAGCCCCACCAGCGCCAGGTTAACGTCTTCCCAGGAGCTCACTGCCTCGCCCTGTACGCCGGTCAGCTCGTCGCCGTGGCGCAGCCCGGCTTCAAAGGCCGGCGATTGCGGCGCTACCGCGCCCACCTTGGGCACGACCACAGAGGTGCCCGCCACAAACAGGGCCCAGTAGGCGACAATCGCCAGCAGGAAATTGGCCGCCGGGCCGGCGATCACCACGGCGATACGCTGCAGCACAGGTTTGCGGTTGAAGGCGCGGTGCTGCTCTTCCGGCGGCACCGGCGCTTCCCGCTCGTCGAGCATTTTCACGTAGCCGCCCAGCGGAATGGCGGCCACGGCAAATTCGGTGCCGTGGCGATCCACCCGCGACCACAGCGGCTTGCCAAAGCCGACGCTGAAGCGCAGCACCTTGATCCCGCAGCGGCGCGCTACCCAGAAATGCCCGAACTCATGGAACGTGACCAAAAGCCCCAACACCACAATAACCGCCAGAATGTTCTGTATCAGGCCCATCGGCTGTTCTCTCCTGCGCGCTTGCTGCGCGGGTTAACGTCGCGGTGCACCGTGGTGAACCACACGCCGGGCGGCGGCATCGCGCGCCCGACGGTCGGCGTCGACAATCGCCTCAAGGCTTGCCGCCTGCGCCACCGGCTCGCTCTCAAGCACGTCTTCCACCACCCTGGCAATCGCTGCAAACCCCAGGCGCTGATCCAGAAAGGCGTCAACGGCAATCTCGTTGGCCGCGTTGAGCACGGCAGGCGCCGTACCGCCGGCAAGCATGGCCTCGCGCGCCAGCCGCAGGCAGGGAAAACGCGCCTCATCGGGGCGCTCAAAATCCAGCTGCGCCACCTGAAACAAATCCAGCGGCTTGACGCCGGCATCGATGCGTTCAGGAAAGGCCAGGCCGTAGGCAATCGGCGTACGCATATCGGGATTGCCCATTTGCGCAATCACCGAGCCGTCATCATAGGCCACCATGGAGTGAACAACACTTTGCGGGTGCACTACCACCTGCACCTGCTCGGGGGTGGCATCAAACAGCCAGCAGGCCTCGATCAGCTCAAGGCCCTTGTTCATCAGCGTAGCGCTATCGACCGAGATCTTGCGCCCCATCGACCAGTTGGGGTGCGCGCAGGCTTCATCCGGCGTGACCCGCTCAAGGGCTTCTCCGCTCAGGTGACGCAGCGGTCCGCCCGAGGCGGTCAGCAGCAGCTGTGATACGCCGTGGCAGGAAAGTCCGCCGCGGTGCTCAGCGGGTAGACACTGGTAGATGGCGTTATGTTCCGAATCAATCGGCAGCAGCGTCGCGCCGGAGGCCGCCACGGCGTCCATGAACAGCGCGCCACTCATCACCAGCGCTTCTTTATTCGCCAGCAGCACACGCTTGCCGGCCTTGGCCGCCGCCATTGCCGGCAGCAGCCCCGCGCCGCCCACAATCGCTGCCATCACGGTATCTACCGCGCTATCGCGAGCTACCTCGCACAGCGCCTCAACGCCGGCGGTAACGGCCGCGGCCACGCCCGCCGTTTTCAGTTCGCGGCGTAGCCAGACGGCATCCGCCTCAGTGGCAAGCACTGCCACCTCGGGGCGGTGCACCAGGCACTGCGCCAGCAGCGCCTCGCGGGAGGTGTGCGCCGTCAGCGCATGCACGCAATAACGCTCAGGATGGCGAGCAATCACGTCCAGCGTACTGGTGCCCACGGAGCCCGTAGACCCCAGCACGGTTACGCGGCGAACGGCGGCGTCCGTCATAAAGGCAGCACCTGCAGATAGAAAAGGGCAAACACCGGCACCGCAGCGGTCAGGCTGTCGATGCGGTCAAGGACGCCGCCGTGGCCGGGCAGCAGCGCGCTGGAATCTTTCACCTGGCGATGGCGCTTGAGCATGCTTTCCAGCAAATCGCCCAGCACTGATACCAAGGTGACGCCGACCGTCACTGCCAACAGCAGTGTCGTGGCCAGCAGGCCCAGCGACTGCCACACGGCAAACCCCAGCGACAGCAGCGCCGTGGCGGCCATGCCGCCGAATACGCCTTCCCAGGACTTTCCCGGGCTGACGCCGGGGGCCAGCTTGCGCCGGCCAAAGGCGCGGCCGGCAAAATACGCGCCGATATCCGCCGCCCACACCAGCAGCAGCACAAACAGCAGCCAGACTCCGCCCGGCGCGCTGGCCCGCAGGGCATTAAAGCCGACCCAGCAAGGCACCAGCACGCAAAGCCCCATGCCCAGCCGCCGCGGCGTAGAGCCCCACTGCGTGCAGCCCGCGGGGTAGCGCGACACCCAGTAGAGATTAAGCGCCCAGCCCAGCGCACCCAGCCATAGCGGCCAGACCGCCTGCGCGGCGCCTGTTAGCCACAGCGCCAGCATGACCGCGGCCAGGCCGGCGACGATCAGCCCGCGCCGGCGTGAATCGAGCACGCCCGCCAGATTGGTCCACTCCCAGCCGCCCAGCAGCACGATGGCGGCGGCAAACAGCGCAAAAGCGCCGCCTTCAAGGCCAAACAGCCCGGCCAGCACCAGCGGTGCCAGCCAGGCGGCCGTAATAATCCGCTGTTTAAGCACCCTGGGCCTCGATCATCTGCTCGTGGGTCATGCCGAAGCGACGCTTGCGCCCGGCGAAATCGTCAAGGGCAGCGTCCATCGCCTCGGCGCCAAAGTCCGGCCATAGCAACGTAGAGAAATACAGCTCGGCGTAGGCCAGCTGCCAAAGCATAAAGTTGGACAGACGCTGCTCGCCGCTGGTGCGAATGCACAGGTCGACCGGCGGCACCTGGCTTTGCGCCATGGTGTGATCCAGCCGCTCGGCGGTCACCTCGGCAGGGGTAAGCTCCCCCGCCGCCACCTGCTCGGCCAGCCGCCGCGCCGCGCAGGCGATATCCCACTTGCCGCCGTAGTTGGCGGCGATCACCAGGTGCATCCCGGTATTATCCCCGGTCAGCGTTTCGGCGCGCTGGATGTGCTGCTGGATCGCGTGCGAAAACGCCTCGCGATCGCCCAGAATGGTCAGGCGCACGTTGCGCTCGTGGAGCTTTTTGACTTCGCGTTTGAGCGCCATCAGGAAAAGCTCCATCAGCGCGTGGACCTCTGCCGCCGGCCGTTTCCAGTTTTCGCTGGAAAAGGCAAACAGGCTCAGCGTGCCCACGCCGCGTTCGGCGGCGCGCTTGATCACCGCACGCACCGACTCGACGCCGGCACGGTGGCCGCGAACGCCGGAGAGCCCACGCTTTTTGGCCCAGCGGTTATTGCCATCCATGATGATGGCAACGTGCGCGGGCACGCACGCAGCCCCCTGCGCGGATGAGTGCGACAATGGCGTACCTGCTTCAACGCAGGGCTCGCCGGCGCTTGTCGGCCGTGTTTCAGGAAGCTGCGGTGGCGTCATGGCGTCTCGGATCCGGGATCATTCATAAAATACGGCGCGCGGCCTCACGCAAAGCACTGCCTTCCGTGAGGGAACGTCGGGAGTCCCGTACGTTATACTTTCAGCAGGTCGTCTTCCTTGGAAGACAGTGCCTTGTCGATTTCGGCAATGTGCTTGTCGGTCAGCTTCTGGATGCCTTCCTCGCCCTGGCGCTGTTCGTCCTCGCTGATCTCCTTGTCCTTGAGCAGCGACTTGAAGTCACCGTTGGCATCGCGGCGCACGTTGCGCACGGCTACCCGGGCGTTTTCGGCTTCGCTGCGCGCCTGCTTGATGTAGCCCTTGCGCGTTTCTTCGGTCAGCATCGGCATGGGCACACGAATCACGTTGCCGGCACTGGCCGGGTTGAGGCCCAGATCAGAGGTCATGATGGCCTTCTCGATCTTTTGCACCATGCTGCCTTCCCAGGGGCTGATAGACAGCGTACGCGCGTCTTCCACGTTGACCGAGGCCACCTGGTTCAACGGCACCTGACCGCCGTAATAGTCAACGGTCACCGCGTCCAGAATGCTGGGGTGCGCGCGCCCGGTACGAATTTTTTTGAAGTTCGTGTGCAGCGCATCGACGCTTTTATGCATGCGGTTGCCGGCATCTTTCTGGATATCTTCGATCACGTTGTTACCCTCACGTTTTAGCCTTTGTTTATCAGCGTGCCTTCCTTGCCCCCGACCACCAGGTTCAACAGGGCACCAGGCTTGTTCATGTCAAATACCCGCACCGGCATATTATGGTCACGTACCAGGCAAATAGCGGTCAAATCCATGACGCCGAGCTTCTGATCCAGTGCATCATCGTAACTTAGCTGATCGTACTTCACCGCGTCAGCGTGCTTTACCGGATCCTTGTTGTAAACGCCATCCACCTTGGTGGCCTTGATCACCACGTCAACGTCCACTTCGATACCGCGCAGACAAGCGGCAGAATCAGTGGTGAAAAACGGATTGCCGGTCCCCGCGGAGAACAGCACCACGTCGCCGGAGGTCAGGTAGCGGATCGCCGAACGGCGGTCGTAGTGTTCGACCACGCCGCTCATCTGAATCGCTGACATCACCCGCGAGCGGATGTTCGAGCGCTCAAGCGCGTCGCGCATGGCCAGCGCGTTCATGACCGTTGCCAGCATGCCCATATGGTCGCCGGTGACGCGGTCCATGCCGGCTTCGTTGAGCGCGGCGCCGCGAAACAGGTTGCCGCCGCCGATTACCAGCCCCACCTGCACGCCGATACCTACCAGCTGGCCGATTTCCAGCGCCATGCGATCAAGCACTTTGGGATCGATACCAAACTCGTGCTCTCCCATCAGCGCCTCGCCCGACAGCTTGAGCAGAATACGCTTATAGTTCGATTTGGAACCATTCGGCTTCGAACTTACGGCTGCCAAGGCAGCGGGCGTCTGGGGTTCGTTCGTTTCAGTGGGCATGGCATCTCTCCTGCAGCAGACCTAAACAGCGGATAGGCAAAAACTCCCGACGAGCGGGGAGCGGATACGCGAAGGCGTGCGCCAATGCGCACGCCCCACGCAGTGAAACCTCTGACCTTAGCTACGGCCAGCCTGTTCCATGACTTCCTTGGCAAAGTCGACTTCTTCGACTTCAATGCCTTCGCCCACTTCAAAGCGGGTAAAGCTGGTGACTTCACCGCCGGCGGCCTTGACGTACTCGGCCACGCTTTGATCAGGGTTCTTGACGAACGGCTGCTCGGTCAGGCTGTTTTCCGCCAGGTATTTCTTCAGCCGGCCCTGAACCATTTTTTCGGCGATGTTTTCCGGCTTGCCGGCCATATCCGGCTGGGCCAGAATAATCGCTTTTTCCTGGTCCAGCTCTTCCTGCGGCATGTCGTCCGGACGTGCAACGCTCGGATTGATCGCCGCGACGTGCATGGCGACGTCTTTGGCCGCTTCAGAAGTACCGCCGTTGAGCACGGTCAACACGCCGATACGACCGCCGTGTACGTACTCGCCTACGGTGTTGCCTGCGCCGGCATCGATCACGACGGCACGACGTACGCTGATGTTCTCGCCGATTTTCTGCACCAACCGCTCGCGGGTGGTTTCCAGCTCACCGTCCATGACCGCGGCCACGTCTTCGCTTTTCGCCGCGAAAAAGGCGTCAACGATGGTGCTGGTAAACGCGGTGAAGTTGTCATCGCGGGCAACAAAATCGGTTTCGGAATTGATTTCGACCATAACGCCGTAGCTGCCGTCATCGGCAACGCGGGTTACAACGGCGCCTTCGGCGGCGGTGCGGTCGGCTTTCTTCGCGGCTTTTAGGCCGGAGTTCTTGCGCAGGTTCTCGATCGCGACTTCGATATCGCCGTCGGTTTCAGTGAGTGCTTTTTTACACTCCATCATGCCAAGACCGGTACGCTCGCGCAGTTCCTTAACCTGAGAGGCGCTGATAGCTGCCATGGAAATTCACCTCGAATAAGTCTAGCTGAATGATGAAAAGCGGGAAAAAAGGGGGCCAGGCCCCCTTGGACAATGCGGCACGCAAGGCCGCTTCGCCATCTTACTCGGCAGCAGCAGCGCTGTTGTCAGCGGCGGGCGCGTCGTCGGCGGCTTCAACGAGCTCGTCCGGCGTGCCTTCTTTGGCGCTGGCGCAGGCATCGGCGATCGCCTTGACGTAGATCTGGATCGCGCGGATGGAGTCATCGTTACCCGGGATCACGTAGTCAACGCCGTCGGGGTTGGAGTTGGTGTCCACCACGCCGATAACCGGAATGCCCAGCTTGTTGGCTTCGTTGATGGCAAGACGCTCGTGATCAACGTCAACCACAAACAGCGCGTCCGGCAGGCCGCCCATGGCCTTGATACCGCCAATGGAACGCTCGAGCTTTTCCTGCTCGCGGGTGGCCGTCAGCACTTCTTTCTTGACCAGCTTTTCGAAGGTACCGTCTTCACGCATCGCTTCCAGATCGCGCAGACGCTTGATCGACTGGCGGATCGTTTTGAAGTTGGTCAGCATGCCGCCGAGCCAGCGATGGTTAACGAACGGCTGACCCACGCGGTTCGCTTCTTCCTTGATAATCTTGCTGGCGCTGCGCTTGGTGCCCACAAACAGAATCTTGTTGTTGGCCGCAGACATTTTCTCAACCACGTCGATCGCTTCGTTCAGCGCCGGCAGCGTGTGCTCAAGGTTGATGATGTGAATCTTGTTGCGCGCGCCAAAGATGTACTGACTCATCTTCGGGTTCCAGTACTTGGTCTGGTGGCCGAAGTGGGCGCCCGCTTTGAGCAGGTCACGCATATTGACATGTGCCATGGTAAAACTCCTGAAACTCGGGTTAGGCCTCCACGCACCCCATGGATCCGACCAGTGACGCCGTGTGGCGTTCAAAGGCACCCGGGACCATGTGCCGGTGCATGTGTGTTTTCAAGGCTTGCAGTTGGTAATGCAACGTGCCGCCAATGGCACGCTACGGGTACGATTTCCTGACGCCGTGCGGCGACCGGTCAGGGCGCAACAAGGGCATCAAGCCCTCGGCGGGTCTAGCACCAGACGCGACGGACGATTGCAGGAAAGCGCGCGGCTTTATACCATAGTTCCTTACCAAGATGAAGTCGCGGCGCTTTTTACCCGCACAGGTTACACACAGAAGGTGCCCGTACCGCCTGCGGCTCGTGTCATTTTTTCACCTCCAACGCCATCGAGTGTCCATGAACGTTCCGATTAAAACGCCCGCCGAAATTGACCTGATGCGCGAAGCCGGCCGCCAGGCTGCCAGCGTGATCGAGATGATTACCCCCCACGTCAAGGCGGGCATCAGCACCGGTGAAATCGACCGCTTGTGCCACGCATACATTGTTGACGAGCTCGGCTCCACGCCGGCGCCGCTCAACTATCACGGCTTTCCCAAAGCCTCGTGCACATCGATCAACCACGTGGTCTGCCACGGCATTCCCGATGACGCCAAGACGCTCAAAAAAGGCGACATCATGAACCTCGACATCACCGTCAAAACCGCTGACGGCTACCACGGGGATTCCAGCGTGATGTTCATCGTCGGCGAGACGATCCAGGGCGAGCGGCTGAGCCGCGTGACCCAGGAGTGCCTGTATAAAAGCATCGAGGCCATCAAGCCCGGCGTACGCCTGTCGGACCTGGCGCGGGTGATCCAGCAGCACGCCGAAGCCAACGGCTACTCGGTGGTGCGCGATTTTTGCGGCCACGGCATCGGTGCCGGCTTTCACGAGGAACCGCAGTTTCTGCATTACGACGGCTACGCGCCCGAAGCCGACATCACTCTGGCCGCGGGCATGTGTTTTACCATCGAGCCGATGATCAACGTGGGCAGTTACAAAACCAAGGTGCTACGCGACGGCTGGACGGCGGTGACCAAGGATCGCAGCCTCTCGGCCCAGTGGGAGCACACCCTGCTGGTCACCGATAGCGGCGTGGAAGTGCTGACCGCGCGCGGTGATGAAGACCTGAGCTTCCTTACCCGCTGATGCTTCTTCACCACTACCGGTACGTGCCGGACACCTCGCTGCTGGATCTCGATGCCTTTCGCGCCGAGCTTGCCGGCTCACGCTCGCCGATCGCGCCGTTCAAGGGCGCGCTGGAAACGCTGCAGGCGCGGCTGGACGCGCGCTTTCGTGCAGGCGCGGATATCCGCGACTTGGTGCGCGGGCGCGCCTGGCACCTCGACCGGCTGCTGGCGATTGCCTGGGAGCAGCACGCCTGGCCGGATGACGGCGTCGCCCTGCTGGCGGTGGGCGGCTTTGGTCGCGGCGAACTGCATCCGTATTCGGATATCGACCTGTTACTGCTGCTCGAGCACGACGACGACACGCCCTACCGCGAGCCCCTCATGGCCTTTGTCACCTTTCTCTGGGACATCGGCCTGGAAATCGGCCACAGCGTGCGTTCGCTGAATGACTGCGAGCGCGAGGCGGCGGCCGACGTCACGGTGATGACCAACCTGCTGGAGACGCGCCTGATCGCCGGCCCCGAGCGGCTGCGGGAGTCCATGCGCGAACGGCTGGACGAGACGCGCCTGTGGCCGGCCGACCGGTTTTTTGCCGCCAAGTGGGAAGAGCAGATCACCCGCCACCAGCGCTACAACAATTCCGAATACCACCTTGAGCCCAACATCAAGAGTTCGCCGGGCGGGCTGCGCGATATCCAGATGATCGGCTGGGTCGCCAAGCGCCATTTCGGCACCGAAAAATACGCCGACATCGTCGCCAATGGCTTCATGAACGACGCCGAGCTGCGCATCCTGAGCCAGGGCCAGGCGTTTCTATGGCAGGTGCGCTACGCCCTGCACATGCTGGCCGGGCGCGCCGAAGACCGCCTGCTGTTTGATCACCAGCGCAGCATTGCCGAGCTTTTCGGCTTCAAGGACACCGCCGAGCGCCTCGCGGTCGAACAGTTCATGAAGCGCTACTACCGCCACGTAACCGCGCTGGCCGGCCTGAACGACATGCTCTTGCAGCACTTTGACGAAGTCATCCTGCGCGGCGAGCAGTCATTGGCCACCGTTGAACTCAACGAACGCTTTGAAACCAAGGGCGGCTATATTCAGGCGCGCTCGCGCAGCCTGTTCCGGGAGCATCCTGAAGCGCTGCTGGAACTTTTCCTGCTCATGGCCGAGCATCCCGAGATCGAAGGCGTACGCGCCGACACCATCCGCCTGATCCGCGATCACCGCCACCAGATCGACGATCACTACCGCGATGACCCGCTGCACCAGCGGCTGTTCATGGCGCTTTTGCGCTCGCCGGGCAACGTGCCGCGCCAGCTGCGGCGGATGAATCGCTACGGCATTCTCGGCAAGTACCTGCCCGAGTTTGGCCGCGCCGTGGGGCTGATGCAGCACGACCTGTTCCACATCTACACCGTGGATGCGCACACGCTAAAACTCCTCAAGCTGCTGCACGGCTTTCGCAAGCCCGATGCCCGGAACGACTTTGCCGTTGCCGCCACGCTGATGCCCAAGCTGCCCAAGCTCGACGTGCTGTGGATCGTGGGCCTGTTTCACGATGTCGGCAAAGGCCGCGGCGGCGACCACTCGATCATCGGCGCCCGGGACGTAGAGCAGTTTTGCCACAGCCACCGGCTTTCCAATCACGATACCAAGCTGGCCAGCTGGCTGATCGAGCATCACCTGCTGATGTCGATGACCGCGCAGAAACGCGACACCACTGATCCCGAGGTGATCCGCGACTTCGCCCTGACGGTGCAAAACGAAACCCGTCTGGACTACCTCTACGTGCTCACGGTGGCCGACATCAACGCCACCAACCCCACGCTGTGGAACGGCTGGCGGGCAACGCTCCTGCGCCAGCTGCACGCCGAAACCAAGCGCGCGCTGCGCCGCGGCCTGCAAAATCCGCCCGACCGCGACGACTGGGTGCGCGAAACCCGCGACGAGGCGCGCTCGCTGCTGCAGGCCGCCGGCGTCAACGCCGACCAGATCGACCCGCTGTGGGATTCGCTCGGCGAAGACTATTTTTTGCAGTATGCGCCCAGCGAAATCGTCTGGCAGACCCAAGGCATTCTCGCGCACCACGACCCCCACCTGCCGCTGGTGATGATCAGCGCACCGACCGACGACATGGCCGAAGGCGGCACTCAGGTGTTTATCCACACCCGCTCGGTCGACGACCTGTTCGCCGCCACCGCCGCGGCCATGGAACAGCTCGGGCTGTCGATTCACGATGCGCGCATCGCCACCTCGCGCAATGACTGGACGCTGAATACCTTTATCGTGCTGGACAATCAGCATCAGGCGATCCGCGACGCCGACCGCATCGAAGAGATGCGCCGCCATCTGGTCGAAGAGCTGGATGATCCCGACGATTACCCGCGCATCGTCAGCCGCCATACGCCGCGCAAGCTCAAGCACTTCAAGGTGCCCACCACCGTGCTGATCGAACAGGATCCCGGCAACGAGCGCACCCTGCTGGAGCTGACCGCGCCCGACCGCCCCGGCCTGCTGGCCCGGGTGGGGCGGATTTTCATGGAGCAGGACATCGCGCTGTCTGCCGCCAAGATCGCGACCTTGGGCGAACGCGTGGAAGACGTGTTCTTCATTACCACCAAAGCCGGCGAGCCGCTGACCGACCCCGGGCGCCAGGCCAGCCTGCGCGAACGGCTGATCGAGGTACTGGGCGTATAAACGCGCGTTTAACGGTGGATTTGAGCCAACCCGGGGGCTTGCCTATAATCAGCGGCCTGCCCCTGACCAACGATCCCACAACGGCCCTAAAACGGCCCTAAAACGGCCCTAAAACGAAAAATATCATGAATCCCGATCTTGACGCCCTGCATCCGTATCCGTTTGAAAAGCTCGCGGCGCTAACGGCTCACCTGACGCCGCCGGACCATCTTGAACCGATTGCGCTGACCATCGGTGAGCCCCGGCACGCGCCCTACGCCGGCGCGCTTGACGCACTGGTCGCCCATCAGCGCGAGATGGCGCGCTACCCCGCCACCGCCGGCCTACCCGAGCTGCGCGAGACGCTTGCCGGCTGGGCGCAGCGGCGTTTCGGGCTTGCCGAGCTTGACCCCGAGCGTCAGGTGCTGCCGGTCAACGGCACCCGCGAGGCGCTGTTTGCCTTTGTGCAGGCCACCCTTGACCGCACTCGCCCAGCGAAAGTGGCCGTGCCCAACCCGTTTTATCAAATCTACGAGGGCGCGGCGCTGCTCGCCGGCGGGCAGCCGCTGTATCTCGACTGCACCGCCGAGACCGATTTTCGCCCCGACTTTGCCGCCGTGCCGGCCGAGACCTGGCGCGACGTACAAATTGTGTTTGTCTGCTCGCCGGGCAATCCCACCGGCGCGGTGACGCCGCTGGCCGACTTCAAGCAGCTGATTCAGCTGGCTGACGAATTCGACTTCGTGATCGCCTCCGACGAATGCTATTCCGAACTGTATCTGGACGAAAACGCCCCGCCGCCGGGGCTGCTGGAAGCCTGCGCGGCGCTCGGCCGCAACGACTACCGCCGCTGCGTGGTGTTTCACTCGCTGTCCAAGCGCTCCAACCTGCCGGGGCTGCGCTCGGGCTTTATCGCTGGCGACGCCGCGCTGATTGCGCCGTTCAAGCGCTACCGCACCTACCATGGCTGCGCCATGTCACTGCCGCTGCAGCACGCCTCCATCGCCGCCTGGAACGACGAAGCCCACGTGCGCGCCAACCGCGACGCCTACCGCGAAAAATTCGCCGCCGTGACCGCCGAGCTGGCACCGGTGCTGGAGTTCCCCGCGCCGCAGGCGAGCTTCTACCTGTGGCCGGCGGTACCCGATGGCGACGACGTGGCTTTCGCCCAGCGCCTGTTTGAAGCGCAGCACGTCAGCGTACTGCCCGGCAGCCTGATGGGCCGTGCGAACAACGCAGGCGACAACCCCGGTGCTGGCCGCGTGCGTCTGGCGCTGGTGGCCGAGCCGACCTCGACCCTTGAGGCCGCACGGCGCATTCGCGCGTTTATCCAGCGCGGCTAGCCCGGCGTGGCTTGCTTGACACCCGCTTCACGCTCGATACACGCCCGCTTCACGGAGGCTTCATGCTGACGATTTACACCATCAATACCTGCGACACCTGCCGCAAGGCGCGCCGCGCGCTGGATGCCCAAGGCGTGGACTACCGCGTTCACGACCTGCGCCGCGACGGCCTGTCAGATGAACTGCTGGCGTATATTTTCGAGCGCGTGGCGCTGACCGACGCCGTCAATAAACGCAGCAAAACCTGGCGTGAGCTTTCCGCCACGGACCAACAGGCCTTTGAACAGCCGACCGTTGACGACAGCGCCCGTAAGCTTTTACAAGCGTATCCAACGCTACTCAAACGCCCGCTGCTCGCCGTCGACGATGCCACCCTGCGGGTCGGCTACAAAGACGGCGACTACGACGATCTGTAAACTACGCCGCCGCTACGCACACAATGACCGAAGGACGACTTTTATGCTCAGCTTTGCACTTGGCATTGGCACCCAGAACACCCAGGGCAACTGGCTCGAGATCTATTACCCGGCGCCGTTATCAAGCCCGGACGACAGCCTTGTCGCAGCAGCCAAAAAAGCGCTGGGCGCCCCGGAAGGCAACGCCGCCATCAGCTTTCTGCCCGAAGACTGCGCGCGCCTTGCCGCAGCGCTCAAGGCCGCCGGCCACCCCGAGCAGGCCGAGCTTGCCGAGGCCTTTGCCATCAGCCAGCGTCCGCTGGTCGCCATGTTCATCGAGACCGATCAGCCGCCGCAAACCGCTCCCGAGGTCTACCTCAAGCTGCACCTGCTGTCGCACCGTCTGGTCAAGCCCCACGGCGTTGACCTCACCGGCATGTTCGGCCTGCTGCGCAACATCGCCTGGACCAACGAAGGCGCGATCGACATCGAAGAGCTGCCCGCCCGCCGCCTGAAAGCGCGCCTGGCCGGCCGTGCCCTCAGCGTGGACTGCGTCGACAAGTTCCCCAAAATGACCGACTACGTGGTGCCCGGCGGCATTCGTATCGGCGACACCGCCCGCGTGCGCCTCGGCGCCTACCTCGGCGAAGGCACCACGGTCATGCACGAAGGCTTTGTCAACTTCAACGCCGGCACCGAAGGCCCGGGCATGATCGAAGGCCGCATCTCCGCCGGCGTGATGGTCGGCAAGGGCTCGGATCTGGGCGGTGGCTGTTCGACCATGGGCACCCTTTCCGGCGGCGGCAACATCGTCATCAAGGTGGGTGAAGGCTGCCTGATCGGTGCCAACGCGGGTATCGGCATTCCGCTGGGCGATCGCTGCACCGTGGAGTCCGGCCTCTACATTACCGCCGGCGCCAAGATCACGCTGATCGACGCTGACGGCAACGACGCCGATACCGTGGCCGCCCGCGAGCTGGCCGGCCAGAACGACCTGCTGCTGCGCCGCAACTCGCAAAACGGCCGTATCGAGTGCCTGACCAACAAGAGTGCCGTGGCGCTGAACGAGGCGCTGCATGCCCATAACTGAGCCGGACGCGCTCTCACCGACGCTTCAACTCGCGTTTGACCTGATGCGTCGCCCGTCGGTCACCCCCGACGACGAGGGCTGCCAGGCACTGCTCATCGAGCGCCTCGAGGCGCTCGGTTTCCACATTGAGCGCCTGCCCTTCGGCGAGGTCGAAAACGTCTGGGCGACACGCGGCCACCACGGCCCGGTGCTTGCCCTGGCCGGCCACACCGACGTGGTGCCCAGCGGGCCGGAAAGCGGCTGGGAATATCCGCCGTTCGAGCCGCGTATTGACGACGACGGCATGCTCTGCGGGCGCGGAGCCTCGGACATGAAAGGCAGCCTGGCGGCCATGGTCACCGCGGTGGAACGCTTTGTTGCCGCGCACCCCGATCACGACGGACGCATCGCTTTTCTGATCACCGCCGACGAAGAGGGCCCCGCGGTTGACGGCACCCGCGCCGTGGTCGAACACCTGCGCGAGCGCCACGAGCGGCTGGATTACTGCATCGTCGGCGAGCCGTCTTCCACCGCGCGGCTGGGGGACGTGATCAAGAACGGGCGGCGCGGCTCGCTCGGCGGCGTGCTGCGGGTGAAAGGCATTCAGGGCCATGTGGCCTACCCGCATCTGGCGCGCAACCCCGTGCATCAGGCCATGCCGGCGCTGGATGCGCTGGCCCGGGAACGCTGGGACAACGGCAATGACTTTTTTCCCGCCACCAGCTTTCAGATTTCCAACCTGCGCGCCGGCACCGGTGCCACCAACGTGATTCCCGGCGAACTTGAGGTGGTGCTCAACTTCCGCTTTTCCACGGAAGTCACCCACGACGAACTCAAGGCGCGTACCGAGGCGCTGCTGGATGCTCACGGGCTGACGTACGAGCTGGACTGGACCCTCAACGGCGCGCCGTTTTTAACCGCCGAAGGCGCGCTGGTTGACGCCACGGTCAAGGGCGTCGAGGCCGTCACCGGCGAACGCCCAACGCTGTCCACCTCCGGTGGCACGTCCGACGGCCGGTTTATTGCCACGCTGGGCGCCCAGGTGGTCGAGCTGGGTCCGCTGAACGAGACCATTCACAAGGTCAACGAGCGCATTCGCGCCGACGATCTGGACACACTCAGCCGCATCTACGAAACCACCCTCGAAGCGCTGTTTGTTCCCGTACAGGAGCCCGCCTGATGGAGCGCTATCCGGATATTGAGCTGTATCTTGCCCGCACGCCGGCCGGCGTGCTGGATGCCTGGCTGAGCGAAACGCTGGAGGCCGCTCCCCTAATGCCGGCGGGCAAGGGCCAATGGCGCACCACGGGCACATGCCACGGACAGCCCGTGCCGGTGCTGCTGGTGGAAAACGCTTCCGACGGCTTTTCCAGCCTGTGGTTTGACAGCGACCAGACGCCGTGGCCAACCGATCAGGACGCCGCCCGGCACGCCGCCGCCGCACTGGGCGTTAAAGTACGCTGTTCGCTGGGCGGCTGGAGCCCCGGCGATGACCCGGACCGCTTCTGGCAGGTACTGCCCAACGGCGAGGAAGGTCCGATCCACTGGCCCGGCTAGCTCGCGCGCCACGCTCACCCACCCCGCTTGCCAAGCCCCGTACGCAAAAACCCCGCCGTAGCGGGGTTTTTGTTGTGCGCAGGGTTTTAGGCTATTCGATGATGCTGACATCGTCGGCCTGCAGGCCGCGTTCGTTCTTGATCACCTGATAGCGCACGATCTGGCCTTCATGCAGCATGCGCGGGCCACGGCCACGAATCGCACGGAAGTGCACAAAGACGTCTTCGCCGTTATCCCGGGTAATAAAGCCGTAGCCTTTATTGGTGTTGAACCATTTGACGTCGCCTTCTTCGCGCCCGTCATTGGGGTCGATGACGTCCTCTTCTTCATCGTCCCAGTCGTCATCCTCGGGTTCGCGCGGGGCAGGTTCGGCGGGTGCCGGCTGGCGCGCGGCGGATTTGGCCCGCACCGGCGCTGCGGCAGGCGCGCCGGCGGCCTGTACGACCATCGGCGGTGCCAGCACAGCGGCCGCCAGCGTACCGATGCACAGCAGTACGAAGCCGCCCAGCACAGTGGCAAAATACACGCTGACCCCGCCCCCTATCCGGGCCAGTTCGGCGATCCACTCGTCAACGAGCGGCACACCTATCAGATGAAAAATGCCCATCAGCAGAAACGGTGCCGGCGCGGCCAGCAGGATACTGATCAGAATACAGCGCAACACAACTTTTGGATTCATGGATATAAAAAGCTCGCTTGTTGTATGGATAACAAAGGAAGGACAATACATCGTCCCGATACGCGGCGCCAAGGCCGCCGTTACTTGCGGCAAACGCCGTTTATCAACCGGTGCCGGCTTAACGGCACCGGCCATACTCTACAAGACTGCGATGTTATCATGCCCCACAACTTGTCGCCTGCCGCACTAGACGCGCGTCTGGAAGCACTGGAAACCCGCCTCGCCTATCAGGAAGACTGGCTCGATACCCTAGACCAGACCGTGATCGACCAACAGCGACGGCTGGACGCACTGGAAAAGATCAGCGCGCTGATGCGCGAACGGCTGCGCGAGCGCTCTCACGAGCCATCGCATGGACAGACACCAACGCCGGGTGAAAGCGACGCGCCGCCCGACGACGAACGCCCGCCCCACTATTAAGAAGCATGAATGAATAAGCCGGAATGAGCCAACGGCGCCGCGCTACGCCGAGACGATGCTTGCCGGATCGGTGAGCTCAAGCCCGAACGCCTCTGCCACGGCCTGATACGTTACCTGACCCTTGTGGACGTTCAGGCCGGGCAAAAAGTGCGGATCATCGGCGAGCGCCTGCTTCCAACCCTTGTCGGCCAATGCCAGCACGAACGGCAGCGTGGCGTTGGTCAGCGCCTGTGCCGAGGTGCGCGCCACCGCGCCCGGCATGTTGGCCACACAGTAATGCACAATGCCATCAACCACATAGATCGGCTCGGCATGCGTGGTGGGTCGGCTGGTTTCAAAACAGCCGCCCTGATCAATGGCGACATCGACCAGCACGCTGCCCGGCTGCATATCGGCCAGCATGGCACGGCTAATCAGCTTGGGCGCGGCGGCGCCGGGCAGCAGCACCGCGCCGACGATCAGGTCCGACTCGCGCACCGCGCGGTCAAGGGCCTCCGTCGTGGCATATACCGTGCTGATCGCCCCCTGATAGCGATTATCCAACTCGGTCAGCCGGGCAAGGCTGGTATCCAGAATGCGCACGTTGGCCCCCAGCCCCCACGCCATGCGGGCAGCGCTTTCACCCACTACGCCACCTCCGATCACGCTGACGTTGGCGGGTGCCACGCCGGGTACGCCGGGCAGCAATACGCCGGCGCCGCCCTGGGCTTTTTCCAGACTGTGAGCCCCTGCCTGTACGGCCATACGCCCCGCTACCACGCTCATGGGCGCCAGCAGCGGCAGGCCGCCACGCCCGTCGATCACGGTTTCATAGGCAATGCAGGTTGCCCCGCTTTGCATCAAACCACGGGTCAGGGTTTCTTCGGCGGCAAGGTGCAGGTAGGTGAACAGCGTATGCTCGGGCGTCAGGCGTGCCACTTCTTCAGGCTGGGGTTCTTTGACCTTGAGGATCAGCCCGGCGTTTTGCCACAGCGCGTCTACGTCGCCTTCAATGCGGGCGCCGGCAGCACGGTAATCGGCGTCGTCAAAGCCGGCACCTTCGCCGGCGCCGGCCTGTACGCTTACCTCGTGGTCGTGCTCGAGAAGCTCACGCGCGCCGGCCGGGGTCAGCGCGACGCGGTATTCATGGTTCTTGATTTCCTTGGGGACGGCAACGTGCATGCAGGGCTCCTTGCGGGTCAGGTTTATTATTGGTGTTGGCCACCAATGATCTTACCTGCCAAAGCAAAACCGCGTATAGCATGCCGTTAACCGTGGACGCACCTAGTCACGAAAGACCCGCACGCCCAGCGCCTTGAGGTAGGCCGTTTCGGGAATCGCCGGGTGAATCGGGTGATCCGCCGACTGATGGCCCTGAAAAATCACCTGGCCGTGACGATCCTGATGGCGCACCGCGCCGCGTACCACGTCAACCAGACGCTCGGGTGCCAGATGCATCGAGCACGAAGCCGACAGCAACAGCCCGTCGCGGCCCAGCAGACGCATGGCTTCGCGGTTCAGGCGGGCGTAGGCGCGCTCGCCGTTGGGAATATCCTTGCGCTTTTTGATAAACGCGGGCGGGTCGAGCACCACCACGTCAAACTGCTCACCTTCGGCCTTGAGCGCGGCCAGCACCTCAAAGGCATCGCCCTGGCCAATAGCGACCTGCTCTTGCAGGCCGTTAAGCTCGGCATTACGTGCCACCCGCTCAAGCGCGGGGGCTGATGAGTCCACGCACAGCACCTCAGAGGCGCCGCTGGCCGCCGCTTGTACACCCCAGCCGCCCACGTAGCTGAACACGTCCAGCACGCGCTTGCCGGCCACGTGGCGGTTAAGCCAGGCGCGGTTATCGCGGTGATCAAAGAACCAGCCGGTTTTCTGACCGTCGAGCACCGGCACGACAAAGCGCGCGCCGTTTTCTTCGATCAATACTTCGTCGGGTAGCGTGCCCTTGACCACTTCCACTTGGGCCTCCAGCCCTTCCTGGCGGCGGCCGCCGGTATCGTTGCGGAACACGATGGCCGAGGGTTTGATGACTTTTTCCAGCGCGTCAACAATGGCCTCGCTGAGCGCCTGCATGCCTGCGGTATTGAGCTGCACCACGAGGATGTCGCCAAAGCGGTCGATTACCAGCCCCGGCAGCAAATCGCCTTCGCCATGAATCAGCCGGTAAAACGGCTGGGCATAAAACTGTTCGCGCAGCGAAAGCGCCTGCTTGAAGCGGTGGACAAACAGCGAGCGGTCAATCTTCATCGCCGGATCGCGGGACATGATCCGCGCGCAGATCAGCGAGTTGGGATTGACGTAGGCCACCCCGATCGCGCGGCCGTTGGCCTCTTCTACCCGAGCCAGCGCGCCGCTTTCAAAGGCTTTCAACGGCGTTTCGCGGATATCCACTTCGTTGGAGTAGATCCATAGATGCCCGGCCTTCAAACGGCGGTCAGCATTTTTTTTCAGTCGCAGAGGTTGGCTCACGAGTCTCTCCCGTTCGGGGCTAATACAGGGGCTAGCGACAAGGGCTAGCGCTGGCATACGGGGCAGTAGACGCTGGCCCGCTGGCCAAGGGTAATGTGTTTGAGTAAGGCGCCGCAGCGCCGGCAGGGCTGCCCCTGGCGGCCGTAGACGTTAAGCTGCTGGGCAAAATAGCCCGGCTCGCCCTGCCCGCTGACAAAATCGCGCAGCGTGGTGCCGCCCTGGGTAATCGCCGCGGCCAGCACCTCTTTGGCAGCATCGGCCAAACGCTCATAGCGCACCCGGGCGATGCGTCCGGCGGCGCGGCGCGGGTCAATTCCGGCCATGAATAGCGCCTCGGCGGCGTAGATGTTGCCTACGCCAACCACCATGCGGTTATCCATCAGGAACGGCTTGACCGCCATGCGTTTACCGCGCGACAGCTGGTGCAATCGCTCGCCGGTAAACGCGTCGGATAGCGGCTCCGGCCCCAGGTGTGCCAGGCGCGAATCGTACTGCTCGTCAGCCTGCAGCCAGTCGACAAAGCCGAAGCGGCGCGGGTCGTGGTAGCGCAGCACATGGCCATTGGCCAGCACTACGTCGATGTGGTCATGCTTTTTGGGCAAATCACCCACTTGCGCAATACGCAGGCTGCCCGACATGCCCAGATGCCACAGCAACGTGCCCGGCACTTCCTCGCGCGACGCCCCCTCAAGCGGCACCAGCAGATACTTGGCGCGGCGCCTGAGCGTGCCCATGCGCGCGCCCACCGGCCGTTCGGTCAGGTCGTCGGGCACCGGTACCCGCAAGCGGGTGTGGCGCACGCGCACCTCGGTGATTTCCTGCCCTTCTACGTAGGGGGCAATGCCGCGGCGCGTGGTTTCCACTTCGGGCAGTTCAGGCATGGCGCTGTCTCCCGGAGGTTAGCCAGACGGCGGCAAGGTAGCGATACAGGTACAGGGCAGCGCACATGCAAAAACCCGGCACGAAGCCGGGTTTTTCAACAGGCGCTCGCCTGCGGAGAAAGCCAATCATAAGCGCTTACTTGATCTTGGCTTCCTTGTACATCACGTGCTTGCGTACCACCGGATCGTATTTCTTGAACTCGAACTTGTCGGGGGTATTCCGCTTGTTCTTGTCAGTGGTATAGAAGTGGCCGGTACCGGCACTGGATACCAGTTTAATCTTGTCGCGCATGGTGTAACTCTCCCAAAAACAGGCTCAAAAACTGAACCAAAACCTGACCCGAAGGCTTATTTAGAACGATTCGCCGCGCTTGCGCATATCGGCAAGTACGCTGTCGATGCCTTTCTTGTCGATGATGCGCATACCCTTGGAGGAAACGCGCAGCTTGACGAAGCGGTTTTCCGACTCGACCCAGAAACGGTGCGAGTGCAGGTTCGGCGCAAAACGGCGACGCGTTTTACGCTGAGAGTGAGAAACGTTATTACCGTATACCGGACGCTTGCCGGTAACTTGACATACATTGGACATGAGAGCCTCCAACCGCTTGGCGAGTTGTTCAAAGTCGTTTTCAAAACCGTCGGGCAGTTCGGAGCAGGGAGGCAACCGACGCGTTATGCCGCGACTTTTCCCAAACCCGTTATTCAACCCAAGTTCAAAGGTGGCACTTTATACCAGAGGTTGCCGACACCAGCAAGAAAAACCGCTTTTATAAGCGGAATCATCCCGTCGCAAGCCCTCACCGAGAGGAAACGGTCGGCTGTGCCTCTGTCCCTCTAAAGTGCAACCTTCGATATATTAAGAAAACCGCCGCAAAGACACGGCAGTAAAGGGCGCATAATATCGCACAAAACGCGCGTTATATCCAGCCGCGCTCGGCAAACGACACCACCTCGCCGTCGCCCACCACAAAATGGTCCAGCACGCGGATGTCAAAAAGCCCCAGTGCGTCTGTCAGCCGCTGGGTAATGCGCCGGTCGGCATCGCTTGGCTCAGCCACCCCGGACGGATGATTGTGCGCCAGAATCACCGCGCCGGCGTTAAGCGCAAGCGCGCGCTTGGCCACCTCACGCGGGTACACCGAGGCGCTGTCCAGGGTGCCGCGAAACAGCGACTCAAAGCGGATAATGCGGTGCTGGGTATCCAGAAACAGCGCGGCAAACTCCTCATGCCCGAGGTGGCGCAGCTGGGACGTCAAATAGTGGCGCACCAGCGCCGGCGAGGTCAGCGCATTGCCGCGCGCCAGCTGGCTGGCCAAATGCCGACGCGATAGCTCAAGGGTCGCCTGCAGCTGGGCGAACTTGGCATCGCCCAGCCCCTTGCCCGCACAGAAACTCTGACGGTCGGCCTCCAGCAGCGGGCGCAGCCCGCCAAACTGCGAGAGCAAATCACGTGCCAGATCCACCGCCGAGCGTCCGCGCACGCCAACGCGCAAAAAAATCGCCAGCAGCTCGGCATCCGACAGCGCCTGTGCGCCCAGATGCAGCAGTTTTTCCCGCGGCCGCTCACCTTCCGGCCAGTGATTGATGCCCATAAGCGCTCTCTGCCTCCGTGTCGTTCCTGCCTGTCGTCCATGGCCAGTGCCCGTTCGCTCAGCATGCCAAAGCGGCGGCGCGAATGGTATGGTAAGCCTCTTGAAAAACCTGAATTCAGGAAACACAGAGGCAGGATTCCGCTATGGCTGCTTTGACGTTGTCGGGAAAACGCGTGCTGCTGGGCGTAAGCGCCGGCATTGCCGCGTACAAAAGCGCGCTGATTACACGCCAGCTCAAACAGGCCGGCTGCGAGGTGCGTGTGGTGATGACCCACGGCGCCCAGGCGTTTATTACCCCGATGACGCTGCAGGCGCTGTCGGGCGAGCCGGTGCGCACCTCGCTGCTAGACACCGACGCCGAGGCCGGCATGGGCCATATTGAGCTGGCGCGCTGGGCGGATGTGATACTTATCGCACCGGCCACCGCCGACCTCATCGCGCGCCTGGTTCACGGCTTTGCCGATGACCTGCTCACGACGTTATGTCTGGCAAGTAATGCGCCCAAACTGATTGCCCCGGCGATGAACCAGGCCATGTGGCGCCACCCGGCCACCCAGCGCAACGTTGCCACGCTGAACGCGGACGACTGGCAGCTGATCGGCCCCGATGCCGGCGATCAGGCCTGCGGCGATAACGGCCCCGGGCGCATGAGCGAACCCGACGACATCGTCGCCGCGCTCTTCGCGCGTTTGGCGCCGCCGGCAGGCGCCGCCACCGGCAAGCACATAGTGATCACCGCAGGCCCCACCCGCGAAGCGCTTGATCCGGTACGCTATTTGACCAAGCACGTTTTGTCTAATAAAAGCTCGGGGAAAATGGGCTACGCGCTGGCCGCTGCCGCCCTGGAACAGGGCGCGCGGGTCACGCTGATCAGCGGCCCGGTCGCCCTTTCCACGCCTTTCGGCGCCGAGGCCGTCGCGGTGGAATCCGCCGCCGAGATGCACGCCGCCGCCCTGCGACTGGCGCCCGACGCCGACGTGTTTATCGGCTGTGCGGCGGTGTCCGACTACCGTGCCGCCGAGACGGCCGCGCACAAGCTCAAGAAAACCGATAACGACGACACCCTGACGCTGACGCTGATCAAAAACCCCGACATTATTTCCGAGGTCGCCGCGCTGGAAACGGCCCAACGCCCGCCGGTGGTGGTCGGCTTTGCCGCCGAAACCCGGGACGTCGAACGCTACGCCGCCGGCAAGCTCGCGCGCAAGGCGCTGGACATGATTGTCGCCAACGACGTATCCACCGCCGGGCTGGGCTTTGGCAGCGACGACAACGCCGCCTGGCTACTGTGGCGCACACCCTCGGGCAACACCAGCGAGCACCAGCCGCCCCAGCCCAAAACCCGGCTAGCACGGACGGTCATCCAGCGCGCGCTGGCACTATTACCCGCCCCGACACCGACACATACCAAGGAATCATCATGACCACTGCCGCTGCCCGCCCGCGCCTTGAATGCCAACTGCTGGACGAGCGCCTGCGCGACCATATGCCCACCTACGCCACCGAAGGGTCCGCCGGCATGGACTTGCGCGCGCTGCTCGACGCGCCGCTGACCCTTGAGCCCGGCGACTGCGAGCTTGTGCGTACCGGTCTGGCCATTTACATCCGCGACCCGAACCTTGCGGGGATGATCCTGCCGCGCTCGGGGCTGGGTCACAAACACGGCATTGTGCTGGGCAACCTCGTCGGGCTGATCGATGCCGACTATCAAGGCGAGCTGATGATCTCGGTGTGGAACCGCGGCCAGCGCGCCTTTACCGTCGAGCCGTTCGAGCGCCTGGCCCAGTACGTGCTGGTACCCGTAGTGCAGGCCGAGCTTGAGGTGGTCGAGCACTTCACGGCAAGCCAGCGCGGCGACGGCGGCTTCGGCAGCACCGGCGCGCGTTAATATCTTTTTTATCGTTTGATTGCATACAGAGACGACCATGACCCACGCCTCCCTGAACGCCTCCATTTTCCGTGCCTACGACATTCGCGGCATCGTTGACGACACCTTGACCGACGACAGCGTCGCGCTGATTGGCCACGCCATCGGCAGCGAAGCCAGCGCCCGCGGCGAAACCACCGTGGTCGTGGCGCGCGATGGGCGCCTCTCGGGCGAGCGCCTGCAGGCCGCGCTGATCCGCGGGCTGACCGCCGCCGGCCAGAACGTGATCAACGTCGGCATGGTGCCCACGCCGGTGCTTTACTTTGCTACTCACGTACTCGACGGCACGGCCTCCGGCGTCATGGTCACCGGCAGCCACAACCCGCCGAACTACAACGGCTTCAAGATCGTGCTCGGTGGCGAGACGCTCTCGGGCGAGGCGATTACCGCGCTCTACCAGCGCATCGTCGATAATAACCTGACCCATGGCGAAGGCCAGATCGGCGAAGAAGACCTGCGCGAGGCTTATTTGGACCGCATCGTCGGCGATATCCACGTCAAGCGCCCGCTCAAGGCCGTGGTTGACTGCGGCAACGGCGTGGCCGGCGAGCTGGGGCCCGAACTGATCCGCCGGCTGGGTATCGACACCGTGCCGCTGTTCGACGACATCGACGGCACCTTTCCCAACCACCACCCCGACCCCGGCAAGCCGGAAAACCTCGTCGATCTGGTCGCGAAAGTAAAAGAGACCGGCGCCGATATCGGCCTGGCCTTTGACGGCGACGGCGACCGCCTGGGCGTGATTACCCCCAGCGGCACGCTCATCTACCCCGACCACCTGCTGATGGCCTTTGCCACCGACATGCTCGGCCGCAACCCCGGCGCCAAGGTGATTTTTGACGTCAAATGCACCGGCAACCTGACTCAGGTGATCGAACAGGCCGGCGGCGAGCCCGAAATGTGGCGCACCGGCCACTCACTGATCAAGGCGCGGATGAAAGAAACCGGCGCGGCACTGGCCGGCGAAATGAGCGGCCACGTGTTCTTCAAGGAACGCTGGTACGGCTTTGACGACGGCCTGTACGCCGCCGCGCGGCTGGTGGAAATCCTTGCCGGCCAGCAAGACGATGCCGACACCTTCTTTCAGGGTTTCCCGCTTGACGTGGGCACCCCGGAAATCAACATCGAAGTGACCGACGCCACCAAGTTTGCGCTGGTCGAGAAACTTGCCCGTGAAGGCGACTTCGGCGAAGGTATCAAAACCACGCTCGACGGCATCCGCGTGGATTACCCCGACGGCTGGGGCCTGTGCCGCGCCTCGAACACCACGCCGGTTCTGGTACTGCGCTTTGAGGGCAAAAGCGACGCCGCCCTGGCGCGCATCAAGGCGCGCTTTGCCGCCGCGCTGAGTCAGGTTGACGCCACGCTTGCGCTGCCCGAAAGCCCGTAGCTCGCCGTCGACGCTGCTTCTTTATAAAAAAAATGCTTCATCAAACGATAATTAAAGCTTGTCCATACAGGGTATCGGCAAAAGCACACCAGCAAGGGATCACAACAGATGAACTCAGCCAGTCGCGACCCCCAGGTCGTTGTGGAAGTGCTGTCGGAGGCGCTCCCCTATATCCAGCAGTTTTCCGGCAAAACCGTCGTGGTCAAATACGGCGGCAACGCCATGACCGAAGACACCCTGATTGACTCCTTTGCCCGCAACATCGTGCTGATGAAGGAAGTGGGCATCAATCCGGTGGTCGTCCACGGCGGTGGCCCGCAAATTGGCGAGCTTTTGGGCAAGCTCAATATCGAGTCGCGGTTTATCAACGGCATGCGCGTGACCGACGCCGAAACCATGGACGTGGTGGAAATGGTGCTGGGCGGGCTGGTCAACAAAAGCATCGTCAACCTGATCAACCAGTGCGGCGGCAAGGCCATCGGCGTGACCGGCAAGGACGGCGCGCAAATTCGCGCCAGACAGCTGCATGTCGAACAGCAAAACCCCGAGCACCAGGCCTCGGAAATCATCGACATCGGCCACGTGGGCGAAGTCGAGTCGATCTCTACCGACCTGATCGAGATGCTCACCGAACGCGACTTCATCCCGGTGATCGCACCGATTGGCGTCGACGGCGAGGGCAACAGCTACAACATCAACGCCGACCTTGTGGCCGGCAAGGTAGCCGAGGCGCTGTCTGCCGAAAAGCTGATGCTTTTGACCAATGTCGCCGGGCTGATGGACGAGACCGGCGAGGTGATGACCGGGCTAACCACCGCGCAGGTCGACGGACTGATCAGCGACGGCACTATTCACGGCGGCATGCTGCCCAAGATTCGCTGCGCGCTGGATGCGGTCAAGGGCGGCGTGCAAAGTGCTCACATCATCGACGGGCGCGTGCCCCATGCGGTGCTGCTGGAGATTTTCACCAACGCCGGGGTAGGTACGCTGATTACCGACACCGAATAACCGCCAGGGAGGGCATGACCATGAGCGAGAAGCACAAGCCGCGCCGCCGCGAGCAGATCCTTCAGGCGCTCGCGCAGATGCTCGAAGAGGACAGCGGCAAACGCATTACCACCGCCGCGCTGGCGCGCCAGGTCGGCGTGTCGGAAGCCGCGCTGTACCGCCATTTCCCAAGCAAGGCGCGCATGTTTGAAGGGCTGATCGATTTTATCGAGGAAAGCATTTTTGCCCGCGTTACCCGGATTTTAAGCGACGTTCCCAACGCCACCGAGCGCTGCGGCACCCTTGTGGCGCTGCTGCTGGGCTTCGCAGAAAAAAATCCGGGGCTTGCTCGAGTCATGGGCGGCGACGCCCTGACCGGCGAGACCGCAAGGCTGCGCCAGCGCGTGCATCAGCTGTTCGAGCGCCTGGAACTGCAGCTCAAGCAGGTGCTGCGCGAAGCCGAGCTGCACGAAGGGCTGCGCCCCTGCATTCCCGCCTCAGCCGCGGCCAACCTGCTGATGGCTCACGCCGAAGGGCGCATTTCCCAGTACGTGCGCAGCGATTTCAAACACCGCCCCACCGCGTACTGGGACGACCAGTGGGCGCTGCTCTCGGCGCGGCTGATGTGCCCTGTCGCGCAGAGCGCTTAACGCAGCGCATCGGCACAATCTATATCAGTACAATCCACCCACGTGAAAACGGCGCCCTGAAGGCGCCGTTTTTGCGATGTTACCGCACAGACTGAACGTATTGAGCGAACGTCATCAGGCGAAAAACGTATCGCCCATTTTATGGCGCAGCTTTTTCATCGCGTTTTTCTCAAGCTGGCGAATACGCTCGGCGGATACACCGTAAACCGCGGCCAGGTCGTGCAGCGTTGCCTTGTGCTCGGCCAGCCAGCGGCGCTGGAGAATATCCCGCGAGCGCTCGTCGAGCCCTTCAAGCGCGCCCTGAAGGCGGCGCGACGCGTCCTGCTCGTAGTCGCTGTCTTCCAGCTGCGTGGCCGGGTCGGCGGCCGCGTCGTTCAGGAAGTTCACCGGCGCCCGGTAGGCGCTGCTGCTGTCCTCGTCGTCGCCCGGGGAGGCATCAAAGCCGGCGTCATACGACGTCAACCGCCCTTCCATGTCGCGCACCACGGCGGGCTTGACGTCGAGGTCCTTGGCAATCGCGTTGACTTCGTCATTATTGAGCCAGGCCAGACGCTTTTTCGCGCTACGCAGATTGAAGAACAGCTTGCGCTGCGCCTTGGTCGTGGCAATTTTGACGATGCGCCAGTTGCGCAGCACGAACTCGTGAATTTCGGCCTTGATCCAATGCACGGCGAACGACACCAGCCGCACGCCCTGATTCGGGTCAAAGCGCTTGACGGCCTTCATCAGGCCGACGTTACCTTCCTGAATCAGGTCAGACTGCGCCAGCCCGTAGCCGGAATAGCTGCGCGCAATATGAACCACAAAGCGCAGGTGCGACAGCACCAGACGGCGCGCCGCTTCCAGATCGCCGTCGTCGTAAAGACGCCAGGCTAGAGCGCGCTCTTCTTCAGCGCTTAATACCGCAATACTGCTGACCGCGCGTGTATAGCCGCCCAGATCCTGACCTGGAGAAAGCTGACCCACCGGTAGAAGACTGTTGCTCATGTGCAGATGGTCTCCCTGATAACCCAATGTGGTTGACTGGAACTATCGTTAACAGCCTATCGTTAACAGCCGTCGTTAACAGCCGTCGTTAACAGCCGTCGTTAAGAACTGTCTTGAACTAAAGCAATAGACGTTATAACTGGAAAAAAGTTCCTTTCGCACCACGTTTAGTGCGTTTGCCCGGTTATTCAGCGGAATATGCCGTAAAAGCGTCTTCTCGCCTACCGTGCCTTGATGCTGGCCAAGTGCCGCGTGACGGCAACCCACGCGCCCAGCCAGCCGAGTATTGTACTGCAAAAAAGCAGGATTGTAGAGCCCGCGATGCCTAGCGCCGGCAGAGTGAAACCTGCGCCGTAGCTTGCCGCCAGCGCCTGTACCGGCAGCGCCAGCCAGCGCCCGCCCAGAGTCAGCAGCCCCAGCGCGAGAAGCCCGCCACCCAAGCCGTACCAGGCGCCGCTGTACAAAAACGGCCGGCGCACGAATGCGTGGGTCGCGCCGATCAGCATCACCACCTCGATTTCGCGCCGGCGGCTTTCTACCGCCAGCCGGATAGTATTGCCCACCACCAGCAGCACGCCAAGCCCGAACAGCACGCCCAGCGCCAGCGTCACGCGCTGGCCCAGCTCGGCCAGGTGACGCAGCCGCTCGATCCAGGCCAGATCCACGCGCACCTCGTCCACCCCGGCAAGCTCGCTCAGCCGCCGGGAAAGCGCCTGCATGGCCTTGGGCGACGGGCTGTCGGGCGTCACCACTATGCTTGCCGGCAGCGGATTATCCTCAAGCCCGTCAAGCGCGTCGGCAAGTCCCAGCGCCTGCTGAAAATCCGCCATGCCCTGCTCGGCAGTAATCAGCTGCGTTCCCTGAACGGCAGGCTCCGCGGCCACCGCCTGCTCGACGCGCCCGGCCTGAGCAGTATCCACGCGGGATTGCAGATACACCGTCAGCGTGGCGCTGTCGTCCAGCTCGGCATCCAGCAGGCGCGCACTGGAAAGGGTCAGCCACAGCGCGGCGGGCAGCACCAGCGCAATGGCGATCGCCAGCATGGTCAGCAGGCTGCCGATAGGATAGCGCAACAGCCGCCGGATGCTATCCACGGCCATGGCCTTGTGGTGGCGCACCCAGGCTTGAAAGCGGCTGGCCAGCCGCGAGCTGGAAAGCGTCGGCCTGGCGGTACGGGTTGGCGACGCCGCGGGCTTGTTTGCGGCGGAAGACGTGGCGGCGCGTTTGGGCTGGGCAGTGCGGCGCGGCGTGGTCGCCGGTTTGCGTGGCGATGTCATTGTGCCCCCTCATCGGCGACCAGACGCCCGTCACTGAGTCGCAGCATGCGGTGACGCAGCTGGGTGATCAGCGCCAGATCGTGGCTGGCGATCATCACCGTGGTACCGATGCGGTTGAAGTCTTCAAAAAGCGCCATGATGTCGGCCGACAGCTGCGGGTCCAGATTACCGGTGGGCTCATCGGCAAGCAGCAACGCTGGCTTGTTGACCACGGCGCGAGCAATCCCCACGCGCTGCTGTTCGCCGCCGGATAGCTCGATGGGCAGCGCACGTTCGCGGTGCAGCAGCCCGACCTTGTCCAGCGAGGCCCGCACCCGTCGCGCCACTTCGCGCGGCGACGCGCCCTGAATTTCCAGCGGCAGCGCCACGTTGTGAAATATCGAGCGGTCGAACAACAGCTGGTGATCCTGAAACACCACGCCAATCTGGCGGCGATAAAACGGCACCTGGCTTGCGTGCAACTCGGCGATGTCGTGCCCGGCAACCACCACGCGGCCACGGCTGGGGCGCTCAAGCCGCATGATCAGACGCAGCAGCGAACTCTTGCCGGCGCCGGAGTGGCCGGTCAGAAACACCATCTCGCCCCGCCCGACGCGAAAGCTCAGGTGGGACAGCGCCTCAAAGCGCCCGCCGTAACGCTTGCCGACGTTCTCGAAGGCGATCATTCGCGGCTGTCATCTTCCTGGCGGTCAAACAGCGCGCCAACAAAGTCGTTGGCGACGAAGGGGCGCAGATCATCCAGCCCCTCGCCCACGCCAATAAAGCGGATCGGCGTTTTCAGCTGCTTGGCCAACGCAAAAATCACCCCGCCCTTGGCGGTACCATCCAGCTTGGTCAGGGTAATGCCGCTGACCGGCACGGCTTCGTTAAAGGTGCTGGCCTGAGTAATCGCGTTCTGGCCGGTGCCGGCATCCAGCACCAGCATGACCTCGTGGGGCGCACTGGCGTCGAGCTTTTGTATCACCCGATGCACCTTTTTCAGCTCCTCCATCAGGTAGCCCTTGTTGTGCAGCCGGCCGGCGGTATCGGCGATCAGCACATCAACGCCGCGCGCCTTGGCGGCGGCCACCGCGTCGTACACCACCGAGGCGCTGTCGGCGCCGGTATGCTGGGCAATCACCGGCACGCTATTGCGCTCGCCCCAGACCTTGAGCTGCTCTACCGCCGCGGCACGGAAGGTATCGCCGGCGGCCAGCATCACGCTTTTGCCCTCTTGCTGAAAGCGTTGGGTAAGCTTGCCGATGGTGGTTGTCTTGCCCACGCCGTTCACGCCTATCACCAGAATCACAAAGGGGCCGTCGCCGCTTTTCTCCAGACTCAGCGGTGTGGTAACCGGCTCCAGCATAGCGGCCAGCTCTTCTTGCAGGCCCTGATACAGCGCCTGCGGATCGCTGATTTCCTTGCGCGACACCCGCGCCTCGAGCCGCTCGATAATCGTCGTGGTGGCTTCGATACCCACATCGGCCATTAACAGCTGGGTTTCCAGGTCTTCCAGCAATTCGTCGTCGATCTGCTTTTTGCCCAGAAACAGATCGGCAACGCCGTCGGTCAGGTTAGCGCGGGTTTTACCCAGCCCGGCCTTGATGCGCGACAGCCAGCCCTTTTTCTCCGGCCGTGCTGCCGGCTGCGGCTGAGTCGCCGTTGCCTGCTCAGGCTCTGGCTCAGGTTCTGGTTCCGGCTCTGGCTCTGGCTCTGATTGTGGTTCCGGTTCCGGTTCCGGTTCCGGTTCCGATTCAAGTTTGGGCTCAGCGTCCGGGTCAGGCTTGTGCTCGGCCTCGGTGACGGGCGGTATCGGCGTCGGCGCGGGCTTTTCATCAGCCGCTGCTTCATCCGCGGCGGGCGGCGTCGGCGCTTCAATGCCCTCGTCCTGCTCACCCTGACGGTCAACCGGCGTTTCCTCAGAGAGCTGTGTGCTGTCGTCTTCCGGCGCTGTTTCGCGGGTATCGTGCTTTTTCTTGCGTTTAAAAAAACCAAACATGGGCAATATCCGAACGGGTCATCGTCAAAAAAGAGAATTGCCTCCATCCTACCACCGCGCATCAAGACTTTGGATAAGCAGGACGCTACAATCCCGCCCATGACACGAAAACGCTCCTTTCGACAAAACGATCGCAAAAACGCTACGCGCGGCCAGGCCCGGTCAGGCGGCAAGCTGCGCATCATCGGCGGCGAATTCCGCCGTCGCCAGCTGCCCGTGCCCGATCTGCCGGGGCTGCGCCCGACGCCGGACCGCGTGCGCGAAACGCTGTTCAACTGGCTGGGCCAGACGCTCAACGGCAAGCGCGTGCTGGACGCCTTTGCCGGCACCGGCGCACTGGGGATCGAGGCGCTGTCCCGAGGTGCCGCGCGCGTGGACTTTATCGAGCGCGACGCTAAAGCCGCCGCCCAGCTGTGGGAGAACCTGGCCACGCTAAAGGCCGATAGCGGCGACGTCATTCGCGAGGACGTTCAGGCGTTTCTTGCGCGACCGTCAGGCATCGATGAACCCTTTGATCTGGTGCTGCTCGACCCGCCCTTTCATCAAGGGCTTGTCGACACCTGCTGCGACGCGCTTGAAACCGGCGGCTGGCTGTCACCGGACGCTCTGATTTACGTGGAGGCCGAGTCGACCCTCACGCCGGTCGTACCCGGTCACTGGCAGCTGTATCGTCAAACCCGGGCCGGAGAAACCACCGCGCGGCTTTACCAGCGCAAAGACGGCTAAGTCGCGCTTGCCGGCGCGCGGCGTGGGCGTTACGCTCAGCGCAGCCCTTGTGCCAGCCGTCGTCGGCTATCTTGAACGTCGGCCACGCTGAATCACACAATTATTGCATTGTTTACTTACTCGCCAGGAGACAGACATGAGCCAGGAACTGTTCAATCAGCTTGAGCAAAAAGTGACAGCCACGGTAGAAGCGCTTGAGCTTTCCAAGCTGGAAAACGACGAGCTGCGCGAAGAAAACCAGAAGCTCAAGCAGGAGCGCGAAGAGTGGGGACACCGCCTGAACGGCCTGCTGCAGAAGTTTGAAGAAACCGCTTAAAGACACGGTTTGAAGGCGCCTACTGCGCTTCACCTGCCGCCAATGGCAGCGACATCAGCAGCGCATCTTCACGGCCAGCGTCGCTGGCTGACGCGGCGGGGTAATAATGGTTGCGCCGCCCGTCCACGCTGAAGCCGTGGCGCTGATAGAGCGCAATGGCGGCAGCATTGCCGGCTCTGACTTCCAGCAACAGGCGTTCGCTGTGAAAGCGCTCGGCCATACGCTGTGCTGCGCGCATCAGCGCATCGCCTACTCCCTGGCCACGCCGTTCGGGCAGCACGCCAACGGCCTGAATCTCGGCGTCAAAGGGCTGGCGCGCCAGCAGGATAAACCCCATCAGCTGCGGCGCATCTACGGCGCCCGTAAGCGCACCCAGCACACAGGCATCCGCCGCGCCCAGCGCCTCTTTTAGCTCGGCGGGCGTTGCACCGCTGTGTGCGATACCTTCCACCGTTTCAAGCAGGCTTTTATGCTGCGACGTTAACGCCGTTATGCGAAACGTCGCCTCGTCATCAGCGGCTACGCTAGTCATCGTCCTGCGCCTCGCGCCAGCGCTCGCCCAGCGCCTTGATGGCCGGCCACAGTGCGCGCTTGGCAGCGCCGTCATGCAACAGCGTTTCCAGCGCGGGGCCTTGCCATAGCGGCAGCGCAAGCGTATTCGAGCGCGTGGCGCTTTTTTCCTGATGCGGATCAAGCACCTCGCCCAGCGGGGTTTGCTGCTCACCGGCCCACCACAGCACGTGCGAAAGCACCCAGCCGTTGCGGCTTGCCGTACCGCTGACAAAGGCGCTCAGGCCTTCGCGGGCTTCAACCAGCGGCTCTTCGGCGGCGGGGCCATCGGCCAGCGGCGGCCAGGTAAATGTCTGCCAGGCCGACATGGCCGACGGCGCAATGCCCGCCGCCTGATAGATATTAACCAGAAATTTGCGCTGCTCGGCCGTCAGCTCGCCGTCGTGCAGGCTGAGCCAGCGCCCGCCAAGACAGAGTCCCGACAGCGTAAAGGACAGCGGCTGACGGGGGGCAGGAGTCGTCGGCGCCTTTTCTGCCGGCGCAGGCACCGGCTCGGCGCGTGATGGCACGTCATCCAACAGCGCCTTGATGGACGCAGGATTGGCCGCCGGCTCAGGCGCAGCAGCGCGGCGGTCGGCTTCGGCCTGTTGGGCATCGTCAAGCAGCGCATGCAAGCGCTGGCTGGGCGAGGCAGGCGCCTGCGGCGCCGGTTGCTCCCAATCGCAGGCCGTTGTGGCCAGCGCGTTGGGCAGGCAGTAGCGCGATGCCAGCGTAGTAATACCCATGGCCTCAAGGTACTGCCGGCGAACGACTTCCTGATTCACTTGCCGCCGCCACGGCAGTCGGGCGAGTCCGGGCGCTCACCGCCACGCGCCTGCCATTCTGCCGGCGTGTAAAGGTGCAGCGCCAGCGCGTGCACCGGGCCTGCCAACTCGTCGGCGAGCAGCTTGTAGACCTGCTGATGACGCTTGACCGGCATCAGCCCGTCAAGCTGTTCGCTAACCAGCGTGACCTTGAAGTGCGTCTCGGAATTGGGCGGCACGTTGTGGCGGTGGCTTTCGTTCTCCACGCGCAGTACCGACGGCGCCAGCGCATCAAGCTTGTGCTCAATCTGTGTCTGCAGCGTCACGGCTATCTCCTTGGCGGACGGTTCTTGATAAACAGGTCTTGATAAACGGTTCTTATGCATATGACCCCAATGGTACGCGCTTATGCGCTACGCGACGATGCACGCTCGCGCATGGCACGGCGCGCCAGCGGAATCCGCGCCACGCTCGCGATCAGCGATAACAGCGCGGTCAACGCCCCCAGCCACAGCGTCACCTGCACGGCCAGCCCCAGCGCCAGTGCCGCACCCACCAGCGCCACGCCCAGCGATTGACCCACGGTGCGCGTGGTGCTCATTACCCCGGAGGCGTTGGCGCTGCGCGCCGCCGGCAGGCTGGCCATCATCTCGCGGTTATTGGGCGGCTGAAAAAGGCCAAAGCCGATACCGCACAGCGCAACGCGCCACAGGCTGCCGGCAATGCCGGTGCTTTCATCCACCAGCGCCAGCGCGACAAACCCCACGATCAAAAGCCCCAGGCCGATACTTGAAAGCACGCTGGGATTCACCCGGTCGGCCAGGCGGCCGGCCAACGGCCCCACCACCATCAGCGCCAGCGGCCAGGGGGTAAACAGCCAGGCAGTGAGCAGCGGGCTCAGCCCCATTTTTTCCTGATAGAGAAACGACAGCGCGACAAACGCCAGCCCCTGCCCCACAAAGGCAAAGCCCGAGGCCGACACCGCCAGGGTGAAGCGCTTTTCGCGGAACAGGTGCAGCGGCAGTAGCGGATACGGCGCGCGCCTCTGGCGGCGGATAAACGCCGTGCCGGCCAGCAACATGCCAAGCCCGAACCCTGCGCACTGCCAAACGGGGGCGCGGTGCCCTATTGCGTTCATGGTCAGAAACAGGCTGGCCAGCATCAGCATCGAATACAGCGCGCCGCGCGTGTCAAAGCTGCCCTGACGCGGCGTTTCTTTGGGCAGCGCATGGCGGGCGAGCAAAAACGAGGCCAGCCCCAGCGGCACGTTAAGCGCAAACAGCCAGGGCCAATGGGTAAACGACAGCACCAGCCCGCTGAGCGTGGGGCCGGCGGCGTAGCCACCGCCCACCACCAGCGCGGAGAGCCCCAGCGCGCTGCCCAGCAGGCGTGAGGGGAAAATCAGCCGGTAGATTGATGGGCCGATGGACAGCGTCGCCGCTGCACCCAGCCCCTGCAGCGCACGAAACACCAGCAGGGTATCCAGATTGCGCGACAGCGCCGACCCCAGCGCGGCCACGACAAACGTGCCCAGCCCGAACAGGTAAATGCGCCGGCGGGTCACCAGTTCGCTGAGCCCGGCAAAGACCAGCAAAAACGCCGCGCACACCACCTGGAAGATATTGGTGACCCAGACCACGTCGCTGGACGTCACCTTGAGGTCGGCGGCAATGGACGGCAACGCCAGATTGATCATGGTGGTATCCACCACCGCCATCAGCGTACCGCTAACCAGCGCCAGCACGGCAAGAAAGCGCTCGGGGCCCGGCAGGCCATCGTCGCCTGCGCGCGTTTCAAACAGTCGCATGGGTCAGTCGCATGGGTAAAAATCCTTGGGGAAACACACGAACGCGCCTGCTGAAACCGGATCGAAATCGGTTCCAGCAGGCGCGGCTGTGGCACGACGCCCTTGACTCAGGACGCTTGGGGAAAAGGCGAGTAGGCGCTAGTCGGGCTCGTTATCGAGCAATAGCGCATCGTCGACTTCCGAGATTTCCAGCGCCGTTTCGTCATCCAGATCCACGGCGAGAAAGCTGTACTCAATGCGCAGAAAGGCCTGAAACAACGACCAGTCCAGCGCGGCCGGCCACTGACTCTCGTCTTCTTCCCAGGCAAGCAGCTCGGTTTCAAAGATGTCCACGTAGCGTTCGCGCACGTAGGCTTCAAGCGCCTCGGGCGTGTCCATTTCGGGAATCAGATAGACGGTACTCTCGCGTTCGACGTCGCCCAACGCCAGGTCATCGTCTCCCATGGCAGGCTCAAGCGCGTTGATCCAGTCCACAAATTCCTGGGTCGGCCTGACACTCAAGGCGGAGCGGTTAAGCAGTTTCATGGGGTTCTCCTTATAGAACGATGCCTTTGCTGAACGATCTTCACCGTCGAAACAGCATCTTGAAACGCAGTCAGTATGGGCGTTTGAGCGCCGACTTGCCAACGTTTGCCAACCCGATGTCCGGTCTCTACACGTCCGCTTCCGGACGCATGGCCGGGAACAGCAGCACGTCGCGGATCGAGGCGCTGTCGGTAAACAGCATCACCAGCCGGTCAATGCCGATACCTTCGCCCGCGGTGGGCGGCAGGCCGTATTCCAGCGCGCGCACATAGTCAGCATCATAGTACATCGCTTCCAGGTCACCGGCGTCTTTTTCCGCCACCTGCTCTTTAAAGCGCTGGGCCTGATCTTCGGCGTCGTTAAGCTCCGAGAAGCCGTTGGCGATCTCGCGCCCGCCAACAAAGAACTCGAAGCGATCGGTGACGAAGGGATTAGCGTCATTGCGCCGTGCCAGCGGGCTGACCTCGGCCGGGTATTCGATGATGAACGTCGGCTGATCAAGCTTGTGCTCGGCCACTTCTTCAAAGATTTCGGTCTGCAGCTTGCCCAGCCCCCAGCTGTCCTTGACCGCAATGCCCAGCTTGTCGGCCAGCACGCGGGCGGCGTCCAGCGTGTCCAGATCGGCATCCACAATGCCATCGCCATGGGTCAGGATCGCGTTGCGCAGAGTGATGCGCGCAAACGCTTTGCCAAAGTCGTACTCGGCGCCCTGATACGGAATCAGCGTGGTGCCCAGCACCTGTTCGGCGGTGGTGCGCAGCATGGCTTCGGTCATGTCGAGCAGATCAAGGTAGTCGGCGTAGGCCCAGTAAAACTCGACCATGGTGAATTCGGGGTTATGCCGCGTGGAGAGCCCTTCATTTCTGAAGTTACGGTTGATCTCAAAGACCTTTTCAAACCCACCGACCACCAGCCGCTTGAGGTAAAGCTCGGGGGCAACGCGCAGGTACATGTCGATGTCCAGCGCGTTGTGATGGGTCATGAACGGCCGCGCCGTCGCCCCGCCGGGAATCTGCTGCAGCATTGGCGTCTCCACTTCCATGAAGTCGCGGGCTTCAAAAAAGCGGCGCATGGCGCTGATCACCGCCGCGCGGATTTCAAATACGCGGCGCGAGTCGGGGTTCATGATCAGGTCAACGTAGCGCTGGCGGTAGCGGGCTTCCTGATCGGTCAGGCCATGGAACTTGTCCGGCAGCGGACGCAGGCTTTTGGTGAGAAGCGTGGCGTCGACCATTTTGACGTACAGGTCGCCCTTGCCAGATTTGTGCACCGGCCCACGGCCGGCAACGATATCGCCAATATCCCAGCCTTTGACGTCGTCAAGCACGTCGTCGGGCAGGCCTTTTTTATCCACGTAAAGCTGGATTTGCCCGGCCACGTCCTGAATCACGATAAAGGGGCCACGTTTGCGCATGACGCGCCCGGCGACCGAAGCGTACTGGTCAAGCACTTCCAGCTCGGCCTTGTCCTTGTCACCCAGCGCGTCCTGCAGCTCGACGCTCAGGTTGTCGCGGCGAAAATCGTTGGGAAACGCACTTTTCCCCTGGGCGGCGGTCTTTTCGCGGTGTGCGGAAAGCTTGGCGCGGCGCTCAGCGATTAAGTGGTTTTCGTTCTCAAAAGACGCGTCCTGATTAGCCATTCGGGCACCCTTACAATGATAAAACCCTGAAAAATTACAAACCCTGCTTAAGGCTCGCGACGATAAACTGATCCAGATCACCATCGAGCACTTTTTCGCAGTTGCTCGACTGCACGCCGGTGCGCAAATCCTTGATGCGCTGGTCGTCCAGCACGTAGGAGCGGATCTGGCTGCCCCAGCCGATGTCAGCTTTGGAGTCTTCCGCTTCCTGCTTGGCGGCGTTGCGCTTTTGCATCTCAAGTTCCCAGAGCCTGGCCCTGAGCTGCTTCATGGCAGAGTCACGGTTGGCGTGCTGGCTGCGCTGGCTCTGGCAGGCTACCACCACCCCGGTCGGCTCGTGGGTAATACGCACGGCCGAGTCGGTGGTGTTGACGTGCTGGCCGCCGGCGCCGCTTGAGCGGTAAGTGTCGGTGCGCAGGTCTGAGGGGTTGATATCCACCTCGAAGCTGTCGTCCACCTCGGGGGAGAGAAACACCGAGGAAAACGACGTGTGACGGCGCCCGCCCGAATCAAACGGACTTTTGCGCACCAGCCGGTGTACGCCGGTCTCGGTGCGCAGCCAGCCAAAAGCGTAGTCGCCCTGGATATGCAGCGACGCAGACTTGATGCCAGCCACGTCGCCGGCCGAAATTTCGGTAATGTCTGCCTTGAAGCCGTGGTGCTCGGCCCAACGCAGATACATGCGAAGCAGGATATTGGCCCAGTCCTGCGCCTCGGTGCCGCCGGAGCCCGACTGGATATCCAGATAGGCGTTGTTTTCATCCATCTCGCCGGAAAACATGCGCCGGAACTCGAGCTTTTCAAGCGCGGCCTGCAGGTTATCAAGCTCTGCCCGAACTTCGTCCACCGTCGCTTCGTCGTCTTCCACCTCGGCCAGCTCGAGCAGGTCTTCGCTATCGCCAAGCCCCTGTTCAAGGGTGTCGATGGTGGTGACGATGGTCTCCAGCGAGGCACGCTCTTTACCCAGTTTCTGGGCGTAGCCGGGATCGCTCCAGACGTTCGGGTCTTCAAGCTCGCGGGTGACTTCTTCTAGCCGGTCTTTACGCTCAGCATAGTCAAAGATACCCCCTAAGAATGCCTGTCCGCTCCGACAGATCCTTGATTTGATTGTGAATCGGGTTGGTTTCCAGCATGGATGCGCCCCAGATGTGTGGCTTTGGCAAAGCGGGCATTGTAGCGAAACCGGGCGCCTCCCGCATCCATCGCCCCGCCACATCCGCATAAAAACACGCGGCCAGCAAAAAACCCGGCCGGAGCCGGGTTGGGTAGCGCTCATACACAGCGTGAAGCGTTAAAAACGGTAGGTCAGCTGCGCGCCAAAGCCGTGGGCTTCGTTTTTGTAGTCGGCGGAGTAGGTGCTTCCCCCGATCGGCTGGCCGCCGGTGGCCGGGCTTGCCAGGTGATCACTACGGTTCTGCTCAACGTGTGTGCCGTGCTCGGTGAGGTAGGAATAGGCCAGGTCAATGGTCATATCCTCGACCGGCGTCCAGCCGGCGCCCAGCGAGAAAATACGCCGGTCATCAGACGGAATCCGCACGCTGCGGTGCTCGTCATTACTCGGTGTCTGGTCAAGGCTCAGGCCAGCACGCAGGGCCCACTGCGGATTCAGCTGGTACTCGCCGCCCACGGCGAAGGCCCAGGAGTTACTATAGTTCTGCGTTTCCTGGGTGATCTCCTCAATGGTGTCACCGGTTACGCGAATTTCCTGGAACTTGCTCCAGCGCGACCAGGAAGCGCCAAACATCAGCTTGAGCTTTTCGGTCATTTGCTGGGTCACGGAGAAGTTGACGGTTTCCGGCGTGGTTAGCGCAAGGTTGGCGTTATCGGATCGGACCACGTTGCCCAACGGATCGGTGGCCGCAAAATCCCCTTCGAGGTCATATTCGACCTCGGAACGATAGGTCAGCCCCAGCGTGGTTTCCGGCACCGGCTGATAAATCACCCCGAGGTTGTAGCCCCAGGCTTCGTCGTCGCCATCGACGCGGGCGTCAACGTCTCCCGCCGGGTTATAACTCGTACCGGTAGGAATCTGGCGGCGCAGTTCGCCTTCCACGCGGTTATACGTAACGCCGGCGCCGAACGACCACTGATCGTTGAAGCGATAGGATACCGTTGGCTGCGCGGTTACCACCTTAACTTCGGTGTAGTTACCGAAATAGCGCCCCTGAAAATCATCTTCGTAATCGGTCTTTGAGCCAAAAGGCACGTAAACGCCAAAACCGAACGCCAGCCTGTCGTTGACCGGATGCGCATAGAAGGCAAAAGGCACCGCTTTATTGCCGACCATATCGCCGTCGTTACCGCCGGGAACGCTGCCTACCGGCACCTGAACACCATTAGGGGCGCCTCCTCCGACGACGCCAGAGTCCAGGTTACGCGTAGCGGTGGCATTGCTGATGTCGTTATTGACCATCAGGTAGGTGCCGCCGGCCGAAATCTGCGCACGGTCGAGGAACGACATCCCCGCGGGGTTGCCATACACAATGGTGGCATCGTGGACGTTGGAACTGCGCCCGGCGTGGCCGTAGCCCTGGCCGCTGACGCTCTGCTCGTTGAGCTGAAAGCCGCCGGCATGGGCCTGGCTGGCAAAGGCAGCGGCGCTAACGGCGGCCGTTAACGCGAGCTTTTTGACGTGATGTGCTTTTTTAGCAGCGTTTTTAGCATTGTTATTCATAGTCCACCTCTCTTCCCGATGATCGTTATGCAGCGTCCTGATTTATTATGGATCTAGTTGATGATGATTGCGGATACGGTATGTGGCTTCGTTGGTGATGCGCTTTTAGCGTGTTAAGCCCATCGCATTAATACGCCCGTTTAGCCTAGTGCCTTTTTCTCGCACCCGGCGCGTAGGTTCAAGAGCAAACGACCGTTTTATTGCGTCTCCGCTTCATTCTTTAGTCGTATGCATAGATTTTACAGCCAATGGCGCGCGTCATTGGCTCAGCATTGACCTATGGGTAACACAAAGGTTTTACACTACGGGCATGATCGGCTCGCTACCCAGGCCACCGGACACAGAGTAAGGGGAGACGCGGATGAAAGTCAGCGAGATTGCCAGAGAGGCAGACGTGACGGCCGAAACGGTGCGCCACTACACTCGCGAGCACCTGCTCGCTCCCACACGTCACCCGCAAAACGGCTACCAGCTGTTCAGCCGGCACGACCTTGAGCGCCTGCGCTTTATTCAGCGCGCGCGCAAGCTGGGCTTTAGCGTCGCGGAAATCCGCGAAATTCTGGCGCACGCCGATCAGGGCGATTCGCCCTGCCCGCTGGTGCGCGACCTGCTGGCCAGCCGGCTACCCCAGATTCGGTCTCGCATTGCCGAGCTTGAAGCGCTGGCCGCGCGCATGGAGCAGGCGCTTACCAGCTGGCAAGAGATGCCCGACGGCACGCCGGACGGCCACAGCCTGTGTCGTTTGATTGAAAGCTTTCCCGAGGAGACGCCATGAGCCAGCACACCCTGACGCGCCACGTGCCCGGCATGAATTGCCAAGGCTGCGTCAAGCGCATGCGCGAGGCCATTGAGGCCATTGAGGCCGACGCCGAGGTTATCGGCACCCCAGCCGAGAAGCGCCTCGACGTGACCACCACGCTCGACGCTGAGACGCTCGACCGCGCGCTCGATGAGGCCGGCTATCCGCCCGGCGACGTCGAGAACGCAGCCGCCGATGAACCAGCGGACACCGAAACGCCCGACGTCTCCGTCGAGAACACGCCCGCTGCCGGCAGCGAGAAAACGCGCCTGGCGATCAGCGGGATGACCTGCGCCAGCTGTGTGAAAACCGTGCAGCAGGCGCTTGAGCGCACCGCCAACGTCGACTCGGCTTCGGTCAACTTCGGCACCCATACCGCCGAGATCACCGGCAGCGCTGCGGAAAGCGCGCTGATCAGCGCGGTTCAGGACGTGGGCTATGACGCCGAGCCGATTGTCGATATGCGCGAGGCCGAAAAAACCCGCGCCGATAAAGAAGCCCGCGAGTATAAAAAACGCCTGAAAGGCAGCGCGTACTCGCTGGTGCTGGCTATTCCGCTGATGGCCAGCATGTTCTTCTTCCACCCCGAGCCAATTGGCGCCGGCCGGCTTTACTGGTTGGCCATCGGCGCGCTGACGTTTGCGGTCATGGCCTTTCCCGGGCGGCACTTTTTTACCAGCGCGTGGAAAAGCTTCAAACACCACCAAGCCAATATGGATACGCTGGTGGCCATGGGCACCGGCACCGCCTGGCTGTATTCCATGGTCGTGGTGCTGTTTGCTTCCTGGCTGCCCGAGGCCGCTCGCGGCATCTACTTTGAAGCCTCGGCGATGGTCATCGGGCTGATCCTGCTAGGCAACGCCATGGAGCTTAGAGCTCGCGGGCGCACCAGCGACGCGCTCAAGCGCCTGCTCGACCTGCAAACCCGCACCGCGCGGGTGATCCGCGACGGTAACGAGCAGGAAATCGAGATTAACGCGGTGCGCGAAGGCGACCATATCCGCGTGCGCCCCGGTGAGAGCCTGCCGGTCGACGGCGACGTCACCGAGGGGTCGAGCCACATCGACGAATCCATGCTCACCGGCGAGCCGGTGGCGGTAGCCAAAGCCAAAGGCGATACGGTTAGCGCCGGCACGGTCAACGGCAAAGGCGGGCTTGTCTACCGCGCCACCCGCGTCGGCAACAATACCCGGCTGGGGCAAATCACCGAGCAGGTGGCCAGCGCCCAGAACTCGCGCCCGCCCATCGGCGATCTGGCCGATAAAGTCTCCAGCGTATTTGTGCCCTCGGTGATGATTATTGCCGTGCTGACCGCACTGGTGTGGTTCAACGTCGGCGCCGAGCCGCGGGTGATCCACATGCTGGTGACCGCCACCACGGTGCTGATTATCGCCTGCCCCTGCGCGCTGGGCTTGGCCACGCCGATTTCCACCATGATTGGCGTGGGCAAGGCCGCCGAGCACGGCGTGCTGGTCAGAAACGGCGAGTCGCTGCAAACCGCCAGCAAGCTCACCGCGCTGGTGGTGGATAAAACCGGCACCCTGACCGAAGGCAAACCCCGGGTGACCGAGACCAGCATTTTAAGCGGCAGCGAAGCCGACACGCTGGGCTTAGTGGCCGCCCTTGAGCGCGGCTCCGAGCACCCGCTGGCCACCGCCCTGCTGAGCTATTGCGAGGAACAATCTGGCAGCGCCGACGCCGCCGAGATTCACGACTTTGACAGCGTGACCGGCGGCGGCGTGAAAGCCCAGAGTAAAGCCGGCGAGCTGCTGCTGGGCAACGCCCGCCTGCTCGAAGACGCCGGCATCGACTTGGCCGCCGGCCACGACAGCGCCCGGGCGCTGGAAGAAAAAGCCCGCACGCTAGTGTATCTCGCCGTGGGCGGCAAGCTTACCGCGCTGTTCGGCGTCAGCGACCCGCTGCGCAATGACGCCAAAGAGGCGATTTCACGGCTCAAAGCCGACGGTCTAAAGATCATCATGCTCACCGGCGATAACCGCCATACGGCCAAGGCCATTGGCATGGAGGTGGGGATCGACGATTACCGCGCCGAGCTCAAGCCGGAAGATAAGCACGCCGAGATCGAGCGCCTGCAGCAGGAGGGTCACATCGTGGGCATGGTGGGAGATGGCATCAACGATGCGCCGGCGCTCGCCCGCGCCGACGTGGGCTTTGCCATTGGCCAAGGCACCGACGTGGCGATTGAAAGCGCCGGTATTACGCTGATGCGCGGCTCGCTGCACGGCGTGGCCGCCGCCATCGAGATCAGCCAGGCAACGCTTACCAACATCAAGCAGAACCTGGCCGGCGCCTTTGGCTACAACGCGCTGTGCATACCCATTGCCGCCGGGGTGTTCTACCCGCTGACCGGCACGCTGCTGTCGCCGATGATCGCCGGTGCGGCAATGTCGCTGTCCTCGATCACCGTGGTCAGCAACGCCAACCGCCTGCGCCTGTGGAAGCCCAAACAGGCGCCATCTACCGCCGCCGCCAGCGATGACCACGCCGACAAGGAGCAACGCTCATGAGTTTCATCATTAATCTAGCGGGTATCGGGCTGATTGCCGCCGTTGTCTGGTGGTTCTGGCTGAGTTAGTTCTGGCTGGGCGAGTTCTGCGCGATAGGCGATTCAACCCGAACGGCGCGCGCCTCGCAGCACTAGCACCAGCGCCACGCTGCACAAAAGCGCCACCAGGCCGGCAAACCCCGCGCCGGTGGCTACAAGCCCTAGATAGCGAGCGGCCAGCCCAATGCCCACCACCGGAATCGACAGCGCGATATACACAATCACGAAAAAGGTGGAAGTCACCGCACCGCGCTGACTCCCGGGGCAGGCCGCCGCGATAGCCCCCAGCCCGGCACGAAAAGCGATGCCCTGCCCGACGCCGGCAAACAGCGCGCCGCACAGAAACACCGTGAGTGCTGCCTGCAGAATACCTGTGCCGATCAGCAGCGCTCCGGCAATGACGATGAGGCAGCCCAACGGCAGGCGCCATGAAGGCGTGATTCTCCCCTGCAGCACTTGGCCCAGCGTCGAGGAAAAAAACACCATGCCGGCCACCAGGCCAATCAGCGCGAGACTGTGCTGGCCCAACACCTGCTGCATGAAGGCCGGCACCATGGCGGTGAAAAAACCCAACACGGCAAACCCGGCAAAGCCTGCCAGCACCGCGGGCAAAAACACGCCGCGCACCTCGGGCGGCAGGCTCAGGCGTTGCACGCGCAACTGCGGATGCGCCGCCCGCGCCACGGTTTCCGGCGCGCGCCAAACCAGCATCAGGCCAATCGCTAGCAGCACCAGATGCAGCACATACGGCAGCGCCAGCGGCGCCGGCAGGTAGGCCCCGAACACGCCGGCCGTCATCGGTCCCAGCCCTAATCCGCCCATGTTGACGGCGGTGGCGGCCAGCGTAGCGCGCGGCTTCCACGCCTCGGGGGCCAGCTCAATGACCGCCACCGTTGCCGTGCCGGTGAAAATGCCGGCAGAAATCCCCGACACCACGCGCCCGGCCAGCAGCATTCCCAGCCCGTCGCCGAGCAAAAACAGCGCATCGCTTGCCGCCGCTACCAGCAGTCCGGCGAGCAGCAGCGGGCGTCGCCCCAGCTGATCCGACCAGCGCGCGGTGACTATCAGCGCACCGATCACGCCCAGCGCGTAGGCGGCAAAGATCACCGTGATCAGCAGCTGGGAAAAGCCGTACGCCGCCTGATACAGCGGGTACAGCGGCGTGGGCAGCGTGGTGCCCAGCATAACCACCAAAAAGGCGAACGCCGGGCCTAGAAAAGCTAAAGGAGAACGGGCGGAAGAACGCACTGTGGGCATTAGGCAACTCGGATCAATCAAACGGAAAAATGCACACGCCGTGGCCAAGTATTAGACCGGCTCGGCGTGCTCAACCATTAGCTGCAGGCTTTCGCGGCCGCGAAAGCGGTTACGGTTGAGCTTGTAAGCGCAGTGCAGGGTATCGCCGACGCCAAAGGCCGGGAGCTCGCCGGGGGTTAGCGCACGAAACCAGATGGCCTTGAACGTCAGCGCGCCGGTGGAAAGCTCCATCATCAGGTGGGTACCGTCGGCACCCACCGGACGCAACGCTTCAACGATAAAGCGCCCTTCAAACAGCGGCGGATCAAACTCGCGCCCGTAGGGCCCCAGCGCGTCAAGCTCGTCCAGGGTCGCAAGGCTAAGCTTTTCGACATCGAGCTCGCCGTCGGTCCACAGCTTGGGATACAGCGGCGTATCGCCGAGCTGCTCACCCACGGCCTGTAAAAACGCCGCCTTAAACGCGGCAAGCAGCACCTCGGGCACGCCGATACCCGCCGCTCCGCTGTGCCCGCCAAAGCGTGGCAGCGCCTCGGGCGCCAGCTCATGGGCGCGCTGTAGGGCGTCGCGCAGGTGCAGCCCGTCAATCGAGCGGCCGGAGCCGGTCAGCATGGTGGGGGCTGTCGCGCGGGTCAGCACCAGCGCAGGCCGGCCGTAGGCCTGCACCAGCCTTGACGCGACAATGCCCTGCACGCCCGGGTGGCCGTCTTCCACAAACACCACCACCGCCGGCGCGTCGGCGGCGATCTCGGCGACGGCCAGCGCGCGCGCCTCAATGGCCATCTCGGCTTCGATGGCCTTGCGCGACTGGTTATCGTCTTCCAACACGCTTAAGTGCTGCCCTGCGGCGCCGTCGCTTTCGGCCAGCATGAAATTCAGCGCCTCGTAGGGGTCATCGAGGCGCGAGCGGGCGTTGATCCGCGGCGCCATTTGAAACGCCAGCGTCTCGGCGTTGAACGGCACGCTGTCAGGCCCCAGCCGTTCGGCCATGGCGCGCCAGCAGGGGGCATCCATGCGGTTAATCAGCGTTAGTCCGTAACTGACCACCGCCCGGTTGGCGGGGCTGGCGCCAAGCGATACGCAGTCGGCCACGGTGCCCAGCGCCACGTAAGACAGCCACGGTGAAAGCTTGGGCGTGGCGGCGGGCAAAGCACCCCATTCGATCAACACGCCGCGGGCCAGCGACATCACCAGCCACGCCACCATGCAGCCGGCAATCGTCGCATCGGGGTAGTCGCAGTCTTTCCGGGTGGGGTTAACGCAGGCATACGCCGACGCCGGCGGGCCTTCTTCGGGCAGCGCGTGGTGATCGCTGACCACCACGTCAATGCCGGCGGCTTTGAGCCGGGCGATGCGCGGCTCGTCGGAGCTGCCGCAGTCGGCGGTAATCACCAGCGTGGGCTGGGGCGTTAGTGCAAGCGTGCGCTCCACCAGCGGCAAGCTGATGCCGTAACCATCAAAAATGCGGTGGCCAATCAAGCTGTGGAGCCTGTGTTCGGGGACGCCAAACAGCTCCACCAGCGTACGGCGGATCACCACGTGCGAGGTAATACCGTCGACGTCGTAGTCGGTCAGGATGCCGATCGACTCGCCCTCAACCACCGCCTCGGCAATGCGTTCGGCGGCGCGGCGCCCGTCGGCGAGCTTTTGTGGATGCACCAAATAGCGCAGGCTCGGCGTTACCAACGGCGCAAGCTCGCCTTCATAGCCCGGCAGGCGCGAGGCCAGAAGCCGCGCCTGAAGCTCGGAAAGTCCGCTCTCCAAAGCACGACGGTAAAGGGACTCGTTGCTCGAGCGCGTCACAATCACAGGACGGGTGGCCGCATGGGTCAACCGCTCGGGGGCGTGTGGCATGGGTGTCTCTTTCCTACGGGGCAAGACCCCGAACAGCGAAAACGCGAGGATTCGGGTGCGTTAGGATCAGGGCCGATCAACGGGTCATCGAGCAAACATCACACGAGTCAGGTCAGCGGCAACATCACGTGCTCGCGAAAACCCGGACGCTCGGTAAGACGCTCGTACCAGGTGGCCAAGTGCGGCAATTCCGGGCGCTCGATGTTCATGCCAAACCAACCATAGGCGTAGCAACCCAGCGGAATATCACCGATGCCAAAGTTCTTGCCGGAGAGCCACGCTTGGCGGCTGAGAACGTCGTCCAGCACGTCCAAGTGCTTGGCGCAGGCCGCACGGCCGGCCTCCATGGCCGCCTCGTCGCGAGTCGCGTCGGTGGCCCGAATCTTATTCAGAAACAGAGCGCGGAAAGGGTTGGCCAGAGTCGACAGCGCCCAGTCCATCCACATGTCACTGCGGGCCAGACCCCCGACGCTGCCGCTGCCAAGCCTGCCTTGACCGTACTCGGCGACCAAGTAGCGAACGATGGCATTGGACTCCCACAGCAGCAGATCACCGTCTTCCAGGCAGGGGATCAGGCCGTTGGGGTTCTTGGCCAGGAACTCAGGGCTGTCGAGACCGCCGAAGGGGCCGCCCATGTCGACTCGCTCGAGCTCGATACCCAACTCATTCGCGCACCACATCACCTTCTTGACGTTGATCGAGTTCTTTCGTCCCAACAAACGCATGAGCTCACTCCCTTCGTGATGAAACGAGGGCGACATCGCCACCCTTCTCTAGCCGTACTAGTCACGGCGATTTTCCGCCACAAAGCGCTGCACGGCATCGAGCTCGGCGGGCAGCACCGTGTAGCGCTCTTCGCGTTCCAGCAGGTCATCCATGTGCGCGGGCAACGGCACGCCGGAAAAGCCTGCCTTGGCGACGGCTTCGGCAAACTTGGCCGGATGCGCGGTGGCCAGCGTGATCACCGGCGTAGCGGCATCTGCTCGGGCGCGTTCGGCGGCGTGATAGCCGGTAGCGGTATGCGGGTCGAGCACTTCGCCGGTGCGCCGATAGGCCTCGCGAATGGTCTCAAGGATCGCTTCGTCATCCACGCTGTAGCTGGCGAACTTCTTGCGCAGTTTGGCCAGCGGCGCGTCGGCAAGCGCGGTCGGTTCGTGCTGGAAACGCTCCAGCAGCGAAGCCACGGCGGCGCCGTCGCGGTCGTAGGCGTCAAACAAGAGCCGCTCGAAATTGGATGACACGACGATGTCCATGGACGGCGCCAGAGTCGCGGCCAGCTCGTGCCTGGAGAAGTCGTTGGCAGCCAGCGTACGGTGCAAAATGTCGTTGGCATTGGTCGCAATGATGAACTGTTTGACCGGCAGCCCCATCTTGTAGGCCATGTAGCCGGCAAAGACGTTGCCGAAGTTGGCCGACGGCACGCAAAAGCTGACTTCGCGGTGCGGGGCGCCAAGTGCTACGCCAGCGGCGACGTAGTAGACCATCTGCGCCATGATGCGCGCCCAGTTGATCGAGTTGACCGCCACCAGCCGCGTGCCGTTGAGGAAGTCCTGATTGGCAAAGCTGGCCTTGACCATCGCCTGAGCGTCGTCAAAGTTGCCTTCGATGGCGACGTTGAAAACGTTATCCGCCAGTACGGACGTCATCTGGCGGCGCTGCACTTCAGAAACGCGGTTATGCGGGTGCAGGATGAAAATATCGAGGTTGTCGCAGTGACGACAGCCCTCAATCGCCGCCGAGCCGGTATCGCCCGAGGTGGCGCCCATGATCACCGCGCGTTCGCCGCGCTTCTTGAGAAAGTGGTCCAGCAGCCGGCCGAGCAGCTGCAGCGCCACGTCCTTGAACGCCAGCGTCGGGCCGTGGAACTGCTCCATCAAAAAGTGGTTGGCATCCAACTGCTTGAGCGGCACCACCGCGTCGTGGCTGAAGGTGGCGTAGGCCTCCGTGACCAGCTGATGAAAGGTGGTGTCGTCGATTTCACCGTTGACGAACGGCTTCATCACACGAAAAGCGATATCGGCATAGGACAGCCCGGCCATATCGGCCAGGGCGTCATGGGTGAACGACGGCAGCGTTTCGGGCACGTAAAGGCCGCCGTCGCTTGCCATGCCGGTCAGCACGACCTCTTCAAACGAGAGCGCCGGTGCCTGACCGCGGGTACTGATATAGCGCATGGCGTTACTCTCCTTCGTCCAGGCTCTCTACCCGGATGCGCGTTACCGCGCCGGCAATGTCGGCCATGGACTCGATTTCGCGAATGGCGTCGTTCATCTGGCGCTCTTTGGTGCGGTGCGTCATCAGGATGATCGGTACCAGCTCGCCTTCGGTGATTTCTTTCTGGATCAGCGCTTCAATGGAGATGCCGTTGTCGGAAAGAATCGTCGCCACACGCGCGAGTACGCCGGGGCGATCTACCGCGAGCAGGCGCAGGTAGTAGGCGGTGGTAATGTCTTCCATGGGCATGATCGCCGGCGCGTTCATGTCTTCACCCACGCCGCTGAAGGCCAGGTACGGCACACGGTAATGGTGGGCGGTGTTGATGTCGCGGGCGACATCCAGAATATCCGCGACCACGGCAGATGCAGTGGGCTCGGCACCGGCGCCGGCACCGTAATACAGCGTGGGGCCCACGGCGTCGCCCATCACGGCAATGGCGTTTTTCACCCCGTGGACGTTGGCCAGCAGCCGGTCCTTGGGGATCAGCGTGGGGTGTACGCGCAGCTCAAGCCCGTTTTCGGTGCGCTTGGCAATCCCCAGATGCTTGATCACGTAGCCCAGGTTATCGGCCTGATCCACATCTTCGCCGGTAATCCGCGAAATGCCTTCAGTGTAGGCCTTGTCAAACTGCAGCGGCACGCCGTAGGCGATGGAGGCCATGATGGTTAGCTTGTGCGCCGCGTCGATGCCTTCAACGTCAAAAGTGGGGTCGGCTTCGGCGTAGCCCAGCGCCTGCGCTTCGGCCAGCACGTCTTCAAAGGCGCGGCCTTCGTCACGCATGTGGGTCAGGATGTAGTTGCCGGTACCGTTGATGATGCCGGCCACCCATTCGATGCGGTTGGCGCCGAGGCCTTCGCGCAGCGCCTTGATCACCGGAATACCGCCGGCTACCGCCGCTTCGAATGCCACGATCACGCCCTTTTCATGGGCGGCCTGGAAAATTTCGTTGCCGTGTACGGCAATCAGCGCCTTGTTGGCGGTGACCACGTGCTTGCCGTTTTCAATCGCGGCCAGCACCAGCTCGCGGGCGGTGTCGTAGCCGCCAATCAGCTCGACGATGACGTCCACGTCGGGGTTGGCCGCGACTTCAAAGACGTCACTGGTGGCCTTGATACCGGTAATATCGCAATCCGGGTGGATGCTGCGATGCCCCACCTGTTCGATCACGATCGGGCGTCCCGCACGCCGCGCAATATCTTCGGCGTTGCGCGTGAGTACGTTAAAGGTGCCGCCGCCAACGGTCCCTAGTCCACAGATGCCTACTCTTACCGGTTTCAAAATACATCCCCTTTGTCGTTGCGCACCTGAGCGGTGCAGTCAGCGTTATGTCGCGTTGCGTTCGGGTAGCGTCGTTACGCCAGAATATCGTGCTAGTCGTCAAGCCCCAGCATGGCGCTCAGCCGCTTGGGTGGCACAAAGCCCGGCACCATCTTGCCGTCGGGCAGAATAATCGCCGGCGTGCCCTGCACGCCCATTTCCAGCCCCAGAGCATACTGCTTGGCGACCGGATTGTCGCAGCTGGCGTTGGCCGCCAGCGTCTCGTTGCTAAACGCCTGGCTCAGCGCGTCGCCGGGATTATCGCTGCACCAGGCCTGCTGCATGACCCGAGCCGCCGGGCTTTGCATGCCGCCGCGCGGAAACGCCAGATAGTGAACCGCAATGCCGCGCTCGTTGAGCTCGGGTATGCTTTCATGCAGCCGCGTGCAGTAGGGGCAGCTGGTATCGGTAAACACCGTGATGGTGGCTTTGGGCTCATCCACGCCGCGAGACACCACGCGCTCGCTTTCCGGCACTGCGGCCAACGCGGCCACGCGCTCCTGATTCTTGTCCTGCTCGCTCAGGTTGACCAGCCCGCCGCTGTCATTCTGATAAAGGTCTCCGACCACAAAATAGCTGCCGTCGGCATTGGCATAAAATGACTCACCGCCGTCCAGCTGTACGTGATAGAGGCCGTCCATCGGTGTTTGGCTAACGTCTGCGACCGGGACTTTTTGCCCGTTGATCCGCAACGAATCGGTCAGCGTATCGGGTGCCGTCTGGGCACTGGCTAATGCGGGCAATAACGTTCCGGCAAGCACCAGACTGGAAAAAATATTGCGAACTGAAATAACGGTGCGACCCATTGTCGTTCAACCTCGTGGATGATGATCGGCATGCAGCTGCTCCAGGCGCGCCTGGGCAACATGCGTATAAATCTGCGTGGTGGATAAATCACTATGCCCCAGCAGCAACTGTACGACCCGCAAATTGGCGCCATGATTCAATAAATGTGTGGCAAACGCATGGCGCAGCGTATGCGGCGACAGCGGCGTGTCGATGCCGGCACGCAGCGCGTGGGCCTTGATGCGGTACCAGAACGTCTGGCGCGTCATGCTTTTATCGCCGCGCCCGGGGAACAGCGCTGCGCGCGTGGTGTCCTGCATCAACGCCGGGCGCGCCGTGTCGATATAACGTTCAAGCCAGTGCCCGGCCTCCTCGCCCAGCGGTACAAGGCGGTCTTTATCGCCCTTGCCGCGCACCCGCACCACGCCCTGGCGCAGGTTGATGGCGTCAACGCTCAAGCCTACAAGCTCGGAGACCCGCAGGCCACAGGCATACAGCAGCTCCAGCATGGTGCGGTCGCGCACGCCCAGCGGCGTGGCCGTATCCGGCGCGGCCAGCAGGCGTTCGACCTCGTCTTCGTCAAGCACGTTGGGCAGATTCGGCCGCACCGGCGGCAAGCGAATACCCGCCAGCGGGTCGTTGGCCACATGCCCGTAAAGGCGCGCCCAGCGATAAAAACTGCGCAGGGTCGATAACAGCCGGGCATTGCTGCGCAGCTGATAGCCCTCGGCGCGGCGTGCGTCAAACCAGCTAACCAGCGCACCCGGCGGCGGCGCTACCAGCACACTTTCATCACTCGCGCTTTGAGCGCTATCAGCCTCAAGCGTATCACGCCAGGCCTCCAGGTCGCGCCGATAAGCCGCTAGCGTATGCTCACTGGCGCCGCGCTCAAGCCACAGCGCATCCAGAAATGCATCAATGAGATCCATAGGCCAGCAGCCTTCCCTTGTTCAGATTCCTGGCCGCCCGTCTGTTGCGCGGCACAGACACACAAAACCCCGCCCCGCAGAGCGGTGACGGGGTTTTGGCAGCCGGGCGCCACAACGCCCGGCACGGCAAGCTCGCCCTTAGGCCAGCTTTTCCTTGATCCTCGCCGACTTACCGCTACGCTCGCGGAGGTAGTACAGCTTGGCTTGACGCACGTCACCGCGGCGCTTGACTTCAAGGGAGTCGACCAGCGGGCTGTAGGTCTGGAAAGTACGCTCAACGCCAACGCCGTGGGAAATTTTACGCACGGTGAAAGCGGAGTTCAGGCCGCGGTTACGCTTGCCGATTACGACGCCTTCAAAGGCCTGCAAACGCTCGCGAGTGCCTTCCTTTACCTTGACCTGAACGACAATGGTGTCGCCCGGGGCAAAGGCCGGAATTTCCTTGCTCATCTGCTCGGCTTCAAGCGCCTGGATCACCGGTTTTTTACTCATCGTCTTACTCCTGATAGTTCGTCGTGGCTTACCGCTCAGCCATAAAAAGGCGGAAGCCGTGATCCCGGCGCTCAAAGCGAGTGCGCGGGAGTCGTTATGGGTGACGCAAGTGCGCGGCTACTGGCCTTCGCCCTGCACCGCCGCCTGTCCTACCGGTTGCTGGTCTCGGTGTTATCGACCGACCGGGTGGACAGCGCGTATTCCTCGATAAATTCATTCAACAACCGCCGCTGCTCTTTATCCAGCGCTTGCTCGTCGACAAGCTCCGGACGTCTGAGCCAGGTACGACCCAGCGACTGCTTCAAGCGCCAACGCCTGATGGCCGCATGATTACCGCTCAACAGCACCTCGGGCACGCTGACGTCGTCAATCACTTCCGGGCGCGTGTAGTGCGGGCAGTCAAGCAGACCTGCGTTAAATGAATCCTCGATGGCGGAGTCCTGATGGCCCAGCACGCCGGGAATCAGCCTTGCCGCCGCGTCAATCAGCACCATGGCCGGCAGCTCGCCGCCGCTCAGCACATAGTCGCCAATCGACCATTCTTCATCGATGTCACTCTCGACCACGCGTTCGTCGATCCCTTCGTAGCGTCCGGCCACCACGACCAGCGGGCTTTGCTCCGCCAGCGTCTGCACGCCTTGCTGATCCAGCTTTTTGCCCTGGGGCGAAAGATAGATCACTTTGGGCGCCAGACCGGTGGCATCAGCGGCGCGCTGGCGCGCATCGGCAATCGCACCGCGCAGCGTATCCACCTTCATCAGCATACCGGGGCCGCCGCCGTAGGGGCGGTCGTCGACGCTGCGATGGCGATCGGTCGCGTAGTCGCGCGGGTTCCAGTATTCGAGCGTCAGCTGGCCTTTTTCCACCGCCCGGCCGGTTACGCCGTGCTCCGTCAGTGCGGCAAACATGTCGGGAAAAAGCGACACGACGCCGACCCACAGCGTGGGAGCGGGAATTGACCCGCCTTCTGACATCAACGCACTGCTGCTCAAAACTCTGCTGCTCAAAACTCTGGATCCCAATCAACGCACATCCGGCCTGCCTCCAGATCCACCTCGGTAATCACGTCACCGGGCAGATACGGCAGCAGCCGCTCGCGTCGATCGATGGCGTCGCGATCACCGCGCACCACCATGACATCGTTGGCGCCGGTTTCGAACAGGCTACTCACCCGCCCTAACCGTTCGCCGGCCTGCGTGAAAACCGCGAGGCCTTCAAGTTCGTACCAGTAGTACTCATCATCGGCGAGTTCGGGAAGCTCGGCCTTGGGCATCAGGATCTCGGCTTGGGACAGTGCCTCGGCCGCGTTACGATCACTCACGCCTTCAAGCTCAACCACTAGCCCTTTGCCCTGCCGACGTCCCTGAATGACGCGATAGCGCTTGAGGCTCTCGCCCTGGCGCACCCACCATTCGGGGTAGTCAAAGATGCTGTCGGTGGGGCTGGTGTAGGCATACACCTTGAGCCAACCCTTGATGCCATGAGGGCTTGTCAGCGTGCCCAGCACAACGTGCGCCTCCGGCTCGCCGCGATTGGCGCCGGGCGACGGAGTGTTCATCGTGGAATAAGGCATCAAACCACCTTGGGGCATTCAAACAACCTCATGAGACAGCATGGCAAAAGCACTTAGGCTTTTTTGCCAGCTTCCTTGACCAGTTCAGCAACGCGGTTGGACAGCTGTGCGCCGTGACCCTGCCACACGGCGATGCGGTCCAGATCAATGCGCAGACGTTCTTCCTGACCGCGCGCTACCGGGTTGAAGAAACCCACACGCTCGATGAAACGACCATCACGCGACTTGCGTGAATCGGTAACGGACAGGTGATAAAAGGGACGCTTTTTGGCGCCACTACGTGCCAAACGAATAGTAACCATACGATAAATATCCTTCGGTTGAGGTTACGAGAGCGCCGTGCCGCGGGGCGTACCCACGCTCTATAAAGAGATATACGCTCTGTAAAGATATAAAGGTGCTTGCTTCAACCTTCACGGGCGGCGCCATAGACGCAACGCCCACGCATGAAGAGGCCGCATTCTACGCAAAAGCACGGACATTGGAAAGCCTCACGGACGAAAAGCCGCCAGGCCTGCATGCCCGCCGTTAACGCCGGGGGAGCCCGCCCGGCCCGCCCATACCGCCGGGGCCTCCAGGGCCTCCAGGGCCGCCTGGCCCACCGCCGCCGGTCATACCCGACATACCGCGCATCATTTTCTGCATGCCGCCTTTCTTGCCGGCTTTTTTCATCATTTTCTGCATCTGCTTGTGCTGCTTGAGCAGACGATTCAAATCCGGCACCTGCAGCCCGGCACCCGCGGCGATGCGCCGCTTGCGCGAGCCGTTGATGATTTCAGGCTTGTGGCGCTCTTTGGGCGTCATGGAGTCGATCAGCGTCTCCAGCTTGCCCATCTCTTTTTCGGGCCCCGGGCCTTGAGCCATCTCGGCCATCTGCCCCATACCCGGAAGCTTGCTCATCAGGCCGCCCATGCCGCCCATTTTCTTCAGCTGCTGGAGCTGTTCGCGAAAGTCTTCCAGATCGAAGCCGTCGCCTTTCTTGACCTTTTTGGCGAGTTTTTCGGCCTTGGTCTTATCGACGGTGCGCTCGGCTTCCTCGATCAGCGAGAGCATGTCGCCCATACCCAGAATCCGCGACGCCACGCGGTCGGGGTGGAACGGCTCCAGCGCGTCGACTTTCTCGCCCATGCCCATGAACTTGATCGGCTTGCCGGTAATGTGGCGCACTGAGAGCGCCGCACCGCCGCGGGCGTCGCCGTCGGCCTTGGTCAGGATCACGCCGGTGAGCGGCAGCGCTTCGTGGAACGCCTTGGCGGTATTCACGGCGTCCTGGCCGGTCATGGCATCGACCACAAACAGCGTTTCGTCAGGCGTCACGGCCTGATGTAGCGCCTTGATCTCGTCCATCATCGCTTCATCGATGGCCAGCCGGCCGGCGGTATCGATGAGCACCACATCGTGGAACTGGATCTTGGCGTGGTGCATCGCCGCCTGAACGATATCCACCGGCTTTTGATCCGAACGCGAAGGGAAGAAGTCGACTTCTACCTCTTTCGCCAGAGTTTCCAGCTGGTCAATCGCCGCGGGGCGATAGACGTCGGCCGAGACCACCAGCACCTTCTTGTTCTCACGTTCGCGCAGGTAGCGCGCCAGCTTGGCCACCGAGGTGGTTTTACCCGCGCCCTGCAGACCCGCCATGAGCACCGCGGCCGGCGTGCTTTTGAGGGTCAGCCCTTCGTTGGCCTCGCCCATGATCGCTTCCAGCTCCTGCTGGACGATCTTGACGAACTGCTGGCCCGGCGAGAGGCTGGTGGACACTTCCTGCCCCACCGCGCGCTCGCGCACGCGATCAACAAAGGCCTTGACCACCGGCAGGGCCACGTCGGCCTCCAGCAGCGCACGGCGCACTTCGCGCAGGGTATCCTTGATGTTGTCGTCGGTCAGGCGGGCCTGACCCTTGACCGACTTCAGCGTCTGCGAAAGACGCTCACTTAGATTCTCAAACATAGGGCTTCTGCCTCCCTTGTGGTCACCAGACGCAAGCGCCCTGGACAAGATGGCCGTGATTATACGCGCTGGCGCCGCGAGTCTCCATCCATCACCGCTGTGCGAGACTGCAAGGATTCGTTATAGTAGAAGATTAGCGACCTTAAGCCAGCAGTGCGCCGCCTTTTCAGCGCGGCGTGCCGGCTGTATTCATCATCATTTTCACTATACCGCGCCGCCTGGCGCACGGATGGCATCATGCAGGCGCTGCCTTTCGCCACGATTGCTCTTGTTCTTTACGTCGCTGCCGCCATTTGGCAGGGCATGACGCTTTTGCGCCGCGTACCCCCGCGTCAGGGCATCGTGCGCCTGCTGGCCGCAATGGCGCTGCTTTTGCATATCCCCGCGATTGTCGAGCTGCTGGGCCGATCGCCCGGTTTTTTACCCGGCTTCACCACCAGTATTGCCCTGTTCATGGCAGTGGCCGCCAACGTGGTGTTGGTGGCCAGCCTGTTCAAGCCGATTCTCAATGCCGGTATTGCGCTGTTTCCGCTCGCCGGCCTCGCCCTGCTGATTGCCGCCGGCCTGCCTAGCCACGGCATCAAAGGCGGCATTACCCCGGGCATTCTGTTGCACATTGTGACCTCCGCGCTGGCCTTTGCCCTTCTCGCGATCGCCGCTGCGCAGGCGGTACTGGTCGGGCTGCAAAATCAGGCGCTGCGCCACCACCATATCCGCGGCATCGTGCAGTCCCTGCCGCCGCTCAACACCATGGAACGGGTACTGTTCGAGCTGATCTGGGCCGGCATGGCGCTGCTTACCGTAGCGATTATCAGCGGGCTTATTTTTATCGACAACATGTTCGCCCAGCATCTGGCACACAAAACCGTGCTCTCGTTTGCTGCCTGGGGCGTGCTGGCGGTGCTGCTGATCGGGCGCTACCGTTTTGGCTGGCGCGGCATGCGTGCGGTAAAATGGACACTGTCGGGCTGCGGTTTTTTACTGCTGGCCTACTTCGGCAGCAAGTTCGTACTCGAGATCCTGCTGACGCCTTGACACGCCACGCTCCTGCTTCTAAATATCAAATTCGGAACGCGACAAAGGAACTTTCAATTTGAGCGACGACTTCCCCGTGGGGTTACTGTTCGGCCTGCTAGCATTGCTGATTCTGCTATCAGCGTTTTTCTCGAGCTCTGAAACCGGCATGATGTCGATCAATCGCTACCGCCTGAGCCACCAGGCCAGCGCCGGCGATAGCCGCGCCCAGCGGGTGATGCGCCTGCTCGCGCGCCCCGATCGCCTGATCGGCATGATCCTGATCGGCAACAACTTCATCAACAATCTCGCGGCTTCCATTGCCACTATCATCGCCATTCATTTTTTTGGCGACGTATCGGGGCCGGCCATCTCCACGGCGCTGCTGACCATTGCGATCCTGATTTTTTCCGAGGTAACGCCCAAAACCTACGCCGCCATCCGGCCCGAGCGCATCGCCTATCCGGCGTCGTATATCCTCGAACCGCTGCTCAAGCTGCTGTATCCGCTGGTGTGGCTGGTCAACATGATCTCCAACGGCCTGCTGCGGCTGGCCGGGGTCAAAAGCGTGGACGGCGGCGGTGACAGCCTGACCCGCGACGAGCTGCGTACCGTGGTGCACGAGGCCGGGACCCTGATCCCCTACCGCCACCAGGCCATGCTGCTGTCGATACTGGATCTGGAAAACGTCACCGTGAACGACATCATGGTGCCCCGCCACGAAGTCATCGGCATCGATCTGGATCACAGCCTTGAGGATATCCTGACCCAGATCCGCACCAGCCAGCACACGCGCCTGCCGGTCTACAAAGGCGACATCAACAATATTATCGGCATGCTCCACCTGCGCAACGCCGCGCGCTTTCTCTCGCGCCCCGAAGTCACCAAGGCGGCCATCGTTGAGGAAGCGCGGGAGCCTTATTTCATTCCCGAGTCCACGCCGCTGCACACCCAGCTGCTGAACTTTCAGCAGCAGAAGCGTCGTATCGGCATTGTGGTAGATGAATACGGCGACGTGGAAGGGCTGGCGACGCTTGAGGATATTCTGGAAGAAATTGTCGGCGAATTTACCACCGACGTGTCAGAGGCGCGGGAGATCTACCCGCAGGACGACGGCAGCCACGTCATTGAAGGCACGGCCAATATCCGCGAGGTCAACAAGGCGCTGGGCTGGAAACTGCCGACGGACGGCCCCAAAACGCTTAACGGGCTGATTCTTGAGCATCTTGAATCGTTTCCTCAGGGGCCGGTGTGCCTGCAAATGGGCAGCACGCGGATGGAAATCCTCGACATCCGCGACAACCTGATTACCTCGGCACGCTGCTGGCAACCCACGCGCCCGGCGCGGCGCTAGCGCTCGCTACCGCCAATATCCTCATCGGCGGCGGCTTTCAACACGCGCACCCGGGCTTCAAAATAGCGGCACAGCGCCTGGTTCTGCACCGCATGCGGATCGACCGGCGCGCCGAAGTGCAGGCTGACACGGGCGCGAAAGCGGCCCGGCCGCTTGCTTAGCGCCGGCCCGCCGCGGTGGGATGTCCACGACCCCCAGAGGCCGGCAAGCCCGGCGGGCACTACCGGCACCGTGTTGCGTGCCAAGATGGTCTCAAGCCCGCGGCGAAATGCCTGCACCTCGCCGTTGGTAGTCAGCTTACCTTCAGGAAACACCATCACCACCTCGCCGTTCTCCAGCGCCGCGCTGATATCGTCCAGCGCGCGACGCAGGGCGCCGGGATCACGCTTTTCCGATTCAATGGGAATAGCGCCCACCAGACAAAACAGCCACTTGAGCCCCGGCGCGTCAAAAATCGGCCGATCCATCACGAAGCGCAGCGGGCGCGGACAGGCGCCGCCCAGCACCAGCGCATCCATATAGCTGACGTGATTACACACCAACAGCGCAGCACCCTGGCGGGGAATATATTCGCGGCCATGCATCGTCAGGCGGTAACAAAGTCGCACCAACACCAATATCAAGCGCCGTATGATGCGGCGCAAAATACCATGTAGCCGTTGCCGCCAGCCTCTCACGCCGTCGGTTCCCGGTGGCGCAACCCGGTCAGCACCGTGGTCAACAGCTGATCGAGCAGCTCATCCACCTGCAGCTGCTCATCCTGCCAGTAGCCCAGCCGCTCGTTGAGCCCCAGCTGCACCAGGCCGTGTACGCTGCCCCAGAGCATGCGTGCCAGCTGGCGCGCCTCGGGCTTGCCCAGCGCCGGCTGAAAGTTGCTCAGGCAGGTTTCCACTTCGATAAACAGCGCCTCGATCAGGCCGCTTTGGCGCTGGTCAAGTTCGCCTTCATTGGCCAGCGGGTAGTCAAACAACAGCTGCCAGCGGTAACAGTCCTGCTCGGCAAACTGCCAGTAGGCATGCGCCAGCGAACGCAGCCAGGGTTCCGGCGCGTCGTTTTGCAGGCTGCTGATGGTATATTGCAGGCGCGACAGGGTTTCGACGTTGACGTGCTGAAGCAGGTTGTGAAAACTGCCGTAAAGCTTGAGCAGCGTGCTCGGCGCACAGCCCACCTCACGCGCGATGGCGCGCAGCGACAGGCCGTGTACCGGCTGCGCCGTTAGCCACCGGTCACAGGCAGCCATCACCTGCGCGTGAAGGGCGTCGGGCGCATGCTGTCTTGGGCGGGCCATGGCAATCTCTTTAGGTTAGCGCAAAGGGGATTGGGCAAGAACGTTGTGCAAGAACGTTATGCAACGCAACGGGCACGATGGCGCATTACGCTTTAACGTGGGTGATGGAACGCTTAGGATACCCTAAATCGAACAGCGTTTTCGAGCCGCTTTTTTCAATGTCTGTTTCACCGGTTAACGTTGTCACCCGCGAGCGTTTCACTCGCTCGGCATTATCCACTTTCCTCAACCACTGCGAGGTGCAGATGACCGGACGCCTTTACGTTGCGCCGATCGACCTGCCCCGGCTACTGCCTCGGGTAAAGGTCGGGCATACGCCTGTCACATCGCCCAACCTGGCGCCGCGCCAGGCGGTTTCGGCGCTGCGCTGGGCGCAGGGCCAATGCCAGCTTGACCCGCTGTTCTGGGGGCTGACCCCACCGTGGCTTGAGGTGCTTGACCACGCGCCCCACTGTGCCCGCGCCGAGTCGCTGTCGTCGCGGGCCATGTTTCGTGACGCCTTTCACGCCCGGCGCTGCTTGGTTCCGGTCAACGGCTTTTATGCCTGGAAACCCCAGCCGCGCGGCAAACAGCCTTATCTGATCACCCAGACAACGCGCGCGCCGCTGCTGCTGGCCGGGATCTGGTGTCGCTATCACACCACGCTTACCGCGTTTACCGACTCCATGGCGCTGATCACCGTGCCTGCCAGCGACTGGCTGGCGCCGCTGAGCGACCGTTTTCCGGCGATTATTGCGCCGGAACATGCCGAGCAGTGGCTCCACCCGGACACGCCGCTTGAACAGGTTGAAACGCTGTTAAAACCGGCAGCGCTGGAACTATTGGGCGCTTTTCCGGTATCCAGATACGTGAACAATCCCGCCAACCAGTCGCCGGCCTGCGCTCACCCCGTGGGCCCGATGCTGATTTGGCAACCCTGACAGGAGATAGCCCATTGTTACACGCCACCCCACCGCTGCTGGGCGCAACGCTGATGCTTGCGGCCGCCTGGCTGCCTGCCCAGGCCGCTGACATGCCCAATAGCTCACGCATTACCGATACCACCACGCCCATCAAAAGCCCGTTTGACAGCCGTGCCTACCGCGTACTGACGCTGGATAACGGCCTCACCGCGCTGCTGGTCAGCGATCCGGAGGCCGACAAGGCCGCCGCGTCCATGAACGTCAGCGTCGGCAGCGAACAAAACCCCGACGACCTGCAGGGGCTTGCCCACCTGCTGGAACACATGCTCTTTCTGGGCACCGAGCCGTACCCCGAGCCGGATGCCTATCAGGGCTATATCTCGCGGCATGCCGGCTCGCATAACGCCTTTACCGCCGCCCAGGATACCAACTACTTTTTCGACATCGAGCCTTCTGCGCTGTCCGGCGCGCTGGATCGCTTCAGCGCGTTTTTCCTTTCGCCGCTGTTTAATGCCGACAAGCTGGAAAGCGAGCGCAGCATCGTCGACTCGGAATACCAGGCACGCCGCCGCGATGAAAGCCGGCGCGAAAACGACGTGCTCAATCAGGTGCTGAATCCGGCGCACCCCGGCACGCAGTTTTCCGTGGGCAGCCTTGAGACGCTGGCGAATCGCCCGGCAGGCGAGCCCACGCTGCGCGAGCGGGTCATCGACTTTTATCACGGCCACTACGGTGCCGGCGTTATGCACCTGGCCATCGTCGCGCCGCAATCGTTGGACGAGCTGGAGCAACTGGTCACCCAGCGCTTTGCCGAGCTGCCCAACCGTGGCCTTGAGCGCCCGACCATCGACGCCCCCCTGGTCGAGGCCGAATCGCTGCCGCGCTACCTTGAGCGCCAAACGCTGACAGACAGCCGTCAGGTACGCTTTCTGTTTCCCATTCCCGACCCCCAGAGCGACTACGCGAACAAGCCTACCCAGCTGCTCTCGCACCTGCTTGGCGATGAAGGCGAAGGCAGCGTGCTGGCCGCACTGCGCGATACCGGGCTGGCTGACGGCCTGTCTGCCGGCGCCGGCCGTAGCGACGGCGAGCACGCGCTGTTCAACGTGGCCATCAGCCTGACGCCCGAGGGCGCCAAGCGGCTGGATGACGTTCAGGCCACGCTGTTTGCCGCCATCGACAACGTTGCCGCCAACGGGGTTAAGGAATGGCGCTACGACGAGCAGGCCAGATTGCAGGAACAGGCATTCCGTTTTCAGCAGCACGGTGCGCCCCAACACGAGGCCACCCAGCTGGCCATGCGCCTGTCGCGCTACCCGGTCAAGGACGCGCAATACGCGCCCTACCGCATGGACGGCTTTGACGCCGAGCGTACCCGCACCTATCTTGAGGCGCTATCGCCCGACAACATGATCCGCATCTACTCCGGTCCCGAGGTCGAAAGCGAAAAGGTATCCCCGTGGTTTGATACCCAGTGGCAAGAGGTGTCGCCCAGCACGGATGGCCAGGTCGTAGATACCCTTGCGCTGCCCGCTCCCAACCCGTTTATTGCCGATGATTTAACCCTGCAAAGCGGCCATGACGACGATCCCAGCGTGCTGATGGACGATGCCCACTTCACCGCCTGGCACATGCAGGTCGAGCGCTTTAACACGCCCAAAGTCGAGTGGCGCGTTAGCCTGCAGCACCCAAGCGTCAGCCGCTCGGCCGAAGAGGCCGTGCTCAACCGCCTGCTAGCCGCCTGGCTCAACGACAGCCTGAATGAGGCGCTGTACCCGGCGCAGCTTGCCGGGCAGTCGTTTAATGCCTACGCCCACGCCCGGGGCATGACGCTGGCGTTTTCAGGCTGGCGCGACGGTCAGGCACCGCTAATCGAACGTACGCTGACACAGCTGGAAAACGCGCCAATTAGCCTGGAAAGCTTTGATCGCGTGCAGTATCAGCTGGAACGCCAGTGGCGCAACGCCCCGGACTCAGCGCTGTTTGGTCAGGCCCGACGCACGCTCAGCCAGGCGCTACTCACCCCCCAGTGGTCAACCGAAGAATTACTCGCCGCCAGCCGACGCCTAGAGCTTCATCACCTGAAAGACTTTCGCCAGCGCTTTCTGAGCGGGCTTTACGTCGACGCCATGGCAGTGGGCAACCTCGATGCTGAGCTGGCTCGAACGCAGGCCAGCAAGATTAAACACACCCTGCGTCCGCGCCTCACGCGCGATGACATCCCACCGCTGACGCCGCTGGCGGTCAGCCCTGACGACGGCGTACTGCGCCCCCACAGCACTCGGGACGAGTCGCTGGTGCTGCGCTACCTGCAGGGCAATGAGGCCACCCCGCGCCAGCAGGCCACCGCCAGCGTGCTGGCACAGTGGCTGCAAACGCCGTTCTATCAACGTCTGCGTACCCAGGAGCAGCTCGGCTACATCGTCAACGCCGGCTACTACCCGCTGCTGGAGGCGCCGGGGCTGGCGCTGGTGGTGCAGTCGCCGGAGGCCGACAGCGCCACCGTGGCCGAACGGATGGACGTGTTCATGGCGGATATCACCACGCGTCTGAACGCGCTGGATGACGCGACGCTGGCGCCGTACCGTCAGGCGGTACACAGCAAGCTGACCCAGCGTGACACCAGTCTTGGTGCGCTTGCCAACCGCTACTGGCAGGCCACGGCGCTTGAGGACGTACGTTTCGACCGCCGCCAACGCCGCGCCGAGCAGGCGCTGGAAGTGGGCGTGGATGACGTGCGCACGCTGTGGGAAACGCTGCTGGGGCATCGTCTGGACGTGCGCTTTGACTCCGGCGATACGCCCAGCGACGTAAGCACCTACCGCGACGGGCTAAGCGCGTTCTCTGCTACCGACACAACTGACGACTAACCTTTCTCTAGCGTCAGGACGGTAAAAGGCCGCTATCCAACGATAGCGGCCTTTTTTGTTGCCCAGTCAAGGATTTGGCGGTCGCGCAGCAAAGCTGCCCTCCTACAACAGCCAGGTGCACCAATCAGGTTTTCGCAAGAGGCCGGCTATACCTAGACTTCTACAATGGCGCAATGCGCCGTTCGGGTTTTCGTAGGAGGTCGCGCAGCAACGCTGCCCTCCTACAACAGCCAGGTGCACCAATCAGCTTTTCGCAAGAGGCCGGCTATACCTGTACTTCTACAATGGCGCAATGCGCCGTTCGGGTTTTCGTAGGAGGTCGCGCAGCAACGCTGCCCTCCTACAACAGCCAGGTGCACCAATCAGCTTTTCGCAAGAGGCCGGCTATACCTGTACTTCTACAATGGCGCAATGCGCCGTTCGGGTTTTCGTAGGAGGTCGCGCAGCAACGCTGCCCTCCTACAACAGCCAGGTGCACCAATCAGCTTTTCGCAAGAGGCCGGCTATACCTATACTTCTACAATGGCGTAGTGCACCGTTCGGGTTTTCGTAGGAGGCCGGTTTACCGGGCGATAGAGGCCGCCAGGCCTCTTGGTCTACCTCAAGCATCAAACGCCTGCGCCGGCAGCATCCCTTCGACGTACATTACCAGCTCTTCGAGTATCTGGCGTTCGCGATCGTCGAGCGTCTGCTGGTTGTAGTGCTCGATTTCCCGGGCAAAGGCTTTCAGAGTAAAGCTGGCCGTCGTAGGGTCATTCAAACGCTCCCAGCGAAATGCTTCCCACTGTGCCAACTCCTCGCCTTCCAAGGTCTCGGGGTAGCTTCGGGCACGGTAGCGAAACAGCATTTCTTCCAACCGCGGATCCTGAAACGCAAAGCGCTGGCCGACCAAATCCCACGCCGGGGTCTGGCGCACGCGCTCCATCTGCTGGCGGTCGGCGGATGAAAAAAAGCCGCCGGCATACAGCATCAGGTCGGGGTCCCGCACGTCGCCGTACGCCGGGTCGGCAAATACCTCTGCGACCTTGGCGGCCACGCCGGGTGCGTCGTGCAGGGTTTTCCAGTGGCTACGGCAGGCGCCCATATTCAGCCCCAGCCGCGCGACGATGTCGCCGTACTCGCCCTTGTGCGCCCCGTCCACATCTTTCAAAAAGCCCGCCGGAAACACCACCGGGCAGCGGTTAATGTGGATCACCTTGAGGGGAATGCGCGTCTCGCCCTCGCTCAGATCGGCCTGACTGACGAACACGCGCTCGCGAATCTGTGCGGGCGACAGGGCCAGCATTTCGCTCGGGTCAACGCTTAAATCGTAGACGATCACGCCGTTGGGGTTGCTCGGGTGTTCGGCAAGCGGCACCACCAGCGCACTGCAGCCACGGCTGGCCGGGTAGCGTCGGGAAATATGTAGCAGCGGCTTGGCGCCTGGCAAATCCAGCTGCTTGGCCACGGCGCGTTTGCCGCGTAGCCCCAGCAGGTAATCGAACAGACTGGCGTTTTTCTCGCGCAGCAATCGCGCCAGCGCAATGGTGGCACGCACGTCAGTCAGCGCATCATGGGCGCTGGCGTGCTCAATGCCGTTGGCCGCGGTCAGGGCTTCCAGCCTGAAGCTCGGGGCGCCATCTTCTCGCTTGGGCCATTCAATACCCGCGGGGCGCAGCGCATAAAACGCGCGCACCACGTCGATCAAATCCCAGCGCGAATTGCCGTTTTGCCACTCGCGCGCGTAGGGGTCGAGCAGGTTGCGATAAAACAGATGGCGCGATATTTCATCGTCGAAGCGCAGGCTGTTGTAGCCCACCGCACAGGTGCCGGGCTCGCTCATGTGACGCAGCACTTCGCCGGCAAATTCGGCCTCAGGCAGGCCGTGACGCCGGGCTTTTTGTGGCGTAATGCCGGTAATCAGGCACGCCGTGGGATGCGGCAGATAGTCATCGGCGGGCCGGGCATAGAGCTCGACAGGCTCGCCGATTTCATTGAGCGCCGCATCCGTGCGAATCGCGGCAAACTGCGCCGGCCGGTCGCGGCGCGCATCGGCACCAAACGTTTCGTAGTCGTGCCACAAGAAGCTGGCCGGGGCGGCATTGGGTGGCGCCATGAAAAAGCATGCTCCGCTTATGATTTGGGCAGGGTAACGTTGAGCTCCAGCACCGAGCAGTTGTCTTCGCTGTCCATTGAAATCTGCACGGCATCGTTGTCGATATCAACGTAACGACGGATGACTTCTACCAGCTCGCGCTCCAGCTTGGGCATGTAGTCCGGCTGGCCGCGTTGGCTACGCTGGTGCGCCACGATAATTTGCAGGCGTTCTTTCGCCACCGGTGCCGACTTTTTACGCTCACGTTTTAAAAATTCTAACAGTTTCACCGGCGACCTCCTCCAAACATGCGAGTTAGCAGGCCTTTCTTCTGGACTTCGTGAAAGCGCAGCGGCACATCTTCCCCGATCAGGCGCGATACGGTATCAGCGTAGGCCTGGCCGGCATCGCTTGATTCATCGTGGGTCACCGGCACGCCCTGGTTGGACGCGCGCAGTACCGCCTCGGACTCGGGAATCAGCCCCAGCAGGTCTACCGCCAGAATCTCGCGAATGTCATCAAGGGTGAGCATGTCACCGCTGGTCACCCGGTTCGGGTTATAGCGAGTAATCAGCAGATGCTCCTTGATCGGCTCATCGCCTTGCTCGGCACGCTGGGTCTTGGCCGCCAGCAGCCCCAGAATACGATCGGAGTCGCGCACCGACGATACTTCGGGATTGGTCACCACAATCGCCTCGTCGGCGAAGTACATCGCCAACTGCGCGCCGCTTTCAATCCCCGCCGGCGAATCGCACAGCACATAGTCAAAGTCTTCCTTGAGCTTGGCCAGCACATCGGCAATGCCTTCCCGGGTCAGCGCATCTTTATCGCGGGTTTGCGAGGCGGGCAGAATAAACAGGTTTTCCACTCGCTTGTCACGGATCAGCGCCTGATTAAGCCCGGCTTCCCCCTGAATCACGTTGACCAGGTCATACACCACGCGCCGCTCGCAGCCCATGATCAAATCAAGGTTGCGCAAACCCACGTCAAAGTCGATAACCACGGTCTTTTTACCGCGCAGCGCAAGGCCGGTAGAAATGGCAGCCGCACTGGTGGTTTTACCGACCCCCCCTTTGCCTGACGTTACTACGATGATTTTGGCCAAGATTGACATCCTTTAGTAAAGCGATAGTCCGCTAGCTAAGCGTGTGCATTTTTCGCGTTAGCTTAGCGGCTTTATCTCAAGCTGTTGTTGATAAAAGTGCACTTCCACCGGCTCGCCCAACAGCTGTGGGTCAAGGTCTTCCAAACGCTTATAATTGCCTGCCACGGATAACAGCTCCGCATTTAATTCGCGACAGTAAATACCGGCGTCAAGATTGCCATGCATCCCCGCTAGTGCGCGTCCGCGTAGTGCGCCATATACATGAATATTTCCCGCTGCCAGCACTTCCGCCCCGGCGTTTACCGCACCGACGACGACCAGGTCACCCTCGGCGGCGCTTATTTGCTGGCCGGAACGCACCGTGCCGCGATACAGCCGCGTTTGCGTCACGCTCGCGAGCGCCGCGTCGGGCGGCTCGGGCACTTGAGCCTCGGCATCAGCCGGCGCCGTCGCGGGCGTTTTTTCCACGCTTGCCAAGCGCCGCGCGCGCTGCTCTTCTACCGGCGCAAACCAGCCAAGCCCCAGTGCCCAGGCCGACTGACGCACCGGGTCTGCCCCGCCGCGCACGGCCACCGGCAACAGCTTGTGATCACGGCACACCGCACAGATACGCTCAAGCGCCAGATGCGGCTCGTCGAGCTTTTCCACGCTCAGCACAACCGGTGTATGCTGGAAAAATGCGGGCGACTGGGTAAGCTTGTTATCCAACTGCTGGCGAATGCGTTCCGGGTCGGCACTGCCAAGCTCCATCACGGTCATGGGCAGCATGCCGCCTTTAAAAGTAAAGGCCTCTTCGGCACTATCCACGTTGAGACTCATGGCCGAAACTCCATGTCTGGATCGATAAGCCCGCCTTATTCATCAGGACGCCGAACGAGCGTTTTACGTCCCGTGGTGACCGGGACCGACCGGCTTTTATGTCATACGGTCGCTGAGTAGCCGATTAGCACATAGCTTTATCGTATCAATGCCGTGATATTTATAACTGAAGTTCATTGGTTTCGAGTGACGGCGCAGCCGTGGTCGTCGGCCTCCATAGTGGCCGTTTTGTCTGCTGGAAAAGGCTGAGTAATGCGACGTGTCAGGTCAATGCCGTCAGCCGCGGCAACCCTTTCAGTAAAGATGGCCACCATTTATCGGCGGCATCGCCGAGGTGCACGGTGATGCGCCGGGCGTGCACTGTCAGCGTGGCGGCCACCTTAAGCACCTGCTCGCGCATCCGCTTCAGGCTCCAGCCCTGCCGGGTCTGTCGTTCCAACAGGCAACGCAGCCCGTGTAGCACCTGATAAGCGCAGAGAGTCAGCAGCAGGTTTACCTCGTTGCGGGCCATGACGTCCTGGACGGTGGAGACACCGCGATCAGTCGAGGAGAGATGCAGGTCGAGCGCCGACTTCACCTCGCCCATGTGGGCTTCGGCGCTGCCGCGCTTGCGATAAAGCGCCAGGACCTTTTCCGGCGGCCAGTTGAACTTGCCGAGGTTGGTGACCAAAAAGAAGGCATGCAGCAGCAGATCATCGGGCCGCTCTTGTACCACCAGCACCACGCGCCGCGGCGCCGGCCAGGTACCGGCTTGGTACGCCAGGTCATGGCACCATTCCCGAGGTTGCTCGGGGGGCCGGCCGCGTGGCCGCTTCAGATGTGGCGCTGCCAGTGTCTGCAGGCCCGTATGACTGCGCAACCGGCCCAGATACTCGATGTCGCGATCTTCCAGCGCCTCAAGCGTGTCGTTGTCGGTGAAACCCGCGTCGATGCGTACCTTGACCTTGGCCCCGGTGCTCTCGTTGAGTCGCCGCACCAGATGTGGGATCCAGGTATCGGCATTCTCGGCTGGGCCGGCGTTACCTTCACGCAGCAGACCGCCCACCATGTCGCCGGTCTCTGCCAGCGAGGCCACCAAAGGCGAGTAGATTCTGGCCCCGTAAAGTCCATGAAACGCCGAACCGCCCTGGTGGCCGTGGACGTCGATCGGCAAGCCGTCGATGTCCAGCGTCAGATGCTCGGGGCGTTCGCCGCCGTCCAGCGAGGTCAGTCGCCAGACCGCCAGCCGCAGCAGGCCCTCATGCACGGTATCGATATTGTCGTCGCGGCCCAGGCACGTCAGCAGCCGCGACAGCGTCGCTTGAGATGGCCGGTCCTGAGCCAACGGCGTTGTCCCGCGGGCATCACTGCAGGCTAGCTGCCAGAGCGGGTCACGGCGGAGCGTGTCGGTATCGCTGAGGTCGATCCAGCCCATCGAACGCTGCAGCACCAGGGTACGCAGCTGGCTGGCTAACGAGTGGCGGACGCGATCCGGGTCGCGATGATCGACCAGATGGTCGTCCAGCGCATCGATCATGCCGCTGTTGTCGAGGGCTTCACGCAACAGCAAAGCACCGCTGTCGCTGGTGGTGCGATGGCCGCTGAGCTCGACGCGGATGGACCCGTTGCATGACGGGGTCCAGGGGGATAGGCTTTCACCCATGGCGAGTGGTCCTCTTGAGTCAAGTTCGGTTAGGAACATATTGATTCTACAAGAGAAACTGCTCGCCATCTTCTTTTCTGTCTCAGCCCGGTGAATAAGGCGGGATAAGGTGAACGGTAGCGCATCCGTATGCGCCGAGGCGAAGGGACGACATTCTCCGCAACGCCGACCATGTTACCGCAAAGCTAAGCGTCAGCAACTGCAACCACCAACTGCCGATGGCTTATTTTTTTCACGTTCGGCCTTTTTCGCAGGATGATACATGCAAGGATTGTTACGTCGCCTGTTTGCCCCTCGCTGGCAGCACCCGCGCGCCGAAATACGCCGCCAGGCACTGGACCAACTCGACCCGGCCAGAGCCGATCAGCGCCGCGCCCTTGAAGCCCTCACCCATGACCGCGAGGCCGACATTCGCCTTGCCGCGCTAAGCGCGCTGGATGACCTCAATGGATTGGTGGCCGCCCTTCCCGAACAGCGCGATAATACTGCCTGGCGACACACGCTTACCCGGCGGCTCAGCGGCCGCGACGGGCATAGCGATCTCGCCACACGCCAGGCGCTGCTGGCCGATATTGACGATACGCCGCTGCTCAGAAGCGTCGCACTGGAAGGCGATAATCTGGATTTGCGTCTTGCCGCCCTCGCCCGCCTTGAGCACGAAAACGACCTTATCTATCAGGCCTGCCACAACCGCGTGGCTGCGGTGCGCCGGGCGGCTGCCGAACGGGTCTCAAGCGAAGCCGGCCTGAAGCAGCTGCTGAAAGAATCGCGCCGCGACCGTCAGGTCACGCGCCTTGCCCGCGAGCACCTTAATCGTCTGAAGGCTGACGCTCAATGGGCCAACCAACAACAACAGCGCCGTGAAACGCTGCTTGAGCAGCTGGAGCGGCACGCTCGCGGGGTCTGGGAGCCGCGTTACGAGGCGCGCCTGCGCCACCTGAAAAGCGCATGGAACGCACTCTCCAAATTACCCAGCTCAGAGCAAGAAGCACGCTACCAACAGGCCGTGCTGCGCTGTGATAAAACGCTCCACGATCGCGCCGCCGAAGAACACGCCCGCCAGTGGCAAGCAGAGCGCCAGCAGACCGCTGAAAACGAGCGTGAAGCGCTGCTCGATGCGTTTGCAGAAAGCCTTGACGGCGTGTGCGGCGGCCCAACTCTGGGCGCTCAGGATATCGACAGTCTGCACGCCGAGCGTCGGCTTTCCGGGCAACGTTGGCAGGCGCTTTCCGATATTCATCCACCAAGCGACGCCACCCGTGAACGCTACGCCCAGATCGTTAAGCGCTACGAACACTACGCCGCCGCCTGGCAGCGCTATATTGACGCTAGTACCGACCTGCAGGCCGCGCTCGATAACGCTGACGCCAACCTGCTGACCAAGCTGGCCGGCGCCTGCCAATGGCCGAACGCGCTACCGCCGCCGGCGCTGCTCGCGCGCGCTCGCGAAAGCCTTGACGCACTCAAGAAACCCGGGGCCGGAAGCGCTGCCCAACGCCTCGAACCGACAGCCGCGCTGGATACGCTACGCCACGAGCTCGACACGCTCGAACAACAGCTGGAACACGGCGCGTTTACCGATGCCAGCCGATTGCATCAGCGGCTGAAACCCCACGTTGACGCGCTGCACGATGCCAATGGTGCAGCGCTCAAAACGCGGCTTAAGCACCTTGGCGCACGGCTGGCGGAGCTGCGCGACTGGCGCGGCTTTGTTGCTGGCCCCAAACGCGAGCAGCTGTGCGCCGGCATTGAAGCCCTTGCCGCCAACACGCAGCTGATGGACGTCGCGCTGGATCGCCGCCACCGCCAACTGATCAAGGACTGGAAAGCATTGGGCGACGCTGCCGCAACGCGCGAACTCTCACGCCGCTTTCGCACTGCCTCCGACCGCATTCACCAGCGCCTGACGCCGTGGCGCGACACACTCACCCAGCAGCGCAGTACTAATCTGGCCGCCCGCGAAGCGCTTTGCGAACAGCTGGAAAAACTGCTTGAACAGCCCGCCGAAGACGCTGACCCTGATGCGCTGCGCCAGATTCGCGACCGCTCGCGCCACCAGTGGCGCGAGTATTCCCCCGTGCCACGCCAGCAGTCAGAAGCCGTAGGGCGGCGGTTTGGCCATGTACGCCACCGCTTGCAGGCGCTGATTGACCAGCGCGCCAAACATATTGCCGCGCAAAAACGTGCGCTGGTGGAGCAGGCTCAGGCATTGACCAACAGCAGCGAGCCGCTTGAAGCGCGCACCGCTCAGGCCAAAGTCCTTCAGCAGCAATGGCGCGCACTGGGCCGCGCACCCAAAGGCGACGAACAAACTCTGTGGCACGCCTTCCGTCGCGCCTGCGACCGCCTGTTCGCCGAGCGCGACGCGCACAAGAACGAGCGCGCGGAGCGTCAGCAACAACGCCTGGACGACATGCAGGCACTGCTTGACCGCATGGATGCCTGGCAGCCCGAAAGCGCTGCCGATGTTGCCACGCTGGATGCCTTGCTCAAACAGGCCGCAGCCCTTGAACCGCTGCCGCGTGGCCGCCGCAGCGAAGGCATGCAAAAACGCCTGAACGGCATTGCCCGCGCGCGCCGCGAGCGGCTTGGCCAGCTGGAGATCAACGCCGTGATTGCCCAGTGGCAGCATAGCGTGCCGCTACTCAACGCCCACCTTGCGGCTGACCAACAAGCGCTTGATGGCAAGCCAGGCCACAACGTGGATGCCCAACGCATACTCGGCGCACCGCTTCCGCCACGATTTAGCCATGCGCATCACCAGCGCAATGCCAGCCGCCCGCAGGCCACCGGCTTTGACGCCGACGCCCATGAAAAGCAGCGCGATCGCCTCGCCCGTCTGCGCGTTCACCTGTCACTGCTGGCCACCGGCCAGGTACAGGCAAGCGACGAGCCGCTGCGCCTGGCGATTCATGTCGAGCGCCTGAACGACGGGATTAGCCAAGAGCGCAGCCGCGCCAACGAGCTCAGCGGCATTCTCACCGCCCTGCTCGCGCTTGGCCCCATGCCCCAGACCCTGTGGGACGATACGGTCAACACCCTCGACGCCCTGCTGCTAAGGCTTACCGACCACCACGTGCCCCATGAATAATAGACGCGCTAACGCCAATCAAGAGATTGTGTGCACAAAAGGTTTGACATAACGGGAAAATAACGTAGTATGCGTCTCAGTTGATGCGGGGTGGAGCAGTCTGGTAGCTCGTCGGGCTCATAACCCGAAGGTCATCGGTTCAAATCCGGTCCCCGCTACCACTATTTCGAGAGGCAGATCAGTTACTTACTGGTCTGCCTTTTTTGTTTCTATGCGCCTTCTAAACGCCCTTCGGCCGGATTTAACATTACGTTCACGGCACGGACGATCACCTCGAGCCGCTGGTCGGTAAGCCGTCCATGGACCCGAGCTATGATGGTCCCGGAAGCATCCAGAATCAGGACAGCTGCAAGCTTGCTCGCAGCGGGAATATCGAGTGCCTCTTCCATGAGCTGCGAATCGAGAATCCAGGTCTGATCATAGTAGCGTTCCGGCACCGCTTCTCTGGCAAGGCCAATGGCATCCTCTTCGGACATGAAGAATGGCAGATCGATCGTCAGCACGGCACGAATACGCAGTGCCTTGACGTCTAGCGTCTTTCTCAGGGCTTGCGTCCACGCCTTCGTGGAGTCCCCTGCAGCCCTGGATGGCGTGATGATGAGTAGCGTCGGCTGACCAAGCAGAAGACTGCTGTCGACCTTCTCATAGGTCAGTGTGGTGGCGGTGAATGACTCCCACGGCACTTCGGTGTCAGCACCTCCTGCAGAAGTGAGCAATGAAGCCTGCATGACGAGGGTTAGTACGGCAGCTTTGAAATAGGATGGTCGCGACGCCTGGCGTCGGCGAGAATGGGTAGAAGTAACATCTTTCATAGACAGGCTCCGGACGAAAGAAACAATTAGCGCCGTCTATCCGTGCGTTAGAGTAACGGTTGGCGCCTATTCATATACGTTAGGCAATGTGGCTGACGAAGTCCATAGACTCACCCGTCGCCTATGCAGTCTGCCGGGTTATGGGCGCTCCGCACGGTGACGACGCCCATTTCTCTCAATTCTCTGTGTTGGCGTCGCCGGCCTGTCCGGGGGCCAGTGCGCCGATGGCTTTGGCATGGAAGGTTGCTGCGTCGGCCACGGCCGCAGCACCTGGGTCGTCCGGCAGTACGTTGAGCGCACTCACCGGATTCCCCGCCAGCGCCTCGATCACCGCATAGGCACTGTCGGCCAATGCCTTCGCGTTGTAGCCGCCTTCCAGCATCATCACCAGTCGGCCATCGCAGAGCTCATCGGCCAGGGCGCATATACTCTGGGTGACGGCGGCATAGCCGGTTTCGTCCATGGCGCAGACCATGTCGAGGTAATGACAGTCGAAGCCGGTTGATATCAGCAGAATTTCAGGCCGGAATGCGCGCGCCGCCGGACGTACCACCTGCTCAAACACAGCCTGCAGCGTGGCGTTGCCACTACCCACCGGTAGCGGTACGTTGAGGTTGTAACCAGCACCCGCTCCGGCGCCGGTTTCGGCCAACAGGCCGGAGCCCGGGTAGAACGGTGCCGCGCAGTGGCTATCAACCACCAGCACATTGGGATCGTCATAGAAAATGGCCTCGGTGCCGTTGCCGTGGTGCATGTCCAGGTCCCAGATCATGACCCGGTCATAGCCCAGCGCTTTGCGTGCATGCGCCGCGGTGACCGCCAGATTGTTATATAGGCAAAAACCCCGGGCACGGTCGGCCGGAGCATGGTGGCCCGGCGGGCGCACGATACAGAACGCTCGCCGGGCTTCACCGGCGGCGATAGCTTCGATCGCGCCGATCCCGGCGCCGGCCGCCAGGCGGGCCGCTGTCACGCTGCCAGGCGATACTGCGGTCGTGTCCTTGGCCAGCCAGCCGGATTGACCGTCCAGCGATTCGACATGGGCCACATAGGCCGCGTCATGTGCCCGCTCAAGCTGGGTGGCGCTGGCCGGGGCCAGGAGCATCCAGCGCACGCCGTCGATGGGCTCGAGAAGCAGCGAATCGACGATCGCGGTCAGGCGCTCCGGACGTTCCGGGTGCCTATAGGTGTCCAGGTTGCTGTTGGGATATTGCAGCTCAATCATCGCCTTGACGGCGTCGGTCCATTCGGGACGGCCAGGGTCCCAGCCGTGTGGATTGTGACCGAGCATGCGGAAATCGTAATAGATCAATACCGTCGTCGCCATAGCTGTCATCCTCCCGGCTTTTTGAGGTTGTGTTCATCAACGGCGATCGCCGCCACGCAAACCGGGTCGTGGCCGAGGAGCCTTTGGCTCGGTCGTCCGTCACTCATGTCGCTCCCCACCGGCGCAACTGTACACAGGGAAACTTCGACGCTGTGCGTTCTACCGTCTTGCGTTGCATGTCCAGGAACACGGTGACATAACGATGACCGCGTTTGGCTGCCGTTTCATCAAGTCCAACGGACTTGACCTGAGAGAGGTCCAGTTGATCGAGTATGCATCCGACATAGTGATACACGATGCGCCATAGCCGCTTGTCGGTGATCTCGATCAGCCGGACGGCGGCGAGCACCGGCATCTCCCTGATCAGGGCCATGGCGGCCTGTTCAAACAACAGGGTGAAGTCGCTACCGGGGCGGGCCCAGGGTACTTCGATCCGCTTAATGCCGTGCGTGGGGCACTTGGTGCGCGGCACCCGCGCATGCAGATAGCAGTGATGTTGAAAGAAGTTTAGGTGCCGCCAAATCTTGCGGATGAAATCATGGGCCGGGCAAGCTTCACTACACTCGGGGCAAGGGTAAAGGCTGCCACGTTCTGCCTCGACGGTGAGGTCCAAGCGATGGGGTGACACGGCGTATCCAGGTGCTGGTCCTTGAGAATCCAGGGCGCTTCAAGGCCCAAGCCGAGGGTCAGAATCTGGGTGCCTCCTGTCGTTGTGGAGGCCATATTTTGGTCCAGTTCAGGGGGTGAATTCCACACCCAACGTCGAAGAGCCGTATTTTTGTGACAAAACTCATGGTGGTAAATTGACATTAACCCACCTCAATGCCTTGTGAGAAAACACAGAAAGCCCATCAACCATAGGCTCTACAGGTGCATAACGTTGATTAACGACAAATGGTGCCAGCTAGGTATATCAGCCTCATAACCCGAAGGTCATCGGTTCAAATCCGGTCTCCCGCTACCAAACATTGAAAAGCCGGTTCTTTTGAGAGCCGGCTTTTTATTGCGTGTGTGCGTCTAACTTGAAGGTCATCGGTTTGCTCTTGTTTTCACACAGGCGGCCCTGATACCACTACTTTTATAGTAAAATCAATAATTTACTGATCCTCATTTTTTTGTCTGCCTTTTAAAATCCCTCTGTGCCCACCTTGCGCCCACGCTGGGCCCAAAATCTTCAATCGTGCAGGGCAATCGCATGAGGCGAACTATTCTCATTCGAGGCCCAGCAGGTGTGCCCGGTACGCGTCGGATGTGGCGGCGATGATCCGCTTGGTCTTGAAACTGCCCTCGCGTTTGACCGGGTCCAGACGAATTAAATTCAGCGTCAAGCGCTTTAGAATCGCCAGGTTGTGGGCGGCATGGGCTGTGCGGGCTCGCATCTGGTCATCGCCAAAGGTCACGTCCAGACACCAGTGTACCCGGTTCTCGATGCCCCAGTGTTGGCGTACCGCCTTGGCCAGCTGCTCGGCATCGGGGCCTAGGCTGCTGAGGTAGTAACGCCGTTCCCGCGTCACCTTGCCTTGCCGCTCACAGCTCGACTCGACGACGGCAAAACAGCGCAGGTCGGGCCATCGTTCCGGATGGGATAGACACGCGAGGGCATCGAACACATAGCAGCGACGCGTTTCCAGTCGCCCGTGATCCTTGTTGACCGTTTCGCTGACCTGGTGCGGCGTCTTGTCCGCGGGTGCTGACTGGAACAGGTCGAAGAAGTCCTCGATCGCGGTCTTGAGCTGGGGCTGATTGTCCTTGACGGCCAGCACATAGTCCGCCTGACGGTCACGGATGGCCTGCGCAATGCTGGGCTGTGTCCCCATGGCATCGATCGTCACGATGCAGCCTTTGAGTGCCAGGGACGCCAGCAGCTCGGGGATCGCCGTTTTCTCGTTCGACTTGGTGGCGGTCGCCTGCTGGCCGAGGATGACGCCAGCATCCGCCGCGAACGCACTGACCAGGTGTAACGGGCCTTCACAAGCCTTGGCCGAGCGCCGGCTGGTCTTGCCATCCAGTGCCGCGACCTGGGGCGAAACCCCGGGCAACACACCGTCCACCCAGTCGCGGAAGGCGGCTTCGAACGCCTGAGGATCCATCAGGCCGAAGAGACGTGCGAAGGTATCGTGAGAGGGAATGCCATTGGGCAAGCGCAGGTAGTGTTGGAGCCAGGCACGCTTCTCCTGGGCCCAGAGTTCGATCTCCTTGAACGTGTCGGCGCCGACGAGGATGCCGCAGGCGGCGACCGTGAGGACTTCCGGCAAGGCATGTTGGACCCTGTTGGGATGACGTGGATCGGTAACACCGGCGAAGACCTCCAGCATGGACTGCGGAGAATGAGACATAAGGAATCGTTGACCAAAGCCCCAGCTATACCTGTTCACGCGACAGGATTCAAATACGAACGATTCAGGTCATGCGATTGCCCTGTTCAATCGTGCTGAAATGGCCGAAATTTGGCATGACCTTGATAGCATTCCAAATGCTCTCAAACTCAGTGATCATGCGGAATCCGACACCTAGCGGCCAAGACGTAAAGAGAACGACCGTTAAAGCGGGCCTCCCAATGTCGGCTTGAGGGCATCGAGTACTCGTCCGGCCCTCGCCGAGAGTGGCCACTCGGCCCGGTGCAATAGCCACAGCGTATCTACCACCATGGGTTCGCCAGTCACCACCCGAATCGCCTCGGGGCGCGCAAAGGCTTCACGAGCGAACTGCGGTAGTACGGTAAAGCCCAGCCCTAGCAGTCTGTCGGACTTGATGTTGATAAAGGCATTGAGACGTAGGTCTTTCAACCATCCCTTATGTTGGTGATGGTATATGACCCTTAACCTGCCCCTCGGCTTCTACTCTGCGAGGTGATTATCCGTCGTTACCGGCTGAGCGCTACGCGCCTCAGCCCGCTGCCAACCGGTGCATCCGTTTAATGTTCCATGCCATGGTGACCAGCCGCCACTCACCGCTGACATTCTCCAGCCCTCGCAGCGAGACCTGCCGGAACCCCATCACGTGTTTAATGATCCCGAAGACCGGTTCCACGGTATGTTTACGCAACGCGTAAAGCGCTCGCCCCGCCTGTGTCTTCAAGTGGTGTGCCATTTGCTCAACAGGCTCCTTGCTCGCTGGAGTAGGCGGGTCAGCGGCAAAGCGCTCAAGGACCGGGGGATGGTGGACATCGCGCTTCATTGCTATCAGAGGCTTGATACGGTGGTCGTGGCAGGCTTGAACATTGGCAGCACTGAAGTAGCCGGTATCGGCCAGTAAGTGGTCTGGTTTTGCTAACGGTGCGGGGAGTCTCGCCAACGCCGTCAGTAGCGGCATGACCTGCTGTTTGTCGTTGGTCGCTTGGGTGACATGGGTATGAGTCACCAGCATGCTGTCAGTATCGACTGCGGCCTGGGCGTTATAGCATTGATCGAAGCCCTTGCCGGTGACCGGCATGATGCGTGACTGCGGATCAGTAAGGTTAACCTGATCTTTGTCACGCGGGCCACCTGTTGGCGGTTCAGGGTCACGTCCGCGAGGTTTCTTTCCCGTCTTCCGCTGCGCATCACGCCGTGCCACCTTTTCCTGGTAGGCCGCTTTTTCAGCGGCCTCACGCTCCTTGGCCCGAGCCTCGATCTTGGTCTTCGCTACGGCGATCGCTTCCAAGCGTGCTTCACGCCGGGCTATCTCGGCAGGAATATCCATGCCGTCGGCCGCGTCATCCTTGTCCGCCGATGCAGCCCGCTGGGTCAGCGCCTTCACCTCAGCCTTGAACTGCGCCTCCAGTTTCTTGGCATGACCATATGACAATGCCTTGTGCTTGCTGGCATTGGCGTTGAGTTTGGTGCCGTCCAAGGCGATGGTGCCGAGCGTGAGTAGCTTCATTTCTCGGGCCAGCAGCAGAACTTGAACGAACAGCTGCTCCAGTTCCGGCAGAAAACGCCGACGAAAGGTAGCCAGGGTGTCGTGATCGGGGTGGGTGTTGGCGGCCAAATAGCGAAACGCCACCGAGTCATAGGTGGCACGCTCAATCTTGCGACTGGAGACCACGCCGGTAGCGTAGCCGTAGACCAACAGGTTCAGCAGTACCGCGGGATGATGGGCCTTGGAGCCCCGGCCCGCGTAACGCCGAGTCAGGGCTGAGAGGTCCAGTTGCTCGACGACATCGACGACGAACCGCGCCAAGTGGCCATCCGGCAACCACTCGTCTACCGAAGGCGGCAGTAAGTAATCGGTCTGACGGTCCACAGGGATAAAGCGGCTCATGGCGATGTTCTCAGTTCGGGGTGACAGCGGTTAGTATCTCACGGTGCGGCGGAAAGTCCGACAGACTGCTAGGTTTGCCCATACCGTAGCAGCATAGGTGACGTATGGCAGGTCGTTACGAAATCTCGAGCCACAAGTGGTCGCTGATCGAAGATATTGTCTCTCCGCCGCAGCGGATGGGAAGGCCTAGACGGGATGATCAACAAATACTGAATGGTATCTTTTGGGTGCTGTGCTCCGGTGCTAAATGGCGAGATGTGCCGGAGCGCTATGGCCCGTGGACCACCGTATATGATCGCTTTCGTCACTGGCGTGATGATGGCACCTTCGATGCCGTTCTTGAGCGACTGCACCTCCAGCTGCGAGAAGATGGGCTCATGGATTTAGACACATGGATGGTCGACTCCACTTCAATTCGCGCCACGCGGGCTGCCTCGGGAGGCGGCAAAAAGGGGGCTCCAGCGAACCGTTAGATCATGCGCTGGGCCGCAGCCGTGGCGGATTGACGACCAAAATTCATTTGGTGTGTGATCGCCACGGTTGGCCCCTGACCTTTAGCTTGTCGCCTGGGCAAGACGCTGACTCCCGCCACTTCATCTCCGCCTTGGAGAGCGTCTACCTGCCCGGGTGCCGGGGGCGGCCTCGAAAGCGTTGCCGCTACGTGGTGGCGGATAAGGGATATGTGTAGTGGTCAAGTGTTTTTGGCCACGGCCTTTTGAGCATTCCAGTATGTCGTTTCTGCCGCATTCGGTGGCAGCCCATCGTTATGTGTGTGCGGCCTGAGGCAGCTGTAGTAGCTGATTATATATTCAGTGATGGATTGCTTCGCCGCCGCCATATCGAGATAGCCCGTTGCTGGTACCCACTCTGTTTTCAGGCTTCTGAAAAAGCGTTCCGTTGGCGCATTATCCCAGCAATTCCCTCGGCGACTCAGGCTCTGTGTCATCTGATAGCGCCAGAGGCATTGCCGGAAACCCAGGCTGGTGTATTGGCAACCTTGGTCCGAATGAAAAAGAACGCTCTTGGGTTCATGGCGAGATTCATACGCCATCATCAACGCCTTGTTAACGAGCTCTGTGTCCGGTGACGGCGACATCGCCCAGCCCACCGGCTTGCGTGAAAAAAGGTCAATAACCACCGCCAAATACGCCCAGCGTGATCCAGTCCAAATATAGGTGATGTCACCAGTCCAAGCCTTGTTGGGCGTCTTTACATCGAACTGCCGGTCGAGCCGATTCGGAATAGCCAGGTGCGGCTGCATCGCCTTTTTGTAGGCATGGCGCGGCGGCTGTGTGCTCGCCAACCCAAGCCGTTTCATCCGTTTTCCGGCACGGTAGCGGCTCAGCGGCACTCCTGCTTGGGTCACCATCTTGGCAATGCTCCGCGCCCCTGCAGAGCCCTTGCTGGCTGCATGGGTATCGACGATTCGCTGCAGCAGGGCTCGCTCTTCCTGGCTTGGTACCGTATTTCTGTTACGCCATGCGCGGTAACTGCTGCGGTGCACCCCAAATACGCTACACAAGCGCTGCACCGCATAGCTCTCTTCAAGTCGCTCGATTAACGAGAATTGCTCAGGGAGTCGGACATCAAGAGAGCGGTAGCCTTTTTTAGGATGGTCTTTTCTTCCTCAGATCGCCGTAGCCGCCGCTTTAAATCCTGAATTTCACGCTGCTCAGGTGTCAGCGCTTCACCTTTTTGCGGCGCATTGCCTGCCCGCTCTACGCGTAGCTTGCGAACCCAGGATTCCATGGTGGTTTTGCCTATCCCCATGGCCTCGCAAGCTGCCTTCAGCGTATAGCCTTGATCAACGACAAGTTGCGCCGCTTCCAGACGAAATGCCGGGCTGAAATTTCTTCTCTTGGTCATCATGTCCACCTGATTTTCTCTCGGAGTGATCATACACTCAAAACCAGCTGGCCAAATTGACTATGCCACTACATATGATAGCGAAGCCCTGCGCCGGTATTGCGACCGCCATCATATGAAGCCCATCATTCCTCAGCGCAGGATGCGGCGTAAACCACGCCCCGGGCTCCCTCGTGGATTTGATAAACCTAAATATCGTGAGCGTAACGCCGTCGAGCGTTGCATTGGCTGGCTCAAAGAGCTGCGGCGCATTGCGACACGTTATGACAAGCTGGCTCGTAGTTTCCGTGCCATGGTATGCCTTGCGTGCATACATCGTTGCCTACGAGCCAACTTTTCGTACAAAACCTAGATAGTTTAATTAAAGACTAAATGTAGGGTGCCGTATTATTGGCTTGCCAGGCAAACACCCCGCGCATTAGCTAAAAGAGGCTCGGCTAATGCCATGAAGGATAACGAACACGCTGTACGGACGGCTAGCGCAACAGTTTATGAGTCAGTTCCGTCACCGTTTGCAAGGCAATATTCCAGGATGCTGGGGTATCGGCGCTGCCAAAAATTGCGGATGTTGACGCCCGAATTGTTCCGCATCCGTCTGTACGACGTTGTGGATCAAGCTGCTCAATGCCGTGGCGTCGTAGCCGGATGCCGCGATGATGTGAAGGTCGTAGACGTGTCTGATCAGGGTTTCATCATCGTAGCAAGAACGGTCACGGCCAACATGCGCGGTGCGACGGAGCAACGCCACCAATTTTTCACTGATCGTGGCCTGTATAGAGACCACGGGAAAAGACGCTATTTCCGGGGAATGTTGCAAAGCATCGGCATACAGGGAACTGACAGAGCACGTTACGACAGGCTCAAACAACTCAGAGGCCGTGATATCCAGCTTCAAGTCTGGCCGAAGAGCGGAGATGCCAGCCTGCGTCCGGGGATAGCGAACCGTGAATTCGGCATAGCGGTATTCATTACGCTTGGCGATGCCATGCTCGGGGTCAAGCTCAAACACGGCGGATTCATGGATGAGCTGGGTAATCTCGGTTAACACCGCTTTGCGAGCCGCCTTCAAGGCGGTTCTCGACATCTCCTCTGCCACGCCTTCACGAGCCACCAGCTTGATATCGATATCCTCGGACATACGGAAAAGGTTGCGATGTGCTTTTGCCAAGCTCGTTCCACCCGCAAACACCAGAGTGAAACGCGCTGAGTGAAGCCCTGACAACAAGCTCAGCAACTGTACGGCGTACGCATCCTTTTCCACGATGGCAGGGCTATCAATGCCAAGTGCATCGGCTACGTCAGGAAATAACCCCGGATCAATGTTCATGCTGAAGCGCGCTCAATACCCAAGCGGTATTTTCCGTAGGCAATACGCCGCTGAAACGGTCCCTTTACCCTGACCACGACGCGCGCGGGAATTTGCGTGCTGCCCGCCTGATAGGCTTTTTCCGCGCTGGCAGGTTCCCATTGTACGCCCAGGCGATTTAGCGCCTCCTTGGCGACCTGAGTAAAGCCGCCAGGGGCTGCCAGCATCGGTTGGCCGGTAATGCGGTTTTGACGCGCTTTGGCATAGAGTCCTTTGCCGACGCGAACCACACGCCCTTGGGCTTCCAGTTGCCGAAGCGCCCGGCCGACTTGGTCGTAGTCACCCAACACGGCGAAGTCGTCGCGCAGAAATACCGTCCGCCGACTCTTGCGGATCTTATCGCGTATGCGGGTTTTAAGGGGTTCAGTGCGCATGTCACACCTCCAGACGCCGAGCTCTCATGACTCATAGTCTATAACGCCCACTGTAAAGAGGCAAAAACACGACAACAAAAATCGCATTAATTAAAATAAAATTATTATATATCATGGCCTTATATAATATATTGTGACCCAAAATACGCCGCGCCCCGCGCTTGGCGATCACCCCGTACAGGAGCCCTGCTCATGCTTGCTCGTTTTCAGGACTGGCTGGCATAGCATGAGTGAAGGCGACGTGCTCGCGCGGGGCGATTTTTTGGCGCCACCGGGTATTGGCAGGGAGATGCTGAAAGAGGTGCAAGGTGAGCACCTGCTGGCGGGAATGCCTGAAGGCGTGCGCGCGGTGATTCGCGTGGCCCCTTTTCTGGGCGTGGAGCTGGCTCAGGTATGCAGCCGGTTTGCTGCCGCGCGCGATCTGGCAGTCAGCGCGCCGCTATTGCTGGTGCTACTGGTGGAGCGCGGTGCCCTTGAGGCATGGTCGCCCGAGACCTTTTGCAGCGATACGGTTTCTATCCCGACCCGCCGCTGCCGGAGAACGCCTGCATTGAGCCGATCATCAGCTGGGACGGGCTGCTACAAGAAGGACGCCACATGCAGCACTGCGTCGGCGCCTACCACGGCACCGTGGCGGCGGGTCAGGTGGCGCTTTATCACATGCACGACCCTGAATCCGTGACCGTAGCGCTACGCCCCCAAGGCGCTTCATGGGTGCTCAGCGAGGCCAGCGGCACGGCTAACGCCAGACCCTCAACGGCGGCGTTGAGCAAGATTCAGGCATGGCTTGAGCAAGCAACAAGGGATGAAACTGTTTTTAAATCAGCCTTATAAAACTATTGGCTTTGTCTATCTAACCATATTGCAGGCATGCGTCCTGCCCTGTCGCACTACTCGCCTAGCCTGTTGCCATTCACTGGGTTTTTCGGATGGTAGCAAATGAATATGCTCAACACGGTAGCTCCTGACCACACCTCGTCTCTCAACCGTTGCTCATCTCACCCTGCGCCTACGTTGAGTGCTGCGCTTTCATCGCACGCGGATCAAGAATTGAAAAAATGGCAGCAGGACCGCAAACATTGGGAAGACACCTTGTCAGTATTGGGCTGGCTCAGCCACTGCCTGACGTTACAGCCGGTTGAGCAACCAGGGTTTACCACCGTCAGTACCGATGGTCGCTATCTGTATTTTTGCCCCCTGTATAGCGCGACGCTAACCGATACTGAGCGCCGCTTTTGGCAGGCACACCTGATCTGGCACTGTGTTGCCGGCCACCTGTATGCACCGTTAGGCGTACATGCCCATCGCTGGCACCTTGCCTGCGACCACGAAATCAACAGCCTGTTGCTGGCGCTTGATGTGCCGCTTTCTGATAACGCCGTGCTATTTCCCGCACGCTGCGGACACAGTGCCTTGCAGGTGTACCATTGGCTGGCAGACCACCCTTCGCCACAGAGTGAATCCACGCCGGATATTCATCCGGCAGCCCTTTGGCTATACGGGGCTTCCGCCCTGGCTGATTCTGCGCTTATTGCCCTGTGGCGACGCCGAGCGCATTTAGCCGCGCGTGAGATACCGGCACTGCCCACTATGGTCGCCGCGTTTTGTGTATCGCGCTAAACTGTGCATTAGCTTTATGTGATTATTGCCACGGCATTCTCAGCAGCTTCTCCATGACTATCTCCACAACGGTCATCAAGCCAGTCACCCAAACAATCATCACAAGGGGCACCATGTCTGATCTGCGCGATACGCTGTTTCGTTATTTGACGCTGCTGCAACTGATTCCGCGTTATCCGGGGCGTGCTTCTACGCCGGTGCTGAAGGAAAAGCTGGCCGAGCGTGGCTTTCAGATTGATTCTCGCTCGCTCCAGCGCGATTTGCGCGACCGCCTTTCCGTGCACTTTCCGCTGGTCTGCGACGACAGCCAAAAGCCCTATCGTTGGTATTTTGATCGGGATTTTCATTGCAACCTACCTGCACTGGACGTGCCCAGTGCGCTCACGCTGGTACTTGCCGAAGAGTACCTCAAGGGCCTGCTACCACCGGTGGTTATCGGTCAGCTGTCGCCGCACTTTACCGATGCCCGTCGGCTGCTGGATGAGCTGTCGTCCAACGGATTGAGCCGTGGGGCACGCAAGGTCCGCGCGATTCCCAACGGCAAGGCGCTGATTCCAGCCGAGTTGAATGCAGATACTTGGCAAGTAGTCACTGAGGCGCTGTTGGAGCAAAAGGCCATCGACGTGACCTATCTGTCGCGCAGCAGTGAAACCGAGAAACCGTTGACGCTACACCCCCAAGGGATGGTCAGCCGGCACAGCGTGACCTACCTGCTGGCCACGGTGAACAGCTACGCCGATATTCGTCAGTTCGCGCTGCATCGAGTCAGGCACGCAGCGTTAAGCGAGCAGCCGTGGCGCGCCAGAGAAGACTTCAATATTGATACATACATTCAAGGCGGCGCTTTTGGTTACCGGCAAGGAGCGCACGACGTTACCTTGAGCGCGGATATCGCTCGGTCAGTCGCTTGGCTTTTGCAGGAAACGCCGCTCTCCCACGAGCAGTCCGTCGAAGCACTTCCAGGCTCGGACTGGTACCGCTTAACCGCCCGTGTCCCCGACGATCAACAAACACTCTGGTGGCTAATGGGGCTCGGCGCCAACGTCAAGGTACTGGCGCCCAGTGCATGGCGCGACGAGCTAAAAGCCACCGCCGAGCGGGTGCTGGCGCACTATGCGGATGATGCCTCGGCTGTCCACGACGATACTTAAAGCGATCTAATTGAAGCGGACACCCCGATAAGCTTCACCATATAGGCAGTGGCCGTAAATACTTGACCATTACACTCGATCTCAGCATAACCAGATGGCATTAGCTCAGTCACTGGGAAGTAACTCAGCTTCAAGGGTCGCTCGGCATTCTTCAGTGAGAGCCGACAGACAGCGATCATGTTGTAGAAGCTGAAGTGCCTCGCAGATGGCCGCATACAAGGCTTCCTGCTGGTCCTCAATGGTCTGAGTACCGCGCAAAACGTCCAACAGCGGGGTTTCCAGGTAGATGGGATGATAATTATTGGAGCGATCTTCCTCTCTATGGTGATAAAACGACCAACGTGTGCTTGGTGCTCCCTCTCTCAGGGACTCCACCAGAGAGAGGTAACTTGGCAGATAACTGTAGGTCCGATGCAGCGCGTGCGAGAAATCCAAAATCATCTGCAGCATGACCTGATCGGGATGGCGATGCTGTACCGAGTGATCGGTCCCATCCAGGATGACGCCAACAAAGATCCCAGGCATCCATTTGACGGGGCCAGACGCATGCACTAGCTCAAAGCCAAGGCGTCCCCACCGATAATTCTTCATGGAACTCTCGTATCCACCTTCAAGCGGCCAGTGCCTGCCGGCTAGAGGAGAAAGAGCCTGCGAAATCTGGTTTGGCAACTTTCCAGCGATAGGATAATAGCGGATGGCCTGATGGTCGATGGGAGCAGCGGGATGCAGTCCCTCATGGCGCAATAGGGCCAAAAAGCTGTCGATATGAAACTGCTCGGTCGCGTTATCGCATTGGCCGACATACTCTTCCAGTGCGGTGTAGATGTGGTGCCAACAGAGGCAGCCATCGGCTTCGGAGCGATGTTGATCAAAGGTCGTACTGATCACAACGACTCTAGCTTCTTGGCCCTCAAAGTGGTTCTGGGCAAGTTCTTGGTAGCGGAGAACCTGCTCCTGATGCAGTGCGGCATGCACCTTGTGCTCGAACAGGATCGCCCCGCCCGCCCATTGCGCCAGCATGTCTAGGCGAGCTCCGGGATAGGCTACTTGGGTGTCCCAAGTCACATCGCACATTGGAACATCGATTCTGCGGTCCGCTCGCATGCGCATGACGGTAGTTTCAAGCACCTTTGCAGCCACTCCTTCCACATTGCGTAGCAGCCAGGCAAAAACCTCAGTGATGAAATCCTCAAGAGAGTCACGCCCCTCCCGGGGGCGATACTGTCGAAGGCTAACCAATAGAGAATCGTCCATATAGCATCCTTGTCGATGATAGAGCCCGGCTACATTAGCACAGGTTGGATCATACGCTTGGAAGAGTAGCGTGATAGCCATTTATCTTGCAGTACAACGGCCCAAGGTTTGGCTTGAGCTGAGCTGGCGAAGATAGCAAATCATGGCACCCAGCAGTTCGGGGGTTGCTGGTGGTAAGACTTGGCCAAAGCAATGACTGATATTCTCTGTTCTGACTTCCTTGCCACACCGTTCGAATTAGAGCTACACAAACGTCAGCAGGATGGTTGACATGCTTAGCCTGAGATGAAAAACAACGTGGGATATTCATGGACACAACGCTTCACTGCCTCAAGGTCAAAATTTGCCGTAAAATTCACTTTTTATTTTGTGACAAGCTCGTCAGGCCACAATTGACGCCAAACGACATTATTCTCTCTTCAAAAACCGCTACAAGCCGCATCATGGCGGGGATTAACGGCATTTTGTGCCACATAAGAAAAAATAAGAAAATCGACTTCAATCAGCCTCATAACCCGAAGGTCATCGGTTCAAATCCGGTCCCCGCTACCACTATTTCGAGAGGCAGATCAGTTACTTACTGGTCTGCCTTTTTTGTTGCGTGTGTGCCTAGCCCGAAGGTCATCGGTTCGCTCTTGTTTCACACCGGCGGTCCCCGCTACCACTATTTAAAGAGGCAGATCAGTTACTTACTGGTCTGCCTTTTTTGTTGCGTGTGTGCCTAGGTTCTGTCTGAAAAGTCGACCCTCATACATCGTTCGATGCAGGCCAGCGTGACCATCGCTCTGTAACTGCTGGCAAGCTTGTCGTAGCGAGTATTCAGCCGACGCTTTTCCTTGAGCCAGCCAAACAGACGCTCTACCACGTTGCGCTGACGGTATTTGGGTCTATCAAACTGATGCGGCAGGCCTGGCCTCGGGCGTCGATGCATGCGCCGTCTGGGGATGATCGGGCGCATACCGTAACGTGTGCAGTAATGTCGTAATGCATCGCTGTCGTAGCCCTTGTCCGCCACAAGATAGCGGCTGCGCTTGCGAGGACGACCCGCACGCCCCGGCAATCGAACCTTCTCCAGTAGCTCCGTTAAGTAGGTCGAATCCGCGCGCTGGCCTGCAGACAAAGAAAATGTGATGGGAACGCCCTGGCTGTCACACAGCAGGTGGATCTTCGTGGTCAACCCGCCACGACTGCGGCCGAGTGCATGATCCAGCGGTTCTATTGACCCCCCTTTTTGCCGGCACCGCTGGCCGACCGGGTTGCTCTGATGGACGTCGAATCCACCATCCAAGTATTGAGGTCCATATAGCCATCTTCACGCAGACGCAGATGTAGGCGGGACAGAATGTGGTCGAACGTGCCGTCGTCACGCCACTGTCGGAAGCGCTGATAGACGGTTTTCCACGGACCATAACGCTCCGGCAGGTCGCGCCACTGTGCCCCGGCGCAGAGAATCCACAGAATGCCGTTGAGCATCTGGCGATCATCCCGGCGTGGGCGTCCCATAGCCTGCGGCGGAGAAACAATATCTTCGATCACTTGCCAGCGCTGATCGGAAAGTTCGTAACGGCCTGCCATAGCGGTCTCCTGCTCAATCAACAGGGACAGCATAACAGCCATGACTTTTCAGACAGAACCTAGCCCGAAGGTCATCGGTTCGCTCTTGTTTCACATCGGCGGCCCCCGCTACCCAACATTAAAAAGCCGGTTCTCTTGAGAGCCGGCTTTTTTTATTGCGTGTATATGCCCAACACGAAGATCCTCGGTTCACTCTGGTTTCAACACCGGCGGCCCCGTTACCACTACTTCGATAGGTAGATCAGTAATTTGCTGGTCTGCCTTGTTTATTGCCCGCTGCTTAATGGCCACTCGCCTCCAAACGCCGAAGCCACACCGCCTCGCAAGTTACCCGGGGACATCTCCTCAGCGCAATTTTTCAGCGTTAGTTCAGTTCCACTGCATAAACTGAAAGCTGATCTGCATCAAGCCAGATATGAGCCCCGAACGCCATGGCTTGACCTCTGGGTAACCCACAGGTTCTAGACTGGTATCAGAACCTGTCAATCGGGTTAACCACCAATAGAAGGAGACCTGACCATGTCGGGAAATATGATGGCCTATATGGGAAGTTCCAGCTGGGGATACATACTCTTTTGCGGGTTAATGATGGTGCTGTTCTGGGGCGCCATCATTGCCTTGGTGGTGTTTCTGGTGCGTGGCCGGGGCAAAGATGAAGTAAGCGACGAGGCTTCTCAGCGGCGGCCAACCGCGTTTGAGCTTCTGCAGGAGCGCTACGCTCGAGGCGAGATCGACCAGCAGGAATACGAGCAACACAAGCACGATCTTGTGCATTGACGGTTTTTGTATAGAACGCTGAGACACCACCAGCCCACCAAGGTGACGGAGACAATGTCATGGCTCAACAGCAGGAATACTCGCAGCACGGCAAGCAGGAGGCCGCCCAATACACCTGCCCGATGCACCCGGAGGTGGTGGCTGACCAGCCGGGTGACTGCCCGAAGTGCGGCATGCACCTTGTGCCCGTCAACAACAGCGACTCACAGGCGCATTCCAGCCATGACAATTGTCATGCACATGAGCACGCTCATCACACCAACCCTAAAACCACCGCGCCGGTGCGCGGCGGCAAGTACGACAAGGTGCCGGCCGGGCATGCCGGCGCCGTCTACACCTGTCCGATGCATCCCGAGGTGCGGCAAACCAAACCCGGCGCCTGCCCGCTTTGCGGCATGGGGTTGGAGCAAGAGTCCACGGCGGTTGGGGACGAGGGACCGAATCCAGAGCTGATCGATTTCACCCGACGCTTCTGGGTTGCGGCCGTCCTCACGATCCCATTGCTGGTACTGGCGATGAGCCCCTATCTGGGCCTCACCGCGATCCGCGACTTCTTCGGCGAACGGACCTCAATGTGGATCGAGTTTGTCCTGGCGACGCCGGTGATCCTGTGGTCAGGCTGGCCGTTCTTCGTGCGCGGCGTCAACTCCTTCCGGACGATGAACCTCAACATGTTCAGCCTGATCAGCATGGGCGTCGGTGCGGCCTATCTGTTCAGCATCGTCGCGGTGCTGGCGCCGGGCATCTTCCCCGAGGGCTTCCGTGATCCCGAGACCGGCAATGTCGGTGTCTATTTCGAGGCCGCGGCGGTGATCGTCGCGCTGGTCCTGCTGGGTCAGGTGATGGAACTACGTGCACGGGAAGGCACTGGTAAGGCAATCCGCGCGCTGCTGGACATGGCCCCCAAGACCGCCCGGGTGATCCGGCCCGATGGCAGCGAAGAGGAGATCCCGCTGGACGACGTGCAGGTGGGCGACCACCTGCGGGTACGGCCCGGCGACAAGGTGCCGGTGGACGGCGTGGTGGTCGAGGGCCGCTCCTCGATCGACGAGTCGATGATCTCAGGCGAGCCGGTGCCGGTGGAGAAGGTCGACGGCGACAAGGTCACCGGGGCCACCATCAACGGTACCGGCAGCCTGATCATGGAGGCCACCCGTGTCGGTGCCGATACCATGCTCAGCCAGATCGTCGAGATGGTGGCGAATGCCCAGCGCTCCCGCGCGCCGATCCAGAAATTCGCCGACAAGGTGGCGGGCAAGTTCGTCCCCGCGGTGATCGGCGTCGCCGTGATCGCCTTCATCGCCTGGGCGATCTGGGGGCCGGCGCCGGCGCTGTCCTATGCGCTGGTCTCGGCGGTGGCGGTGCTGATCATCGCCTGTCCTTGCGCCCTGGGGCTGGCCACGCCGATGTCGATCATGACGGCCACCGGACGCGGCGCGCAGCTGGGGGTGCTGATCAAGAACGCCGAGGCGCTGGAGCGTTTCGCCAAGGTCGATACGCTGATGGTCGACAAGACCGGCACCCTGACCGAAGGCAAACCGAAGCTGGTGGCGGTGCTGCCGGAAGCGGGGCATGACGAAGCCGAGGTGCTGCGCCTGGCGGCCAGCCTGGAGCGCGGCTCCGAACACCCGCTGGCCGAGGCGATCGTCAGCGGCGCCGAGGAACGTGGGGTGACCCTCGCCGATGCCAGCGATTTCGAGGCCGTGACCGGCATGGGCGTGAAGGGCGTGGTCGACGGCAAGCCGGTGGCGCTGGGTAATGCCAAGCTGATGGCCGAACTGGGCCTGGACGGCGGCAAGCTAGCGGACACCGCCAATGACCGCCGTGACCAGGGCGAGACGGTGATGTTCGTCGTGCTCGACGGCGCCATCGCGGGTCTGGTCAGCGTCGCCGACCCGGTGAAGGAGACCACGCCCGAGGCACTGAAGGCGCTGCACCAACTCGGCTTTCGCATCATCATGGCGACGGGCGACAACGAGCGCACCGCCAAGGCGGTGGCCGGGCGCCTGGGCATCGACGAGATCCGCGCCGATGTAATGCCCGAGGACAAGGCCCGCATCATCCGTGAACTGCAGGAACAAGGCCGCAAGGTCGCCATGGCCGGCGACGGGGTCAACGATGCCCCGGCACTGGCCCAGGCCGATGTCGGCATCGCCATGGGCACCGGCGCCGATGTGGCGATCGAAAGCGCAGGCTTCACGCTGGTCAAAGGCAATCTCGACGGTATCGTGCGCGCCCGTAAGCTGTCCCAAGCCACGATGCGCAACATTCGTCAGAACTTGTTCTTCGCGTTGTTTTATAACGCGATCGGCGTGCCAATCGCTGCCGGCATCCTGTTCCCCTTCTTCGGCATCCTGATCTCGCCGATGTTTGCCGCCTTCGCGATGAGTGCATCGTCCTTGTCGGTGGTCACCAATGCGCTGCGCCTGCGTCGGGTAAGGATCTGATCATGGCGAGCGGGAAGCGCCGGCTGAGCAGGCAGCCGAATAGAAGGCGCGTCTCGCTCTCTGCACTTGAAGAAATACGTTCTATGGGAAAAAGGCAGAGGAAATTTACCATGCAAAACCAGTATCGACTTGGCGTCAGCAAAGTGAACCTGGTCACGCGAAAGTTAAAGCTCAGACTCATCGAGCCCCCAACTTTGCAGCAGGCAGTCGAAGAAATCGACCAGCTTTACGGCCTCAACAGCGTGGCGTTCGATGACAATAAAAAAATGCTGCGTTTAGCGTACGATGCATCACGCATTGGCATAGAAGACGTGGAAGCCATCTTAACCAAACAGGGCATGACCATTGATCAAGGCTGGTGGAACCGCGCCAAGGAAGAGCACTACCGATTTGTCGATCAAAACATCAAGGACAATGCCGCCAAGGAACCCTGGAGCTGCCACTAGACGTTATATTGCTATCTGCAGGCTCCCGAATGATCAAGTCGCCTACAGGAGTTATCCCCTGCTCGACGGGATAGCTTCCCCGACCGAGCAGCGACGACGGCCCGCCCCCGGCCATTGAACGATCACGGTGATAAACAAAGACCAGCACCAGCAGGCCGACAAGGTCGGTCACCAACCCCGGTTTGATCATCCGAAACCCTACAGCCAGCCAACAGCCGGTTGAAGCTCTCGACCCGAAAGCCGCGCAGTTTTCGAGCCTGAAAAAACGACTGCCAATCGACTGGAATCGGCTGATGAAGCGAGTCAGCCAACTCCAGCTATAGGTCGCAAAATAAGCTTAGGCCTCTGTTTCGTCCTCCAACACGACGGCCTCACGCCCGGGCAAAATGCCGCTCAGAAGCAGTGCCACTAGTGAGCCTGTGGTAATACCGGATGCCAGCGCCACCTTGGCAAACTCCGGCAGATAGCTGAGCAGTTCCGGGCGCACGGTTACCGCCATACCAGAGCCTATGCTGACCGCGATAATCAGCATGTTGCGCCTGTTGAACTCAATCCGCGACAGCATGCTGATGCCAGCCGAGATAATCATGGCAAACATGACCAGGCCTGCGCCACCCAGAACCGGCAGCGGAATAGCCACCACCAAAGCCCCCAGTACCGGGAACAGGCCCGCCAGAATCAGCATGCCACCGGTAATGGCAACAACATGACGACTGGCCACGCCGGAAATCGCAACGATGCCTACGTTCTGTGAAAAGGATGAAAATGGCGTAGTAGAAAACACAGAAGCCAGGGCGGAACCCAAGCCGTCACACAGAATGCCGCTAGACAGCTTCTTGCCCGTTAGTTTTCGGTGGGTAGCATCGGACAACGCCATAAAATCGCCGGTGGATTCCATAATGGTCACCAGATAGGCGACGCTCATGCCAATAATGCCGCTAATGGGAAAGCTCAGGCCAAAGTGCAGCGGACTGGGCAAGGCCACCGCAGAGGCTTCCTTAACCGGACTAAAATCCACCAGCCCAAACGCAATGCACACCACAAAACCCACTACGATACCAATCACCACCGCAGCCGCTGCCAGAATGCCGCGCCCCCACTGTGACAGAGCAATAACCAGCGCCAGCACAAGCAGCCCAATCATCAGATTAGCGGGCTTGGCATAACCCTCGGACCCCACCTGGCCGCCTGCCAGCCAGTCGACCGCGACAGGGATCAGCGAAAGGCCAATCAGGGTAACAACCGTGCCAGTGACAACCGGCGGAAACAGCTTGCGGATAAAAGGCATGAAAAAACTACCCACAATCATCACCAGCGATGCCACCAAGGCCGAGCCCAAAATACCCGCCACACCATGCTCAAACCCTATGGCAATGGATACGCCCACGAAGGTAAAACTGGTGCCCATCACGCACGGCAACCGAATGCCCACCGGCCCTGCACCCTTGCACTGCAGAATCGTTACAACGCCCGACACCAGCATCGCCGCATTCACCAGGATCACCATATCCTGGGTGGGTAGCCCCAAAACGCCCCCAACCACCAAAGGTACGGCAATAATGGCACCCAGAGCTGCAAGCAAATGCTGAGCCGCGAGCAACACTGAGATGGGTAGGGGCGGCTTATCTTCCACTTGATACATCAGTTCCATAACTTACTCCTTGAACTCCTGAACGACCGGCATTTTGTTATTTTCCCCACAGCGCTCACTTTGCGCGCTGCGGGCTCCCTGAAACCTGGTAGAAGAAAAGGAATGGCACCCAAGATTAACTCTATGTATTAACGTGAGATACGCCCGTTACAACCTCTGCGTATCGGGCGCGCCAAGCCTTCAAGCCCACTTCTCACGGGGATGGGTGTAGCTGCAAAAGCAGTCAACCAGATCTTACGGGACAACACCATACACCTTGCCGCCGAAAGCGGCTGCCCCCAGCGGCGGGAAGACGATACGCGCCGCACAGGATAGCAAACCTGACCGACGCTTGATGCGAATGTGCCTAGAGCCTGCTTGCCGACCCCGCTGGCTAACTCGAGTCAAGGTCAGACCATCGCATTACTTTGGTCAGACACCATCGCCACGGCTAGCCGCTCGCTGCTCGGCGGGATAGCTTCCCCGACCGAACAGCGACGACGGCCCGCCCCCGGCCATCGAGCGATGACGGTGATAAACAAAGACCAGCGCCAGCAGCGGCAGGCCGACAAGGTCGGTCACCAACCCCGGTTTGATCATCGCCAGCGCGCAGGCCAATACCAGCAGGCGCTCATACCAGCGCATCCGGGTGACCAGATAGCCTTGAGTTGCCGCGACAAAAGCCAGCATGCCGATGACTGCGGTGAAGATCACCCAGCCACCGCGTAGCCAGCTATCCACGTGCAGGATCAGCTCGGGATTGAAGAAGAACATGAACGGCAGAATCACGGTGCGCAGGTCATAGATGAACCCCTGCACACCGGTGCGTACCGGGTCGGCACGGGAAATCGCCGAGGCGGCATAGGCCGCCAGCCCCACCGGCGGCGTATCGTCAGCAAGAATGCCAAAATAGAAAACGAACAGGTGGATGGCCACCAGCGGCACGTCGAGCCCCACATCGCTTGCCAGATTGGCAATCACCGGCGCCACCAGCGCCGCCATCACGATGTAATTGGCGGTAGTCGGCAGGCCGATTCCCAGAATCAGCGAGGTGAGCGCCGCGAGAATAAGCACCAGCCAGATATTGCCCATGGAGAGCACGCCAATAATTTGGGTCAGCCCGTAGCCCAGATTGGTCATGGTGACCATGCCGACGATGATGCCCGCCGCTGCTGTGGCAATCGCAATGGTCGTCATGTTGCGAGCGCCCTTCTCAAGGCCCTCGAACACCAGCCTGGCACCCTGCCAGAGCCCCATCACAACGCCTTTGGCACTCCCCGCATGCCGCAGACCCAGCCAGGCTTCTTGTATGAACATCACGATAATGAGCAGCACCAGCGCGTTCAGCGCGCTGCGTTCCGGCGTCAACTGCACCCACATCAGCTCGTAAAGCAGAAAGGCCACCGGCACCAGATAGTGAACGCCTTTCAGGAACGTCGGCCAAAACGGCGGCAACTCCGCACGTGGCATACCCGGCAGATTCAGTTTGAGCGCTTCCAGATGCACGGTGAACACCAGGCCCATATAGGACAACAGCGCTGGCACCAAGGCATAGAGAATCAACTCGGAATAGGGAATGTTCAGAAAGGTCGCCATGATGAAGGCCGCGGCGCCCATGATCGGCGGCATCAGCTGGCCATTGGTCGAGGCTGCGCATTCGATGGCCCCGGCCTTGAGCGGCGGATAGCCGATTTTCTTCATCAATGGGATTGTGAAGGTGCCCGTCGTTACCGTATTGGCGGTAGAAGACCCCGAGACAATACCGGTCAGCAGGCTCGCCACTACCGCCGCCTTGGCGGGGCCACCGCGGTACGTGCCCAGACCGCTGTACGCCAGATCGACGAAGTACTGCCCGGCGCCGGCCCGATCCAGAAGCGCACCGAACAGAACGAACAGGAATACGAAGGAGGCTGACACCTGAATCGGCGTCCCCCAGATACCTTCCGTGGTGATATACAGCTGCTGAACAATCTGGCGCCAGTCATAGCCGTTGTGCAGGAAAAGCATGTCCGGCGGGGTCAGCGGAATGATGCCGGCAGGGCCGGTGATGCCATACAGGATGACAATACTGGCGATAATCGGCAGCGCAATACCGATAATACGTGAGGCCGCCAACCCGAGCGTGATCAGCAGAAGTGAGCCCATCCACACGTCACGGGTGATCGGCAGCCCGCCCTGGACTGCGACCAGATTGTAGTAATTAACGACGATATACAGCGCCGTGACCATGCCGACGCCCGCCAGCAGCCAGTCATACCAGGGAATGCGCTCATTGGGCCCGCGCTTGCCGGGGTAGGACAAAAACGCTAAAGCAAAGCCGAAGGCCAAGTGTATCGCGCCGAGTTTCTGCGGGCTGAGCGAACCAAAATAGGTGGCGTAGAGCTGAAACAGGCTCCAACTCACCGCGATCAGCACCAATAGCCAGCGCTGCCAGCGGCTATGCGGCTTACGCGCGCCGTATTCGCTTTCAACGATACGCTGCGCCTCGGCGCTATCGCCCGCCTCCTCATCCGTCGCTCGATGGGCCATGGCTTCCCACTCGCTATGGTGGTGGCTGCTGAGTCAGCCCTGGATATCCGGTGACATATCAGACCCCGGCTCACCCGGGGCCCGATATGCCGATAGCTACACCGATCGTTTCATTGATCGTTACATGGAAGGTTTAAGCTCATCCGGCACGTCGACATTCTGCTCCTCGAAGAACTTGACCGCACCGGGATGCAGGGGAATGGACATACCCTCCAGCCCTGATTCGACGGTGAAGAACTTCTTGAGGTTCGGGTTCTGGATATCGCTATAAAAGGTATCCAGCTTCTCATTGAACACCGTGTTCATGAAGGTATAGACGTCGTCTTCGGATAGCTCGGCGGATGCCCCGAGCATGGCCTTGAGCGTCACCGTCTGCACATCGTCCTCGACACCGGGGTAGGTCTCACCGGGAATGGTGAAAGGCGTATAAAAATCGTAGTCCTCCTGGAGCTGCTTGAGAGGTTTCGGATCGATGGAGATGACGGTAACTGGCGCCGTCTGGGCCGCTTCGACAATGGCCGAAGAGCCCAGGCCCACGGTGTAGAACATGGCGGCAATCTTGTCGTCGCGCAGTAGCCCCACGGCGTCACCGGAACTGCCGCGCACGTCGGCCTTCAGGTCATCGAAGGTCACATCGAAGGCAGCCATGATATTCATGGCGTCCTGCTCGGTGCCGGAGCCCACATCACCGACGTAGACACGCTTGCCGGCCAGATCCGCGACGCTCTCGATCTCCGCATCTTCCCGGGCCAGAATATGAATGGCCTCCGGATACAAGCCGATCAGGCCGCGCAGGTTGTCGATCTTGTTGTTTTTGAAGGCCTCGACCCCGGTGCCGTTATACGCATAAGAGGCGATGTTGTTCTGCATCATCCCCATCTGCAGCGAGCCCTCGCCGATGGCATTGGCGTTGAAGACCGAAGCCCCGGTAGAACGCGCGTTAGCACGCAGGCCGACGTCCGCCTCGCTGAGAATCTTGGCGATACCCACTGCCGTTGGATAGTACAGCCCGGACGTGGAGCCCGAACCGATGGTGAGGAACGTGGTGGACTGAGCCGAGGCGACACCGGTGGTCAATACCGTGCCCAAAACCACCCCCAATGACTTTACTATCAATCGGTTACCGAACGAAAAGCGCATGATCATCACTCCCCTATCAATTCTGATTTCAGGAACACATGGTTGTATGCCACTATTTCCAAAAGCTTTTTCAAGAGCTTTTTCAGGGTCGAGTCAGCGTGATGCGTAACGTGGCGTACAGCGTGCGAAAGCACATCGTTAAAAATTAGTCAATGGCAGGAGAGAAAGCAAATAACCGGGCTGTATCCGCTCACCTTGCAACAACGTTGTACTGGATTTGGGTACTGGGCACTTGGCGCCAGACCTTCTCCCGTCACCTGGCCTCTGCATCAACCGGCACAGGCTCTGCCCCAACGGGGAAAATAACGTCGTACGCCCAGTTAAAAACGAAGGCATAGATCATATAGAAAATAGCGAACGAGATATCCATCTGGAAAGCGTGGGCCAGAGAGACACCGAGGTACCACGCGATAAATGGCAGCAGGACGATCAGCAGGCCGGTTTCAAACAGCACCGCGTGAAACACACGCAGAGGGACAGTTTTGCGCACGCCGCCAAGGCAGCGCAGCATCGCGTGGTCAAACCCCAGATTGTAGACGTAGTTCCAGCACGTGGCGATGGTCGCGCTGACCACGGCAACCACGCCGATATCGCTCATCGGTTTGTCGAACAGCCAAGTGCCAAGCGGAATAATCAGCATCAGGCCGATGAGTTCAAACGAGATCGCATGGCGAACACGATCTTTAACAGTGCGCATGGCGCGCTCCTTGATTCATTCGGGGACCACACAGGATAGCAAACCTGCCCGACGCTTGATGCGCCAAGCCAATGTTCCGGAGCTGGCGGGCTGTGCTAGGCTTTGCGCAATTTTTCGCGATCAGGCACGTGCAGCACACCCTCAGGAGAGTAGAACAATGCGAGTTATCCAGGTCAATGAACCCAGCCAACGTGACGCCTGCCTGGCGCGGCTATGTGCCGATACCTATGGCAGCCAGTCGGGTCTGACGCCCTTGCTGCGTTTTGCCGGCGTGAAGGGCGTGCTGTTCGAGCAGCAGGCAGCTCGCGTGCTGGCGCTGGTCGATGATAGCGCACGCCCAGTAGCACTGGCGCTGCTGGTGCTCGACAAGGCCAACCAGGGCATGTCCCCCATGCTGATGGTGGATCTCGATACGCCCACCGGCTCCTCCCCGGCCATGCAGCTGGTTAACGAGCTGGCTCAGCGCGCCCCACTGCGCGTCGATGCCGCCGATCCGGCCGATGAAGAGCGCTTTCATCGTGCCGGCATTGCACGTTGGTTTACCGGGCCAAACGGCATCCGTATCGGCCTGAGCGCCGAACACCCGGCCAGCGGGCCCGACGACCTGTCGCCCGCGTTGAGCGTCGATGATGCCGCCGTTGCCCAAAGCCTAAAGCAGGATCGCAAGCTGTTCGAGGACTACAAGCAGCGCTTTATGGCCGGCCTGGAAGACTTCCCCGCTACGCTATAGCACTACCCTGTTCAGGCGCCTGACGAGGAGAAAAGACCGTGCCCCAGCCAAGGAAAAGGCAGGATCGATGCCGGCGCAGAAAGCGCATAATGCTGCTGGCGTTATTGCTCATTATAGCGGCCTGGCTTGCCATGAGCTTTTGGCAGCGCCACAAGCCGTTGCCCGAGGGCGTGGGCGTGGCCTGGCCAATGCGTGAGGCCAATGACATCCAGCTGCTTGTGGACGAAACCTGGTACGACGCCGAGGGGCAGCGACATTATCGTCAAGCGATTTTCGACGAAGTGCTGGGCATGATCGGGCAGGCGCGGCGCCTTATCGTGCTCGATATGTTCCTGTTCAACGACTTCGCCGGCAAGGCCGGCAACGAGGGTATGCGCGCCCTGTCCAGCGAGCTGAGCGAGGCGCTGGTTGTGCAACAACGTCGGCATCCCAACATGACCGTGCGCGTCATTACCGATCCGATCAATACGCTTTACGGTGCGCTGATGCCCGAGCATCTGGCGCGGCTGAAAGAGGCCGGCGTGGCGCTGACCCTCACCGATTTACCCCGGCTTCGGGCCTCCAACCCGCTGTGGTCCGGGCTGTGGCACCTGGGGTTGAATCGTCTCGGCAACGATCAAGGCGGCGGCTGGCTGCCCAATCCGCTGGGCCAGGGCCAGATCACCCTGCGCAGCTACCTGAGCCTGGCCAATTTCCGCGCCAACCACCGCAAGACGCTGGTGGTCGACCACGGCGACGGCTGGGCTGGGCTCGTCACCACGGCCAACCCCCACGATGCCAGCAGCCGCCACGGCAATATCGCGCTGCGCTTTACCGGCCCGGCGGCGCTGGACCTACTGGCCTCCGAGCGCTCGCTGATCGGCTGGTCAGGCAGCGCCGAGGGCGGGTGGCCAGAAACCCCGACCCCGCCAACCACCGCTGATAAAGCACCTGAAAACGTAACGGGGGCACGCCTGCGCATCCTCAGCGAGGCGGCGATTCGCGATGCCCTGCTCAACCGCATCGCGCATGCCGACAACCGCGACCGGCTGGATATCGCCGTGTTTTACCTCTCTCACCGCCCGCTGATCAAGGCGCTCAAGGCCGCCAGCGCGCGCGGCGTTGCCGTGCGGGTACTGCTCGACCCTAATCGCGAGGCCTTCGGCATGCAAAAAGGCGGGCTCCCCAACCGCCCGGTGGCCGCCGAGCTTGCCGAGTCTGATATCGAAGTACGCTGGTGTTTGACCCAGGGCGAGCAGTGCCACACCAAGCTGCTGCTACATCGGGAGCGAAATGGGTTGGGTGCAGCGATGATTTTGGGCTCAGCCAATTTCACACGGCGCAATCTGGATAACCTGAACCTTGAAACCAGCGTAGAGCTGACGGGCAATCAGCAAACGCCGGCGATCAACAAGGCCGCCGCACTGTTTGAGCGCCGCTGGTTTTCCACCGCATCGCGACGCACCAGCCTGCCGCTGTCATCGAGTGGCGACGTCAGCCAGTGGATGCGCTGGCGCTACCGGCTGATGGAAGCAACGGGGCTTTCGACGTTTTAAGTGCTTGCCACAGGCGCCCTTTAACCTGTCATTCGTCTGCCCTATCATCAAGGGTCTTTCACCTCTCCAAAGGTCAGCGCATTGGATTACACCACTCTCAATCAGCTGCGCCGCCTGCACCCTGCCTGGCGGCTGCTGCTGGCCGACCACGCTCCGTTGATTATCAGCTTTCTTGACGCCGCTTTTATCCAGCCCAATGCGCGGACCCTGGCCGAGGCACCGCTGCGCTCGCAGCTGGAAGATTTGCTTTTTCAACTGCGGGAAAATCACGGGGAGGACGCCTTTCCCCGGGGCGCCGGCGACTACCTGAATGACTGGGCGGACAACGGCAAGGGCTGGCTGCGCAAGTTCTACCCGCCAGGCAGCGACGAGGCCCACTTTGACCTGACGCCGGCCACGGAAAAAGCCCTCAGCTGGCTGGAAAGTCTTACGCAGCGCCAGTTTGTGGGTACGGAATCGCGCCTGCGCACCGTCTTTGACCTGCTACAGCAGATGATCGCCGGTACCGAGACCGACAAGCAGGCCCGGCTGGATGACCTGCATTCACGCAGGGCGGCGATTGACCGGGAAATTGCCCGTGTGGAAGCCGGCGATATCACCCTCATGGATGACACCGCCCAGCGCGAGCGCTTCCAGCAGCTTAGCGGTACCGCCAAAGAGCTGCTGGCGGACTTTCGTCAGGTCGAGCAGAACTTCCGCCAGCTGGACCGCGAAGCCCGAGAGCAGATCACCGCCTGGGAGGGCAGCAAAGGCGACCTCCTGGCGCGAATATTCGGCGAGCGGGATGCGATTTCCGATACCGACCAGGGGCGTACCTTTCGCGCCTTTTGGGAGTTTTTGATGTCGCCCTCGCGTCAGGAAGAGCTGTCCGAGGGGCTGGAGCGCGTCTTCGAACTGGACGCGGTACAAACACTCAAGCCGGATGCACGCTTCAAACGCATTCACTTTGACTGGCTCGACGCCGGCGAGCAAACCCAGCGCACCGTTGCCCGCCTCTCACGGCAGCTGCGGCGCTTTCTTGACGACCAGACCTACTTGGAAAACAAGCGCATCATGCAGCTGATCCAGTCGCTGGAGACCCAGGCGCTGGGGCTACGCGATGCGCCGCCCGAGGCCACGCTGATGGCCATGGAGTCCCCCCAGGCCGGCATTAACCTGGCCATGGAGCGCCCGCTTTTCTCGCCGCCACTAAAGCCGGTGATCGAATCCGCGGTGGAAGTCGGGGACGAATCGGACGTGGACCCCGAGGCCCTGTTCAATCAGGTGGTAGTGGAGCGTAAGCGCCTTGAAGAGCATATCCGTGACACGCTGCGCGACCGCTCTCAGGCAACGCTTGCCGACGTCATCGAACGCCATCCCTTGCAGGTGGGGCTGGCCGAGCTTGTCACCTACCTGAGTATCGCCAGCGAGCATTCCCATGCCAGCTTTGATGACAGCCAGCAGGACAACATCCGCTGGATCGATGACACCGGTACCGGCCGCCGAGCGCGCATTCAACGCATCATTTTTATCCGCTAGGCGGTCTCTCCGTCGCGTCGCCTGCCCTACGTTTTGCCATGGAGACTCCGCTTACATGATTACGCCCGAACCTCACGATACTTCCTCCGATAATGCCCTGTCTCTGGCCGTGATCAAGCTGCTCAAGGGCGTCGTCTATCAGGATGATGACCCGGGTCTGTGGCAGCAGATCATGACGCTGCAGCCGCGCATCCGCGATTACGTGGCGTTGCTGGGGCTCACCTTCCAGCTGGACGAAGCGGAGGGCTATGCCTGGCTTGTCACCCGTGAAAGCGACGCCGACGAAACGCCGCTTCCCCGGCTCATGAGCCGGCGCCAGCTGTCCTATCCGGTCAGCCTGCTGATCGCCCTGCTGCGGCGCAAGCTGGCCGAAGCCGACGCCTCCGGCGGTGACGTCCGGGTCATTCTGGACCGAGAGGAAGTGGTCAGCCTGATGCGCACCTTCCTGCCTGAAAGCTCCAATGAGGCGCGTCTGGTCGACCAGATCGACAGTCATCTCAACAAGGTTGCCGACCTGGGGTTTATCCGCCGCCTGCGCGACCAGCCCGATAAAATCGAAATCCGCCGAATCCTCAAGGCCTACGTCGACGCCCAGTGGCTCAACGCGTTTGACCTGCGCCTGGCGGACTATCGGCAGCACATAACGCCGCATAACGACCAGCCAGCAACCCGGGAGGGCCAGCAGTAATGCAGGAACAGCTACTGGATATGGTGGATAACGACACCCGCGCCGGTTTTCGGCTGCAATACCTTGAAGTGCTGAACTGGGGCACCTTTGACCGTCGTGTCTGGCGCGTGGAGGTCAACGGTGACAACGGCCTGCTGACCGGCGATATCGGTTCCGGCAAATCCACTCTGGTGGACGCCATGACCACCCTGCTGGTGCCCACCCAGCGCATTGCCTATAACAAGGCGGCCGGCGCGCTGAACAAGGAGCGTTCGCTGCGCTCCTACGTCCAGGGCTATTACAAATCCGAGCGTAGCGACAGCGGCCATAACGCCAGGCCCGTCGCCCTGCGCGACCACAACAGCTATTCCGTGCTGCTGGCCGTGTTCGGTAACGAAGGCTACGACCAGCAAGTCACGCTGGCGCAGGTCTTCTGGCACAAAGACAAGCACGGCCAACCCGACCGCTTTTATCTCGTTGCCGAAGATGCCCTGACCATTCGCGAGCACCTGGCCCACTTCAATAATGACCTCACCACGCTGCGCAAACAGCTGCGCAATACCCCAGGCATCCAGCTGTTCGAGACGTTTCCCCCTTACGAAGCCACCTTCCGCCGGCTGTTCGGGCTGAAAAACAACCAGGCGCTGGAGCTTTTTCATCAGACCGTGTCGATGAAATCCGTCGGCAACCTGACCGATTTTGTCCGCGAGCACATGCTCGAGGCCTTCGACGTTCAGCCCCGCATTGACGGCCTGCTGCACCATTTCGATGACCTCAGCCGGTCCCATGCCGCCGTGCTCAAGGCCCGCCGCCAAATCGACGCGCTGACGCCCCTGGTGGCCGACGGCGACCGGCATGCGCACAGCGTCCGCCAGCGCAGGCGCTGGGAAGACAACCGGGATACGCTCAAAAGCTACTTTGCCAGCCACCGCCAACAGCTGCTGGAAAAGCGCCTGAGCCACCTTGAAACCGAGCATGAACGCCAGAGTCACCGCCTGCAGCAGCAGGTTGAAAGCCTGACCGCACAGCGCGGCCAGCGCGACCAGATCAAAGAAGCCATTTCCCGGCAGGGCGGCGACCGCCTCGAGCAGCTTGCCGCCGAGATCCAGCGCCTCGATCAGGAGCGCCAGCGGCGTCAGCAAAAAGCCGACGAATACGCGCGCCTCGCCGCCAGCCTCGAACTGACACGCCAGCCCGACCTGGACACCTTCACCCGCCAGGTTGGCATGCTGACCGCGCGCAAGAACGAGCTTCAGAGCCTGGCGGCCGAGCAGGACAACAGCCACACGGAGCTTGAAGTATCGCGCCGGGAGTCCCGTAAAGAACACGGCGAGCGGGAAGACGAGCTGGCCTCTCTGCGCCAGCGCCATTCCAATATTCACTCGCGCCAGGTCGGCATTCGCGATGCCCTGTGCGACGCCCTCAGCCTTGACGCCGACGACCTGCCCTTTGCCGGCGAGCTGCTCCGCGTACGCGACCACGAAAGCGCCTGGGAAGGCGCAGCTGAACGCGTGCTGCACAGCTTTGCGCTGGCGCTACTGGTCGCCGACGAGCACTATGCCGACGTCGCCCACTGGGTCGAGTCCACCAACCTGCGCGGGCGGCTGGTCTACTACCGGGTGCACCAACCGCAAGCACCAGCGATGCCCGAGCGCCACGCCCAATCGCTGATTAATAAGCTGGATATCCGCCCCGATTCGGCCTTTTACCCCTGGATGGAACAAGAGCTGGCGCGCCGGTTTGATTACGCCTGCTGCGACGACCTGGCCCAGTTCCGCCGGGAGCCCCGGGCCATTACCGCGTCCGGGCAACTCAAGGCGGGCAACCAGCGCCATGAGAAAGACGATCGCCACCGCCTTGACGACCGCAGCCGCTTTGTTCTCGGCTGGAGCAACAAGCAGAAAATCGCTACCCTGGAAAACCGCCAGGCCGAGCTGGAAAGAACCATTGCGGCGCTCGACGCGCAGCTGGCGGCTATCGACACCCGCCGCCTTGAGCTCAGCGGCCAGCGTGACGCCATGACCGCCCTGCTGCAGGTGCAACACTTCAGCGATATCGACTGGCAAACCCCGGGGCAGGACAGCGCCAGAATGGCGCAGGAAAAGCAGGCACTGGAGTCGGCTTCCAGCCAGCTTCAGGCACTGAGCGAGCAGCTCAAGACGCTGGAAGAGCGCATCCGCGAGAACGAGGAACAGGAACGCCAGCTCAATCGCGACCTGGGCCGCACCGAGGACAAACAGCGCAATGCACAACAGGCGCTGGAAGACGCCCAGGCGCTACTGAGCGATGATAACGAGCAGGTGGAGGCCTTCAAAGCGCTGGATGCGCTACGCCCCGAGGCGCTGGGCGAGCAGCAGCTCAGCGTGGAATCCTGCGCCAACCGCGAACAGGAGTTTCGCGAATGGCTGCAGAAAAAAATCGATAACGAGGCCGGGCAGTTAAAACGCCTGGAAGAAAGCATCCTCAAGGCCATGAGTCGGTTCAATCACGGCTGGCCGCTGGACGCCCAAGAGGTGGATATCAGCCTCGACGCCGTGCCCGAATACCGCGCCATGCTTGAGGCCCTGCAGGCGGATAACCTGCCCCGCTTTGAACAGCAGTTCAAGGCACTGCTCAATGAAAACGCGATCAACGAAATTGCCACCTTTCAGGGCCAGCTGCACAAGGAACGCCAGCTGATTCGCGAGCGTATCGAGCAGATCAACCGCTCCCTGGCCGATATCGAATACAACCCCGGCCGCTATATCCTGCTCGAAGCCCAGCCCAACGCCGACGTGGACATCCGCGAGTTTCAGGAAAGCCTGAAAGCCTGTACCGAAAACACCACCCTGGGCATTGAAGACGACCAGTACGACGAGCGCAAATTTTTACAAGTCAAAGCGATTATCGAACGCTTTGGTGGCCGCGAAGGCACGACCGAGCTGGATCAACGCTGGACCCGCAAAGTTACCGATGTGCGCCAGTGGTTCACCTTTGCCGCCTCCGAACGCTACCGCGAAGACAGCAGCGAATACGAACACTACACCGACTCCGGGGGTAAATCCGGCGGGCAGAAAGAAAAGCTCGCTTATACCGTGCTCGCCGCCAGCCTGGTGTACCAGTTCGGGCTGGAATGGGGCGAAGTGCGCTCGCGAAGCTTCCGTTTCGTGATGATCGACGAAGCCTTTGGCCGCGGCTCTGACGAATCGGCCCGCTTCGGCCTGGAGCTGTTCCGCCAGCTTAACCTACAGCTCTTGATCGTCACCCCCATGCAGAAAATTCACATTATCGAACCCTACGTCGCCCACGTCAGCTTCGTGTCCAACCCCGAAGGCCGGGAGTCGCTGCTGCGCAACCTGACCATCGAAGCCTTCCGCGAGGAACGCTCGACAAGGGCCGACAGGGCAACACAGGGCCCACCCGAACCATGAGCCCGGACTGGACAACAGCGTCTGATATACGCAAGCAGCTGGAAAAGCGCTGGCAAAAAGGCGAACTGTTGCGCGCCTGCGAACAGCCGGACGCCCTTTTTCCGCTACGCCTGACGCTGAAAAAACCCACGGCCGGTCAGCTGCTGGAACACTTCAATGCCGCCCGGCGCTGGGCCACGCACTGGCAAAACGCCGCCAGTCAAGACCTGGTACCGGAATGGCACACCGCCAATCACCGCCAGCTGGGGCGTAATACGCTGCCAGTGGCGATCGTGATCCCCACGCTTGATGCCGCCCTGCGCCAGATCGGACGGCTCGACGCCATGCGCCGGTATCAAACGCTCAGCGCCGAGATTACCCGGCGCTTTCCCGTGTTGGCTGACTGGTGCCGGCACAAGCCGCTCAAGGTGCTTGACCTCCAGCCGCAATGGCCTGCCCTGATCGCCATTCTTGGGTGGGTGGAACAGCACCCCAGGCCGGGCCTGTATATCCGCCAGCTGGAAATCCCCGGCGTGCACACCAAGTTCATCGAAGGCAACCGCGGGCTGATTGCAGAGCTGCTTGACCAGGTCTTGCCGGAACACGCCATCGACGTCGCCGCCACCGGCGCTCGCCACTTCGAACAGCGCTACGGCTTTCGCCGCCGGCCCTCCCGCCTGCGTTTGCGATTTCTCGACCAGGCACACGCGATGGCCGGGTTACACGACATCGAAGTGCCCATAGACCAGTTCGCCGCGCTCGGTCTGGCGGTCAGAACAGTTTACATCGTCGAGAACGACGTCACCGCCCTGGCCTTTCCGCCAACGCCCTCGGCCATTGTCGTCTTCGGTCAGGGCTACGGCATCGGCCACCAGCTCGCCAATGTCGACTGGTTCAAGGACAAGGAAGTGCTTTACTGGGGCGATATTGACACCCACGGCTTCAGGATTCTCAACCAGCTCCGCGACGTCCTGCCCCACAGCCGCTCCCTGCTCATGGACGCCGCCACCCTGCGGACTCACCAGCACCTATGGGGCATTGAACCCTCCCCGTATACCGGCGAGCTATCGAACCTGACGGCACACGAACAAGCTGTTTACCAAATGCTGAGCAGCATTGAACCCGGCCAACATTTGCGCCTGGAGCAGGAGCAGATCGCATTTTCGGCGTTGCGAGGCGAGACGGGATAACGGCTGCCGGCACCCACACGCCGGGCAGCGTGTGAAGCAATAAATCTTTTTGTAAGCACTTACTGAACGAGGCATACCATGAACGCCGACCCACGACTGCTCGCGTTTTATCGCGGCGCAGCGCCCGCGCTGCGTGAACGCCAGCGCCACTCGCTGGACGTCATGCTCGGGTTTTACGGTCTGACCCGGGACGCACAAGCCGTGGAGGCGCTGCCAGCGCTGTCCATTGCAACCCACATCTGGCTAAAAGCCGGCGGCCATAATCACCTGCGTATCACGCGCATCATCCGCTCGTTGGCGCTATGCCATCAGCCCGAAATGGTGCACGCCTTTCAGCAGGCCTTTTAGGCGTTTCCAGGCGCTACTTGGACGACTTATAAAACTCGTCCACTTCTTTCTCGGCTTCTTCGCGTGCCAAGCCGTGGCGCTCCTGTACTTTGCCGATCAGCTTGTCGCGCTCGCCGGCGACAACGTCAAGATCGTCATCGGTCAGCTTGCCCCAGCGCTTCCGGGCTTCGCCTTTCAGCTGCTTCCAGTTGCCTTTTATCTGGTCGTTATTCATGGCGTGCTCCTTCGGGTTGGCTTGCAATTTTTTGCTTCCGTATATTTACCGGCCTATCGCTTTAAAGCTAGCAGAAAGCCGCGTAATGCGCTCTAAAGCCTAAAATCACGGGCTTCCTGGTACATGCGCTGGAAAGCATCACGCTGCTGCAAGCGTGTGAACCACTCCCCGAGTGCCGGCCAGCGCTTGCCATCCAGCGCAATACCGGCCAACAGCAAGTTGGTCAAATGCGCGCCAACCGCAATATCGGCATAGCTGAACGCCCCGCCGGCAAGCCAAGCATCACCGCTTTTTGCGAGGCTGTCATTCAGGTAGTCGCCCACGGGTGGCAGCAGCTCGTTGAGCGCATGGGTCACAACGTCTTCGTCGGCGTCAGTGCCCAATCGGATTGGCTTGACCACACGCTCGATCAACGGCGGAAAGACCGCCTCGGCCAGGACATCATCCGCATACTTGTCCCAGGCAATCACACGCGCCAGCGTCTGCGGCGTTGCATAGTCGATCAGCGCGCTGCCCTGACCACGAATCAGGTAGTGGCAAATGGCCGACGAATCCCACATCTTGACGCCGTCATCGGCAAAGCCGGGGATACGTCCCAGCGGGCTGATCTCACGAAACGCTGGTGCGTCGCTGCCCGGCGGGGTAATGACCTGTTCAAACGGCAAGTCCAGTTCATAAAGCGTAAACAGCGTCTTGCGTACAAAGGGCGATAACGGAACACCGTAAAGCAGCATAAAAATCACATCCTGACAGAAAAATTTGGCATCGCGGAGTAGGCCAACGGCTTGAACACCGATGCCCCCATCCTGCCATACTCGTGGCTGCGTCAACGTTGGTTTTTTATCAAACCGCAAGGAGACACTTCATGCGCTATACGCCCGATGAACAACGTTACGAGCGGATGCCCTACCGCCGCTGCGGAAAAAGCGGGCTGAAACTGCCGGCGATTTCACTCGGCCTGTGGCAGAACTTCGGCGAAAACGCGCAGCCGGATAACGCTCGAGCGATCTGCCGCACCGCCTTTGACCACGGTATTACCCACTTTGATTTGGCCAACAACTACGGCCCGCCGCCGGGCAGCGCCGAGGAGCTCTTTGGGCGCATTCTTAACACCGATTTTGCCGGCCTGCGCGACGAAATGGTAATTTCCACCAAGGCGGGCTATCGCATGCACCCCGGCCCCTACGGCGAGTGGGGCAGCCGCAAGTATCTGCTTTCAAGCCTTGATCGCAGCCTGGAACGGCTGGGCACCGACCATGTGGATATCTTTTATTCCCACCGCTTTGATCCGGAGACACCGCTGGAAGAAACCATGGGCGCGCTCGACCACGCCGTGCGTCAGGGCAAGGCGCTGTACGCGGGCATTTCGTCCTACAATACCCAGCGCACCCGGGAGGCGGTCGCTATCCTGCGCTCGCTCGGCACGCCGTGCCTGATTCACCAGCCGAGCTATTCGCTGGTCAACCGCTGGATCGAAGACGACGGACTGCTGGATACCCTCGACGAGCTGGGCATGGGTTCAATCGTGTTCTCGCCGCTGGCCCAGGGGCTTTTGACCGGCAAATATTTGCAGGGTATTCCCGAAGGCAGCCGCGCCGACTGGAGCAAAACCATCCGCGACGGGCACCTTTCCGCCGAGAACCTGGAAAACGTGCGTGCCCTGAACGCCATTGCCGAGCGCCGCGGCCAGAGCCTTGCGCAAATGGCCATCGCCTGGGTGCTGCGTAGCGGAAGAGTAACGTCGGCGCTGATCGGCGCCAGCCGCCCCGAGCAGGTGATCGACTGCGTCGGCGCGCTGAACGCCCCGGACTTTACCGCCGATGAACTGGCCGAGATCGATCACTACGCGGTAGAAGGCGACGTCAATCTTTGGGCGCCCTCGTCACAGTCCTGAGGAACCGACTGCCATGCAGCAACCGATTGTCGGCTATCACAAGGATGACGAGGATCACTGGGTGGCCAAGCTTGCCTGCGGCCATAACCAGCATGTGCGCCACCAGCCGCCGTGGACCGAGCGGCCCTGGGTAATCACCGAGGCCGGCCGGCGCTCGCGGCTGGGGTTGGAGCTTGGCTGTGTGAAGTGCGATCGCGGCGAGCCCCGCGACTGGCATTAGCCGTTACCCCACCTTTACACGTGGGTAATCACCGGTAGCCATAGCGCCAGCGCCACCAGCGCGGCCAGCAGTACCGGCGTGGTGATGACCACGCCAATTTTCATGTACTGCCCCCAGCTAATGCGGTAGCCCTTGCCCGCCAGCACGTGCAGCCACAAAAGCGTGGCAAGGCTGCCGATGGGGGTAAACTTGGGCCCCAGATCGTTACCCACGACGTTGGCGTAGACCATCAGTTCTTGAGTCAGCGCCGGGAGCTTCGCCTGATCGATCGCCAGCGCGCCGATCAGTGTCGCCGGCATGTTGTTCATGATCGACGCCAGCAGCGCGGCGGCGAACCCCGTGCCGATCGTGGCAACAACGTCGCCCTGCCGCGCGAGCCACTCAAGCACCCCCGATGCGGAGGCGGTCAGCCAGGCGTTGCCCAGCCCGTAGACCACCAGATACATGCCCAGCGAAAACAGCACGATCTGCCAGGGGGCATTTTTTATCACCTTGCCCAGCGCAATCGCGCGGGGCTGCCCGGGCGCCCAGACGCGCCCGGCAATGGCCATCAATATCAGCGCCGCCGCCCCCATGATTACGCTGAACGGCAGCGGCCAGCGGGCAGTGACAAACAGCGCGGCCAGCAACAAACCCAGCAGCGGAAACGCCGCGCGAAACACGTAGTGGTCACGGATCGCGCTGGTCGGCGCTTCCAGCCGAGAAACGTCGTAGCGCGCCGGAATATCACGGCGGAAATAAATGCCCAGCACCGCAAGCGTGGCGGCCAGCGAGACCAGATCCACCGGCACCATGACCTGCGCATAGCGGTCAAAGCCGATATCGAAGTAGTTGGCGCTGACGATATTGACGAGGTTGGAGATGACCAGCGGCAGGCTGGCGGTATCGGCCACGAAGCCGGTGGCGATAATGAACGCCAGCGCTGCGGCGGGCGTGAACGACAGCCGCAGCAGAATGGCCACCACAATGGGCGTGAGCAGCAGCGCCGCGCCGTCGTTGGCGAATACCGCGGCAATCAGCGCGCCCAGCAGCACAACCAGCGGAAACAGCAGCCGCCCGCGCCCGTTGCCCCAGCGGGCGATATGCAGCGCCGCCCAGGCAAAAAAACCGGCTTCATCGAGTATCAACGAGATAAGAATCAGCGCAACAAAGGTAAAGGTGGCGTCCCAAACGATGCTCCACACCACGCCGACGTCCGCCCAGCTGACCACGCCGACGGCCAGCGCCAGCACCGCGCCACCCAGCGCGCTAAAGCCGATACCCAGCCCTTTGGGCTGCCAGATAACCAGCGTTAGCGTGGCCACAAATATCGCTAGCGCGAGCATAAAGCGTTCTTCCTGTTGTCCGAATTGTGTGGTGAAGCCGTCGCGTGAGAGTCCTGCGCTGAACGGCGCCTTAGTGGGCGGTTTGATTAACCCGTTGGGACACCGCTTCGGCGCTTTCCACGCGCTCGGAATAGCGGTCGGTCAGGTAGGCCGAGCGCCCGCGAGTCAGCCAGGTGAATTTCGTCAGCTCTTCGCACACGTCCATAATGCGGCGATAAAGCGGCGACGACCGCATGCGCCCTGCCTCGTCAAACTCGTTGAACGCTTTGGGCACGGACGACTGATTAGGAATAGTCAGCATCCGCATCCAGCGCCCCAGAAGGCGCAGCTGATTCACCGCGTTAAAGCTCTGGCTGCCGCCGCACACCTGTATGACGGCAAGCGTTTTGCCCTGGGTGGGGCGCACGCCGCCAAGCGCTAGCGGTATCCAGTCGATCTGAGCTTTCATCACGCCGGTCATCGCGCCGTGGCGCTCGGGGCTGACCCAGACCATGCCTTCGCTCCACTCGGCCAATTCGCGCAGCTCCTGCACTTTGACGTGTTCGGCGCTGATATCGTCGGGCAGCGGCAGGCCGGCGGGATCAAACGTGCGCACTTCGCAGCCAAACTGGCGCAGCAGCCGCCCCGATTCCTCGGCGACAAAACGCGAATACGAGCGCTCGCGCAGCGAGCCGTAAAGCACCAGAATGCGTGGCGAATGGCCGGGGTCGCCGGCGGCTGCCAGCCGGTCGATATCCAACGGCTGAAACGACTCGGGCTCGACGTGGGGCAGCTCGTTTATGCTCATTTGGCCGCCTCGATGATGCGCCCTTGCTCAAAGCGCACGATCTCACCGTTTTCTTTAGTGAAAGCGCTCAGCGGGGTGGTTAAAAGCTCAAACACCGCCTCTGAGGGACGGCACAGGCGCGTGCCTTTGGGGGTTACCACGATCGGGCGGTTGATCAGCAGCGGGTGCTCGAGCATGGCGTCGATCAGCGCGTCATCATCGAGCGCGGGGTCATCCAGCTCCAGCCCGACACGCGGGGCGTCCTTGCCGCGCAGCAGCTCGCGCGGCGCGATCTGCATGGCCGCGATCAACTCCACTAGCTTTTGCCGCGACGGCGGCGTTTTCAGGTACTCGATGACGTGGGGCTCTTCGTCGGACTGGCGCATCATCGCCAGCGTATTGCGCGAGGTGCCGCAGGCGGGGTTGTGATAAATCACGCTGGGCATAGGCGTATCTCCTTGCTGTAGCAGTTGGCCAGGTTTGTCCGGCGTGCAGCGCTGAGGGTCGCCGGCGCAGCAGTCGCGTACCAGAAAATCGAGGGTTTCGTTCAGGCCGTCAAGCCGGGCGCGGTAGATAATCGAGCGGCTTTGCCGCCTAGATGTGGCCAGGCCGGCACGCAGCAGAATGCCCAGATGTGCCGACATGGTGTTGTGCACCACACCGGAAAGCCGTGCGATCTCTCCTGCCGAGAGCCCATCGGGTTCATGGCGCACCAGCAGGCGAAACGCATCGAGCCGCGTGGGCTGCGAAAGCGCGGCGAGAACATCAAGAGTTTGCAACTTATCCATCTGTCTAGAATTACAGACATGTTGGCAGAACGCAATGCTTTCACAGCGAGCCACTGACGTGTGTGAATGCTATGATACGCGCCCTGCTACGCCGTATACCTCAAGGATAGACACTTGAACCGTACTGACCTGCGCCGTGTGGATTTTCATCTGTTGATCGTCTTTGAAACGCTGATGCACGAACGCAGCGTAACGCGAGCGGCGGAAAAGCTGTTTCTCGGCCAACCCGCCATTAGCGCGGCGCTCTCCCGGCTGCGCACGCTGTTTGACGATCCGCTGTTTATCCGCGCCGGCCGCCACATGGAGCCAACCGCCCGGGCCGAGGAGATTTTCAAGCACCTGGCGCCGGCACTGGACTCCATCGCCAACGCGCTGAGCACTACCAGCGAATTTGATCCTGCCACCAGCGACGCCGTCTTTCGTATCGGTATATCCGACGACGTGGAATTTGCGCTGCTGCCCGCCCTGCTGCGCCAGCTGCGCCGCGAGGCTCCCGGCGTGGTACTGGTTATTCGCCGTACCAACTATTTACTGATGCCGGAGCTTTTGAACGCCGGTGATATTTCGGTGGGGGTAAGCTACGTTGTCGACCTGCCGGCCAACGCCAAATGCAAGCCGCTGCGCCGCAGCTGGCCACAAGTGTTGCGTGCCGACGACGCTGCCGCTCCTCTGGCGATTGATGAGTACTGCGCTCGCCCTCACGCATTGGTATCCTTCGCCGGCGACCTTGACGGCTACGTGGACGACGCCCTGGAAACGCTTGGCTACACGCGCCGCGTCGTCCTTGCCGTACCGCAGTTCAGCGCGCTGGGTACGCTGCTTGCCGATACCGACCTTATCGCCACCGTGCCCGACTACGTCATTGAAGAGCTGACCACAAGCGGCCGGCTGCACGCCAACGCCCTGCCGTTTACCGGCCCGTCCTTTGATCTTTCCATGGCATGGCGTGGCGCCCAGGATAACGACCCCGCAGAGCGTTGGCTGCGCGCGCGCATCGAGGAATTTATCGGCGATCCACAGAGCTTTACGCCAATTAATTAGCGTGATAACTGCTTTTGCAACGTTCGATTCGTCATGGTTCGTACACAGGCGCATTATGTGGTCATCCACACGGGGCAGCGTACTTCAAAACGCCCGTCCCTTTACTGTTACGGAGTCACGCACCATGAAGAAATCACTACTTTTTTCTCTCGTTATTGCCGTCGCACTACCTGCCGCTGCCAGCGCCAGCGTGGCTGTTCAACAAGCCAACCAGAATATCCAGGAACCCGTTGCCGGTGCCGCCCCGATGTCTCAGGACGTCAAGGCCAGCGTTGATGCGGCAAACACCCTGGGCCACAGCGCGGCGATGACCGAAACCACCGTTGCCCTGATGCAAAACACTCAGCATAAAACCCAGCTGCCCGTGACCGATCACAACCTTGCCAGCCCCGAGCAGCCGACCGACTGGTAAGTGATCAACGTTGCAAAAAAAAGCCCCGCCCTGTGCATAACCTGCAGGGCGGGGCTTTTGGGTCTAGGCTTTGTCCGGAAAGTGCCTGCGCTTGCTCATACGGTGTTAAAAATCAGCTCAAAATGCTCATTTACACGCTGTAAACTGCGCTTTTTCGCTGTTTTTTGCCTTGTCTGAACTACGCTCGACGACTTTTCGTACAAACCCTAACCAACAAGTAGCTGATCAGACAAATGTCTCGAGTACGACTTTTCCCTTGGCCGTGCCGGTTTCGATCAGCGCGTGAGCCTTGCGCATATTCTCCGCGTTAATCGGGCTTAGCACCGTGTTAAGCGTGGTGCGAATACGTCCGGCGTCGACTTCACCCGCCACGTAGCTCAGCAGCCGGTGCTGTTCGATCATGTCCGGCGTTTTGAACATCGCGCGGGTAAACATGAACTCCCAGTGCAGGCTGGCCGCCTTGGTCTTCATCCCGGCCATGGGCATCGGCAGCGTCGCGTCATCAATACTGACAATGCCGCCCTGCGGACGAATCAGCTCAACGGCAGCGTCCCAGTGGCGCATGTCGTTGAAAATCGCAATGTGATCGACGTGTTCAAACCCCAGCGCGCGCACCTGCTCGACCATGGGTTCGCGGTGGTTGACCACGTGGTCGGCCCCCAACTCTTTGACCCAGCGGGTGGTTGCGTCGCGCGAGGCGGTGGCGATCACCTCAAGCCCGGCCGCCTTGGCCAGCTGAATGCCGATGGAGCCCACGCCGCCGCCGGCGCCGATGATCAACAGGCTCTGGCCTTTATCCGCGCCGTCGCGGTCAATGCCCAGCCGCTCGAAGAAGGCCTCGTAGGCGGTGATCGTGGTCAGCGGCAGCGCGGCGGCTTCGGCAAAGCTCAACGTGGTGGGCTTGTGCCCGACAATGCGCTCATCCACCCGCTGAAACTCGGCGTTGGAACCGGCGCGGGTAATATCTCCAGCGTAGTAGACTTCATCACCGGGCTTGAACAGCGTGACCTCGGGGCCCACGGCCTCGACCACGCCGCTGGCGTCAAACCCCAGCACCCGGGGCGGGTCTTCTACCTGCTCCTTGGGCCCCCGGATCTTGGTATCCACGGGATTGACCGACACGGCCTTGACCGCTACGAGCAGGTCCTGGTCCAGCGGCGCGGGCGTGGGAAGGTCCACATCCAAAAATGCCTCGGGATCCTCGACGGGAAGATAATGCGTCAACGCAACGGCTTTCATTTGTCACCTTTAACACTGTATAAACATTGACTTACACGATGTGCGGACCAGCGCACAATGACGCCGGATGCGGCCCCATTGTGCGCTGTTTTGCCGGGCAAGTCTTGAGCTCAGGACTAAACCGCCGCCGGGCACCGAGCGCTTCATCCACAACGCCATATGCAATACCGCTGATTAATGCTCATTACCGTGAATCCATATTTTTATATAATGCTATTCATTCGTTTCAATAACGCTATTTAATAGTTGTTTTAAACACTCATTAAACACCGATTTACGCCTTAAACGACTTCGCTTTATTTGTTTTATATGGGATAATCACACAGTGCACCGCACATTATAGTCTTCTCAATAAGACACATCCGAAAACCCGGCTTTAACCAACAGACTTTCGTAAATTTTACTTTATTTTCAAAGACTTAGAAAAAGCTTAAAAATAGCTTCAAAAACCCGGGCCGTCCCTGGTTTTTCGAGCACCTTTCGTCAGGAGGCATCATGCTACGCGCCGCGATTCTTACACTATTGTTCGCTACGACTCTTACTCTTGTAGGGCTGGCTCAGGCTCAGACCCCGGCTCAGCTTGAGTCTCGGTCGAGCGCACTGACCGACACGACGTCGACAGTGAATATGGTAGTGCATGATGCACGAACGCAGCGTCTCGCGGAGTGAAAAGCGTCTCCTCTGACGATTCAACCTGCGCAGGCTCCCTGCGTTCGACACGCTAAACATTGATCCAGGCCAACTTTTACGACGGCACCTCGCGCTATAGTAGTATGTGACATACATCTTTGGGCCGACACCCTGTCGGCCACTACTTTTTTAGCGAGGTGCCCATGGCCACTGCACTCGACCCCCATCACGCCGAGCCGCTGGATAAACAGGCGCCCGGTCGCGGCGCTACCGTCATCGTTTACATGCTGCTTTTGGGCAGCGTCATGACGGTTGTCACCGCGCCGGCCGGCGCGCTTGTCGCCCATCTCAAATATCGCCACGCCGCGCCCTGGGTGCAAAGCCACCTGCAGTTTCAGCTGCGTACGTTCTGGCTGGGCGTGCTTGGCGGCGCGCTGTTTGCGGTTGTCTGGCAGCTGCTGGGCGTTGCCGGGATTTCCCCCATGGCGCCCTGGGCAATGGGCTATGTGTTTTTTACCACCTGCCTGATCTGGCTGGTCGGCCGCTGCGGCGTAGGCATTTCCCGGCTAATCGCCAATCGGCCCGTGCCTGACCCACGTAGCCTGGCCTTCGGCGGCGCTGATATTACGCTTCGCGACGCATGAGTTCCCGCGCGCTGCCCAACCCCGGCTGGGGTCCGCTTTCTGCCTTGCCCGGCAATCCGCTGATGTGGGTTCTGATCCTCAGCGAACTGCTGGTGTTCATGGCCTTTTTTGTGCTTTACATCACCGAACGCGCCGCGCAGGTGGCGCTGTTTGATGCCTCCCAACAGCATCTTGACCCGCTAATGGGCGGGCTCAACACCATGGTACTGCTGACCAGCGGGCTATTTGTGGCATTTGCCGTGGAAGCCATTGCGGCGGGAAAAGTACGCCGCACGCGCCAATGGCTTGGCGGTGCCGCGGGGCTGGGCGTGCTGTTCGGTGCCATCAAGATAGTCGAGTACTCGAGCAAATTTACGGCGGGTACCACGCCCGAAACCAATACTTTCTTCGGCTTTTATTTCGGGCTGACCGCCTTTCACTTCGCCCACGTGCTGTTTGGCCTGATTCTGCTCGCGCTGGTGAGCTGGCGGACCAACGTGGAAAACGTCGAAACCGCCGCAGCGTTCTGGCACATGGTCGATCTGATCTGGATTTTGCTCTACCCGCTGCTGTATCTGCTGCGTTAATACCCGTTGTCGTTAACAAGGAGGCTTTTCCCATGACCATTCTGCCCGGCCAGCGCCGCCTGTTGATGACGTGGGCCACGCTGATGGCGCTCACCGTGGTATCCATGGCCTCGGCACGGCTGGATCAAGCCAGCTGGGAGGCATTGCCGCTGTGGTCGGCAGCGCTAGTGCTGATGGTGACCGGTTTCAAGGCGCAGCGGCTGCTGATGGTGTATTTGAACCTGCGCCAGTCCACCGGCGCCTGGAAAGGCGCCTTTGTGGGCATCATCACGCTGACATTGCTGTTGATCAGCGCGGGCTATCTTTACACCCACTTCAGTCGTTAGGTGACGCACGCTTAGCGCGCGGGTGCTCTGGCCCAGCGTTCCAGTCGGCGGCCAAGGCGCATCAGCCCGTACACCACCACCGGCATGATCAGCATCAGCGCCACGCCCCAGTCGCGGTTGTTGATCAGCCACACCAGCGGCAGCACAATCGCAACGGCGCAGCCAAGCCAGACCGCCACGCCAAGGTACAAGCGGGAATGCTGCAACGGCTGAACCCGTGAATGATGCATAACGCATACCTCCCTCTATCAAACTGCCGCCTGGCCAACAGTCAGGTGGCGATAATCTGGCGGTAAATCCCCGGCAGCGCGAGCGATAAATGCTCGGGGCGCTGGACGATGGCATAGCTGCCGCGGCCAAACAGGCGCGGAATATATTGCCCGGCCTGACGGTCGATGGTGACGCCAAACACGCGGACGTCCTCGCGCCGCGCTTCCAGCACCGCTTTGCGGGTATCTTCAATGCCGTAACGGCCTTCGTAGTAGTCGTTGTCGTTGGGCTTGCCGTCGGTGAGCATCAGCAACAGCCGGTGGCGGTTGGGCCGTTTGGCAAGCTCTGCGGTCAGGTGCCGAATGGCCGGCCCCATACGCGTATAGCTGCCGGGCTTGAGCGCCGAAATGCGCCGCGTCACCCGCTCGCCCATGGGCTCATCAAAGTCCTTCAGCGTATTCACCCAGACCTTGTGGCGTCGCTGGGAGGTAAAGCTGTGAATGGCGTAGTCATCGCCGCAGCCGGCCAGCCCGTGGCCCAGCACCAGCAGCGCTTCCTTGGCCACATCGAGTACGCGGCGATCGTCCAGCCAGGCTTCGGTCGACAGCGATACGTCCACCAGAATCGACACTGCCAGATCCCGCGCCTGAGTGCGGCTCTCGATGTATAGCCGATCGCTGGACTCGCCGGTTGCGGCCAGATCGCAGCGGGCGCGAATCACCGCGTCCATGTCCAGCTCGCTACCGTCAAGCTGACCGCGCAGCATTTCCCGCCGCGGCCGGAGCGCTTCAAACTCGCGGCGCACGCGGCGTATACGCCGGCGCGTGATTTCATCGGGCGTCCAGTTTTCGCCTTCTTCGCTTTGCACATCGCTGAGCACCACGCAGTGGTCGGGCAGATAGGCCTGCTTGCGATGGTTCCATTCGGGGTAAACGTGACGGCCTTTCAGCCGCGTGCCGGCAGCGGCGTCGGGCGCCAGATCCAGGTCGAGCTTGAGCTTTGACGAGGCCTTCTTGCGGTTGGGCGAAAGCACGATCTCGTCCATCTGATCAGCCGCCTGGCGGGCGTCTTCTTCCTCGTCGTCGACGTGGCGGTTGAGGTTGACCATCTCGGCCCAGGAGAGCATTTTCTCCGAGGCGTTGAGCATAAAGGAGTCGTCGCGGTCGGCCTGGTCCTGCTCCCGGCGATCGGCCTGACGCTTGCCCTGGTCATCTTCTTCCTCATGCCGGGTCTTGAGCTCGGTCTCGTCATCGTCGTCTTCGACGCTATCCTGCTCGGCATCACGAGTACCGATCGCCACGGCCTGCCCCCACAGCGGCACCGGCAGCGGCGGGCGATAGCCCTGGGGCGCACGCAAATCATCCAGCGGAGTGTCGGGATCCCGAATGGCGTGCTGCAGGGCAAGCGCCAAGCCGCTTTCAGGATCGGGCGCGCCCAGCTCGGCGCACAGCGCCGTTTCCAGCGCGGCCTCTACCGGCGGCAGGCGTCGGCGCGCCGGGCGAATACTCAGCAGCGCTGCGCACAGCGCCATATAGCGATTCTGCAGGCCGGAGAAGCGTGCAAGCGTCGCCTGCCAGGCGCGTCTAGCCTCCCGCAGCCGGCAAACATCAGCCTGCAGCAGGTCAGCCGGCAGCGATATCGGCTGCACTTCGGCCAGGTAGGCGGTCAGCCACAGGTAGAGGTCACGATTGAGCGCCGCCTCGGGGAATAGCGCCAGTCTGGGCGGCAGCAGCAGGTGGTCTTCATCCCGACGGGCCTGGTCAAGCTCTTCTTCGTCAAGCCCTAGCCGCTGGCGCAGACTGAGCCGGTGACGCGAGGCACGGCGCTTGATCGCCGCCACTTCAAGGCCGGCATCGCCACCGGCGGCGCGAAAAAACACACCGAGAAGATGCTGCATATCGTCCAGCAACACCTCGGCATCAGGGTACTCGGGGTAGCTGTCTGCCCGGGATGCCCAACGGTGCCAGTGGCGGCCGACAAACTCTTCAACCTCAAGGAAATCCAGCATGGCGGCCTCCCGTAAGCCCATGAAAAACGCGGATGAAACGTGGTTGCATCAGCGGCATCAGCCGAAGGTGGCGCGAACCGCTTCCATCAATCCTTCCTGCACGTCGGCATCATCGGACAGCGGCTCCACGATGGTGGCTCGGGCAGCATCGAGAATCGGCATGCCGGCTTGAATCAGGGTGGCGCAGTAAATCAGCAGGCGGGTAGAAATCCCTTCCTCCAGATCCTGGCCTTTCATGCCCCGCAGGCTGGCGGCCAGATTGACCAGTGCCGCGCAGCGTTCGGCGGGCAGGCCGCTTTCCTTGGCGACAATATCACGCTCCACCGCCGGCGGTGGAAAATCAAACGACATGGCCACAAAGCGCTGGCGCGTGCTGGGCTTGAGGGATTTGAGAATGTGCTGATAGCCCGGGTTGTACGACACCACCAGCATAAAATCGTCCGGCGCTTCGAGCAGCTCGCCGGTGCGCTCCAGCGGCAGCACGCGACGGTCGTCGGTGAGCGGATGCAGCACCACGGTGACGTCCTTGCGCGCCTCGACCACCTCATCGAGGTAGCAGATGCCGCCTTCGCGCACCGCACGGGTCAGCGGGCCGTCGACCCACTGGGTTTCACCGCCCTTCAACAGATAACGGCCGGTGAGGTCGGCGGCGGTCAGGTCATCGTGGCAGGACACCGTATGCAGCGGCTTGCCTAGTTTTGCCGCCATATGGCTGATAAAGCGCGTCTTGCCGCAGCCGGTGGGGCCTTTCAGCAGCAGCGGCAAACGCTGGGCAAACGCCTGCTCGAACATCTCGCACTCGTTGCCCACGCTTTGATAATAAGGCACCGACGCGTCCACCGTGGAGGGCGCGTCAGCAGGTTTAGTCAGGGTTGATAAGGACATAAAACACTCCCGGCAACATGAAAAAAGGCAGCGAGTCACAAAGGCCCCGCGGTACGGGGCCCTTTCACATCAGGCGCTTTCGGCGCCTGCGATCATCTGTGTGCCGCCGGCCGGCGCTTGAACCCGCCGAGGACCAAAGAAGGAGTAGACCAACAGCCCGGCGCCAATCGCGACGGCCACGCCGGCACCCAGGCGCATGCCGTAGAACAGCCCCAGCTGATCCTGAACTTCCATGTAGTTCATGCCCAGCACGCGCTGCAGGTGGGTTTGCACCACACCGGCAAAGGTCAGCGTAAAGGTCATGAAGCACATCGCGCCGGTCATGATCCAGAAGCCCCACATGTTCATGACCTGGTTATACGGCTGGCTGCGGCGCAGCGACGGCATGGCAAAGGTAATCACGCCCAGAATGATCATCACGTAGGCGCCGTAAAAGGCCAGATGGCCGTGCGCGGCGGTAACCTGAGTGCCGTGGCTGTAGTAGTTGACCCAGTGCAGCGTGTGCATGAAGCCCCACACGCCGGCGCCGAAGAAGGCCACGGTCGGGCAGCCCAGCGTCCACAGCATGGCGGCCTTGTTGGGGTGATTGCGGGTGCCTTTCCAGAACATGGTGAAGGCGAACATCACCATGGTGAAGAACGGCGCCACTTCAAGCGTCGAGAAAATGCTGCCGATGGGCTGCCAATAGCTCGGCGCACCAATCCAGTAGTAGTGGTGACCGGTGCCCAACAAGCCCGAGAACAGCGCCAGCCCGACGATCACGTAAAGCCACTTTTCGATCACTTCGCGGTCGACCCCGGTCATCTTGATCACCAGATAACCCAGCAGCGCGGCCATGATCAGCTCCCATACGCCTTCGACCCAGAGGTGCACGACCCACCACCAGTAAAGCTTGTCGACAGCGAGGTTGGTCGGATTGTAGAAGGCAAACAGCCAGAAAACCGCCGCTAGCCAGAGCCCCAACATCAGCACCATGTTGATCGCCGTGCGGCGACCCTTGGCCAGCGTAGTGCTGGTGTTGAACAGGAAGAGCAAGAACGAGATGGTGATCAGCACCTTGATCCAGAACGGCTGTTCCAGAAATTCGCGCCCTTCGTGAATCCCGAACTGGTAGCCCACCAGTGCTGCCGCACCGGCAAAGGCAAAAATTGCCAGCTGCAGGTAGGCCAGCCCCGGGCTATGAATCTCGCGCTCGGCTTCTTCCGGCATCAGGTAGTAGGTGCATCCCATAAAGCCGATCAAAAGCCACACGATCAGCAGGTTGGTATGACTGACGCGCATGATGTTGAACGGCATGAAGCTGGCCATGAACTCGGGCCAGACATAAACCGTGGCGGCCAGCAGGCCGAACACGATCTGCAAGGCAAATAGCGCCATGGCAACCATGAAGAACGGTAGCGCCACCCTTTGCGTTTCGTATTTCATTACGGTGTTCTCCTTGGGTTAACCGGCGGAATTCGGCGGCCAGTCTTGGGTGTCTATACCGTCGGTCCATTCGAGAAAATCGATCAGTGACTGCATTTCCTCTTCGCTGAAGTCGTAGGCCGGCATCTGGCGCCGTCCGGGCACGCCCAAGGGCTGAGCACGTATCCACGCGGCAATGCCGTTGCGCGCCGCCTCGGCGTTTTCATGCCCGCCGTAGCGCTCCCAGACGTTGCCCAGCTCCGGCGCAAAGTAGGCGCCTTCGCCGAGGATGCTGTGGCAGTTGATGCACATGTTCTTTTCCCACACCTCTTTGCCGTGCTTGACCGAATCGGTCAGCCCCTCACTGTCGGTGGAAACATTCACCATGTACCAGTGGCTATGCGCCGTTAGCGCCGCGAACAGCAGAAAGAAGAACAGCGACCCGCCGTAGAAAATATTGCGGGCCGCCGACTTGGTGAGACCTTCGGCCATGAGTTACCCCCCTTGCTCGCTTGGCAGGCGGCAACTGGGCACGCCGACCTGCGGTTTTATAAGATGCACTTAACATGCATCTTTATTGTAAAGCACCTTCCCCGTCGCAAACGTTGATGGGGATCAAGAAGACGTGAAAAATCGCTGCGTTAGCGGCATATATGCAGCGGTACGCGGGCGTAACCGCCGGCAGGGTAACAAGCGCGCACGGCAGGCTCATCGGGAATCGTGCGAATGCGGCGGGTGGCGTTGATCAACGCCTGCATGAAGTCCAGCAATTCCATGCGGGCCAGCGGCGCCCCGGGACACACGTGAATGCCGGCGCCATACAGCAGGTTGCTCTCGGGGTCACGGCCCAGGCGCACTGTGTCCGGGTCTTCAAACACGTCCGGGTCACGGTTGGCGGCGCCCCACAAAATCGTCAGCCGCTCGCCTTCGGCAATAGATCGCCCGCCAACGTCGACCGGGCAGGTGGCCACGCGGCGGTTGGACATCAGCGGCGCATCCAGACGCAGTATTTCGTCGATCACTTCGGGCAATATGTCGGGCTCGTCGCGCAGGCGCTGCTGCCAGCCGGAGTTAGCCGCGAGAAACTGCATCAGGCTACCGATGCTCGCTGAAATGGTGCCCAGCTCGCCCACCGTCCAGTTACGCATCAGGCTGACCAGCTCTGCGTCGGTCAGCGGCCGGCCGTCGACGGTTTCGTTCATCAGGCGAGTGGTGACGTCGTCGGGCGGCGTGGCGAGCGCGCGGCGCACAGTCAGGCGTTCGCGGATCACGCCGTCAAACTCCAGTGCCAGCTCGCCCAGCGCCTCACGGTCACCGGCAAGCGTGGCCGCCTGCTGGCGTTTGACCCAGTCGCGCAGCGGCTCGTGCAGGCTCGTCGGCCAGCCCATGAAGGCGCACTGAATTTCCAGGGCGAAGTTCTGGCCCATCTCGGCCATGGCCTCAACCGGGCCGTCGTGGGGCAGGCGATTGACCACGCCTTCGGCAATGGCGCGGCAGCGGGGGGCAAACTCGGCCATCGCCGCGGCGTTGAAGTACGGCTCGATAATCCGGCGAAAGCGGGTGTGATCCGGCGGGTCCATGGCGTTGGGCACGGACAAATGCCGGCTGGCCGCGTTGCTGAAGGTGGCGTGGTCGTTCAGTACGCGCACCACATCCGCGTGGCGCAGTAGCGACCACTGCAGGTAGTCACTGAATGCGACGGGGCAGCGGCCGCGCAGCGCATCGTAGGCATGGAGCTGGTCATCCTGCACGTCTGGCGCGCGCGGATCCCAGTCGATCTGGCAGGTATCGCTCATGTTGCCTCCCAAGCAAGTGAGTAGAGACAACACTCAGGGAAGCACAGCCCGCCACCAGCGCGTATTGATACAGATCAAGCCGGAAGCGGCGACCCGGAAAACCGACCTTCAGCTGAGCGCTGGATAGTCAGACAAACAGAAGGTTTCCTTGAACTGGCGCAGCTCCGGCTGGTGCAGCGCGGCAATGCACCGGGCCAGCTCGGCGCCGCGCGCCAGCAGGTGCACTTCGCTACGGCGGCGGTCTTCGCGCCCCTGCACGCGCTGTACAAACCCCGAATGCTCGCAGCGATCCACCAGCATGACCGTGCCGTGGTGCTTGGCCTGCAGCCGTTCGGCAAGCTCGCCCACCGTTGCCCACTGGCGCGCCTCGCCCCCCAGCAGGTGCAACAGCAGCTGGTACTGCAGCGGCGTCACGCCGTGGCGGCGGCAAATATCTTCGCTGTGGCGTAAAAAACAGCGCAGCTGGTAGCGAAACAGCGACAGCTCCTGAAAGTCCTGCCGAGTAAGTTCCTGCTGAGTAAGAGAGGCATCACACATGACATCGTCCACGGTTACCGCACCGGGCGCCTGCTATATTGACAAGCAACCCCGTACGACCTAAGGGTTAAACATAAAACATCATAATATGATATTTTTGTTTACCTGACGAGTTTGACCGATCTGCTGCCTCCCACCTTTGAGGACACCGCCATGAACCCGACCACCGTGATCAAGCTGCCCTTCACCCGTCAGGCGGGTTGGAAAGAGCTGCAGCGCCGCCGGCCTTCCATTGCCAAGCTGGCCTTTTGCTTGGTGCTGCCCATGTCGCTGATTCCGCCGGTACTGTTGTATTACGCCGGCACCCACTACGGCGATGCCTTCGTCGCCGGTTTCGGTGACCGGCAGTGGCGTTTTATCACCACGATCCTGTTTTTGTCCGAACTGCTGACGTTTTTTGTCATGGGCTGGCTGATTCACACCGTGGTCAACATCGCCGATGACATGACGCTGGATTATCAGGACGCCTATTTACTCGCCGCGCTCGCGCCGCTGCCGCTCTGGTCGTCGGCATTAGTGCTGCTGATTCCCAGCCTGCTGCTCAACGTATTCGCCGTCCTGGTGGCGCTGGGCATTTCCTGCAGTCTGGTTTATCAGGGGCTGGGGGCGCTCTGTGAGCGACGCGGCCAGGATATGACGACCATGTCCGCGACCTACACCATCATGGCCGCCGGCGTACTGGCCTGGGGGCTGTTAATGACGATTATCTGGTCGTATTGAGTCGCCGCCGTAGGCAAAGGAACGCTTAAAAAAGCACTAGTGAGAAGGAATGATCATGCCCCTATGGAAACGCTCTCGCCCGCTGCCGGCCTCGCCTGCAGCGGATGACGCCGATACCCTGCGCGCCGAGCGAGACCGCCTGCAGGCGCGCGTTACCGCGCTGGAAACCGAACAGCGCCTGCATCAGCATCTGTTTACCAACCTGACCGGCTTCGGCGATTCCGTGATCGCCCTGCGCGAATCGTTTACCGATTTGTCATCGCTGCTGCTCGGCAACCGGCAAACCACCGCCTTCACCACCCGCGAATCCCAGCACAGCCAGCAGGCACTTAATGCCATGCTGGAAGATCTGCAGACGCTCAATCGGCACATCGGCAGCGCGGCTGAACAGGTATCGGTACTGCGTGGGGACGCCGGCCGCATCGACAGTTTTGTCCACGCCATCGACAAGATTTCCCTGCAATCCACACTGCTTGCCTTTAACGCCAGTATTGAAGCAGCGCGCGCGGGAGAAGCCGGTCGGGGGTTCTCCGTGGTGGCTACCGAGGTGCGCCAGCTCGCTACCCGAACGCACAGCGCTACCGGCGAAATTGGCGAGCTTAACCGCAGCATCCTGCAGCAGGCAGGGCACGTTGACGACACCATGGTCGATAACGCACACAAGGCCGAACACCTCAGCACTGAGGCGAGCCAGGTCATGCAACGTACCGAACAGCTGCTCGCCCTCACCCGCGAAAGCAGCCAGGCGCTGTCTTTTTCGGCCATGCTCAGCGAGGTTGAACTGGCCAATCTGGAAGAGCTGGAAATCAAGCTTGAGGTGTACCGCATTTTCATGGGGCTATCTGAGTCAACCGCCGCCGATCTGCCCGATGAAACCCAGTGTGCACTGGGACGCTGGTACTATGAAGGCACCGGCAGCCAGCAGTTTAATAACGATCAGGACTTTCAGGAGCTGGAAGTGCCGCACCGCGAGGTACACCAGCAGGCTATCGCCGCGGTTAGCTACCGTCAGGCAGGCGATGTCGAGGCCGCCATGGCAGCACTTGCGCGCATGGAAGCGGCCAACCTGAACGTCATGGAGCGGCTGCGATATATCATGCGCAAATATCGTCCCGAATCTTCGCCGCTAGCGGCCGAAAAACATACCGAACTGGAACACAACGTCGCCTTGGCCGAACCGCAGCGCGTCCTGTTACCGTCGTGAAGGCAGCGTCTGTTGGCCGGTTGCCCAGCGCACCAGCCGCCAGGCCACTACCAGCCAGGCGGCGCTCCAGCACAGCGCCGCGCCCCACAGCGCGGCCATTCCCCCAACCTGCCATGCTACCAAGCGCAACGCGGCGGCGGCAGCGAACAGCAGCACCAAGGGGATAAACGCCCGCTCACGCTCGGAGCGTGCCTTGGCACGCGATACCGCCTGGCGCAGCATTACCGTACTTGAGAGCGTGCCCAGCGCCCCGATGGTAAACGCATGCAGCGCGGTGCTTGCGCTCAGGCCGCCAAGCGCCGCCCAGGCATATAGCCACAGCCCCGCCCCCAGCCAGGCGTAGCCCGCCATCAGCGCCAGCAAGTCGGCCCGCTTACGGCATTGCCAGGGCGTAAAGCCCCACAGCCGGTACATCACCAGCGCCCCTGCCGCCGCGGCCATCAGTGCGGCAAGCACCTTGCCATAAGGCAGCCAGAGCGCGGCGGGCAGCACGCCCAGCAGCACAATCAGCGCCGCCTCCAGATTAGGCTGCACGCCGGCACCGCTTTTATGAAACTGGCGTTTTACATAGCCATTGACCGCCGGGGCAATCAGGCGCCCACCCATAAATGTCATCAGCAGCACCAGTAACAGCACGCCCTGCTGCAGCAGCGAAAACGCCGGCCAGCCGCCCACATAGCGCTCGCCCAGGGTGGCCACGGCGAGCAGGCAAATCAGACTGATAAGCGGCGCCAGCACGTGGTTGCGCCACTTTTTGGCAGCGAAGAAACGTGGCACCACCCACCACGCCACGCCCACGGCAAACAGCGCATCGGCAAGCGTTGCCACCACTAGCCAACCTCCGCCCAGCAATCCCAGCCGGCCCAGGCCCCACAGCGCCACCAGCGGTATCAAGCGCTGCCGGCTCAGCGGGCCCAGCAGGTAGCCCGCCATGACCGCCAGCGCAAAGCCGAACAGCAGCTCACGGGCATGCCCGGCCGGTGTGGCCAACGATGTTGCCCACGGCACAGCGCCGTACATCGCCGCCAGCGACAGCGGCACAAACAGCGCGGCGTGAAGCGCTGCCAGCGGAAAAAACCACTGCCAGGCCGGCATGCGGCCGTGGCGGTTGGTGGCCGATGCCACCTCGCGTATTGACTTGAAAAGGCTGAACATAACACCAACGTACGACATTGCGTCACGCAGTGCGACCGCCGCCTCTCTGGAACAGTTGCAACCCGCCAGCCAGCGCTATAGCCTCGCTCTATACACTTCTATAACGGTTTACTGCCGTCATGCTCAACACCGCTTCGACTCTTGCCACCGCCTGGCCGCGACGTTTAGCGGTGGCTTTCGCCGCGCTGTGCGCCGCCGGCCTGGCGCACGCCGACACGCTGCACGTTGCCGCAGCGGCCTCGATGACCGACGCCATGAATGATGCCATCGAAACCTACACCGTCGAGCACGACGACGTGAACATCGTGCCGGTTTACGCCTCGTCTTCGACCCTTGCCCGCCAGATTGCCAACGGCGCGCCGGCGGCACTGTTCATTTCCGCCAACCAGAAGTGGATGGACTGGCTGGAAGATGAGGGCGTGGCCGTCCAGCAGCGCATCGACCTGCTGCAAAACCGTCTGGCACTCGTCGCCCCTACCGACGAAGCCGCTGGCGATTTCATCCCCGGTGAAAGCGGCGAGCTTGTAAGACTGCTGGATGACGACGAGCGCCTTGCCGTGGGTGACCCTGACCACGTGCCCGCGGGCATTTATGCCAAGCAGGCGCTCAAGCAGCTAGGCGAATGGGACGCGCTCGAACCGCGTCTGGCGCGCGCCAGCAACGTGCGCAGTGCGCTGGCGCTGGTGGAGCGCGGCGAAACGCCGGCGGGCGTGGTCTATCAAACCGATGCCCAGGCCAGCGACGGCGTGACCACGCTGGGGCTCTTCCCGCTCGACACCCACGACCCCATCGTTTATCCAGCGGCGCTGATCAGCACGGAAGATAGCGACGCGCAAGACAACGCCGACGCCGCGGCCTTTCGCCTTTGGCTGGAAGGCGACGCCGCCACGGCGATTTTTGCCGACCACGGCTTTGCCTCTGCGCTTGAAGGCGACGTGACTAAACATGACCCGACGCCTGACAATGACATCTAAGGAGCGCCGCGTTGCTGTCTCCGGCTGAATGGGACGCCATCCAGCTTAGCCTGCGAATTGCGCTAAGCGCGGTGGGCTGGATTTTACCCCCGGGCATCGCCATTGCCTGGCTGCTGGCGCGGCGCGAGTTTCGCGGCAAGGCGCTGCTCGACGGCCTGGTACACCTGCCGCTGGTGCTGCCGCCGGTGGTGATCGGCTACCTGCTGCTTGTTTCCCTGGGGCGGCGCGGTTTTATCGGCCAGTGGTTGCACGAGGTGGCGGGTATCTCGCTGCCGTTCACCTGGCAGGGAGCGGCGGTGGCCAGCGGCGTCATGGCGTTTCCGCTGTTTGTGCGCGCCGTGCGACTTTCGCTCGAAGCGGTCGACCCCAAACTCGAAGCCGCCGCCCATACGCTCGGCGCGAGCAAGTGGCGGATATTTTTCACCATTACCCTGCCGCTGTCGCTCCCCGGACTGGTGACCGGCACCATGCTGGCGTTTGCCCGGGCGCTGTCCGAGTTTGGCGCCACAATTACCTTTGCCTCAAACATTCCCGGCGAAACGCGCACCCTGCCGCTGGCGCTTTACACCTTGATTCAATCCCCCGGTCAGGAAGCCGCTGCCGCCCGGCTGTGCGTCATCTCCATCGTCATCGCCATGGCGTCGCTGGTGGCGTCGGAATGGCTGGCGCGCAATGCCCGCCTGCGCACCCGCGAACGCGATAGCTGATAAAAGCTCAAGAGGATAACCATGCCGGATACCAGCCTCAGGCTTGCCGTCAAAAAGCAGCAGGGTCGCTTTACCCTCGACGTCGACCTTGCGCTTCCCGCGCGCGGCGTCAGCGCGCTGTTCGGTGCGTCCGGCAGCGGCAAAACCAGCCTGCTGCGCTTGATCGCGGGGCTGGATAAACCCGACGCCGGCCACATTACCCTCGGCGAGCGGGCGCTGGTGGATACCCGGCGCGGCGTTTTTCTGCCGCCCAATAAACGGCGTATCGGCGTGGTCTTTCAGGAAGCGCGGCTGTTTCCCCACTTTCGCGTACGCGCCAACCTGACCTACGGCATGCCGGAAAGCGCCCGCCCGCGCTTTGACGCCATTGTTAAGCTATTGGGCATCGGCTACCTGCTCGAGCGCCTGCCGGGCACGCTCTCCGGCGGCGAAGCCCAGCGCGTCTCGATCGGCCGGGCGCTGCTGACCGACCCCGAGCTGCTGCTCATGGACGAGCCGCTGTCGGGGCTCGACGGCGCACGCAAACAGGAGCTGCTGCGCTTTATTCTCTCGCTGGTGCAGGACGTCAATATCCCCGTGGTGTATATCAGCCACGACCCCCAGGAACTCACCGCCATTGCCGATCATCTGGTGGTTATCGAAGACGGCCGCGTGCTGGCAAGCGATACGCTGGAAAACGTGCTGCTGCGCGTCGACCTTACCCGCCAGCTCGGCGGCTTCGATGCGGCCTCAACGCTTAGCGTCAGCGTTGCCGCCCACGACCACGACTACGGCCTGACGCACCTGCAGCTGGACGACTCCCGCACGCTGGTGGTGCCCTATCAGGACACCCCCGTGGGCACTCACTTTCGCCTGCGCATACCCGCGCGCGACGTAGCGCTGGCGCTATCAGCGCCCAACAACACCAGCTACCGCAACCAGCTGGCCGCGACGATTGAGTCGATCACCCCGCTCCCCGACGACCACACGGCGGTGGAAGCCGTGCTGGCGATAGGTGATCAGCGCCTGCGCGCGCGGCTAACGCGCAAATCACGGGATGACATGGCGCTTGAAGAAGGCCAGCCCGTTACCGCGCTGATCCGCAGCGTCGCCTTTGATATGCGCCAGCGGTAAACGCGGCGTCATGGGTTCAACACCCGGCCAGCGCCATCTTCAAGGCTTCCAGCGTGATTATCGGCACCCAGTAGCCCGCGCCGCTGCACCTAATCACATTGAATATCATTTGCACCTTGGTTGGCGTGTCGGTAACGTAGGCGCACACTCTGGCTCTTACCCCAAGGAAACGCCGCATGACTCGTCACCCCCTCGTTGCCACCATTGCGCTTGCCGCGCTTGTGCCGCTGGCCGCTCAGGCCGCCAACGACGCCACGCCGGATGCGGTCGTTGCCAGCGATGTTGTCACTCACTACGCCGACATCGCTCACGCCACCTATCAGGACGCACTGACCACCGCGCAAACGCTGAACGAGCGCATCGACGCGCTGCTGGAAAACCCCTCGGCCAAGACGCTGGCCGCCGCCCAGCAAGCCTGGCTTGCGGCGCGGGTGCCCTATCAACAGTCGGAAGTTTTCCGCTTTGGCAACGCCGTGGTCGACAACTGGGAAGGCCAGCTCAACGCCTGGCCGCTTGACGAAGGCATGATCGACTACGTCGAAGCCGACGACTACCAGCACGAGCTGGGCAGCGAAGGCGCGACCGCCAACATCGTCGCCAACGAATCGATCACCGTGGGCGGCAAGGACGTTGACGTCAGCGACATCACCCCCGAGGTGCTGGCTGACCTGAACGAAATCGGCGGCTCGGAAGCCAACGTGGCCACCGGCTATCACGCCGTCGAATTTTTGCTCTGGGGCCAGGATCTCCACGGCTTTGACGCCGGCAACGGCAACCGCCCGGTCAGCGACTACGTCACCGGCGACGACTGCACTAACGGCAACTGCGACCGCCGCGGCGAGTACCTCGACGCCGTATCCGACCTGCTGGTCGAAGACCTTGAGTGGATGACCGCGCAATGGGCCGACGGCAGCGATGACAACTACCGCGCCGAGCTGCTCGCCGAAAGCGATCAGGAAGGCCTGCGCCGCATGCTCTTCGGCATGGGTTCGCTGTCGCTTGGCGAGCTGGCCGGCGAGCGTTTGAAGGTCGCCCTTGAAGCCAACTCCTTTGAAGACGAGCACGACTGCTTCAGCGACAACACCCACAACTCGCACTACTACAACGGCCAGGGCATTCAGAACGTCTATACCGGCACCTACGAGCGCGTTGACGGCAGCGTCGTTAGCGGCCCGGCGATGGCCGACCTGGTGGCAGAAGAAGATAGCGAACTGGCGACGACCCTGCGCGGCCAGATGGAAACCAGCATGGACAAGCTGGGCGTGATCAAGCAGGCCGCCGAAGCCGAGCAGTCGCCCATGGCCTTTGACATGATGATCGCGCCGGGCAACGAGCAAGGCAGCGCCATGATCAACGACGCGATTCTCGCGCTGGTGGCCCAAACGGCTTCCATCGAAGAAGCCGCAGGCAAGCTGGGCGTCACCTCGCTGCAGCCGGACACCGCCGGCCACAGCTTCTAAGCGCCGCGTGACTCATATTCCATGACGCACACGCAATGACAACCGCCCTGTGGCCCCAAAGCCGCAAGGGCGGTTTTTGCCGTTTATGCATACCGCCACTCTGCGAGGCAGTCCGATGACACCGCACGTTCTCCTTTTCCTCGCCGGGCTGAGCTTTTCCGGCCTGACGCTTGCCGGCGATGACGCCGACGCCTTTCCCATTCAGGACACCCCGCTGTCCGGCGGCAAGGGGTCGGTGGAGCAGTTTGACCACAACGCCTACTCGCTACCGCTGGGCAATCTGGCCATGACCAAACGGCTCGATTTCAGCGTGGGCAACAGCTTTTTCCGCAATCCCTGGGTCGTCGCGCCGGCCAGCACCGCCGCCCGGGACGGCCTCGGACCTTTGCTCAACACCAACAGCTGCCAGGGCTGCCACCTCAAGGACGGCCGCGGCCACCCGCCCCAAGGCGACGAATCGTCGATCGCGCTGTTTCTGCGCCTCTCATTACCCGCCAAACAGGGCAGCGAGGAAACGCTCAAACAGCTCGGCGCCGTGCCGGTGCCCCACTACGGCCGCCAGCTGCAAACCGCCGCCATTCCCGGCGCCGAGCCGGAAGGCAAGATGGTGATCGACCACGAAAAACGCCAAGTCAGCCTTGAGGGCGGCGACACGGTCACCCTGGGCGCGCCGCGCTACCGCATCGAGAACCCGGCCTACGGCCCGCTGCCCGACGATCTGGAAACCTCGCCACGCCTGGCACCGCCGATGTCCGGGCTGGGGCTGCTATCCGCGATTCCCGAGGCCGACCTGCTGGCCGCCGCTGACCCTGACGACGCCAACGGCGACGGGATTTCCGGGCGGGTCAATCACGTCTGGGACGCGCGCAGTCAACGTACCGTAGTCGGCCGCTTTGGTTGGAAAGCCGGCGAGCCCAGCGTCGAGCAGCAAAGCATGCACGCTTTCGCCGGCGACATGGGGCTGACCTCTAGCCTGGCCCCGGCCACCGACTGCACCGTCGCGCAGCAGTGCGACGACTTTGCCGACGGCGGCGAGCCCGAAGTCAGCGACAAAATCGCCGACTTCATCACCTTCTACGCCGAAAGCCTGGCCGTGCCCATGCGTCGCGACATGGACGACCCCGCCGTTGCGCAGGGTGCGCGGCAGTTCAACCGGCTGGGTTGCGCCAGCTGCCACACGCCGCGCCAGCAAACCGCCGATGACGCCGCGCGCCCCGCGCTTGCCGGCCAGACTATCTGGCCCTACACCGACCTGCTGCTGCACGACATGGGCGAAGGGCTGGCCGACAACCGCGCCGAGTTCGAGGCCAGCGGCCACGAATGGCGCACCCCGCCGCTGTGGGGTATTGGTCTGGCGCAAACGGTTAACCCGCGCGCGCACTTTTTGCACGACGGCCGCGCCGCCACTCTGGAAGAAGCGATTCTATGGCACGGCGGCGAAGCCGAAACGGCGCGGAACAACTACCGCAGCCTGCCGTCAGAGAAGCGCCAGCGCCTGCTGCGCTTTCTTGAATCCCTGTAATGCATTTCCCCTTGGTAAAGGAGCACGCCATGCCGACACGAGTGCCTTTTCGACGCACCGCCCAAACCGGGTTGGTTGCCGCCTCGCTGCTGTTAACGCTTGGCGCTAGCGCGGATCAACCCGCCCCGCGTGAGCAGTGGCACCAGGCGGCCCAGCAGCAATACACAGCGCTTGCCGACGCCGCAAAAACCCTTGAGCAAAGCGCTGCCGACTACTGCCAATCATCCGACGAGACCACCCGCAGCGCACTGAAGGCCGACTGGCTGGCCGCCTACCGCGACTGGCAGGCGGTGCGCTATATCCAGTTCGGGCCGATCGAACAACAAAGCCGCGGCTGGCAGCTGCAGTTCTGGCCGGACAGCAAAAACCTGGTCGGCCGCAAGGTCAACACCCAGCTCAAGGCCGACGCGCCGCCGACGGAGAAAGACGTTGAGCAAGCCGGCGTCGCGGTGCAGGGTTTTCCCGCGCTGGAATACCTGCTGTATGACGACGCCATGCAAGCAACAGCGCTGGATAGCCCCAACGCCTGCGCCCTCACCCAGGCGGTTAGCACGCATTTGACCCACACCACTCAAGCGCTTGCCGACGACTGGGACGCCTTTGGTCAGCACTTTGAAACCACCGACGGCTACACTCATACGCTGCTGCAAAGTGCTATTCAAAGCGTGGAACTGCTGGAAGAAAAGCGCCTGGCAAGCCCCCTGGGGCTGCGCGGCAAACCGGCCAACGGCTACCGCGCCGAGGCCTGGCGAAGCGGCCAAAGCATCGCCCTGATGCAGGCCAGCCTTAAAGGTATTGACCGCGGGCTGATGCCCGGTCTGACCGCGCTGCTCACCAGCCGCGGCCACGCTGAGCTGGCGCAAAGCGTGCGCGAACAGCTCGACATCACCCTTGAGCGCGCCGCCGCGCTGCCCGATGGCCTGGCACCGGCCATTGAGGATGACGCCGCCTTTGCCAACATCCAGGGCTTTTACGTTCAGATCAGCCAACTGCGCCAACTGCTGGCGCTCGACGTGGCCGCGGCGACCGGACTGCGGCGCGGCTTTAACTCCAGCGACGGGGACTGACCCATGACCGTTAACCAGACGCGGCGCAACCTGCTTGTGGCCGGCGCGGGAGCGCTGGCCATGCCTTCCTTTGCCTGGGCGCTGCCCGGCCGCCAAAACGCCGACTGGCTGTTCAGCGCGGTGGACGATGCAAAAGGCAACCACTGCATCGCCGGCATTACCCCCAATGGCGAGCGCCATTTTACGCTGACCATTCCCGAGCGCTGTCACGGCGGCTGCCTCTCGCCCACTGCCCCCCCGGGCGGTGGTGTTTGCCCGGCGCCCGGGGCATCATTTTTACGTGGTCGACGCCGACCAGCGCCAGATCACCCACCGCGTGGCCGCCGGCGACGGCTATCACTTTTACGGCCACGGCGTGTTCGACCCCGACGGACGCTACCTTTACGTCACCGCCAACCGGTTGGATGACGCCATGGGGCTGGTGCGGGTATATGACGTCGACGATGGCTATGCGCACGTCCGCGACATCGCCCTCGACGGCATCGGCCCCCACGAGATCCGCCTGCTGCCCGACGGCAAGACACTGGCCGTGGGGCTTGGCGGCATCAAAACGCACCCGGACTACGGCCGCGTCAAACTCAACCTGGGGGAAATGGACCCGGCGCTGCTGCTGGTGGACCGCCACAGCGGCGAGGTTACCGCGCGCCACCGGCCTTCGCACCACCAGCTCAGCTGCCGGCATCTGGACGTTAGCGCCGACGGCACGGTGATAGCGGGCTATCAGTTTCAGGGGCCCGAGTGGGAAACCCACCCGCTACTGTGCCGGTTAGGTCCGGACGGCGCGTTTTCCGAACTGGCGCTTGAGGAAGCGCTCACCGCGAGCCTCCAGCAGTACACCGCCAGCGTCGCAATCAGCCGCCAGCAACCGCTCGCGCTGGTGACCGCACCGCGCGGGCACAAGGCCATCATGCTCAACCACCAGAGCGGGAAACTGCTGGGCGAATATGCCCTGCCCGATGCCGCCGGCGCGCGCTGCGACGGCGCGGGCGGTTTTCTGGTGTCGTCCGGCCAGGGCGGGCTTTACCGGATCGAGCCCGGCAAGCCCGACGCCGTGGCGCTGGCCAACCTGCCGCTGCACTGGGACAACCACCTCACCTGACCACCTTTACTTAACAAGGCTCTCGCCTGGGCACCGCCCTGCCACGCGTTAATCCGGCGCCGGTGCTGCCAGCTGGCGGCGAATCAAGTCCCCCAAGCGTCGCGCCGGTTCTGACGGCCGGTGGGGCGCCCAGTGCAGCGCCAGCTCGATGCTGGGCAGCGCCGGCAGGCCGCTGCTTTCATCCAGCGGCTTGAGCATCGGTGTGAGCATGCTGCGGGTAATCACCACGATGGCCAGCCCCGCAATCACCACCGGCGTCAGCCCGCTCATCGACTGGCTGGTGTAGGCCACCTGCCATTGGCGTCCGGCGGATTCCAGCGCCTGTTCGGCCACTTCACGAAACACGTCGGCCCCGCGCGAATACAGCGCCAGCGGCAGCGGGTCGCGCAGCAGCGGCTGGTGCTGCAACCCCACCGCCCACAGCAGCGGCTCGCGGCGGATCACCTCGCCCCCGGGCGAGCGCCGCTGGCGCGTCACCAGTGCCAGCTCCAGCTCGTCATTTTTCACTCGCTCGGCCAGATCAGCACTGGTGCCGCAAATCACCTCCAGCGATACGCCGGGGTACAGCTGATGAAAGTAGGTCAGCACCGCGGGCAACAGCAGCGCGTAGTCTTCGGGAATGCCCAGGCGCAGCTCGCCGCTGACCTGGCGCGCCTGCATGTCCTGCCAGGCATCGTCGTTCACCGCCAGCAGCCGGCGCGCATGGGTGAGCAAACGCTCGCCGTCGGCGGTGATCTTGAGCTTGCGCCCTACGCGCTCGTGCAGCGACGTTTCCAGCTGCTCTTCCAGCCGCTTTAACTGCATGCTGACCGTCGACTGGGTATACGACAATCGCTTGGCAGCGGCGGTCACGCTGCCGTTGTCAGCCACCGCCACCAGCGTGCGCAGCAGCGTGAGATCAAACGTGGGGGCGCGCATAAGACTCCTTTTTGCCATCACGACGACAAAGTACCGTCAACACATTATAGCCCATTCATCACGAACATTGATGAGTCACATCAATAAGCATTGATTTTATGATACGTTGTGGCGGGATATGCTGCGAGAGTGATATTCAAGGCAAGGAGCCAACGTATGCATAACATTCATATTATCTCACCTCGTCATTTCAGTATTGCCGCTGCGTTGGTGGCCGTCGTGCTATGGAGTGCTGCCCCGCTGCTCGCCGAACAGGCGCGCGATGTTTCTCCACTGCCGCTGGCCGCGCTCACGCTGCTGGCAGGCGCGCTAGTCACGCTGCCGCTAAGCCGGCGCGAGCCCACCCGCCACCTGAGCATGGGCTGGCGCTTGGCCATCTGGCTGGGATTGCCGCTGCTCACTACCGGTGCGGTCAGCAGTTACTTTATCGGCATGCGGCTGGCACCCGCCTCGGACGCCGCCTTGATTACCTACACCTGGCCGGTGCTGTTCATTCTGTTAAGTCAGTGGATTACCTTCGGCCGCGTGCGCTTTTCAAGCGTGCTCGGCGCCATAATTGCCTTTGCCGGCGTGGCCCTGCTGATGGTGCCGCAGGCACTGAGCGGCAGCCACGAAGGCTCGCTGGCCGGCTACGGCTTTGCCATGCTGGCGGCGGTATGCTGGGCGCTGTATTCATGGCTGTGCCAAGCGGCTCCCGCGTCGCTGACACCGTTGATGCCACGAATTTTGCTGATTGCCTGCGCCATCACCGCGGCAGCCGCCCTGCCGCTGGGCAGCTCGCTCACGCTGCCCAGCCAAAATGCGCTGCTGGCCGGTATTGCTATCGGACTGGGACCGTTTGGCATCGCTATGGTGGCGTGGGATAAGGCGCTGCGCCTGGGTAAAGCTAGCGTGATTGGCAGCCTGGCCTACGGCGTGCCGGTACTCGCCGCGGCGTTTCTGGTGCTCGCCGGTATGAGCGTGCTGGACTGGCGCCTGCCGATTGCCGGCGCGCTCGTGGTGGGTGGCTGCCTGCAGGCCAGCCGGCGCTAAACCTCACTCTTCTTACCTCAATCTGCTTTATCGCCTGGCGTAGCGGCGCAGGGCGTAAAGCAGCATGGCCCCCAGCGCTAGCCCGCCCAGCGCCCAGAGCACATCAACGTAGCCGCTGGCGGTGGCCAGCGCGCCGAGCTGGCTGCCCAGCAGCGTTACCCCGGCAAGCCCCGGCACGATACCCAGCGTCGAGCCGATCATGTAGTCGCGAAAGCGCAGATGAAAAGCGCCGGCGAGCATGTTGGTCAGGGTAAACGGCGCCAGCGGCAGCAAATTGACGATCACCATGGCGCGCACGCCGCGCCCGGAAAGGTAACGCGACAGGCCGTTCAAATGCCGGCCACCGTAATCCAGCAGCGCCTCGCGCCCCAGCCGCCTGCCCACCGCGTAAGACACCATGGATGAACACAGCGTGCCCAGCGTGGCATACACAAAGCCCCACAGCGGGCCAAACACCAGCCCCGTCACCGCCACCAGAATACTCAGCGGAAACATCACCAATAGCGCGGCCACGTAGATCGCGCTGACCGCGGCAAAGGCCCAGGGCGAGCCGCGCCACTGCGGCGCACCCGCGACCCACTGGCGCACGCGCTCAACGGTCAGCACATCGTGCATCGCCAGCCACTGCCACAGCCCGGCAAGCGTCACCAGCAATACAAGCGCGCCCAGCGCAATGGTGAGCGATCGTGTCATGTGTTCTCCTCAGCGACGCTGGCGCATGAAAGGTATGGCATAGCAGTTATGGTGTAGAAGGTATGGAATAGAAACAGCGGTATATCATGCTATCTTGATGGCGTTATTTCCCCGATCCCACCCGAGGAGACTCAAGCGCGTGCATCGCCAGCGACTCATTCCGTGGATTTTTTACCTTACCCTGACGCTGATTACCGCTCTGCTGGGCTACAAGATCTATCTCAATTTCTTTGAGCAGGATTTTGCCGCCAACCATGCGGTGCAGGTCAAGAAAATTGAAACGCTGCTGGAACAAAAACAACACTACCGCTTTGCCGTGCTGGGCAACATCAACAACTCGGTGGGTATTTTCGAACGCAAGATTATCCCACTGCTGAACAAAGGGGATTACGACTTTGTGATCTCGGCGGGCAACGCCGTGTCCAGCGGCGGCGAGGACAAATACCGCGCGCTGTTCGGCACGCTGTCGCACCTTGAGATTCCCTACCTGCTGACGTTTGGCCAGCAGGAGGAAAGCCGCATCGGCGGGTTCCGCTTTTACGACCACTTCGGCCCCTACCATTTCAGCTTTGCCGCCGGCGATACGCGCTTTACCTTTCTCGATAGCACCGGCACCACCGACTACGGCTGGCAGCTGCGCTGGCTGGACGAAATCCTGCGTTCATCAACTGCCGGCAACCACTTTATGTTCAGCGCCTACCCGCTGTACCCGGTCGACTATTCGGGCCTGTTGCGCCTGGGCCTCGATGACGACTACCTGTTTCCCGATGACTCGCGCCGCGCTTTTACCCAACTGATCGAACGCGCTGGCGTCAAGGCGGTGTTTTCTGCCGAGCTGGCGCTGTTTGACCGCCAGACCCACGGCGCCACCGACTACGTGGTCACCGGCGGCGCCGGCGGGCTGGTGCTCAACCGCGGGCGCAGCCGCTATCACTTTGTCACGGTCGACGTCGACGGCAACAACGTCACCATTGCAGAACAGCCGCTGGATATCGGCCAGCACCCGTTCTGGCGCACTGCGGAAAGCCTGTGGTTTTTCGTCTATTCGCTGTTTTACGTGGGCTATCTCAACTTTATTCTGCTGGTGGCGATCTTTATCGCCATCGCCATCTGGCTGTACCGCAAAATCTTCACCGAGCCCCACTACTACCCCGACTTTGACATCGACCCCGATGCCGACGACGGCACGCCGCTGCGCACGGCCATGTTTACCAACAACTATCTGCCGTTTATCGGCGGCGTGCCGATCTCCATCGAGCGCCTGAAACGCGGGCTGACCGCCCGGGGGCACCCGGTCATGGTTGTCGCCCCGCGCTATGGCCGGGATGACAATCAACCCCGTACGCCGGACGAGGACGACGTGCTGCGGCTGCGCTCGCTGCTGCCGCTGGGCAAGCATCAGGAGTTTCGTCTGGCCAACATTTTCAGCTGGCGGCTGGTGTCACGGGTACGCGATTTTGCGCCGCACATCATTCATGTGCATCACCCGTTCTGGATCGGTCGCGCCGGCCAGCTGATCGGTCGCCTGCTCGGCGTACCGGTGGTGTATACCTACCACACCCGGCTTGAGCATTACGCCCACTACGTGCCGCTGCCCGGGCCGCTGTTTCGCAATTTTATTTCCCACGCGCTGGTCAAGCGCTTTGCCAACGGCTGCGACACGATCATCGTGCCGACCAGTTCGGTGGAGGAATACCTGCGCATGATCGGGGTGAAAAAGCCGATTTTCGTCCAGCCCACCGGCATCGAATACGCGCGTTTTGCGCACCGGGACGAAGCCGCCGTCGAGGCGCTAAAAATGCACTATAGGCTGAGCGGCAAGCGCGTGCTGGTGTCGATTTCGCGCCTGAGCCGCGAGAAAAATATCGACTTCATGCTCGACGGCCTGCGCCTGCTGCACGACAGCGGCGAGCACGATGCCCACCTGCTGCTAATAGGTGAAGGCCACGACCGCCGGCGCCTTGAGGCACGCATCGATGCGCTGGCGCTGAGTGAGAACGTGACGCTGGTAGGCGCGGTGGCCCCGGCGGATATCCCGCTTTACTGCCACCTGGCCGAGCTTTTCGTCTTCGCCTCACGCTCGGAAACCCAGGGCATGGTGGTGCTGGAGGCCATGGCCGCCGGCCTGCCGGTGGTGGTGATCCGCTCGAGCGGCATCGAAGATATCGTCACCCAGGGTAACAACGGCTACAAAACCGCGCCGGACGTACAGGCGTGGAGCCGCGCCGTGGCCACGCTGCTAGGCGATGACGACAAGCGCCGGCGCATGGGCCGCCAGGCGGCCGAGTTTGCCGCCGGCCATTGCATCGAGCGCTTCGCCCACAGCGTGCTGCGCGCCTACCGCTACGCGCTGGCGGCCAAGCGCAAGACTTAGCGCTCGGCCTCTGGCGCCTGTGCTGCAATGCGGAACCAGAGCGCGTACAGCGCGGGCACAAACAGCAGGGTAATCAGCGTGCCCGCGGCCACGCCGCCAATCAGCACATAGGCCAGCGGCCCCCAGAAGCTGTCCATGGTCAGCGGGATAAAGGCAAACACCGCCGCCACCGCGGTGAGCACTACCGGGCGCGCGCGCTGCACGCCGGCTTCGACCACGGCCTCGCGCAGCGGCATGCCGTGGTGCTGGTTGTCGGCCACCTGCTGGGTCAGGATCAGCGTGTTGCGCATCAGAATCCCCGCCAGCCCGATCAGCCCCAACATGGCCACAAAGCCAAACGGTTGGCCGAACAGCAGCAGCGCGGCCACCGCGCCAATCAGCCCCAGCGGCGCTGTCGCCACCACCATGAAGGTGCCGGAGAACGAACGCATCTGCAGCATGATAAACGTCAGCATCAGGATCACCATCAGCGGCTGCAGCGCCGTAATCGAGGCTTCGGCCTTGGCCGACTGTTCGATTGAGCCGCCCATTTCCAGCCGGTAGCCGTTGGGCAGGCCCGCGCGCAGGTCACTCAGCGAGTCCCACACCTGCTGGCTGACGTCTTTGGCCTGAGCGCCGGAGACTTCGGCGCTAACGGCCACAAACGGCTCGCGGTTGTAGCGCTTGATCACCGGCTGTTCAAAGGCGATTTCCAGCTCGCCGAGCTGGGTCAGCGGCACGCGCTTGCCGTCGTGGGTTTGCACCTCGAGGCTTTCCAGCGTCGCCACGTCGTCTGCCGCCGCGCGACCCACGGCGGGCGCCAGCCGGATACCGTCGCGCAGCTGGGTAATGGTGACCCCGTCGAGCTGGAACTGCAGCTGGCGCGCCACGTCGTCCGGCGACAGCCCCACCAGCTGCAGCCGGTGGGAATCCATCGCCAGATGCACCGTGGGTACCCGCGCGTCCCAGGCCAGATGCGGGTCGCGAGTGGCGGGGTTTTGGGCAAAGATATCGCGCACCTGGTGGCCAATCTCGCGCAGCGTATCGGTATCGTGGCCAAGCACGCGCACGCTTACCGGCCAGTCGACCGGCGGGCCGTAGAGCAGCGTTTCCACCCGCACCCGCGCCTCGGGAAACTCGCCGTTGGCCACGTGTTGCTTGAGCGTTTTCAGCAACGCGTCCCGGGCGTCGATGTCGTCCGCCACGGCGATCATTTTGGCAAAAGCCGGGTTGGGCTGCTCGGGGCTTGCCGAGATGAAAAACCGCGGCGCGCCGCCGCCCACGTAGGCCGACAGCGAGGCCACGCCGTCGGCCTGATTAATCAGCGTTTCCAGCCGGCGCGTGGTGGCATCGGTCGCCGCGATCGAGGTGCCTTCGGGGTGATCGACGCTGACCAGCACTTCAAGGCGGTCAGAGCTGGGGAAAAACTGCTTTTCCACCGGGCCGGCCATCCCCGCAATGGCGAGCAACAGCAATGCAAGCGTGATACCCACCACGGTTTTGCGATAGTGCACGCAGCCGCTGACCAGCCGGCGCAGCCGCCGGTAGTGGTGCGACTGATAGGCGTCGCCTTCCTCGGTCGCCTTGGCGTGGCGCTCGGGCATCAGCTTGACGCCCAGATACGGCGTGAACACCACCGCCACGACCCACGAGAGCAGTAGCGCAATGGCCAGCACCCAGAAAATATTGCCGGCGTATTCGCCCACGTTGGAGCGGGCAAAGCCGATGGGCACAAAGCCCGCCACCGTCACCAGGGTGCCAAACAGCATCGGCGCGGCGGTAACTTCCCAGGCGTGGGAGGCCGCGCTGATGCGGTCCCAGCCCTGTTCCATCCTGACCATCATCATCTCGATGGCGATGATCGCATCGTCCACCAACAGCCCCAGCGCGATGATCAGCGCGCCGAGCGTAACGCGGTCCAGGTTGATCCCCATGGCTTTCATGACCACGAACGTCATCGCCAGCGTCACCGGAATCGCAATCCCCACGACCACGCCTGCGCGCAGCCCCACGGCGACCATGGTCACCAGCATGACCACCACCACGGCGACCAGAAACTTCACCTGAAACAGGTTGACTGCGCCGGCGATGGCGTCGGCCTGATTGGTCATCACATCGAGCGAGATGCCCAGCGGCAGGCGCTCGCGTTCCTGCTCCCAAAACGCGTCCAACCGCTCGCCGAACGCCAGGCCGTTGGCACCGTCGCGCATGACCACGCCCAGCAGCAGCGCATCTTCGCCGAAGGCGCGCACCATAAAGTCGGGTGGGTCTTCGTAGCCACGGGACACGCTGGCGATATCGCCGAGGCGTATCAGCCGCTCGCCGATACGGATCGGCACGTCGGCCAGCGCCTCAGGGTCAGAGAGATCGCTGCCCAACCGCAGATACACCCGCGGCCCGTCGGTGTCGAGATAGCCCGCGGGCAGCAGCCGATTGTGCGCCTCGATGGCGTCGAACACGTCCTGCGGGGCAATCCCCAAACTCTGCAGCTGGGGCATATCGAAGTCGATTTGCACGCGTTCGTCGCGCTCGCCCAGCACCTCGGCACGGTTGACGCCGTCGACCCGCTGCAGCCGGTCGCGAATGCCCTCGGCGTCGCGCAGCATCTCGCGCATCGACATATCCGGCGCGGTCAGCGCCACCAGCGAGAAATACACATCGCCGAAGTCTTCGTTGATGATCGGCCCGATCACGCCGTCGGGCAGCGTGCCGGCGGCGTCCTGCATGCGCCGGCGCACCTGATAAAAACGCTGGGGCACGGCGTCGCTGGGGGTGGATTCCTCAAACTCGATCTGCATGTCCGCCCGCCCGGGACGGATGGTGGTTTCGACCCGGTCGACGTTATCCACCGCCTGAATCTGTTTTTCCAGCGGGTCGGCGACGTTATTCTGGATGTCTTCGGGCGTGGCCCCCGGCCATACCGCTGAAACCATCATCACGCGCATGGTGAAGTCGGGATCTTCCGCGCGGCCCATGGCAACAAAGGCGTAAAGTCCGGCCAGCAGCGCGATGATCAGGAAAAACAGCGTCACCGAGCGCTCGCGCACCGCAATCGCCGATAAATTGGGAAAACTCACGGCGTTACTCCTCGTCGTCACGCGGGGCATCAAGGGCGCGCACGGGCATAGCCGGCGCCAGCAGGTGCGTCCCCAGCGCAATCACGCGCATACCGTCGCTTAATTCGCTGCCGCTGACCAGCGCCCGGTCGCGCTCGATTTTTGCCACCGTGACGGCAAACGCCCGGGCTTTGCCGTCAACAATATGCCACAGCCGTGGTCCATCACCGCGCTCGTCCACGGCGGCCACCGGCACGCGGTAAAGCGACGGCGCGTTATGTGCCATTGCCGCGCCCGCCGGCGTTGTCTCAAAGCGGGTTTGCACCACCTCGCCTAAGCCAAGGCCCAGCCCGATTCCGTCAGGCAGTTCTTCCGCGGGCGAACCATCGGCCAGCCGGTAGCGCGCCTGCCAGGTACGGCTGGCCGCATCCACCGAGCCGGACACTTCGCGGCGCTCCAGCGCAATACGCGCCTCATTCAGCAGCAGCTCGCCGCTCGCCGGCGGGCGTACATCAGACGGAAACGCGACTTCGACCTCGCGCGGGCCGGCCTTGGCCAGCCGCGCCACCGGGTGGCCGGTTTGTACCACCTGCCCCGGCTCGCCGCTGACCTCAATCAGCAGGCCGTCGCTTTCGGCGCGCAACGTGGCGTATTCCAGCGCGTTTTGTGCCTGCTCCATGCGCGCTCGGGCGGCATCTTCCTGGGTATCGGCCTGCTCGGCGGAAAGTTGGGCGCGGTCAAATGCCTGACGGCTCAGATAGTCGCGTTTGAACAGCTTGCGGTCGCGCTCCAGATCCGCCCGGGCCACCGCCGCCGAGGCCTGCGCCGAAGCCAATTCGGCCTTCGACGCGCTCAGCGACTGGCGCAAATCGCTCGGATCCAGCGTAAACAGCACGTCGCCTTTGACCACCCGCTGGCCCGAGTCCACCTTGCGGGTGGCAATTTGGCCGCCGACCTGAAACGCCTGAGGTGTTTCATAGCGCGCGCGAATCACCCCGGTCAGGCGAATCGTCGGTGCCGTCACCGGCGTTACCACGCCGGTCTTGACGCGCTGTTCCTGCGTCTGGCCGGCGCCGTCCGCCGAAGGGTCGCCACAGCCGGAAAGCACCAGCGCAGCGCATAAAAAGGCCGCTAATTTACGCATGCATCGTCTCTTTTCGCAGGGTGGCGTTGCGTTGATGGTTCAACGCCGTGTGGTGTAGCCGTCACGATAAATCAAACGATCGTTTATTAACACAATCGTTTATGGGTTAAGGCTCATAAACCCTGCCGCTCAGTCAGCCTGCCGGGCAGTCCAGGCGTAAACCTGCTGGCGCGAATAGCCGGTAAATCCGGCGCGCTGATAGAGCCGGCAGGCCGGCGTGTTGGTGGTATCCACCGAGAGCAGCACGCGCTCGGCGTCGGCTTTATACGCCTCGGCAAACGCCGCATCAAGCACCGCACGCCCCAGCCCTCGGCCACGCGCCTGCGGCGTTAGCCCCATCAGCAGAAGTTCCATGCCCTGCACCTCGGGGCGCGGCGCCAGCAGCAACGCGCCGATGGGGGCCGCATCCGGCGTATCCGCAGGATAAATCGCCCACCAGTGGGCGGGCGCGCTGGCGTCCTGCTGCAGGAATCCGGCCAGCAACGCTTCGGTATCCAGCGCCTCGCGCAGCGCGACGCAGTCCAGCGAGTCTTGCTGTACATCGCCCAGCAGCGCAATTTGTTGCTCGCGGCCAAGCGTGGCCCAGGGCACCAGCCGGATAGCCGGGGTTGCCGTCGGCGCGCTCACCGGCGCGGTCAGGTATTCGAGCGGCGCCAGCAGGCGCATTCCTGCGTCTTCGAGCTGCCGGGCAGCGGCGGTGTCCTCGGGCGTCAGCACGGTCTGGCACAGCGCAAAGCCCTGTTCGTGCATAAAGCGCCGGCCCGCGGCCAGCAGCTCGGCGGCGATATCGCCCGTGGCGTGGGGCTGCCACAGCTGCGCCATGTTGCCGGGCAGCGGCTGCACCCACAGCGCGGCCTTTAGCGTGTCGCCGTGCATGGCCACCCAGAGTCCGTCCCAGTCGTGGTCGGGCGCCTCCAAATGGGCATCAACTGCCTGGGCCAGCTCGCGGCGGCCGGCGGTGTATTGCGCGCCCGCCAACTGTAAAACAGCCTGACGGCGTAGCGTCAGGGGGCAGGGTCTAAGCGAATCAAAAGCCGCATCAACCGCGGCATCGGGGGTAGACATAACGCTGAGGTCTCCTGAAAGTAAAAAACGCAGCCTGCGTGCCGCGCCTTGAATCCGGGCGGGTTCGCCTGCATATCTTATGCCAAGTTTATTGCCTTTTAGATTGTCTTATTAGAGAGTTCCCATGCCGATTATTGACCCGCGTACCGGCGAAGCGCTGACCGCCCCGCTCGATCAGACCGCTGCGACGCCCGAGGCCTCGCCCGCACAGCCCGCTGCCCCGGGCGATAACGCTGCCACCGGCGAGGTGCGCCGCGAAGACGTGATCCTCGACGCGGATGCCAGCAACATCCAGCAGATCCTCGAAGCCTCCATGCAGGTGCCGTTTTTGCTCGGCTGCTGGTCACCCGAGTCCGAAGCGTGCCAGACGCTGATGCCGGTACTCGAGAAGCTCGCGCTGGAATACCGCGGCGCGTTTGTGCTGGCAAGGCTCGACGTAGCGGCCAATCCCGAGATTGCCGGCCAGTTGGGCGTGGGGTCGGTGCCGGACGTCAAGCTGGTCAGTCAGGGCGGGCTGGTCGATGGCTTTCAGGGGGCATTGCCGGAAAAAGAGCTGCGTGAATGGCTGGGGCGCTACTTTCAGGCACCGGAAGACGCCCCGGCCAGCCCCGAGGAGCTGGCCGCCGCCGCGCTTGACGCCGGCGATACCGCTACCGCCCGGGAAATCTACCAAACGCTGGTCGAGCAGTATCCCGAACATTACGCCTATCAGGTCAGTTTGGCGCGCACGCTGGTGACCGAAGGTTTGAGCGACGACGCCCGCGGCGTGCTCGACAATCTGCCGCCCGAAGAGCGCGACGCCGCCCCGGCGCGGGGCGTGCGTGCCAGCATCGAGTTTGGCGAGCGCGCCCTGCCCCCGGCCGAGATCGATGCGCTGGGCGAGCGCGACGACAGCGACGCGCAGTTTCAGCGCGCCCTGCGCCATCTCGCCGACGGCAGCTACGAAGCAGGGCTTGAAGGCCTGCTGCGTCTGATGAAAAGCGATCGCGCGTATAGCGACGACGCCGCGCGCAAGACGCTTTTGCAGGTATTCGACGCACTGGGCGCCGACCATCCGCTCACCGTCACGTACCGCCGCAAGCTGTTTGCCCAGCTGTACTAAACGCGTTTTGCCGTTAGCCCTTGAGTAGCGCGTCCATGCGCTCAAGGGCGGCGTCCAGCTGGGTGGCCGTGGTGCCAAAATTCAGCCGCACGAAGCCCGGATTGCCGAAATCCGCGCCGTCGGACAGCGCCACGCCGGCCTGCTCCAACAGCGTCGTCTGCGGCGTGGCACCCAGCCCCGCGTCGCGCATATCCAGCCAGGCCAGATAGGTCGACTCGGGCGCGCTCATGCTCACCCCCGGCCATTGTGCGACCTGCTCGATCAGGCGCTGGCGGTGGCTCCGCAGCGTTTCCAGCAGCGCCTGGCGCCACGGCTCGCCTGCGCTGTAGGCCGCCTCGGCGGCGGTTAGCCCCAGCACGTTGCATTCGGGCAGCAGCCCTTTTGTCGCCGCCTGAAAACGCTGGCGCAGCGCGGGATCGGCAATCACCGCGCAGGCGGTGCTTAGCCCGGCCAGGTTGAAGGTTTTCGACGGTGCCCAGAGCGTGATGGTACGCGCCAGCAGCTCGGGGAAGGCCGCCGCCAGCGGCCGATGGCGTGCGCCCTCATCCAGCAGCAAATCGCAGTGCAGCTCGTCCGAGACCACGTATAAATTGTGCCGCACCGCCAGCTCGGCAAGCCCAGCAAGCTCATCTTCGCGCCATACGCGCCCGGTGGGGTTATGCGGCTGGCACCACAGCAGCAGACGGGTCTCGGGGGTAATCGCGGCTTCAAGTGCGTCAAGGTCAAGGCGCCAGTCGCCACCCGGCGCGTCAGGCGGTGCCAACGCGGCCTGCTGCGCCAGCCGGCCGGTATGCTGGGCGACGCTCAAAAACGGCGGGTAAATCGGCGTCACGGTCAACACGCCGTCGCCGGGGTTGGTCAACGCCAGGCTTGCCACGTGCAGCGCCGGCACCACGCCTGGCAACCACTGCTGCCAGCCGGGCTCAATCGCCCAGCCGTAGTGGGTTTCGCTCCACTCGCAAAGCGCTGACTCAAGCCCGGCGGACACGTTGGCGTAGCCGTAAACGCCGTGATCCACGTGGCGGGCCAGCGCCTCATTAACGTTGGGCGGCGAACGAAAATCCATATCCGCGACCCAAAGCGGTAGCACCTCGCTTGCGTAGCGGTGCCATTTTTTTGACGACCAGCCGCCGTCGGGGGTGCGCCGTTCAATCGGCGTGGCAAAATCAAACGCCATGGTAGTCCTCTGTTCGTGACACAAAGCTCGATGATAAGACTCGGGATATCGACCCAGAAACCGGTTATCAGCAGTCCCTGAAGCATGCCGTCGCAACGGATATTCAGCAACCCCGTTTCTTGCGGGAACCGTCAGGAGCCACTTTATGGCCATCCGCTACAATCTATGGCTCGACCCGGACAACACGCCCCAGCATCGCGCGGTAGAGGCGGAGCTTGAACGTTATTTCATGGAGCGCTTTGCCGACTATCCGCACATTCGTCTGGCCGGCGCCGATCCCTACGATTATGATGCGCCCTTCAACCGGCTTTACGGCGTGCTGATGGCGCGCGCCGCCGAGTTTTGCGAAGAGCGCTGGGGCTATGTGGCCTCCCCCGCGCAGTTGAATCGCTGCTTTTTTCGCGCCGTGGGGCGTTCCAACAAGTTTGTTCAGGATCTGCCCACCTGAGAACGCCTGCGCGACTGCCGTCCAACCCCTATGCTGCAAGAGACTTTTCCATGCTGACCCGTACCCGGCACGCCCCTTCGGCGTCTGAGATTGATATCATCACCTGCCAGCTGGGCCGCGCGCCCCGCGGTCTTGAGGCCATTGCCGCCGTCGACGGTGAAGGCACGCCGCTGGCGCTGCGCATGGCGCCGATCCTCAACGGCGCGCCCTTCCCCACGCTTTACTGGCTATGTTCCGAGCGTCTGAAGGTGGAAATTTCGCACCTCGAAGCCGCCGGCGTGATCAAACAGCTGGAGCAGCGGCTTCAGGAAGACCCCGACTTTCTCGCCGCCTATCACCAGAGCCACCGCGACTACATCGCCGAGCGCTGGGAGTGGATGAGCGCAGAACAAAAGGCTGACATCGAACGCCGCGGCTATACCCAGGTGCTCACCGAACGCGGCGTCGGCGGCATTGCCAGCTGGGATCAGGTGCGCTGCCTGCACACCCAGTACGCCCACCATCTGGGCAGCCACAACGTGATTGGCCAATGGCTCGACGATACGTACCAGCTGGCCAGCTGCCTGCCCTGAGCATCGCCAATTCTCCTCTTATCCGCTAACAAGGAACTCCGCATGGCACGTTTTTGCGTTTATCTCGGCTCACGCTCGGGCAACCATCCCGAGTTTCGTCAGGCCGCCATCGCGTTGGGGTCGGCCCTCGCCAAGCGCGGGCACACGCTGGTCTACGGCGGCGCGCGCGTGGGCCTGATGGGGGAGCTGGCCAACGCCGTGCTGGATACCGGCGGCGAGGCCATCGGCGTGATGCCCGATCATCTGGTCGAGCGCGAGCAGGCGCACTTCGGCCTGAGCGAGCTGATTCGCGTGCACGACATGCACGAGCGCAAAGCCACCATGGCCGCCAACGCCGATGCGTTCATGGCGCTGCCCGGCGGTATCGGCACGCTTGAGGAGCTGTTTGAAATCTGGACCTGGGGCTATCTCGGGCTGCATGAAAAGCCGCTGGGCGTGCTCAACGTGCAGGATTTTTATTCGCCGCTGCTGACCTTTCTTGATTCGACCGTTGGCCACGGCTTTCTCAACGCACCGACCCGCGACATGCTGCTCGATGCCACAACACCCGACACGCTGCTTGACGCGTTGGAAGCCCAGCTGCAAGGCTGAAACGTTCGCAACCCACAAGGAGTTTGCCATGCACGCCGTTACCTTCAGCCAGCAGCACGCCGACTGGCAGGAAGTGCCCGATCTCGCCCCGCCCGGCGAAGGCGAGGTACAGCTTCGGGTGGCCTACGCCGGCGTTAACCGCGCCGATCTGATGCAGCGCGCCGGCCAGTATGCGCCGCCGCCCGGCGTGTCTGACATACCCGGGCTTGAAGTCAGCGCCACGGTGGCCAACGTGGGAGCCAGCGTCGACCATTTGGCCGTCGGCGACCGGGTCTGTGCACTGCTGACCGGCGGCGGCTACGCCGAGATGGTCAACGTCGATGCCCGTCAGGTGCTGCCGCTGCCGCGCGGGCTCGACCTGCGCACGGGCGCGGCGCTGCCGGAAGTCTTCGCCACCGCGTGGCTTAACCTGTTTATGGAAGGCAACCTGCAGGCCGGCGAGCGCGTACTGCTGCACGCCGGCGCCAGCGGCGTGGGCAGCGCGGCCATTCAGCTGTGCCGCGCATTCGGCCACCCGTGCTTTGTGACGGCCGGCAGCCGCGCCAAGCTCGACGCCTGCCATAAACTCGGCGCCGACGCGGGCTTCAACCGCCACGACGGCAGCTTTGCTGACGCGGTACAAGCCTGGGGCGAGGTGGATGTAATTCTTGATCCGGTGGGGGCAAGCTACCTGCCCGACAATCAGCGCGTGCTGAACACCGACGGGCGGCTGGTGCTGATCGGCATTATGGGCGGCCGTCACGCCGAGCTGGATATGGGACGACTGCTGATGAAGCGTCAGCGTCTGCTGGGCTCAACCCTGCGCAGTAAGCCGGCCGCAGCCAAGGGCGCCATCATGCAAGCGCTTTATACCCACGTTTGGCCGCTTTTGGAAAGCGGTGAAATTAGCGCGCTGCTCGACCGCTGCTGGCCCATTGAGCAGGTCAACGACGCCCACGCGCACATGGAAAGCAATGCCAATACGGGCAAGGTGCTATTAATGATTAACGCTGGAGATTAACGCGATGGCGTCGTCAGGCTGAGCGTCCGGGCGTAGGTTAGCTGCAGCAGGCGGGCGTCGTCGCCGGCGCGGTGGCGATGGATGCCACGCTCGGCAATCAGCGCCTCCTTGGTGTCGCTCCATAGCGCCTGCTGGTCTTCGCTGAGCAGCAGGCGTAGCGCCTCCAGACGAAAGCCCGGCAGCATGCCGGCGTGATGAAACAGCAGCGAGAGCCAAGTGTTATCGTAGCCCCAGCTGTCGCTGTAGGCTTTACCGAGGCCAGACAGCTCGTCGTTGAGCCAGCACGCCACCTGAACCACGGGGTAGCCTTCGCGCTGCAGACGCGCACGCGAGATACCGTGGAGCAGCTCGGCCTTGGGGTCCCAGTGGGTCCATTCCTCCAGCGGCTGAATCAGCAACGCGCAGCGGCTGCCGTCGGGGCGGGCAATGCCCACCTCGATCGGATAGCTGCCGCGCCCGAACCCGGACGCTTCGACATCCAGCAGTGTAGGTAGCGTCTCGGTCACGAGCCTTCTCATCCTGTGAAGCGCGTCATCCTGTGAAGCGTCGTGTGTCTCGCCGGGCTCAGGAAGCGCCGGCCGAGTGCAGCGAGCCATCGGCCATCTGCTGCCAGTAATCGGCCTGTTCGCCGTCAACGGCAAGCCCCAGTTCGCCCTGCTGATAGGCGCGCATCAGCCGCTCGGCGGCCAGATAATGCCCGGCCTTGGCCGCGCGGGCATACCAGGTCACCGCGTATTCATCGCGGCTCGGGTACTGCGCGCAGCCGTACTCGTAAATCCTCGCCACCTGGTACTGGGCCTTTAAATCACCCGCGTGGGCGGCTTCCACCACGTAACGCGCGCCGCGGGCTTTATCCTGCGGCGAAGCGCTGCGATGAAACAGCATATGCCCATAAACCGACAGCGCGTCCGGATGTCCGGCGTCCGCGCAGCGTTTGAATAGCCTGAGAGTCAGACGCTGGGTGCGCTTTGAGCGCGGCAAAAGCCAGCGAGTATGAAACAGCCTCTCGGCCAGGCGATATTCAAGACGCGTAAACAAAGCTGATGCCTGCAGCATGGCAAACCACCTTGCCTATCAAGTTGATCCCGGAAAGGCCGCTAAAAAGTACTTGCGACCGGCCTACCCCGCATGCAATCGGCCTTGGCCGGTGGAGGGGCTGGCAAGCATACGCCTGGCGATCCAAGGACTCAACCCCCATGATTTGCCGCCCGCGAACACCGCCGCTACCATGCTTTGCACATGCAGAATAAAGGCCGCTTTTGGCCATGCGTTTCCGCTTTTCAGCAAGGAGATCACGATGCACACGCGCCCCTTGGGTAACACCGGTATAGAAGTCAGCCGGCTATGCCTGGGTACCATGACGTTTGGCGAGCAGAACACCGAGGCCGAGGCCCACGAACAGCTTGATCGCGCCGTTGCTTTTGGCATCAACTTCATCGACACGGCAGAAATGTATCCGGTGCCGCCACGCGCTGACACCCAGGGGCTCACCGAGCGCTATATCGGCTCCTGGCTTGCCCGGCGCGGCTCCCGAGACGACGTGATCATTGGCAGCAAGGCCGCCGGCCCCGGAGCAGACCACATTCGCGGCGGTCCGCGCCTGACTCGCGAACATCTGCATCAGGCCATTGATTCAAGCCTTGCGCGGCTGAACACCGACTACGTGGATCTCTACCAGCTGCACTGGCCCGACCGTCAGGCCAACTTTTTCGGCAAACTGGGCTATGCCCATGACGAGGAAGAAGACGCCACGCCGCTGGAAGAAAGCCTGTCGGCGCTGAAAGAGCTGGTCGACGCCGGCAAGGTACGCGCCATTGGTCTGTCCAACGAAACGCCCTGGGGCGTGATGAAAGCGCTTGAGATTGCCGATCGGCTGGGTCTGCCGCGGATTGCCTCGGTGCAAAACCCGTATAACCTGCTCAACCGTTCGTTTGAAGTCGGGCTTGGCGAAATCGCCCACCGCGAGGACGTGGGCCTGCTGGCCTACTCGCCGCTGGCCTTCGGGGCGCTGTCGGGCAAGTATTTAAACGGCGCGCAACCGGCCAAGGGCCGGCTGACGCTGTATGAGCGCTTTAAGCGCTATACCACGCCACAGGCCGAGACAGCGATTGACGCCTACGTCGCCCTGGCGCGCGATTGCGGGCTGGATCCGGCGCAGATGGCGCTCGGCTTCGTCAATTCGCGCCGTTTTCTGACCAGCAACATCATCGGTGCCACCACCATGGCGCAGCTCGAAAGCAATCTGGACAGCGAAGCGTTACGGCTGGACGACGACGTGCTCGATGCCATCGACGACATCCACCGGCGCATGCCCAATCCCTGCCCCTGAGCGCCGTTTATAAGAACGCTCCATCAGAACGATCCACAAGAGCTATTCTGCCGCTATCACCGTGATAGCCCCGGCCTTGGCCGGGGCTTGGTATCATGTCGAATAAATCGGTTATTTCCCGAGCTTAATCACACTGGCTTAACGGAGCGCCCATGCTAAGCGTTATTTCCCCTGCCAAAACGCTGGATTTCGACACCCCGGCGACCACGGCCGAATTTACCCGCCCCGATTTTCTCGACAGCAGCCAGGCGCTGATTGATATCCTGCGTGACTATTCTCCCCAGCAGATCAGCGAGCTGATGGGCGTCAGCGATAAGCTCGCCGGTCTCAACGCCGCCCGCTTTGGCCAGTGGCAAACGCCATTTACTCCGGACAATGCCAAACCCGCGGCGCAGGCCTTTCAGGGCGACGTCTATACCGGCCTTGAAGCGGAACGCTTCAGCGATGCCGACAACCGCTTTGCCCAATCGCACCTACGCATTCTCTCGGGGCTTTACGGCCTGCTGCGCCCGCTGGATTTGATTCAACCCTACCGTCTGGAGATGGGCACCCGGTTGGCCAACCCCGCCGGCAAGGATCTCTACGCGTTCTGGAAGCCCACGCTTACCCAGGCATTGAACGACGCCATCGCGGCCAGCGGCTCGAAGGTGCTGGTCAACCTGGCATCCAACGAGTATTTCAAGGCCGTCGATACGAAAGCGCTCGACGCCCGCATCGTTACGCCGGTATTCAAGGATGAGAAGAACGGCAGTTACAAAATCATCAGCTTTTACGCCAAGAAAGCTCGCGGACTGATGAGTGCCTGGATGATCCGCGAGCGCCTTGACGACGTCGAAGGGCTAAAGGCGTTTAACGTCGCGGGCTATGGCTTTGACGCCGAGGCATCTCAGGGCGATACGCTGGTGTTCACTCGACGCGAACAGGACCGTATCTGAGCGGCGGCGCCCGTTTGACCGACCGCTAGAAAAACGTCAGCGGGCGCGCGGCGCGACGCTTCAAAAATGTCTGATGCGCCTGCTTGAACGTGGCTGTATCGCAGCGCTCAATCCACTCGTAGGCAACCATATCCGCCGATACGCCCACCGCGCCGCCGGCACAGGCACGCTCCCGAGCAAGTCTCGCTTCTTCTTTCCGGCGGCTGGCTGTCGCCTCGCTGAGCCAATACACCGCGTAGCCGGTGGCCTGTAAATCAAGCGCTGTTTGCAGCACGCAGATATGCGCTTCAGCGCCACATAGCACGATCTGTGTTTTGCCCGTCGCTTTCAGCGCAGCACGAAAGTCAGGCTCGCCCATGGCGCTGAAATGCTGCTTTTGCCAAACCTGATGTTCCCCCAGCGCGCTGAGTAACTCGGGCGTGCTGGCCCCGATTTTCTCGGGCGACTGCTCGGTCACCCAGACCGGCACGCCCACCACATCAGCCATGCCCGCCAGCCAGCCAGCTTCATTGACAGCCTGTGCACCACCGTCGATGACCGGTAACAGGCCGGTTTGTAAATCCACAATCAGCAGCAGGCTATTTTCGCTTGTTAAACGCATCGCAGCCCCAATTTAAATTGTTTTAAAGCACCTCTATGCCAGACACCAAAAAGCCGCTCTAAAAGCGGCTTTTTGGTCAGCGGCAATGATAATTGCCTGACAGCAACATTACTGCGTTGCGTCTTCTGCTGAATCCTGAATATCGTCGCCCATCTGCTCGAGGTTTTCACCAGCGTTATCCATGCTTTCATCAATGCTTTCGCCAGCTTCTTCAGCGGGGCCCTCATTGTCACATGCGGCCAAGCCACCCGCCATCATCAAAACACCGAGTGCTACTACCAGCTTTTTAAGCGTTACGTTCATTGTCTGCTCCTTTTTCTCATCGTGGTGAGAGAGATACGCCTTTATGGCTACACTCTCAAAGTAACAGACTCTCTTGAGTCCGTCATGGTGAAGCTCTGCTGTTGCATATTACCTGCACAAGATTATTGGCCAAGATACTGAAAAAAATAAGGAAAAAGCACTCTCAGGGCACAAGCGTCGGGCGATGCAGGCCGCAAGCCTTCCGATCTTCCGTATTTTTCTTCCACGCACACAAAAAACCCAGCCTAGTGGCTGGGTTGATTGCGGTATAAGTGCCTGACGATGACCTACTCTCGCATGGGGAGACCCCACACTACCATCGGCGCTGAGCGGTTTCACGACTGAGTTCGGCAAGGGATCAGGTGGTTCACGCACGCTATGGTCGTCAGGCGAAACGGGTATATATCATGCTGACTGTTGACTAAAAACCGTCTGTGATCGTCTCGCGTATCCGGTCTGTCTTTCATCGTTGTCCTGCGACGCCAACCCCTTGGGTGTTATAGGGTCAAGCCTCACGGGCCATTAGTACACGTTAGCTCAACGCCTTGCAGCGCTTCCACACCGTGCCTATCAACCAGCTCGTCTTGCTGGGCCCTTCAGGAGGCTCTTGGCCTCGGGGATGTCTCATCTTGAAGGGGGCTTCCCGCTTAGATGCTTTCAGCGGTTATCCCGTCCGCATTTAGCTACCCGGCAATGCCATTGGCATGACAACCGGAACACCAGAGATGCGTCCACTCCGGTCCTCTCGTACTAGGAGCAGCCCTTCTCAAACATCCTACGCCCACGGCAGATAGGGACCGAACTGTCTCACGACGTTCTAAACCCAGCTCGCGTACCACTTTAAATGGCGAACAGCCATACCCTTGGGACCGACTTCAGCCCCAGGATGTGATGAGCCGACATCGAGGTGCCAAACACCGCCGTCGATGTGAACTCTTGGGCGGTATCAGCCTGTTATCCCCGGAGTACCTTTTATCCGTTGAGCGATGGCCCTTCCATACAGAACCACCGGATCACTAGAACCTGCTTTCGCACCTGCTCGACGTGTCAGTCTCGCAGTCAAGCACCCTTATGCTCTTGCACTCATTGCACGATGTCCGACCGTGCTGAGGGTACCTTCGTGCTCCTCCGTTACGCTTTAGGAGGAGACCGCCCCAGTCAAACTACCCACCACACACGGTCCTCGATCCGGATTACGGACCAGAGTGAGAACGCCAATGATGCCAGGCTGGTATTTCAAGGGTGGCTCCCTCCGATCTGGCGACCGGAGTTCAAAGCCTCCCAGCTATCCTACACAGGCAACATCAGCGTTCAGTGTGAAGCTATAGTAAAGGTTCACGGGGTCTTTCCGTCTAGCCGCGGGTACACCGCATCTTCACGGCGATTTCAATTTCACTGAGTCTCGGGTGGAGACAGCGTGGCCATCATTACGCCATTCGTGCAGGTCGGAACTTACCCGACAAGGAATTTCGCTACCTTAGGACCGTTATAGTTACGGCCGCCGTTTACCGGGGCTTCAATCAAGTGCTTCGCCGAAGCTAACACCATCATTTAACCTTCCGGCACCGGGCAGGCGTCACACCCTATACGTCCGCTTGCGCGTTAGCAGAGTGCTGTGTTTTTAGTAAACAGTTGCAGCCACCTGGTATCTTCGACCGGTTCGGGCTGAGAGAGCAAGTCTCTTCACCCTACGCCGGCGTGCCTTCTCCCGAAGTTACGGCACCATTTTGCCTAGTTCCTTCACCCGAGTTCTCTCAAGCGCCTTAGGATTCTCACCCTGACCACCTGTGTTGGTTTGGGGTACGGTCTCGCAGTATCTGAGGCTTAGAGGCTTTTCCTGGAAGCGTGGCATCAATGACTTCAACACCGTGGTGTCTTCGTCTCGTCTCTCGGCCTTAGGAATCCGGATTTACCTGGACTCCCAGCCTACGGACTTTCACCAGGACAACCAACGCCTGGCTCACCTAGCCTTCTTCGTCCCCCCTTCGCAATACTGTGAGGTACGGGAATATTGACCCGTTTTCCATCGACTACGCCTTTCGGCCTCGCCTTAGGAGCCGACTCACTCTGCTTCGATTAGCGTCGAACAGAAACCCTTGGTCTTCCGGCGAGGGCGTTTTTCACGCCCTTTATCGTTACTCATGTCAGCATTCGCACTCGTGATACCTCCAGCAGACTTCTCAATCCACCTTCATCGGCTTACACGACGCTCCTCTACCGCTCATCCATAGGATGAACCCGTAGCTTCGGTACCTGGTTTAGCCCCGTTACATCTTCCGCGCAGGCCGACTCGACTAGTGAGCTATTACGCTTTCTTTAAAGGATGGCTGCTTCTAAGCCAACCTCCTAGCTGTCTGAGCCTTCCCACATCGTTTCCCACTTAACCAGGATTTCGGGACCTTAGCTGACGGTCTGGGTTGTTTCCCTTTTCACAACGGACGTTAGCACCCGCTGTGTGTCTCCCACGCTCGCACTCACCGGTATTCGGAGTTTGCCTCGGGTTGGTAAGTCGGGATGACCCCCTAGCCGAAACAGTGCTCTACCCCCGGTGGTGATACGTGAGGCGCTACCTAAATAGCTTTCGAGGAGAACCAGCTATCTCCGGGCTTGATTAGCCTTTCACTCCGACCCACAGCTCATCCCAGCATTTTTCAACATACTTGGGTGCGAGCCTCCAGTTGATGTTACTCAACCTTCACTCTGGCCATGGGTAGATCGCCCGGTTTCGGGTCTATTCCCAGCAACTAATCGCCCTGTTAAGACTCGGTTTCCCTACGCCTCCCCTAGTCGGTTAAGCTCGCTACTGAAAATAAGTCGCTGACCCATTATACAAAAGGTACGCAGTCACAGAACAAGTCTGCTCCTACTGCTTGTACGCACACGGTTTCAGGATCTATTTCACTCCCCTCACTGGGGTTCTTTTCGCCTTTCCCTCACGGTACTGGTTCACTATCGGTCAGCCAGGAGTATTTAGCCTTGGAGGATGGTCCCCCCGTCTTCAGTCAAGGTTTCTCGTGCCCCGACCTACTCGATTTCACGCGATCAGATTTTCGACTACGGGGCTATCACCCACTATGGCGGCATTTCCCAATGCCTTTGTCTAATCAGTCACACGCTTAAGGGCTGGTCCCCGGTCGCTCGCCGCTACTGGGGGAATCTCGGTTGATTTCTTTTCCTCGGGGTACTGAGATGTTTCAGTTCCCCCGGTTCGCCTCGTATCCCTATGTATTCAGGATACGATACTCACCTTGTGGTGAGTGGGTTTCCCCATTCAGAGATCGCCGGGTCGCAGGTTGTTTGCCACCTCACCGACGCTTATCGCAGGCTACAACGTCTTTCATCGCCTCTGGCTGCCTAGGCATCCACCGTGTGCGCTTCATTGCTTGACCCTATAACCCGAAGGAGTCGGGGTCGCAATGACAACGATTATTGCCGGATACGCTTGAGACGTATCACATGATGCTTTCATCAAGCGCTTGTTTTAAAAACATTAAAACAGAATTCTTAACGAAACCATCGGTTTTTATCAGCATGATATACATTGTTAAAGAGCGACTGCGTAAACGCAGTGGTAAGTCTGTCGACTTACCGCTGCCCATACACAATATCGATCAGGTAATTCATTGTGAGCGCTTGCCTGGCGGATGACGCATCGTTTAAGGAGGTGATCCAGCCGCAGGTTCCCCTACGGCTACCTTGTTACGACTTCACCCCAGTCATGAACCACACCGTGGTGATCGCCTTCCGAAGTTAGGCTAACCACTTCTGGTGCAGTCCACTTCCATGGTGTGACGGGCGGTGTGTACAAGGCCCGGGAACGTATTCACCGTGACATTCTGATTCACGATTACTAGCGATTCCGACTTCACGGAGTCGAGTTGCAGACTCCGATCCGGACTGAGACCGGCTTTATGGGATTCGCTTACTCTCGCGAGTTCGCAGCCCTTTGTGCCGGCCATTGTAGCACGTGTGTAGCCCTACCCGTAAGGGCCATGATGACTTGACGTCGTCCCCACCTTCCTCCGGTTTGTCACCGGCAGTCTCCTTAGAGTTCCCGCCATTACGCGCTGGCAAATAAGGACAAGGGTTGCGCTCGTTACGGGACTTAACCCAACATTTCACAACACGAGCTGACGACAGCCATGCAGCACCTGTCTCTGCGTTCCCGAAGGCACCAAGGTATCTCTACCAAGTTCGCAGGATGTCAAGGGTAGGTAAGGTTCTTCGCGTTGCATCGAATTAAACCACATGCTCCACCGCTTGTGCGGGCCCCCGTCAATTCATTTGAGTTTTAACCTTGCGGCCGTACTCCCCAGGCGGTCGACTTATCGCGTTAACTTCGCCACAAGGATCTCAAGGATCCCAACGGCTGGTCGACATCGTTTACGGCGTGGACTACCAGGGTATCTAATCCTGTTTGCTACCCACGCTTTCGCACCTCAGCGTCAGTGTCAGTCCAGAAGGCCGCCTTCGCCACTGGTATTCCTCCCGATCTCTACGCATTTCACCGCTACACCGGGAATTCTACCTTCCTCTCCTGCACTCTAGCCTGACAGTTCCGGATGCTGTTCCCAGGTTGAGCCCGGGGCTTTCACAACCGGCTGATCAAGCCGCCTACGCGCGCTTTACGCCCAGTAATTCCGATTAACGCTCGCACCCTCCGTATTACCGCGGCTGCTGGCACGGAGTTAGCCGGTGCTTCTTCTGTGAGTGATGTCTTTCCGCCGGGGTATTAACCCGACGGCGTTCTTCCTCACTGAAAGTGCTTTACAACCCGAGGGCCTTCTTCACACACGCGGCATGGCTGGATCAGGCTTGCGCCCATTGTCCAATATTCCCCACTGCTGCCTCCCGTAGGAGTTCGGGCCGTGTCTCAGTCCCGATGTGGCTGATCATCCTCTCAAACCAGCTACGGATCGTTGCCTTGGTGAGCCATTACCCCACCAACCAGCTAATCCGACATAGGCTCATCCAATCGCGAAAGGCCCGAAGGCCCCTTCTTTCCCCCGTAGGGCGTATGCGGTATTAGCGTGGGTTTCCCCACGTTATCCCCCACGACTGGGTAGATTCCTATGCATTACTCACCCGTCCGCCGCTCGACGCCTCCTAGCAAGCTAGGATCGTTTCCGCTCGACTTGCATGTGTTAAGCCTGCCGCCAGCGTTCAATCTGAGCCATGATCAAACTCTTCAGTTTACAATCATTGTGATTCTTACTCTCCCGCCACCCGTAGGCGTTGGGAAAAAGCGAATCAAACTTGGCTCAAGGTTTCAAACGTTCTCAAAAAAACTCAACGGCCGAAGCCGTTTCATCTTTGACGAGTCGCTTGCCTTGATAATAGGTGATTTGTCACCCACTCAGGCAAGCGCCCACATGAATTACCTGATCAACTTGTTAAAGAGCGTGTCGCGGGGTGAGTCATAAAAACTTACCCTGAACAACGTGTCGTTGTCGCCAGTGACTCAGCGGCTAACGTTGCTGCGAAGAAGGCGTATTCTACGCTTTCCGTGGTGTTTGTCAAGGGCGCTTTCAAAACCGGTTATCGAAAAACAAAACGTAAACCGAAGCGCTAACTGCCTGACAAACAAGAGCTTTTAAGGCTCTACCACCGCCGGTGACGTGAGACGTCGTCGGCAGCGAGTGCGTACTCTACGGCCCAAGCCGGGCGTTGGCAAGGGCTTTTTCCAACTTTCTTCGCTCTTTTATCATTCTCTTAACGACGCCACTTTCAGAGAGCCGCTTTTACTTGAGCGTGACGCGGGCATAGCGCCTCTTGCCGGCCTGAATCACGTAAGCCTGCCCGGTGGATAGCATGGTGTCTTTGGCAGCCACCTCACCGTCCACTTTAACGCTGCCGTTCTTCAGCATGTCCTTGGCCTGGGCACTGTTTTTGGTCAGCTCGGCGCGATTGAGCACGGAGGCAATGGGTGCGTCAGCGCTGCCCTCAAAGTCCACTTCCACCTCGGGCAAATCTTCCGGCAGCTCGCCGTCGGCCAGCTGGTTGCCTGCGGACTTGTGCGCCGTGGCCGCCGCGTCTTCGCCGTGATAGCGCGTGATCAGCTCGCGCGCCAGCTCCATTTTGATGTCCCGCGGGTTGGCGCCTTCCTCTATCTGCTGTTTAAGCGCGTCAATATCTTCGTTGGATTTCAGCGACAACAAATCGAAATAACGCCATATCAGGCTGTCGGGCATGGACACCAGCTTGTTGAACATGGCGCCCGGCGCTTCATCCACACCCACATAGTTGCCCAGCGACTTGGACATCTTCTGCACGCCATCGAGGCCTTCGAGCAGCGGCATGGTCATCACGACCTGAGCGGCCTGGTCATAATGCTTCTGAACTTCACGCCCCATCAGCAGGTTGAACTTCTGATCGGTGCCGCCCAGCTCGATGTCGGCCTTCAGGGCAACGGAGTCGTAACCCTGCACTAGCGGATACAGAAACTCGTGCAGCGAAATCGCCTGGTTGGCTTTGTAGCGCTTTTCAAAATCGTCGCGTTCAAGCATGCGCGCCACGGTGCTTTGGGCCGCCAACTCGATCATTTTGGCCGCCGAGAGTTCGCTGAACCATTCCGAGTTGAAACGCACTTCGGTTTTGGCCGGGTCGAGAATCTTGAACACCTGCGCCTTGTAGGTTTCGGCGTTGCGCTTGACCTCGTCTTCGGTCAGCGGCTTGCGGGTCACGTTCTTGCCTGTCGGATCGCCGATGCGGCCGGTAAAATCTCCGATCAGAAAGATGACCGTATGCCCCAGGTCCTGAAACTGGCGCATTTTGGTCAAGAGTACGCTGTGCCCCAGATGCAAATCCGGCGCGGTGGGATCAAAGCCCGCTTTTATGCGCAGCGTGCGGCCAGAGGCAAGCTTTTGCTTGAGCTCATCTTCCAGCAATATTTCGTTAGTGCCGCGCGCAAGCAGCGCCAACGCTTGATCCACCTCACTCATTGACCTTTCTCCACTGACCTATTGATGACGTACCGATAATCAACGCCTGATCAACAGGCGAAGTTGATAAACAGCGCATGATGTTACCATGCCCTGTCTTTGTGGTTGAGCTTTCGCCCCGGGAGAAATGCACCGCTTTATGGAAAATACGCCAGACCTCTACGTCGGCCTGATGTCCGGCACCAGCCTCGACGGCGTTGACGCCGCGCTGGTGGAAATAACCCCGCACACATCCCCGCGCCTGCTGGCCACTCACGCCGAGCCCATGCCGACCGCGCTGCGCGAGATGCTGTTAACGCTGTGCCACGCCAGCTCGGCAAGCTTTGCCGAACTGGCCGCCGCAGAAGATGCGTTTTGCCACCTGCAGGCGCGCGCCGTGTCTGCTTTACTCGTGCAGCAAGGGCTGACCGGTGACGCCATTGCCGCCATCGGCAGCCACGGCCAGACCGTCGAGCACGCCCCCAACGGCCACCAGGGAGGGCCGGCCTATACGCTACAGCTGGACAACCCGAGCCTGCTGGCCGAGCTGACCAACTGCCGCGTGGTGGCGGATTTTCGCCGCCGGGATCTGGCTGCCGGTGGTCAAGCCGCACCGCTTGCGCCGGCGTTTCATCAGGCACTGTTTCATAGCGGCGAGGAAGAGCGGGTTATTTTGAATCTGGGCGGGTTTGCCAACATCACGTGGCTATCACAAGACGGCGGCGCACCGCTCGGGTTTGATACCGGCCCGGCCAACGTGCTGCTCGATGCCTGGTGCCAGCATCACGGCCACGGCACCTTCGATGAAAATGGCGCCTGGGCAGCCTCCGGCCATGTCGATAGCGCGTTGTTAACGCGCTTGCTGAGCGAGGCGTTTTTCCATCAGCCACCGCCGCGCAGCACCGGTCGCGAGCTGTTTCATCTACCGTGGCTGGAAAGCCATCTGAACGGGGCAGAAGCGCCGGCTGACGTTCAGGCGACGCTTGCCGAGCTAACCGCCGCCAGCGTCGCCCAGGGCATAGGCCAATTCCTCGGGAGCCGACCACTGACGCTGATTATCGGCGGCGGCGGCGCGCGCAATGCCGACCTGTGCCAACGGCTGGCCAATCATCTGCCCAATGCCAACCTGCGCCCTGCCAGTGACTGGGGGTTTCCGGCCGACTGGATTGAAGCCGGCGCCTTTGCCTGGCTGGCTTACCGGCGCCTGCATAACCTGCCCGGCAATTTGCCCAGCGTGACCGGCGCGAAAGGCGAACGCGTATTGGGCGGTATTTATGCAGCCTGACCCAGCGGTGACGGAGGCTAAAAATCGTCGGCGTCGCGCAGCGCCAGACCGGCGGGCACCTGACTTTCCAGCGACGGCTCCGCGCCGTCTTGCGCCACGCCATATTTCAGCATCATGCGCAGCTCGTTGGCCGAGTCCGCGTGGGCCAGCGCGACCTCCTCGCTGACTTTTCCCGCCTGACACAGCGCGTAGAGCGCCTGATCGAACGTTTGCATGCCGTCATCCCGGGCATTGGCCATGGCGGCTTTTATCTCGCTGACGTCACCTTTGCTGATCAGATCCGCAATGCGCGGCGAGCGCAGCATGATTTCCACCGCCGGGCAGCGCCCGCCGTCCGGTGTGGGCAACAACTGCTGAGCCACCACGGCATGCAGGTTAAGCGATAAATCCATCCACACCTGATCGTGGCGCTCATGGGGAAAAAAGTGAATGATCCGCTCAAGCGCCTGATTGGCGTTGTTGGCATGCAGCGTTGCCAGGCACAGGTGGCCGGTTTCGGCAAAGGTCAGCGCGTGCTCCATGGTTTCCCGAGTACGAATTTCCCCGATCAAAATAACGTCGGGCGCCTGACGCAGGGTGTTTTTCAGCGCCACTTCAAAGGATTCGGTATCAATGCCTACCTCGCGCTGATTGACGATGCCGCGCTTGTGTGGGTGCACGTACTCGATCGGATCTTCGACGCTTACGATATGGCCGCCCAGCGTTTCGTTACGCTCCTGAATCATCGCGGCAAGCGTGGTTGACTTGCCGGTGCCCGTGCCGCCCACCACCAGCACCAGGCCACGCTTCTTTTTGGCCAGTTCCGCCAGCGCCGACGGCACGCCCAGGGTAGATAGCGGCGGGATATCCAGCGCAATGCGGCGAATCACCATCGCCATCTGGTTGCGCTGCTGAAACGCACTGACCCGAAAACGCCCGAGCCCTTGCAGGCTCAGCGCGAAGTTGGCCTCTTTGTCTTCCGCAAAACGGTCACGCAAGCCCTCGGGCAAGACATGGGTAACCAGCTCAGTCACCTGCCGCTCATCCAGCGGATCACGGCCGAGCGGCGCCAGCCCCTCGGGCATTTTCAGGCTCGGCGGCGCGCCCACCGAAATCAGCAGATCAGACGCCTGCTGTTCCACCATGCGACCCAGCAGCTGGTGTAGCCACCGGGCCGGCGTCATTGTTACCGGCGTATCGGCCATAGCGCTTTCCTTGATACTGTCCTTTTCGTACTGCATGACGCTCCTTGCTTAATAAAGCAGCTCGCCTTTGGCCTGAACCTGCGCCTGTTCGCGGCTGACCAATCCCTTTTGCACCAGCTGCATCAACGCCGCATCCAGCGTTTTCATCCCCAGCCCGCCGCCGGTCTGGATGGCGGAATACAGCTGCGCCACCTTGTCTTCACGGATCAGGTTACGCACGGCAGGCGTGGCGATTAAAATCTCATGGGCGGCCACGCGCCCACCACCTTCGCGCTTGAGCAGCGTTTGAGCGACGACGGCCTGCAGCGACTCGGACAGCATCGAACGCACCATGGCCTTTTCTGCCGCCGGAAAGACATCAATGATGCGGTCAATCGTCTTGGGCGCCGAAGTCGTGTGCAGCGTCCCCAGCACCAGGTGCCCCGTTTCCGCGGCGGTCAGCGCCAGGCGTATGGTTTCAAGATCGCGCAGCTCGCCCACCAATATCACATCCGGGTCTTCACGCAAGGCGCTACGCAGCGCATCGGCAAAGCTGTGGGTGTCGCGGTGAACCTCGCGCTGGTTGATCAGGCAGCGCTTGCTGGTATGTACAAACTCCACCGGGTCTTCAATGGTCAGAATATGCTCGTGGCGCTGGCTGTTGATGTGATCCAGCATCGCCGCCAGCGTGGTGCTCTTGCCCGAGCCCGTAGGCCCGGTGACCAGCACCAGCCCTCGGGGCAGCATCGCCAGACGCTCGAACACCTCGCCCAGCCCCAGATGTTCAAGCGACAGCACCTCGCCTGGAATGGTACGAAACACCGCGCCTGCGCCGCGCGCCTGATGAAAGGCGTTAACGCGAAAACGCGCCACGCCGGGCACCTCAATCGAGAAGTCCACCTCCAGGTTCGCTTCGTAATCACGGCGCTGACGATCACCCATGATGTCGTAGATCAATTCGCGTACGGTCGCGCCATCCATCGCGGGCACGTTCAGCCGGCGTATGTCGCCGTCAACGCGCATCATGGGCGGCAATCCCGCCGATAGATGCAGGTCCGACGCATTCTGCTTTGCCGAGAATGCCAGCAGTTCGGTAATATCCATTTCTCTTTTCCTGCTGCGGTAAGGTGTTAAGTATGAAAGACATTGCGCTACCCGAGGCACTGGCCGGCGCGCACGCGCGCCTTGAGCATGCGCTGCACGAAGCCGGCCGACCGCTGGATGCCGCCGCGCTTCTGGCCGTGAGCAAAACCCAGCCGGCCGCACGGCTGCGCCAAGCCTATCAGGCAGGCCAGCGTGCCTTTGGTGAAAACTATCTACAGGAAGCGCTCGACAAGCAAGTCGCACTGGCCGACCTTGACGACATCATCTGGCATTTTATCGGCCCGCTGCAGTCGAACAAGACCCGCGCCGTGGCCGAACACTTCGATTGGGTCCACAGCGTGGACCGCCTGAAAATCGCCCGCCGCCTGAGTGAGCAGCGCCCCGCCGGGCTGGCGCCGCTGAATATCTGTTTACAAGTCAACGTCAGCCGTGAAGACTCCAAGGCCGGCGTTGCGCCAGAGGCGCTCGTTGAGCTTGCCCGGGCGACTCACCAGCTGGCCAACGTGCGCCTGCGCGGCGTGATGGCCATTCCGGCGCCGGCAGACACCCTGGCAGCCCAGCGTCAGCCGCTGGCCGAGCTGCGCACCTGCCTGGCAACACTCCAAAAAGCGCTGCCCGATGCACCCCTGGATACGCTGTCGATGGGCATGAGCAGCGATCTTGAGGCGGCCGTGCAGGAAGGCGCAACCCTTGTGCGGCTGGGCACCGCAATCTTTGGTCCGCGCCGGCAAGCGTAACGTCGCACGCCGCCGCGGCTGACACCATCAGCGACTCATTCACGCGACTGACATCAACAGGACATTCCCATGGCGAGCAAGATTACCTTTATCGGCGCGGGCAACATGGCCGGCGCCATCATCGGCGGACTGACCCAAAGCGGCGCGGCGCCCGAGAGCATCACTGCCACCGCGCCCAACCAGGACGAGCTTACCGCCATTGGCGAGCGCCTCGGCATTCACACCACCACCGATAACGCCGCCGCGGTGGCAGACGCTGACGTTGTGGTGCTGGCGGTCAAGCCGCAGATCATGCGCGAAGTGTGCCAGAAGCTTGCCGACAGCGTACAAAAAGCGCGGCCGCTGATCATCTCGATTGCCGCAGGGCTTGATGCCACCACCATTGACGAATGGCTCGGCGGCGGCAATGCGCTGGTGCGCTGCATGCCCAATACGCCGTCGCTGGTCGGGCAAGGCGCCAGCGGCCTTTACGCCAATGCCCGGGTCAGCGACGCACAGCGCCAGATAGCCACCCGGCTGATGCAAGCCGTGGGGATTGTCGAATGGGTGGAAGACGAAGCCTTGCTGGAAGCGGTCACGGCGGTTTCGGGCAGCGCGCCGGCCTATTTCTTTCTTATGTTCGAAGCCATGGAAGACGCCGGGGTAACGCTTGGGCTGCCGGCTGAAACGGCGCGCAGGCTGGCGATTCAAACCGCGCTGGGTGCGGCCACCATGGCCTCGCAAAGCGAGCACGACCCGGCCACGCTCAAGCAAAACGTCATGTCGCCGGGCGGCACCACCGAGCGCGCCATCGCTCACATGGAAGACGCCAACCTGCGCCAGACGATCGCCGAGGCCATGCAGGCCTGCGCCGAACGCGCCCGGCAAATGGCCGACGAGCTCGCCAAGGGCTGAACACAAGCACTTTTCAGACGAAGCCTAACACCCGCCACCACCACGGAGACGTTACTATGGGCACCCAACTCGGCAGCGCCGGGCTGATGCTGGTCAACTCGCTGATCGGCATTTATCTGTTTATTCTTATGCTGCGCTTTTTATTGCAGGCATCAAACGCCGATTACTACAATCCGGTGAGCCAGACGGTAGTCAAAATCACCCAGCCGGTTGTGGGGCCATTTCAACGCTTTCTCGGCCCTGTTGCCGGGCGTTTTGATCTTGCCACGCTAGCCGCGGGCTTTGTGCTCAAGGTGTTGGGCATCATTGTGATTTTCATGATTATCGGCGTGGGCATTCCACCCATCGGCGGGCTTCTGATTGCCACTGTTGCCGCTCTGGCCAACGCCATTTTGAAGATTTACTTCTTTGCGCTGATTGTGATGATCATCCTGAGCTGGGTTGCGCCGCAGGCCAGCCACCCCGGCGCACTTTTGGTCATGCAGCTGGTTGAGCCCATCATGGCGCCGGTGCGCCGCGTCATCCCTCCGCTGGGCATGATTGATCTGTCGCCCATTGTGGTGTTTATCGCCATCAACCTGCTGGATGGCCTAGTGGTCGGCGCACTGATTCGTGCCGCCGGTATTTCCGGTAGGCTGGTAGGTCTATGATTTCCCTTTGAATAAAACGATGATATGTCATGCCTGATTCACATTCGGCCGACACGGAAAGCCAGCTGCTGCCAGATTCGGTAGGGCTTGTTACCCCGGAAGTCGCACACTTTGATACGCCGCTTGCGCTTGCCTGCGGAAAAACGCTGGCCGCCTACGATCTGGTCTATGAGACTTACGGTACGCTCAACGCCGAGCGTACTAATGCCGTGCTCGTCTGCCATGCGCTTTCCGGCCACCATCACGCTGCCGGCTACCACCATCCGGACGACCGCAAGCCCGGCTGGTGGGACGCCTACATTGGCCCGGGCAAGTCGGTTGATACCAACCGCTTTTTTGTCATCTCGCTGAACAACCTCGGCGGCTGTCACGGCAGTACCGGCCCGCTTAGCCACAACCCCGACACCGGCCGCCTGTGGGGGCCGGAGTTCCCCATGGTAACGGTTAGCGACTGGGTGCACAGCCAGGCGCGGCTGGCCGACCGCTTGGGTATCGAACGCTTTGCCGCCGTGATTGGCGGCAGTCTTGGCGGCATGCAGGTGCTCCAGTGGAGCATCGACTATCCCGAGCGCATCGCCAGCGCCGCGGTCATTGCGGCCACGCCGCGGCTTTCGGCGCAGAACATCGCCTTCAACGAAGTCGCCCGTCAGGCCATCCGCTCGGATCCCGACTTTCATGACGGCTGGTACGCCGAGCACGACACCATGCCCAAACGCGGGCTGAAGCTGGCGCGCATGGTGGGGCATATTACCTACCTGTCCGCCGACGCCATGGGCTCCAAGTTCGGCCGCGACCTGCGCAGCGACGACCTGCACTTTGGTTTTGGCGTGGAGTTTCAGGTGGAATCCTATCTGCGCTATCAAGGCGATACGTTCTCCACCACCTTTGACGCCAACACCTACCTGCTGATGACCAAGGCGCTCGACTACTTTGACCCGGCCGCAGAGCACGACGCTGAGCTGGCGCTGGCCCGGGCGCTGGCACCGGCGCAGTGCCCGTTTCTGGTGCTGAGCTTTTCCTCCGACTGGCGCTTCCCGCCGTCGCGCTCGCGCGAGCTGGTGGATGCCCTGATTCACGCCGGCAAACCGGTCAGCTATGCCAACATAGATTCGCCCTACGGCCATGACGCCTTTCTGCTCCCCGAGCCGCGCTATGAGGCCATCTTCAGCGCCTTCATGCAGCGCGTCGCGCCGACGTCCGACACCCAGGCCGACCCAGAGGAGAGCCAACCGTGATGCGCGCCGATCTCAACATCATTTACGACTGGATAGCGCCCGACGCCCACGTGCTGGACCTGGCCTGCGGCGACGGCGTGCTGCTGGAAAACCTCGCTCGGCACAAGGGCGTCACCGGCTACGGGCTGGAAATCGATCCCGACGGCATTACCCGCTGCGTCGCCCGGGGCGTCAGCGTCATCGAGCACAATCTGGATGACGGCCTGGCGAGCTTTCGCGACCAGAGCTACGATCAGGTGATCATGACCCAGGCGCTGCAGGCGCTGCGCCGTCCGGACAAACTGCTCCATGAAATGCTGCGCGTGGCCGACGAAGGCATTATCACCTTCCCCAACTTTGCCTACTGGCGCCACCGCGTGCATCTGGGGCTACGCGGCTATATGCCGGTGTCCAAGTCGCTACCCCACGCCTGGTACGATACGCCCAACATTCATCTGTCGACGTTCAACGACTTTGAACACCTGTGCCGCGATCAGGGGCTGGTCATCGTCGATCGCGCCGTCGGGGTAGGCAATCATCGCGGCCACTGGACCTCAAGGCTGTGGCCCAACCTGTTCGGTGAGATCGCGATCTTTCGCGTTCGTCGGCAATCCTGAGCGCCACGCGCGCTGGTGGGAGGCAACATCACATGACGACACGCTGGCTATTTTGCGTCATTGCGCTTTTCGGGCTCAGCCTGATGGCGCTTGTGGCCCACGCCGGGCAGCAGGAAACCGCCGGCGCTTACGAGATCCACTATAGCGCGGTGAGCACCCGTTTTTTGACGCCGGAAGTGGCCCGTTCCTACGGCCTGCAACGCAGCGCCGGGCTGGGGCTGATCAACGTCAGCGTCAGAAAGCGGCAAGACGACGGCACCACGCGGGCAACCAATGCCGGGGTTAAAGGCAGCGTCGGTCTGCTGGACGACACTCCCAAAGCGCTGAACTTTCGCACCGTGCGCGACAACGGCGCCGTCTACCAGCTGGCCACGTTTCGCCTGCAGTACGACGCACCGCTGCACTTTGCGCTCAAGGTGCGCACCGACCGCAACGCCGAGCCCGAACGCGTTGACTTCATCCAGCGCTTTTATCTCGAGCGCTAATCGCCCCGACCGCTAGAGCCGCACGTCGAGCCTGCGTTCAAGCGCTACCGCTACTGGCATGTCGCCGGTTTGGGCGTTGTCCCGGTCGCTGTCCTTGAAAAAGCTCACGCCGTAGGCCAGCACCTCAACGCCGCAGGCTACCGCCTCGCCAAGCGCCTCGGCGTAGGCGGGGTCAATGTGCGCCGCCGCGCCCACGCTATCAATCCCCTCATGGGCCACGCAGAACACCAGCACCGCTCGCGCGCCGCCCTGCGCCAGCCGGCTCAGGGTACGCAGGTGGCGGGTGCCCCGAACGCTGACCGCATCAGGAAAGTAGCCCAGCCCGTCGGCCTCCTTGAGCGTGACCTGTTTGACCTCGACATACGCCTGACCGCGCTCGGGATCATCCAGCAGAAAATCCAGCCGCGCATCGTCAACGCTGGCTTCACGCTTCAGCGTGACATAGCCGCGCAGCGGCGCCAGACGCCCGGCCGCCAGTGCCGCCTCAACGATGCGGTTGGCGCGCCCGGTATTGACCGAGGCCAGCGCCACGCCGCCGTCCTTTTCCGGCAGCTCGATCAGCTCCCAGGTCCAGGCCAGCTTGCGTTTAGGGTTGTCACTGGGGACTAACCATACTCGACACCCCGGCTGGTTGACTGCGGTCATCGCGCCGGTATTGGGGCAGTGCGCCACCACGTCGCGGCCATCGTCCAGACGCACATCCGCCAGAAAGCGTTTGTAGCGCCGTATCAGCGTGCCGGGCACCAACGGCGGATAGCGCCACGCGCCTGATTCGGCGGGCAAAATTGCTGCCATGAAAGCTCCTTTATTATCCTGCCCCGACGCGGGGCGCGATACCCTAACACCGTTCAACGCCGGCATCATGCTTGCATTCGCCGCGTTTTTACGCTAAACAAGCATCCCTTTGGCGCGACATCGATTAGCCACTAATGGTCGTTCAGCAGTCATTTATGTAAGGGGCACTCCCATGCCAGTAGCAGAAAAGAAAACGGAAGCGTCCAACACCTTCACCCCGTACGAACCAGCCGCGGGTGAGGAATACATGAACGAGCGGCAGCTGGAGCACTTCCGTCAGCTGCTGCTGGACTGGAAACAGGAGCTCATGGAAGAGGTGGACCGTACCGTTCGCCACCTGCAGGAAGATGCCAACAACTATGCCGATCCGGCCGACCGGGCAACCCAGGAAGAGGGCTTCAGCCTGGAGCTGCGCACCCGGGATCGCGAGCGCAAACTGCTGAAAAAGATCAATGAAACGATCGAAAAAATCGACGAAGACGATTACGGCTTTTGCGACACCTGCGGCATTGATATCGGCATCCGCCGGCTCGAAGCGCGGCCTACCGCCACGCTGTGCGTGGACTGCAAAACGCTGGCCGAGCTCAAGGAAAAACAGCTCGGCGGCTAACTCGCCGGCACGCTTGGCAAACGCGGGCACCTTCGGGTGCCCGTTTGCGTTTCTTGCCTGCCACTTTTTCACCGCCCCTTATGTTCACCGTCCCTCTATTGCACCGGCACTGTTACCATGGTCCTCATGGAAACTGACACTCACATCCGCTATCGCGGTCGCTTTGCACCGACGCCGTCGGGCCCGCTGCATTTTGGCTCGCTGGTGGCCGCGCTGGGCAGCTATCTGGATGCCCGCGTCGCCGGCGGTGAATGGTGGGTGCGCATTGAAGATATCGACCCGCCGCGCTGCCCCCAAGGGGCGGCCGCCACCGTCTTGCGCCAGCTTGAGGCCTTCGGCCTCGAGTGGGATGGCAAAGTCCTCTGGCAGCACCGGCGCGCCCCCGCTTACCAAAGCGCGCTTGACCGGCTGGTGGAACAGGGCCTTGCCTATGCGTGCAGCTGCTCGCGCAAACAGTGGCGTAACTACGGCGTTTACCCCGGCTGGTGTCGCAGCGGCGTTGGCAATGCGGAGGCGCCCTGCGCCTGGCGGCTGAGAAGCGACCTGGGCGAGCACCCCGCGCGCTTTGACGACCGCCTGCTGGGTACGCTGACGTTTGACCCCGCTGCGCTGGGCGACGTCGTGCTCAAGCGCAAGGACGAGCTTTTTGCCTATCAGCTGGCCGTGGTGGTAGACGACGCCGAGCAGGGCATGACCGACGTGGTGCGCGGCATGGACCTTTTAGATAACACGCCGTGGCAGCGCCAGCTACAGCGCGCGCTGGGCTACCCGCGGCCGCGCTATCTGCATCTGCCGCTGGTCGTGGCCGACAACGGCCAGAAGCTCTCCAAACAAAACCTTGCGCCGACGCTTGCCGACGATGAACGCGGCATTCGCCAACAGCTGTTTGACGCCCTGATCGCACTCGATCAGGCGCCGCCGTCCGAACTCGCCCACAGCCCGCCCCGCGAACAGCTCGCCTGGGGCATTGCCCACTGGTCAGCGGCGCGTCTGGCCACAGCCCCCACGCGCCCCGCGCCTCAGGAGAGTTAGCCGTGTACGTGTACCGCATCATGCTGTTTCTGGTTTTCGGTGGCTATCTGCTGTCGCCGCTATTGATGAGCGGCTGGGGCAACCCGGATATCGCCTGGTACCGGCCGTTTCTGATCTGGGGCGGGCTCATCGCCCTCACCGTATGGCTGGAACAAAAAAGGAAGCTTGATGAGCGCTGAATTGACGGGAATCGTGCTGCTGGGGCTGGGTTATCTGGCGCTGCTGTTTGGCTGTGGCCTGGCGATTGAACGGGGCTGGGTGTCCCCCCGGCTGACGCGTCATCCGGCGGTCTATACCCTGTCGCTCGGGGTTTACGCCAGCGCCTGGGCCATCTACGGCAGCGTGGAGTTTGCCGCCAACGCCGGCTTTGGCTATCTGGCCTACTATCTCGGTGCAGCCGGCGCGTTCTTGCTGGCCCCGGTGCTGCTCGTCCCCATTCAGCGGATTACCCGCACCTACCAGCTCGCCTCACTGGCTGACCTATTCGCTTTCCGCTTTCGCACCCGCTGGGCGGGCACCATCGTCACGCTGGTCAGCGTACTCGCTGTGCTGCCGCTGCTGGGGATTCAGGTCAAAACCCTGAGCGAGGCGATCAACGCCATGACCGGCACCACGGCGGGCAGCAGCGTCGCCCTGCTGTTCTGTCTGGTGATTGCCGCCTTCGCGGTCCTGTTCGGCGCCCGTTACAGCCACTTGCGCGCGCGCCACAACACGCTGCTGGCCGCCATTGCCTTCGAGTCGCTGGTCAAGCTTGGCGTCATGCTCGCCCTCGGCGCCATCGCGCTGTGGGGCGTGTTCGACGGCCCTCAGCATTTGCAGCAGTGGCTGGGCGGCGAAGGGCGCGCGCTGACCGCGCAGACGCCCACCCTTGACCCGGCGCACTGGCGCACGCTGCTGCTGCTGTTTTTTGCTGCCGCCTTCATGATGCCCCACCTGTTTCATATCACCTTTGCCGAAAGCCTCTCGCGGCATACGCTGCTGCAGGCCAGCTGGACGCTGCCGCTGTTTTTGCTGCTCATGGCGCTGCCCGTCCCGCTGATCTGGTGGGCCGCGCAAAAGACCGCCGGCGCGCCCATCAGCGTCACCGCCTACGCTGCCTACCTCATGAGCGAGCACGCCGCCGTGGGCGCGCTGGCCTTTGTCGGCGGGCTGGCGGCCGCCAGCGGCACCATGATCATGATTGCGCTGGCGCTCTCGGGCATGGTGCTCAACCACATCGTGCTGGTCGCCCACCCACCCGAAGCCCGCGCCGACCTCTACGGCTGGCTACGCTGGCTGCGCCGCGGATTGATTGTCGCGGTGGTGATCGGCGGCTGGCTGTTTCATGCCGCCGTGGGCAGCCGCCACGACCTGATGGCGCTGGGGCTGGCGGCCTTTGTCGGCATGGCACAGTGTCTGCCGGGCATGCTCGCGCTGCTGTACTGGCCCGGCGCCAACCGCAACGGCCTGGTCGCCGGGCTGTTGGCCGGCGTTGCCGTCTGGCTCTGGGGGCTGTGGCTACCGCTGTTCGTATCGCTGCCCGAGATGTGGCTGCCGCTGCCCGGCGAGCCGCTCTGGTATCAGGTCACGCTGTTGTCACTTTCCGCCAACATTCTCACGCTGATCGTCGTGTCGCTGTTTACCCGCACCTCGGAAGGCGAGCGCTCGGCCGCAGAGGCCTGCTCGGTGGACGCGGTCATCCGCTCCAAACGCCTGCCACTTGAAGCCGCCACGGTGGCCGACTTCAGCGCCCAGCTGGCCGAAGCGCTGGGCGACGAAGCCGCCGGCCGCGAGGTCAACCGTGCCCTGCAAGCCCTCAATCTGAACCGCGAGGAGCATCGCCCTTACGCGCTGCGCCGCCTGCGCGATCGCATTCAGGCCAACCTTTCCGGGCTGATGGGGCCGTCGGTCGCCCGCGACATTGTTGACCGCTACCTGCCCTACCGCAACGACGATGTGCCGGTCACCGACGACATCCACTTTGTCGAAAGCCGTCTGGAAGCCTACCGTTCGCGGCTCACAGGATTGGCACGGGAGCTCGACGGCCTGCGCCGCCACCACCGCCAGACGCTGGCCAACCTGCCGGTCGGGCTGTGCGTCTTCGGCAACGACGACGAGCTGGTGATGTGGAACCGGGCACTGGCCGAGCTTTCCGGCATCAGCGGTGAAAGCGTGGTTGGCGCCCACCGCGACAGCCTTCCCGAACCCTGGCCGACGCTGCTGCAAAGCGCGCTTTCAAGCGTAAGCGTCACGCTTTACAAACAGGCCGCTCACCTGCACAACCGCGATCACTTTTTGACGCTGCACACCGCGGATTTGAGCGGCGACGACAGCCGCGGCGGCCGCGTGGTCATGATTGAAGATCACACCGAGATGAAATGGCTCGAAGACGAACTCGTGCACGCCGCCCGGCTGGCGTCCATCGGCCAGCTGGCCGCCGGCGTGGCCCACGAGATCGGCAACCCGATTACCGGGATTTCGTCGCTGGCGCAAAACCTGCGCTACGACACCGACGATCCGGTGCTGCTGGAAACCGCCGACCAGATTCAAACGCTGACCGAACGGGTGACTCGCATCGTCAGCTCGCTGGTGGAGTTTACCCACGGCGGGCGAAACGCCGTGGCGCTGCCACGCTCACCGATAGGACTGGGCCGCATCAGCGAGGAAGCCCTGCATTTGTTACACTTGGCCCGCACCAGCGAGGCGGTCACGTTTCACAACATCTGCCCGTCAGACGTGGTGGTACGCGGCGATGCCCAGCGGCTTATTCAAGTCATGCTCAACCTGCTGGGCAACGCCCGCGACGCCTGCGCGCCCCACGGCACGGTCACGATCAGCGCCGGCATCCACGGCAAAGACGCCTGGTGGCGCGTGACCGACGACGGTCAGGGCATTGCCCCCGAAGTGCGCGACCGCCTGTTCGAGCCGTTCGCCACCACCAAACCGGCCGGCGAAGGCACCGGGCTCGGGCTGTCGCTGGCCTACCAGATTGTGAGCGAGCATCAGGGCAGCATCGCCGTCGCCTCGCCACCCCCCGGCCACTCCCGCGGCACCGCCATGACGCTATGGCTACCGCTCTATCACCCAGACAAGCAACAGGACGATCCGCCGCCCCATGCAGAAGATTCTGATTGTTGAAGATGAAGCGATTATCCGCAGCGCCCTCAAGCGGCTGCTGGAGCGCCACGACTACGCGGTGAGCGAAGCCGGAAGCGTCGAAGACGCCGCCGTGCTCGACCCCCAGCGTTTTGATCTGGTGATCAGCGACTTGCGTCTGCCCGGAGAAGCAGGCACGGCGCTGATCGAGCGTGCCGCGCCGGTGCCGGTACTGATCATGACCAGCTACGCCAGCATGCGTTCGGCCATCGAGTCGCTCAAACAGGGCGCGGTTGACTACATTGCCAAACCGTTTGACCACGCCGAGCTGGTGGAAACCGTGGCGCGCCTGCTGCACCAGCAATCCATGCGTCAGGGCGAGCCCCCCGACATCACCGACGCAGGCGGCAGCAGCCAGCCCATGATCGGCGACTGCGATGCCATGCAGCAGGTGTATACCCGCATCCGCAAAACCGCCCCGGCCGACGTTACCGTGCTGATCCAGGGCGAGTCCGGCACCGGCAAGGAGCTGGTCGCCCGTGCCCTGCACCAGCAGAGCAAACGCGCCGGTGCTCCGCTGATCTCGGTCAACTGCGCGGCGATCCCCGAAACACTGATCGAATCGGAGCTTTTCGGCCACGAAAAAGGCGCCTTTACCGGCGCCAGCGCCTCGCGCACGGGGCTGGTCGAAGCCGCCGACGGTGGCACGCTGTTTCTCGACGAAATCGGCGAGCTGCCGCTCGATGCCCAGGCGCGGCTGCTGCGCGTGCTGCAGGAAGGTGAAATTCGCAAAATCGGCTCGGTCGAAACCCGCCATGTCGATGTCCGCCTGATCGCCGCCACCCACCGCGATCTGGGTGCGCTGTCCAAAAGCGGCGAGTTCCGGCTGGACCTGTACTATCGCCTGAACGTCATGCAGATCGATCTGCCGGCCCTGCGCGAACGGGAAGACGACGTGCTGGCGATTGCCGACATTCTTCTCGACAAGGCCTGCAAACGCCATAAACGCGAAGGCCTGCGGCTGTCGCGCGCGGCGCGCCAGGATCTGCATGACTACCCCTGGCCGGGCAACGTGCGCGAGCTGGAAAACGCGCTGGAGCGCAGCGTGATTCTGGCCGAAGGCCACCTGATTCACCCGGATGATCTCGGCCTCGCCCCGGCAGCCACGCGCCCGCAGCCCGTGCCCGCCACCCCGGCACAGGCCCCCGATGATGCCCTCGCGGAAGACACTCATGCCGATGAAACGGCGGAAGGCGTGTCGCTGGAAGACTATTTCCAGCATTTTGTCCTTGAGCACCAGGACCACATGAGCGAAACCGAGCTGGCGCAAAAGCTCGGTATCAGCCGTAAAAACCTCTGGGAGCGCCGCCAGCGGCTGGGCATCCCGCGCAAGAAAAACGCCCGGCGCACGCCCTGAAAGCGCGAGCTCTGCTACGCCTCTCCGCCAAGCCTCATGCCCATGGCGCCGCCCCAGGCGCCTCTTAGACCAACGTCTAATGCCTTGTTTTTAAAGCGATTACGTCTTTCCTGCGCACGTGAAAAAACGTTACCCGGCACTGTTACCGTCCCACACAATCCCGGCGTTTTTCGTGGCAAAAAGCGGTAACACTCGGTCGGCCATCTTTTCTACACACTGCTTACACATTATGTAATTATCTGAAAATTAAAGGATTGCTAAAAACTGGCACGTCGAATGCAATGTATAGGGTAAGAAAAACAAACAACTTTAACCTACTGGGCCAGGCGGCGATCAATCCTGACGGAGCTCCAACAATAACAATCCAGACGCTGCCTTCGTTCTTGCCTTCAACAATAACAACACGGCAAGACAGCCAAAAATAAAGAGACGAGCCTGCACAATAACAACAACGGGCACTCTCTCGACTTGCACCATGGCTCCCCCAACAATAACAACCGGGGCCAGATGACAAGCCGCCCAGTAGACAACGCGATGCACGCAAAAACGGCCACGAACAACAATAACGGTCATCCGCGTGCCCCCGGCAACAATAATAATAGCCGGGAGGAGAAGCTCGCGATTGGATTATTGTTTTGAATACGAGGCGGTCGGAATCATCCGTGAACCTCACGACTACTACTGACTGCGGTGCGTATTCAGGGCGATGTGCCAACATGAAAAAAACAACAGCAAGGACGCTGACTTATCCGCTTGCAAGGGGAGCCCCATCGGGCTCCCCTTTCTATTTGCGCCCGTCTTTCACGTCCGCTGAGCGGACCTTATTGCGCTTCTGCCGACGCTTGTGCTTTGCAAGGCCAGGGGGGTCGGCTACACTCGATCATTTCTCACGTCATTTTTAACATCCGGCGAGGCAAAATTGCCGCATGTTCAAAGGACTTATCCGCTGTTTAAATCCCGGAGAGCATTTGAAATCCCTCCACCATGAAAACGGCCAGACCGGCCTGACCACACCCCGCATTATTCCCCGCGCCGAGCACCCCATCTCGCGCCAGCACATCAGCGACGCTGCGCTGAAAGTGCTGTACCGCCTTGATGGCGCAGGCTTTGGTGCGTTTCTCGTCGGCGGCTCCATTCGCGATGCGCTGCTGGGTAAAATGCCCAAGGACTTCGACGTGGCCACCAACGCCACGCCGGAGCAGGTGCGCGAGCTGTTTCGTAACTCGCGCCTGATCGGGCGGCGCTTTCGTATCGTTCACGTGCGCTTTGGCCGCGAAATCATCGAAGTCACTACCTTTCGCGGCAAGCCCCAGGATGAGCACGCCGACCACATTTCCCGTCAGTCCGATGCCGGGCTGCTGTTGCGCGATAACGTCTGGGGCAGCATCGAAGAGGATGCCCTGCGCCGTGATTTCACCATCAACGCGCTGTATTACAGCATTGCCGACTTCAGCCTGCACGATTTTGCCGATGGCATTCACGACATCGAAACGCGCACGCTACGCCTGATCGGCGACCCGGCAACCCGCTACCGCGAAGACCCGGTGCGGATGCTGCGCGCGGTGCGCTTTGCCTCCAAGCTGGACTTCACGCTTGACGAAGCCGCCGAAGCGCCCATTTACGAGATGGCGCCGCTGCTGCTGCAGATTCCGCCGGCGCGGCTGTTTGATGAAGTGCTCAAGCTGTTCATGGCCGGTTACGGGCTGATGACGTTTCGGATGCTCAGCCACTACGGGCTGTTCGGCATGCTCTTCCCCGAGGCCGAAGAAGCCATGGCCGATGACTCCCGGGCCGAAGATCTGGTGGAAGCCGCACTGACCAATACCGACCGCCGCATTGCCGACGGCCGCCCGGTCACGCCAGCCTTTTTGCTCGCCGCGTTCTTGTGGGCGCCGGTTGTGACCCGCAAGGCCGCACTGGAAAATAGCGGCATGCCCAGCGTCCCGGCGATGCAGAATGCCGCGCAGCAGGTTATCTCGCGCCAGCTGCACCACACCTCGATTCCCAAGCGCTTTGGCCTGCCCATGCGCGATATCTGGGAACTGCAGGAACGGCTGGCCAAACGCCAGGGCAAGCGCGCCTTTCAGACGCGGGAACATCCGCGCTTTCGCGCCGCCTACGATCTGCTGCTGCTGCGCGAACAGGCCGGTGAAATACCCCAGGGGCTGGGCGAATGGTGGACCGCCTTTCAAGCCGGCGACGAACACGAACAGCGCCGGTTACTCAACAAGGCGGGCAGCGACCCGGCAAGCCAGGGTAAGCGCCGTAAACGCCGCCAGCGCAAGCCGCGCAACGCGGAGTAGGCACGCGCCATGTTATCCACGCCCCCCCGTCAAACGTCGCTGGCCTACATCGGCCTGGGCAGCAATCTTGACCAGCCCCGCCAGCAGGTGGCCACGGCCCTTGGCGAGCTTGACGCGCTGCCGCTGAGCCGGGTGGCGAGCGCCTCACGGCTTTACGCCAGCCGCCCGGTGGGCCCCCAGGATCAGCCCGACTTCGTCAATGCTGTCGCCGCGCTGGAAACGTACCTTTCGCCGCTTGCCCTGCTCGACCAGCTGCAGGCGCTGGAACAGCGTCATCGGCGCCGGCGGGAGCGCCATTGGGGGCCGCGCACGCTGGATCTCGACGTGTTACTTTTCAACACCACGCCCATTGAACATCCCCGGCTTCAGGTACCGCACCCGCACATGCACGCGCGCGCGTTTGTGCTACGCCCGCTGTGTGAAATCGCATCGCACCTGCGCCTGCACGGCCGGCCGCTTGAACAATGGCTGGCAGGCCTCAGCGGCGACGTCACGCCGCTGGCCTGACACCTTGCGCCCTTTTCGCCTACGAACACGGCGTTTGCTACCGTTCGACACACCTCTCGACACCAGCGGCGTATTCGGGTAACAATTAGCGTCCGAATCAAGTAGGCGGCGTTTACCCCACTCGGCGTAGCGCTAACCATCCTCCTGCCAACAGCGAGAGCACGCCATGAAAACCGTCACCCTGAACACTCTGCGCGCGTTCAAACGCAGCGGGGAAACGTTCAGCTGCCTGACCGCTTACGACGCTTCTTTTGCCCAGGTCGCAAGCCAGGCCGGTATAGAAGTGCTGCTGGTCGGCGACTCGCTGGGGATGGTGCTGCAAGGGCATTCCAGCACGCTGCCGGTAACGCTTGACGATATGTGCTATCACACCCGCGCCGCCGCTGCGGGCAAAGGTACGAGCCTGCTGATGGCCGACCTGCCTTTCATGAGCAACGCCACCGTCGAGCGCACGCTCAACGACGCCGCCGCGCTGATGCGTGCTGGAGCCGAGATGATCAAGGTAGAAGGCGAAGCGTGGATGGCCGACGGCGTGCGCGAGCTGACGCGCCGCGGCGTGCCGGTGTGCGCGCATCTGGGGTTGACCCCACAAACCGTCTATCAGCTGGGCGGCTATAAGGTACAGGGGCGCGACGCGGCACACGCCGAGCAGATCATTGCCGATGCCCAAGCGCTGGTTGAAGCCGGCGCTTCAATTATTTTGCTTGAATGCGTGCCGGCAAGCCTTGGCCGCGCGGTCACCGAAGCGCTGGACGTACCGGTGATCGGCATTGGCGCAGGGCCGAATACTAACGGCCAGATACTGGTGATGCACGACGTGCTGGGCGTTAGCCCGGGGCGCGCACCGCGCTTTGTCAAAAACTACATGGCCGAGACGGCAAGCGTGCAGGACGCCTTTGCGCGCTACCACAGCGACGTCAAGCAGCGCGCCTTTCCGGCGTCCGAGCATTGTTTTTAAAACACGGAACACGGGTTTAGTGGTAAACACAATATGCATACCCTGAAAGCCATCCAGGCACTGCGCGACACCCTCGCCGAGCCCCGCCAGCGCGGGCAGCGCATTGCGCTGGTACCGACCATGGGCAATTTACATGCCGGGCATCTGGCGCTGGTAGCCCACGCGCGCAAGCGTGCCGACGTGGTCGTCGCCAGCCTGTTCGTCAATCCGCTGCAGTTCAGCCCCGATGAAGACCTCGACGCCTACCCGCGCACCTTTGCCGCCGATCAGGCCGCACTGGAAAACGCCGGCTGCGACGTGCTGTTTGCGCCCCAGGCTCACACGCTTTATCCCAATGGTCTGGGCACGTCCACCCAGGTTCACGTGCCGGACGTCAGCGAAGGGCTGTGCGGCGGTTCGCGCCCCGGCCACTTCGACGGCGTCGCCACGGTGGTCAGCATGCTGTTTCATCTGGTGGCGCCGCAGTTGGCCTGCTTTGGCGAAAAGGACTACCAGCAGCTGGCGGTGATTCGCAAAATGGTGGCCGACCTGCACCTGCCCATCGAGATTGACGGCGTGCCCATTGTGCGCGCCGACGACGGGCTGGCGCTGTCATCGCGCAACGGCTATTTAAGCGCTGAAGCGCGCACCACCGCGCCGGCGCTGTACCGCACGCTGCGTGCCATGCGCGAACAGCTCGCGCGCGGTGATAACCACGCGGCCGTGCTCGAACAGGGGCACCAGGCGCTGCAAGGCGCGGGCTTTACGCCGGACTATCTGGCCCTGCGTGATACCCGGCTCGATCCGGTCACGGCGCACACCCGCGAGGCTGTGCTGCTGGCTGCGGCCTATCTGGGTTCTACTCGCCTGATTGACAACCTGACGCTCGACCTTCCAGCCTCTTAAGGCACGGGCAGACGGCTTTGCCGCTAGCCCCTACGCTTCTCACGCTTCTCACGCTTCAAAGGATTTTTTCATGCATACCGTCATGCTCAAAGCCAAACTCCACATGGCTCGCGTTACCCACGCCGTGCTCCACTATGAAGGCTCCTGCGCCATCGACGGCGAGCTGCTGGACATGGCCGGCATTCGCGAAAACGAACAGATTCAGATCTACAACGTGGCCAACGGCGCGCGCTTTACCACCTACGCCATTCGCGGCGAGGAAGGCTCAAAGATCATTTCCATCAACGGCGCCGCCGCGCATCACGGCAGCCCCGGCCACCGCATCATCATTTGCAGCTACGCGCATTACGCTGAAAGCGAGCTGGACGCGCACCAGCCGTCGCTGGTGTATCTCAAGGAAGGCAACGACGTCAGCCACACCAGCAACGCCATTCCGGTGCAGCTGGCTTAAGCGCTTTTAACGGGTCACGTGGGGCGTAGCAGAACTCAATTCGGGAGGTTTGCATGCAAGATGTTGTGATAGTGGCTGCCAAGCGCAGCGCCATTGGCACCTTTGGCGGCTCACTGGCCGACGTGCCGGCCAGCGAGCTGGGCGCTCAGGTCATTCAGGACCTGATGCAATCCACCGGCGTGGACCCCGGCCAGATCGACGAAGTGCTGCTCGGCCAGGTGCTGACCGCGGGCACCGGGCAGAACCCCGCACGGCAGGCGGCGATTGGCGGCGGCCTGCCCCACGCCGTGCCGGCGATGACCATCAACAAGGTCTGCGGCTCGGGCCTAAAGGCGCTGCATCTGGCCACCCAGGCCATTCGCTGCGGCGATGCCGAGATCGTGCTGGCCGGCGGCCAGGAGAACATGTCCGCCGCGCCGCACCTGCTGCCCCACTCACGCCACGGCCAGCGTATGGGCAACTGGACAGCGGTGGACTCGATGGTCCAGGACGGCCTGTGGGACGCCTTTAACGACTATCACATGGGCATTACCGCGGAAAATATCGCCGAGCAGTACGCCATCAGCCGCGAAGCCATGGACGCCTTCGCCGCGGCGTCCCAGCACAAGGCCCATGAGGCGATCGAAAACGGCCGCTTTGACAGTCAGATCACGCCGATTGCCGTGCCCGGGCGCAAAGGCCACGTCACGCAGTTTGAGTCCGATGAAGGCCCCCGCCAGCTGACCGCCGAGAAGCTCGCCGGCCTGCGTCCGGCCTTCAGGAAGGATGGACGCGTCACCGCCGGCAACGCCTCGGGCATTAACGACGGCGCGGCAGTGGTCATGCTGTGTTCGGCGGCCAAAGCCAGGGCGCTGGGGCTTGAGCCGCTGGCGCGTATTGCCGGCTACGCCAACGCCGGCGTTGACCCGGCGATCATGGGAATGGGCCCGGCGCCCGCGACGCGGCGTTGCCTGGCCAAGGCCGGCTGGAGCGTTGATGAGCTCGACCTGATCGAAGCCAACGAAGCGTTCGCCGCCCAGGCGATTGCGGTCAACCAGGAGCTCGGCTGGGACACCTCGCGCATCAACGTCAACGGCGGCGCCATTGCCCTTGGCCACCCGATTGGCGCGTCGGGCTGCCGCATACTCGTCACGCTGGTGCATGAAATGCTGGCCCGCGATGCCCACAAAGGCCTGGCCACGCTGTGCATCGGCGGCGGCCAGGGGGTGGCGCTGGCGATAGAACGGCCATAGAACACACCTTAGCGAGCGTGGGTGACCAGCCGCGACGGCGTGCTCAACACCAGCAGTGCGCCGCCCAGAAACAGCGCTGAGGACGCCCACAGGGCGCCGGAAAGTCCGGCGCCATCCACCAGCCGGCCGCCCAGCATCGAGCCAATCCCAATCGACAGGTTGAATACGAACGCCATCAGCGCGGTGGCCGCCTCGGTATTGGGAGCGGTACGCAGTATCCACGTCTGAATGCTGACCGAAACGCTGCCGAACACCCCGCCCCACAGCATCAACAGCACCACGCCGCTGACCGGTGCCACGCCGAGCAGCGGAAAGCTGCCCACCACCGCCAGCAGCACACACGGGATCACCAGCACCGCGGTGTACGGGTGGCGTCCGGCAAACAGGCCCGCCGCCACGTTACCGATAATGCCCGCCGCGCCGTAAAGCAACAGCAGGCTGCCGATGTGGCTGAGCGACACCCCGCTGATGTTTTGCAGCACCGGGCTGATAAAGGTATAGGCGGCAAAGTGGCCAACTACCACCAGCCCGGTGGTGATGACGGCAACCCGCACGCCACGGTTGGTCAGTTGCTGGCCCAGTACGGCAAGGCGCACCGGCTCGCGCGGGGTCAGACGCGGCAGCCAGCGCCACAGCGCGGCAGCCGTCAGCAGGCTCAACCCGCCCAGCGCGACAAACGCTACCCGCCAGTGGCTGAACTCGCCCAGCAGCGTACCCAGCGGCACCCCCAGTACCGAGGCCGCCGCCACGCCGCCAAAGATGATCGTCATGGCGCGGGGCACCTGCTCTGACGCCACCAGCCGTGGCGCAATGCCGCCGGCAATCGCCCAGAAGCCGCCGATACTGACGCCCACCACCGCGCGGGCGGCCAGCAGCAGCCCAAAGCTTTCGGCAAAGGCCGACAGCACGCTGGCAGCCACCATCAGCAGCATTAACAGCGTCAGCATCACCCGCCGGTCGAGCCGGCCAACCGCCACGGGCAGCAGCGGCGCGGAAAACGCCGCCACCACGCCGGGAACGGTAACCATCAGCCCGGCCATACCGGGCGTTACCTCAAGCGAACCCGCCACCTGGGACAGCAGCCCGATGGGCAGCTGCTCGGCGGTTACCAGCAAAAATATCCCGAACATGACGGCCACCACGGCCCACCAGGCATCGGGTGGCGTATCACTGCCGGTCGTTGGTTGTTGTTTCATCACGGCGCTTCCATTACGGGGCTTTCATTACGGGACTTTCATCGCGCGTCTTTTTTCAGGCCCTCTACATTGTTCAGGCCAAACAAAATGCCCCCGCCGCCAGGGGCGACGGGGGCAGGGGCAACACGGCTTCAGCGGTTAGCTGGCGGTTTCAGCTTCGGCTTCGGCTGCGCTTTCTGCCTCGGCTTCAGCGGCGGCAAACGCGGCCTTGTCTTCTTCGGTGATTTCCTTGATCGACAGCTTGACTCGGTTACGGTTGTCAATATCGAGCACTTTCACCACCACCTCGTCGTCTTCATTGAGGTAATCGCGCACGTTTTCGACCCGCTCGGGGACGATTTGTGAAATATGCACCAGTCCGTCGGTCCCCGGCATGATGTTCACAAAAGCGCCAAAGTCGGCAATGCGTGCCACCTTGCCGCGATACAGCTTGCCTATTTCTGCCTCGGCGGTAATCTCGAGCACGGTGTCCACGGCCGCTTTGGCAGCTTTCTTGTCCTCGGCGTAAATGCGCACGGTGCCGTCGTCGTCCAGATCGATGGAGGCGCCGGTGTCGTCGCAGATCTTGCGGATCATTGAACCGCCCTTGCCGATCACGTCACGAATCTTGCCCGAGTCAATCTTGAGGGTAACCATGGACGGCGCGTTATCAGACACCTCGGTGCGGCCGGTACCAATCACCGCGTTCATCTGCTCGAGGATCTCAAGGCGCGCCTTGTGCGCCTGCTGCAGCGCCGTTTCCATGATTTCTTCGTTGATGCCCTCGATCTTGATATCCATCTGCAGGGCGGTCACACCGTCTGCGGAGCCGGCGACCTTGAAGTCCATGTCGCCGAGGTGATCTTCATCACCCAGAATATCGGTAAGCACGGCGAAGCTATCGGCATCCTTGACCAGCCCCATGGCGATACCTGCCACCGGTGCCTTGAGCGGTACGCCGGCATCCATCAGCGCGAGCGACGAGCCGCATACCGAGGCCATGGAGCTTGAGCCGTTGGACTCGGTGATTTCCGAGACCACGCGAATGGTGTAGGGAAACGCCTCTGCCGACGGCAGCATGGCTTCAACGCCGCGGCGCGCCAGACGGCCGTGGCCGATTTCACGGCGTTTGGGGCCGCCCATGAAGCCCGCTTCGCCCACGCAGTATGGCGGGAAGTTGTAGTGCAGCATAAAGCGGTCTTTGCGATCGCCTTCCAGCGACTCGATCAGCTGGGAGTCGCGCAGGGTGCCAAGAGTGGCCACCGCAATCGCCTGGGTCTCGCCGCGGGTAAAGACCGCCGAGCCGTGGGTTTTGGGCAGCGCGCCGACGTCGATATCCAGCGGGCGCACGGTCTGGTTGTCGCGCCCGTCGATGCGTGGCTCACCGCCGATGATCCGCGAACGTACGACGCGCTTTTCCAATGCCGCAAAAGCGATCTTGACGTCGGCCTCGGGGAAACGACTGCCAGCCGGCGCGCCGTCAATCTCGCCCAGCGCCTCCTGAGCCTGGCGCTTCAGCGCAGACAGCGCATCCTGACGCGCCATCTTGTCGGTAATGCGGTAGGCCTCACCGATTTTTGGCTCAAACGCTTCGGCAACGGCGGCGGCCAGCGTCGGGTTGGCGGCCACGGGTTGCCACTCCCAGCGCGGCTTGCCGGCCTCAGCTACCAGCTCGCTGATCGCGCTGATGGCCACCTGCATTTCCTGATGACCGTAAAGCACCGCGCCGAGCATCTCGTCTTCCAGCAGCTCCCGGGCTTCGGACTCAACCATCAGCACGGCGTTTTGGGTGCCGGCGACGACCATGTTCAGCTCGGAGGTGGCGAGTTCTTCAACGGTGGGGTTGAGGAAATAGCCCTGCTCTTCATTAAAGGCCACGCGCGCCGCGCCGATGGGACCGCTGAACGGCACGCCCGAGAGACTCAGCGCCGCCGAAGTGCCGAGCAGTGCGGCGATATCCGGGTCGTGGTTGCGGTCGGTGGACAGCACCGTACACACCACCTGAACTTCGTTCATGAAGCCCTTGGGAAACAGCGGACGAATGGGCCGGTCGATCAGCCGTGAGGTCAGAGTTTCTTTCTCGGTAGGACGCCCCTCACGCTTGAAAAAACCGCCGGGAATCTTGCCCACGGCGTAGGTCTTTTCCTGGTAGTGAACCGACAGCGGGAAAAACGGCTGGCCGGGTTTGGCGTCTTTTTTGGCGACTACGGTACACAGCACGACGGTGTCGTCCATGGTAACCATAACGGCGCCGGACGCCTGGCGGGCAATACGCCCGGTTTCGAGCGTGACGGTGCTACGACCGTACTGGAACGTCTTTTTAACCGGATTCACGGCAACTTCCTTTCGCGTTGAGAGCAACTTGTCTATACGTTTTCGTCGTTTTATAACTCACGGCCATTCTAGGCGCTGCACCGCGCTGCGACCAGCCGTTACCCGGCATAGAGCGCATGGTCGACAAATTAAACGCCAGACACACAAAAACGGGCAGCCCGAAGGCCACCCGTTTGCGCTACGATTTTCGCTACTACGCCCACCACCCACAGGAACTCAGGATAAAGCCCTCGAGGGTACCCGACGCAAAGTACCGGCAGGTACCCGGTTTAGCGACGCAGGCTCAGACGCTGGATGATCGTCTGGTAGCGGCCGTAATCCTTGCGCTTCAGGTAATCCAGCAGCTTGCGGCGCTGGTTTACCATGCGGATCAGACCACGACGCGAGTGGTGGTCCTGCTTGTTGGTCTTGAAGTGATCCTGCAGACCGTTGATGTTGGCGCTCAGCAGTGCTACCTGAACCTCGGGGGATCCAGTATCGCCATCACCACGTGCGTATTCGGTAACAATCTCGGCTTTCTGTTCAGCTGTTAGTGCCATCTTTCTCTCCAGTAAGCAATATGCCTGAAAAATGAATGAGGATGAGACCACGCATACTTGCAGTCTCGGGTAACGTCCGCAGAGCGAGCCGGTAACGGATCGCCCTACGCGTCAGCGGCGCTACTTAACAGCCGCTTCGGCGCCACCGTGGTAACGCCGTCTGCCTTGCCCGCGATGCGCCCCAGACCCACAAAGGCGGTATCGCGGTAAAGCCTGACCGTCGCCTCGTCGGCAAGCTCGCTTGCCGACAAAGCGTTGTCCAGGAAGGCCTTTTGGCCATGAATCAGCCGCTGATAAGCCTCATCATCCAGCGCCAGTGCCGGCAGGTGATCTACCAGCACGTCGGGCGCCATCAATTCGGCTTCTCTTGCGGTTTGATCTGCCAATGCTTCAAGGGCCTCAAGCGTCCATATGCCAGAGGCGTCGAACGGCCCGGTTTCAAGCCGCCTGAGCGCTGAAATATGGGCACCGCAACCAAGGGCGAGGCCGATATCTTCTGCCAACGTACGAATGTAGGTGCCCTTGCTGCAGCGAACCTCAAGTTCGAAGGCGCTGTTCTTCAAAACATCGTTGTCAATAACGGCATCAAACGCCGTGAGGCGCGCATCATACACCGTTATGCGCCGAGCTGCACGCTCAACGTGCTGCCCCTCGCGCGCCAGTTCATAAAGCTTGCGCCCCTGATGCTTGAGCGCCGAGTACATTGGAGGGATCTGCTCGATCTCACCGTGAAAACGCGCTATCGCTTCTGTGACGGTGGCTTCGTCAAGGGCCGGCACCTCGCGACGCTCGATGACGGCGCCCTCGGCATCGCCGGTATCGGTCATCACGCCAAGCTCCACCCGAGTGCGGTAGACCTTGTCGGCCTCCAGCAGGTGGGCGGAGAACTTGGTCGCCTCGCCCAGACAAATCGGCAGCAGGCCGGTTGCCATCGGATCAAGGGTGCCGGTATGCCCCGCTTTTTGCGCCTGAAACAAGCGCCGTACGCGTTGCAGCGCGTGGTTGCTGGAAAGCCCCTGGGGCTTGTCCAGCAACAGCACGCCGTTCACCGGCAACCCGCGACGACGGCGCGCCATCAGCTGCGCTCCTCGCCGTCGCCACCGCCGCTTTCGCCCTCGTTATCGCCGTCAGGATTACGTGCGCGGTCGCTTGCCACGGCGTCTTCAATCAGCGACGACAGCACCTGACCGCGGACCACGCTTTCATCAAAGTGAAAGCGCAGCTCGGGCACGTGGCGCAGCTTCACCCGGCGGGCAATCTGGCTGCGCAGAAAACCGCCGGCGCGCTTGAGCACCTGCAGATTTTCCTTCACCCGTTCGGGCGCCTGCTCGCCCAGCAGCGTGACGTAGACATCCGCATAGCCAAGGTCACGGCTCACGGTCACGCCGCTTACCGTTACCATGCCCAGACGCGGGTCCTTGACTTCCCGCTGGATCAGTACCGCCAGCTCTTTTTGCAGCTGATCGGCAACCCGGTCAGTACGCTTGAATTCCCGCATGTTGACTCCTGGCGACCTTAAAGGGTGCGCTCGACCTTCACCTGGTCAAAGACTTCGATCTTGTCGCCGACCTGAACATCGTCGTAGTTCTTCACGCCGATGCCGCACTCAGTGCCGTTACGGACTTCCTGAACGTCATCCTTGAAGCGACGCAGCGACTCAAGCTCACGTTCGTAAATCACCACGTTGTCACGCAGCACGCGGATCTTCTTGTGACGGTGTACGGTACCTTCGACCACCATACAGCCGGCCACAGCGCCGATCTTCGGCGCACGGAACACGTCGCGCACTTCGGCCACGCCGACGATTTCTTCTTTCCAATCCGGTGCAAGCATACCGCTCATGGCCTGCTTGACTTCGTCGATCAGCTGGTAAATAACGCTGTAGTAGCGCAGGTCCAGCCCTTCGCGTTCGATAATCTCACGCGCGGCGACGTCGGCACGCACGTTAAAGCCGACCACAATCGCTTCACTGGCCAGCGCCAGGTTGGCATCGGTGCCGGTAATACCGCCGACGCCCGAGGACACGACCGCGACCTCCACTTCATCGGTGGAGAGCTCTTCCAGAGCGCCACGGATGGCCTCCAGCGAGCCTTGCACGTCAGCCTTGAGAACCACGTTGACCTTGGCGGTCTCGTTTTTCTCCATCTGGCTGAACATGTTCTCAAGCTTGGATTTCTGCTGGCGGGCCAGGCGAACTTCACGGTATTTGCCCTGACGGAAGTTGGCCACTTCGCGGGCCTTCTTGTCGTCAGCCACGACCATGAAATCATCACCGGCATTCGGCGTGCCGCCAAGCCCCTGGATTTCCACGGGCATGGCCGGGCCAACTTCGTTGACCTGCTTGCCCAGCTCGTTGGTCAGGGCGCGCACGCGGCCGTAATGCAGACCGGCGAGAACGATGTCGCCTTTCTTCAGCGTGCCGTTTTGTACCAGCACGGTGGCCACCGGGCCGCGGCCCTTGTCCAGCCGCGACTCCACGACCACGCCTTTACCCGGCGCTTCGGGAACCGCTGTCAGCTCGAGCACTTCGGACGCCAGCTGGATGGCTTCGATCAGCGCGTCGATGCCTTCGCCGTTTTTTGCCGAGACGTGGACGAACTGGGTGTCGCCGCCCCACTCTTCGGAGATGACGCCGTACTGGGAGAGTTCGTTCTTCACCCGGTCCGGATCCGCGCCGGGCTTATCGATCTTGTTGACCGCGACCACCATCGGTACTTCGGCGGCTTTGGAGTGCTCAATCGCCTCGATGGTCTGCGGCATCACGCCGTCATCGGCAGCCACCACCAGGATAACCACGTCAGTGGCCTTGGCACCGCGAGCACGCATGGCGGTAAACGCCGCGTGGCCGGGGGTATCCAGGAAGGTGGCACCGCCGTTATTACCTTCAACGTGATAGGCGCCGATGTGCTGAGTAATGCCGCCGGCTTCGCCGGTCGCCACTTTCGCCTTACGGATGTAGTCGAGCAGCGAGGTTTTACCGTGGTCGACGTGACCCATGACGGTCACGACCGGCGCACGGGTGATTTCTTCGCCTTCGTAGGACACGCTGTCGAGAATTTCCATCTCCAGCGCGTCGTCCTTGACCAGCTTGGGCTTGTGACCCATTTCCTCGACCACAATCACCGCCGTTTCCTGGTCGATGGTCTGGTTGATGGTGACCGCCGCGCCCATGTTGAACATGGACTTGATCACTTCGTTGGCCTTGATCGACATCTTGTCGGCCAGCTCAGCGACGCTGATCGACTCAGGGATAGAGACTTCGCGCACGATCGGCTGCGTCGGTTTCTGGAAACCGTGCTTGCCGCCGCCTTGGCTGCCACCGCGACGGCTACCGCCACGACGCTCGGCGCGCTTGGCCTTCTTGCCGCCGCGGCGACGCTCTTCGCGATCGTTGCGCGAATCGCTCTCGTCGCGACGGCCTTTTTTCTTGGCCGCGGTCTTTTTCGGCGGCGCGCTGCGGCGATCGGTACGGCCTTCCTTGGGCGGTGCCGGCGGCATGTCGTCGCCTGAGGCGCTGCTGTTGTCAAAGTCGGGCACCGGCACCTGAAGCTCGGTGGGAATATCCGCGCCCTTGGCCTTTTCCGCGGCGAGCGTGCGCTCGGCTTCATCGGCGGCGCGCTGGGCGGCAGCGGCTTTCTGCTCTTCGGCGTCGCGCACTTTGCGTTCGGCTTCGGCGACGGCCATGTCGCCTACCAGCTGGCGCGGACCGCTGTGCTTGGGCTCCGGCGCCTTGGGCTTGTCCTCTTCGGCACCCTTGACGTAGGTCTTTTTCTTGCGCACCTGAACGTCAATGGTTTTGCCGCGCTCGCCGGTCTTGATGCGGCTGCGGGTCCTGCGCGTCAGCGTGATGCGACCTTTATTGGCCTCATCGCCGCCGTGGCTTTTCTTCAGCGAGTTAAGCAGGGTTTGCTTGTCGTCTTCCGACACCGCATCGCTTTCCGCCGTATGCTTGAGACCGGCTTCGTTCATCTGTTCGAGTAGACGGGACGCATCGCGGCCCACCTTCGCTGCAAAATCTTTTACTGTCATGTCTGACATTCTTGACCCTCCTCAGCCCGTGACCTGTTTACTGTGTGTTCGAATCGGATTCGGTTTCGTCTTCGAACCAGGGCGCACGGGCAGTCATGATCAATGCCGCTGCGCGCGCTTCGTCCAACTCTTCGATATCGACCAGATCGTCGACAGACTGCTCGGCCAGGTCTTCCATGGTAACAATGCCGCGGCTGGCCAACGTAAAGGCCAGGTGGCGTTCCATGCCATCCATCGTGAGCAAGTCTTCGGCAGGCTGGGCGCCGTCCAGCGCTTCTTCCGAGGCAATCGCCATCGTCAGCAGCTCGTCTTTTGCTCGTGCGCGTAGCGCGTCGATGAGTTCTTCGTCGAACTCTTCAATTTCCAGCATCTCTTCAAGCGGCACGTAGGCCACTTCTTCCAGCGTGGTAAAGCCCTCATCGACCAGCAGACGAGCAACGTCGTCGTCGATATCAAGGTGCTGGATAAAGGAATCAACCAGGCTATCGACTTCCTCTTCCTGCTTGGAGTCGGCCTCGTCTTCGGTCATCACGTTGATGTGCCAGCCGGTCAGCTCTGATGCCAGACGCACGTTCTGCCCGCTGCGGCCAATGGCCTGGGCGAGGTTGTCTTCGGCGACGGCCACGTCCATGGCTACCGCGTCTTCGTCCACCAGAATGGAGGCGACGTCGGCCGGTGCCATGGCGTTGATGACCAGCTGCGCGGGATTGTCGTCCCACAGCACGATGTCCACGCGCTCGTTTTCAAGCTCGCTGGACACCGCCTGCACGCGCGAGCCGCGCATGCCGACACAGGCGCCGACCGGATCAATGCGCCGATCGTTGGTTTTCACCGCGATCTTCGCCCGCGAACCGGGGTCGCGCGCGGCACCCTTGATTTCGATCAGCTGCTCGGCGATTTCCGGCACTTCGATCTTGAACAGCTCAATGATCAGTTCCGGGCAGGTCCGTGACAGCTGCAGCTGGGCGCCCCGGGCTTCCGGGTCGACCTTGACCAGCAGCGCACGCACCCGCTCGTTCATGCGGTAGCGCTCGCCGTGGATCATTTCACTGCGCGGCAAAAACGCCTCGGCGTTGTCGCCCAGATCAATGATCAGCCCTTCACGGGTGGTGCGTTTGACGATACCCGCAACCAGCTCGCCTTCGCGGTCGGCATACTGACGCACGACTTCGGCACGCTCGGCTTCGCGCACTTTCTGCACGATGACCTGCTTGGCCGTTTGCGCGGCAATGCGACCAAACTCGGCGTTTTCAATCTGGTGTTCAACGATATCACCCAGCGCCAGCGGCGGATCACGCTGCTCGGCGATGGTTTCCTTGATTTCGTAATCGGGGGTTTCAAACTCGTCGTCTTCAACAACCGTCCAGAAGCGGAAGGTGTCGTATTCCCCGCTGCTGCGGTCGATGTGCACCCGCACGCTTGCCTCTTCACGATCAAAGCGCTTGCGCGAGGCGCTGGCCAGCGCCGCTTCGACCGCCTCGAAGATTACATCGCGGGGGACGCCTTTTTCATTTGCGATCGCGTCAACGACCATTAGAATTTCTTTACTCATGCGTTTGCCTCGCCAAAACCTGTCCTTGTGTGCTCAAGCCGGCCAAGCGCCGGTTGCGTCCGCCCGGTCAGTTATCGAACTGCGGCACGATGTTCGCCTGATCAATGCTTTCGATGGGAAAGCAGTATTCTTCACCGTCAAGCTGCAGCAACACTTCGTCGCCGTCGACACCGGCGAGCAGGCCGCTGAACTTGCGTCGTCCGTCGAACGGCGTACGCAGCTTGAGCGCGACCTGATGGCCTTGAAAACGGCTGAAGTGATCGAGGGTATAAAGAGGGCGCGCCATGCCCGGCGAGGAAACCTCCAGACGATACGCCTCGGCAATCGGGTCTTCCACATCCAGAACGGCGCTGACCTGACGGCTGATGTCGGCGCAATCACCCACGCTGACGCCACTGTCACGCTCAATATAAATGATCAGACGTGAATGCTTACCGTGGGAAAGATAGTCAATACCCCATAGCTCAAAGCCCATGGCGGCAGCAACAGGTTCAATCAATGCGTGAAGTGCGGCGTGTTTCGTGGCCACAGACAAAGCTCCTATAGCCGTTGCATCAGGCACCTGGCCAGGAGTTCATGAGAAAAAGCCAGGGGGCTGATTGGCGTTAACCGGAAATGTGCCTCCGGCAACCCGGGAGACATCCGCTAGTGAGATCGTTCTTTTACTGGCCTTGCCCACATGGACGGGTGATACACGCAGCGACAGCGTGGTGTATTACGTTCGCTGGCACAGCGGGCAACCAGGCAGCCAGTGCAACAAAGCCGCTAATAAAAAGGCTGCTAACAAAAAGCCCCTTCACAGGAAGGGGCTTTTTGCGAGAAACCTGTAATACCATTGCCTTGGCTTGTCTATCAAAGCGCCTTGATGGCCTGCTCTGTAGAACTTGCCTGAAGCATCCTGCGCAAATACTTTTCTGACGAATCGTCTGAAAAACTGTACTTGGTTGATGTCTTCAACAAATGGTAGCGGGGACCGGATTTGAACCGATGACCTTCGGGTTATGAGCCCGACGAGCTACCAGACTGCTCCACCCCGCATCAATCTAGGTGGACTATACTAGTCGCTTGCTAATGATTCGTCAAGCTGACTTTTCGCCTCACCTCATTTTATCTACTACTGATCTTACCGTACTGCTGATCTTGCGATGGTGCCGAAGGCGGGACTTGAACCCGCACGACCGTAAGGTCACTACCCCCTCAAGGTAGCGTGTCTACCAATTCCACCACTTCGGCAACAAATCAGGCTATAAAAAAGCCGGCAAACTACTCGCCGCCCTCCTCTAGCACTGGCGCCGTATTATCCACATCCTTCTGGGTACCGTCAAGCGATTTCGCGCCATCAGCCGGCGTATTTTGCTGCTCGACCAACCTGGAGTCGGGAATACCGGCTTCGGGTGCCTGGCCGGCTTGGCTGGCAAAGTAAGCCAGCGCCAGCGAGGTGACAAAAAAGCAGGCCGCGAGCAAGCCGGTAAAGCGCGAGAGGAAATTGCCACTTCCTTTCGAACCAAACACCGTTTGCGAGGCACCGCCGCCAAATGAGGCACCGGCATCAGCGCCCTTGCCCTGCTGGAGCAGGATCAGCGCGACCAAGGCGATCGCCACCACCACGTGAATCATGAGAATTGCAACTTGCATGGAATTATCCTGCTGACTGACAAATAGCGAAAAAATCATCGATCTGGAGCGAAGCACCGCCGACCAGACCACCGTCGATATCCGGCTGAGCCAAAAGCTCCGCCGCGTTACTGGCTTTCATGCTGCCGCCGTAAAGGAGCCTTAGCGTCTCGGCCAGGGCGTTATCCAGTGTCACCAGATAAGCGCGTATCTCGCCCATCGTCGCCTGCGCTTCTTCAGGCGTTGCGGTAAGCCCCGTGCCTATTGCCCACACTGGTTCGTAGGCGATAACCAACCGCTCGCGCTGGTCGGCATTCAACCGCTGCATTACCGCTGCCACCTGCCCCAGCACGACGTCCCGCGTGGCACCGGCGTTGCGCTCAGCGAGCGTTTCGCCAACGCACAGCACCGGCACCAGGCCGGCATCCAGCGCGGCACGTACACGCTGGTAGGCATCCTCGTTGGTTTCGCCATAGCACTGGCGGCGCTCGGAGTGGCCCACCAGCACATAGGTAACGCCAAACTCGGCCAGCATAGCAGCGTTAACTTCGCCGGTATGCGCACCTGCCGGCTGCGGGTTAAGCGTTTGCGCCCCCAGCGTTAACGGCGTGCCTGAAAACGCGTGGCGCGCCGCCTCCAGATAAGGAAACGGGGGGATTACGGCAATATCCAGCGCGGCGGCAAATTCCGCCTTGGCGAAGGCCTCGCCAAACGCGCGAATCCGCTCGACAGAGCCGTTCATCTTCCAGTTACCAGCGATTAGTGGCGTACGCATCAAGGCTCCTTCTCAAGGTTGCGCAAAATGGTATAGGAGCGGCCATGGCAAGACAACCGCTGCAGCCGCAGGTGCTAGCCCAAAAGCGCCTGGACTTGCCCGGCAAGCGTGTTGGCCAGCCCGTCAACGTCCAAATGCGCGCGACCTTCAACCATCACGCGAATTAACGGCTCGGTGCCGGAGGGACGCAGCAATACGCGCCCTTCTTCACCCAGCCGGGCCTCAATCTTAGCCACCTCTCGGGCAAGCTCGGGCGATGCCATCACGGCCTGCGCCGACGTACCGGGCGGCAGGCGTACGTTCACCAGCGCCTGGGGGACTTTTTCCAGCTCGTCAAGCAGCGCCGGAAGCGTCGCGCCTTTGCGTATCATAATGGCCACCACCTGCAGCGCCGAGACGATGCCATCGCCGGTGGTTTGCGTATGCGCGCAAATGACGTGGCCGGAAGGCTCGCCGCCGAGCTCCCAGCCGTTAACGGCCATGCGCTCCATGACAAAACGGTCGCCCACTTTAGCGCGCTCAAACGGAATATCGAGTTGTTCCAGCGCCATGGCCAGCCCGAAATTGGTCATCAGCGTGCCGACCACGCCGCCGTTCAGCACGCCGCGGCTCTGACGGTCCCGGGCGATCAGGTAAAGAATATCGTCGCCGTCGACTTCATGGCCGTCCGAGTCAACGAGCAACACCCGATCGCCGTCGCCGTCAAAGGCAATACCCAGATCAGCGCCGCGATGGATCACCGCCGCGCGCAGCGATGCCGGATGCGTTGAGCCGACGTCACGATTGATATTCACACCGTCGGGCTCGGCACCGATCACACTCACCTCGGCGCCAAGCTCGCGAAACACGTTGGGCGCGATGTGATACGTCGCCCCGTTCGCGCAGTCGAGCACGATATGCAATCCGTGCAGGCTCAGCCGCTCGGGCAGCGTGGATTTGCAAAACTCGATGTAGCGCCCCGGCGCATCGTGAATGCGCATCGCCTTGCCCAGATCGGCGGCATCCGCCGTGGTCAGCGGCTGCTCGAGCATGCTTTCAATACGCTCTTCAACGGCGTCGGGCAACTTGGTACCCTCGGCCGAAAAGAACTTGATGCCGTTATCGTCAAAGGGGTTGTGCGAGGCGGAAATGACCACCCCCGCTTCAGCGCGAAAGGTACGGGTCAGGTAGGCAATACCCGGCGTGGGCATCGGCCCGAGCAGGGCGACATCCACGCCGGCGGCGGAAAACCCGGCTTCCAGCGCAGATTCGAACATATAGCCGGAAATGCGCGTGTCCTTGCCGATCAGCACCCGGGTGCGCCCCGTTTCGCGACGCAACACCTGTCCGGCCGCCCAGCCCAGCTTAAGCATGAAGTCGGCCGTGATGGGCGCGCGCCCTACCCTGCCGCGAATGCCGTCAGTACCAAAATAGCGCCGCGTCATTGGCTAACCTCCGTGGTTATATCGCAATAGTCCTCATTAAGTACCGCCCACGTCATATTGACCGCATCCACCGTCGCGGCCACGTCGTGAACGCGGAGAACCTTCGCGCCGCGCTCCACGGCCAGTGCTGACAGCGCCAGCCCACCGGCCAGCCGCTCCTCTACCGGCCGCCCGAGCACCTTGCCAATCATGCTCTTGCGCGACATGCCCACCAGCAGCGGCAAACCCAGCTCGCCCAAGGCCTCAAGCCGATTCAGCAAGCGCAGATTATGCTCGACGGTTTTGCCAAAGCCGAACCCCGGATCCAGCAGCAGACGCTCGCGGCCCAGTCCGGCACCTTCACAGGCGGCAACTCGCTGCATCAGGAACTCGACAACAGCGTCTTCGATCGGCTGATCGTAATCCGGCGCCTGCTGCATGGTCTGCGGCTCGCCCTGGCGATGCATCAGACACACCGGCAGGCCGCTTTGCGCCGCGGCCGCAAGCGCGCCTTCCCGCTCAAGCGCGCGCACATCGTTGAGCATGCCTGCGCCGAGACCGCTTGCTTCGCGCATGACTTCTGCATTGCTGGTATCCACCGATACCAGCGCATCCAGCTCGCGGGTCAGCGCTTCCACTACCGGTGCTACGCGGTCAAGCTCCTGCTGCGCCGGGACGACCTCGGCGCCGGGACGAGTGGATTCGCCGCCGACGTCGATGATCGCCGCGCCCTCGGCCAGCATGCGCTCGGCATGGCGCAGCGCGTCGTCCAGCACGTTGTGCCGGCCGCCGTCAGAGAAGGAATCAGGCGTGACGTTGAGCACGCCCATCACGCGGGGCACGGAAAGGTCCAGCCGGTGATGCCCGCAACATAGCGGCGGCACATCGCCGGACAAGGCGGCAAAGGGTGGTTGCATGCAAAGGCTCGGTTAACAGTGAAAAGGGATTGACCATAAGGTCCCGATGACAGGGCAATGACCGGCAGAATAGCAAAAAAAGGCGCCTCAAGTGAGGCGCCTTCGTCGGAAAACCGCAGTCCGTTACGAGCCGGCCGGACCGCCCAGCGGGTCAGACGGACGACGCCGGGGCGTTTCGTCGTCTTCATCACCGTCGTCGCCCGACGCATCATCAACAGAGGAAGACGGGCCAGAGGTACCCTTGTCGAGGGACGGACCGCCGCCGGAAGAATCACCGTCGTCCCAGCCCTCGGGCGGACGCGGATCACGGCCGTTCATGATGTCCTTGAGCTGGCTGGCATCGATGGTTTCGTACTTCATCAACGCCTCGGTCATGGCATCCAGCTTGTCGCGGTTGTCTTCGAGAATCTTGTAGGCCTGCTCATAGCAGCTGTCGATGATTTTACGCACTTCCTTATCGAGGCGCGTCGTGGTGTCACCGGACTTCAGCATGCCGCCGCTCTGCCCGCCGCCCATGAACTGGTGGGACTCGTCCTCGTCGTACATGATCGGCCCCATTTCTTCGGACAGGCCCCACTTGGCTACCATGTTGTGGGCAAGCTCGGTGGCACGCTTGATGTCATTGGACGCGCCGGTGGTCACACCGTTGGGGCCCAGCGTCATTTCTTCGGCAATGCGGCCGCCAAACAGCGAGCAAATCTGGCTGATGATCTGCTGACGCGAGAGGCTGTAACGGTCTTCCTCGGGCAGGAACATGGTCACGCCCAGCGCACGGCCGCGCGGAATAATCGTCACCTTATACACCGGGTCGTGCTCGGGCATGATCAGGCCGATGACCGCATGGCCGGATTCGTGGTAGGCCGTGTTGAGCTTCTCTTTATCGGACATGACCATGGACTTGCGCTCGGAGCCCATCAGGATCTTGTCTTTGGCCTCCTCAAGCTCGTCCATGCCCACTAGGCGCTTGTTGCCCCGCGCGGCGAACAGCGCCGCCTCGTTGACCAGGTTAGCTAGATCGGCGCCGGAAAAGCCCGGCGTACCGCGGGCAATCAGCCGCGGCTTGACGTCATCACCCAGCGGCACTTTGCGCAGGTGCACGCCCAGAATATGTTCGCGTCCGCGAATATCCGGTAGCCCTACTGTGACCTGGCGGTCAAAACGGCCGGGGCGCAGCAGCGCCGGGTCAAGCACGTCGGGGCGGTTGGTCGCGGCAATCACGATAACGCCTTCGTTGGCCTCGAAGCCGTCCATTTCGACCAGCAACTGGTTGAGCGTTTGCTCGCGCTCGTCGTTGCCACCGCCCATACCACCACCGCGCGAGCGGCCTACGGCGTCGATCTCATCGATGAAGATGATGCACGGCGCCTGTTTTTTGGCCTGCTCGAACATGTCGCGTACACGGGAGGCACCCACGCCCACGAACATCTCGACAAAGTCAGAGCCAGAGATGGAGAAGAACGGCACTTTGGCCTCGCCGGCAATCGACTTGGCCAGCAGGGTTTTACCCGTACCGGGCGGCCCCGTCATCAGCACGCCGCGCGGGATAGTGCCGCCCAGACGCTCAAACTTGCCCGGTTCGCTCAAAAATTCGACCAGCTCCCCGACCTCTTCCTTGGCTTCGTCACAGCCGGCCACATCGGCAAAGGTGGTCTTGACCTGGTCGTCGGACAACAGCTTGGCCTTGGACTTGCCAAAGCTCATTGGGCCGCCTTTGCCGCTGCCACCGCCGCCGCCCTGCATCTGGCGCATGAAAAACATGAAAATGCCCAGAATCAGCAGGATCGGGAAGCTCGCGATCAGCAGTCGTGTCCAGATGCTTTGCTGTTCGGGCGCCTTGCCGACCACGGTTACGTTGTTAGCCAGCAGGTCGTCCATCAGCTTGGGATCCTGCGCGGCAGGCCGCACGGTCTTAAACTGAGTGCCGTCCGAGCGCTCACCATTGATGGTGTAGCCATCGATGGTGACGCTGCGTACCTGTTGATTTTGCACCTGCTCCACAAACTGCGAATAGTTCATGGCTTGAGGCGAGCTTTCCGTACTGAAGTTGTTGAACACGGTCAGCAGAACGGCCGCGATGACCAACCACAGAACCAGGTTCTTTGCCATATCGTTCAAGGGGCTACCCTCATTACAAGAATCCGTCAGTTAACGCTGATACCAAAACGATCATATCTGGGACATCGTATTCGCATCATGCGTTCATTCGTTTACCAAAACGTGCGGGCGTCAACAACGCGCCTGCCTTGACAAAAACGCGCTACCTTAAGCCATACGCTGCCAGGCCGTACATCTGTCACGCCATTCCTCCGACCATACACAGAGGCGGACAAGGCATTTGGCGCCTACTGTGGCACACCTTGCCCCCGCCTGTCCGGCAATAGCGATGATAAATCGTCACTATTCCTCTGCCTGCTCCCGTCGATCTAGCCGCGGAACCCGCTGGCCAGAAGGTACACCTCCCGGGAACGGGCGCGAGACGCATCGGGCTTGCGCGTCACGACCCTGGTGAAGTTGTCGCGCAGCAGTTTCAGATAGGCGTCAAAGCCTTCACCCTGAAACACCTTGGCGACAAAACGCCCGCCAGGGGCCAGCGTTTGCTGCGCCAGATCCAGCGCCAGCTCGACCAGATACATCGCCTGGGGCTGATCAATGGCGGCCATACCACTCATATTGGGGGCCATATCCGACATCACAAGGTCCACCGGCCGACCGTTTATCCGTTCGAGCAGCGCATTGAGTACCGATTCCTCGGTAAAATCGCCCTGCACGAAGTCAACGTCGGCCAGCGCATCCATGGCGAGAATATCCGAGGCGATGACCGCGCCGTCAGAGCCGACTTTTTCCGCGGCCACCTGGCTCCAGCCGCCGGGCGCGGCGCCCAGATCAATCACGGTCATCCCTGAGCGGAACAGCTGATCTTTTTCGTCCAGCGCCAGCAGCTTGTAGCTCGCCCGGCTGCGATAGCCGTCCTGCCAGCTTTGCTGGACGTAACGGTCATCGAAATGCTCTTTCATCCAGCTACCGCTGGTTTTACTGGCCTGTCGTTTACGGCCTGTAGGCTTTTGCTGCATGGGATTGTCTATGGGGTTGTTTATGGGATCGTCTGATGCTGGAAAAGGAAGGATGGGCGCTTTCACCCAACGGCGTTTCGCCGTAAGATGGAGCGTTAAGCGCAAACTTGGGATACCGCAAGATACCATGAGCTTGTCACAGGCACAAAAGAAAGCACTGCGTAGCATTGGCCACCACCTGAACCCGGTGGTCACCGTTGCGGAAAACGGCATCTCGGACAACCTGCTCGCAGAGCTGGACCGAGCGCTACGCGACCACGAACTGGTCAAGGTAAAGCTTGCCCTGCCCGACCGCGACGACCGCGCTCTGATGCTTGAAACGCTGACGCAGGATGGCAATGCCGAGCTAGTACAGACCATCGGCAAGGTGGCGCTGCTGTATCGCAAAAATCCGCAGCCCAACCCCAAGCTTTCCAATATCGTACGCTTCGAGCATCACCACGGCCGACGTTAACCTTCAATCTGGCCGCTAGCGCTACTCCGCTCGCAGCACACTGATAGCAAAAACGCCCCCGAAGGGGCGTTTTTTTTGATTACAAATGCTCGACGCTTTCAATTTCATACTCCACATTACCGCCGGGAGTTCTGACCAGGGCCACGTCACCTTCTTCCCTGCCAATCAGCGCCCGTGCGATAGGCGACGTCACGGAGATGCGCCCTGCTTTGATGTCGGCCTCGTCTTCACCGACGATGCGATACGTCACCTGCTCATCGTTTTCCAGGTGCAAAAGCTCAACGGTGACGCCAAAGATAACCTTGCCCGTCTTGGGCAGCTTGGTCACATCAATCACCTGGGCGCCTGAAAGCTTGCCTTCGATTTCCTGAATGCGCCCCTCAATAAAGCCTTGCTCCTCACGCGCGGCGTGATACTCGGCGTTTTCCTTCAAATCGCCGTGCTCACGCGCTTCGGCGATGGCCGCGATCACCCGGGGCCGCGCCGTGCCCTTTAACTGCTCCAGCTCTTCGCGGAGGCTCTTCTCACCCGCAACCGTCATCGGGACCTTGTTCATTGATTGGCTCCTGCATGCAATTCCTGAAGGCGCCGCACCGTAATCTCCTGACCATACGCAAGCGCCATACAGACGGCATTGGCGCCCGCCAAGGTGGTGGCATAGGGCACCTTGCGCGCGAGAGCGGTACGGCGGATAACCGAGGAGTCGAGAATGGCCTGACGTCCTTCGGTGGTATTCACGATGTAGGCGATAGCGTCGTTCTTGAGCAGATCGACGATATGCGGGCGTCCTTCGTAGACTTTATTGACGCGCTCGACTTCAAGCCCGGCGGCTTCCAGTGCCGCCGCCGTGCCTCGCGTGGCGCATAGCGTAAAGCCTAATGTTAGCAGAGAACGCCCCACCTCGATAATCCCCTGCTTATCGGGTTCGCGCACGGACAAAAACGCCTTGCGCTCGCCGGACAGCGCCGGGATGGCCTCGCCGGCCCCCAGCTGAGCCTTGTAAAACGCCTCGGCGAAGGTATCGCCCGAGCCCATGACTTCGCCGGTCGACTTCATTTCCGGCGACAGGATCGGGTCAACGCCGGGGAATTTGTTGAACGGGAAGACGGCTTCTTTGACGCTGAAGAAGTGCGGCACGATTTCGCGCTCAAAGCCCTGCGCTTCAAGCGTCACGCCGGCCATGCAGCGCGCGGCAATTTGCGCCAGCGAGGTACCGGTGCACTTGGAAACGAACGGCACGGTGCGCGACGCGCGAGGGTTCACCTCGATGATATAGATTTCCCCGTCCTGCCAGGCCAGCTGCACGTTCATCAGCCCTTTGACACCCAGCTCCACGGCCATGCGCTTGACCTGCGAGCGCATCTCGTCCTGCACATCGGCGGGCAGCGAGTACGGCGGCAGCGAACACGCCGAGTCGCCGGAGTGAACGCCGGCCTGCTCGATATGCTGCATGATGCCGCCAATCACCACCTGATGGCCGTCCGAAACGGCGTCGATGTCGATCTCGACCGCCGCGTTCAGGAAGTGATCCAGCAGCACCGGCGAGTCGTTGGACACCTTGACCGCGTGGGTCATGTAGCTCTCAAGCTCGGATGCGTCATAGACGATCTCCATGGCGCGCCCGCCCAGCACGTAGCTGGGGCGCACGACCAGCGGGTAACCGATGGTCTCGGCCTTGGCAAACGCTTCCTCAAAGCTTCTCGCCGTTGCGTTGGGCGGCTGCTTGAGCCCCAGCTTGTCGATCATCTGCTGAAAACGCTCGCGGTCTTCGGCGCGGTCGATGGCGTCGGGCGTGGTGCCGATAATCGGCACGCCGGCGGCTTCCAGCTCGCGCGCCAGCTTCAGCGGCGTCTGCCCACCAAACTGCACAATGACGCCTTCGGGCTTTTCCTTGTCGGCAATTTCCAGCACGTCTTCAAGCGTCACCGGCTCGAAGTACAGGCGATCCGAAGTGTCGTAGTCGGTGGACACGGTCTCCGGATTGCAGTTGACCATGATGGTTTCATAGCCGTCGGCGTGCATCGCAAAGGCGGCGTGAACACAGCAGTAGTCAAATTCAATACCCTGACCAATACGGTTGGGCCCGCCGCCCAGCACCATGATCTTGGGCTTGTCAGAGACCTCGGCTTCGCACTCTTCTTCGTAGGTGGAATACATGTAGGCAGTATCCGAGGCAAATTCGGCAGCGCAGGTATCCACACGCTTATAGACTGGCCGAATGCCCGCTTTCTGGCGGGTTTTACGAAACTCTTTTTCCGATACGCCCAGCAATTTGGCCAGCCGCGCATCGGCAAAGCCTTTGCGCTTGAGCCGATAAAAATCACCGGCGGCAAGCTCAGTCAGCGAGCGCTTGGCCAGTGCCGCCTCGGTGGTCACCAAGTCTTCAAGCTGCACCAGGTACCAGGGGTCAATCTTGGTTAGCGCAAACAGCTCTTCCACGCTCATACCTGCGCGTATGGCGTCGGCCACGTAGAAGATACGGTCAGCACCGGCCGCCTGCAGCTCACCCTTGATACGCGCCATGGCCTCATCGGTAAAGTGGGTCACAATCGGATCAAGGCCGTCAACGCCGGTTTCCAGACCGCGCAGCGCTTTTTGCAGCGACTCCTGGAAGGTGCGGCCAATGGCCATGACCTCGCCCACCGACTTCATCTGAGTCGTCAGGCGGTCGTTGGCTTGAGGGAATTTCTCGAAGGTGAAGCGCGGAATCTTGGTGACCACGTAGTCGATGGACGGCTCGAAAGACGCCGGCGTACGCCCGCCGGTAATATCATTTTGCAACTCGTCCAGCGTATAGCCCACGGCCAGCTTGGCGGCGATCTTGGCAATCGGGAAGCCGGTCGCTTTGGAGGCCAACGCCGATGAGCGCGATACCCGCGGGTTCATTTCAATGACCACCATGCGGCCGGTGGCAGGGTCCACGCCGAACTGCACGTTAGAGCCGCCGGTTTCCACGCCAATCTCGCGCAGCACCGCAAGACTGGCGTTGCGCATAAACTGATACTCTTTATCAGTCAGCGTCTGCGCCGGCGCCACGGTGATGGAATCACCGGTATGCACGCCCATCGGGTCGAAGTTTTCAATCGAGCAAACGATGATGCAATTATCGTTTTTATCGCGCACCACCTCCATCTCGTACTCTTTCCACCCCAGCAGCGACTCATCGATCAACAGCTCGTGGTTGTTCGACAGATCGAAACCGCGGGTGCAGATTTCTTCGAACTCTTCCTTGTTGTACGCCACCCCACCGCCGGAGCCGCCCATGGTGTAAGAGGGGCGAATAATGCTTGGGAACCCCAGCTCGGCCTGAATCTCCCAGGCCCTTTCCATGCTGTGTGCGACCTTGGCTTTGGGGCACGCCAGGCCGATATTTTTCATCGCCTTGTCGAACAGGTCGCGGTCTTCGGCCTTGTTGATCGCCTCGGCGTTAGCGCCGATCATCTCTACGCCGTATTTTTCCAGCACCCCGTGCTTGTCCAGATCCAGCGCACAGTTGAGCGAGGTCTGGCCGCCCATGGTGGGCAGAATCGCGTCGGGGCGTTCGGCTTCGATGATTTTTTCTACCGTCTGCCAAGTGATCGGCTCGATATAGGTGGCGTCGGCCATGGCCGGGTCGGTCATGATGGTGGCCGGGTTAGAGTTGACCAGCACCACGCGGTAGCCTTCCTCGCGCAGTGCCTTGCACGCCTGGGTGCCGGAGTAGTCGAATTCGCAGGCCTGGCCAATCACAATCGGGCCAGCGCCAATGATCAGGATACTATTGATGTCGGTACGCTTAGGCATAACGGTTCCCGCAGAAAAATGACGATTAACAACAAAATAACGGCGTAAACAGGACCGGTTCAGTCACCGGCGCCGGCGCACTCAGCGGCGCGCTTGCAGCATGGCGATGAAGCGGTCAAACAGCGGCGTCACGTCGCACGGGCCGGGGCTTGCTTCGGGGTGCCCCTGAAAGCTGAAGGCCGGGCAGTCGGTGCGCTCAATACCCTGTAGCGTGCCGTCAAACAGCGAGCGGTGGGTAGCGCGAAGCGTTGCCGGCAGCGTGGTTTCATCCGACGCGAAGCCGTGGTTCTGGCTGGTAATCATCACTCTGCCGGTGGCCAGGTCCTGCACCGGATGATTAGCGCCGTGGTGGCCATGATTCATTTTGACCGACCGCGCGCCGGACGCCAGCGCCAAAAGCTGATGCCCAAGGCAGATACCAAACAACGGAATCCGCGTTTCAAGCAGCTCCTGGATCGCCTTGATGGCGTAATCGCACGGCTCCGGATCGCCCGGGCCGTTGGACAGGAAAAAGCCGTCCGGCTTTAGCGCCAGCACCTCAGACGCCGGCGTTTGCGCCGGCACCACCGTTAAACGGCAGCCGCGAGAAACCAGCATGCGCAAAATGTTGCGCTTGACCCCAAAGTCGTAGGCCACCACGTGGAAAGGCCGTTCGATATCACTGCCCGGCTGATACCCTGTGCCCAACTCCCACTCGCCTTCATTCCATTCATACGGCGTTTGGCAGCTGGCCACTTTGGCCAGATCCATACCCGCAAGCCCGGGAAAAGCACGGGCTGCGGCCAGCGCGCGCTCTACTGCGCCTTCGCCTTGTGCCTCGCCGCCGGCAAGAATAGCCCCGCTCTGAGCACCCTTGTCGCGCAACAGGCGCGTCAGACGGCGGGTGTCGATCTCGGCAATACCCAGCACGTTCTCACTTTTCAGGTAATCGTCAAGGTTTTGCTCAGAGCGAAAGCTGCTGGCGGCAAGCGGCAAATCACGAATAACCAGACCGGCGGCGGCAATCCCGCCGGACTCGACATCTTCGGCGTTCACGCCGGTATTGCCAATGTGGGGGTATGTCAGCGTCACGATCTGGCGGGTATAGGAGGGATCGGTAAGAATTTCCTGATAGCCGGTCATGGCCGTATTGAATACCACCTCGCCGCTGGTTTGCCCTTCGGCGCCAATGGCGATGCCGTGGAACACGCTCCCGTCTTCAAGCGCCAGAATAGCGGGTTTGTTCAATGCGGGGTTATTCAAGACAAGTTCTCCCATGCTGGTGAAAACACCCCTGTCACGACAGCGGCATCCGTCATAGCGGCGTTTGCGTTACAAACGTCGGGTCGTAAAAAAGCGGGACAAAGCCGATAGAGAAAAACCGGTTTCATCCCGCTTGCTGTTCTTTGCCAAAACGGCCTTAGCCTTGACGCACGGCGTTTCAGACATGCCGTCAGGCTGGCCTACGCAACAAGCGCTGCATCAAGACCGACGCTAAGGCCAGCATTTGTGCTGCTGACGCCTCGCGCATCGGTCTCTCAGGCGTGAACCACTCGACCAAAATCTAGCGGATGTTACAGGATTTCGGCGGAAGGCGCTAGAGCCATGGCCTGCGACGATACAGAAGTGAGTATTGACGAAAAGCGCCTACACTGAATATAAACCCAGTTACTTACTGGTGCAGCATCATTTCTTGGAATACAATTGCATCCATACATCACAGTTTTAACCCAGAGGCACCGCCATGTCACCGCTTACAGGGCCCGCCACACATGATTCTCTCAATATGCAGGCTTACACCTCCGACTATGATCTACTGAGTGACAGCGAATTGCTGGAGCGCGTGCTGCAAATCTACGACCAGGGCACGGTTGCTGCCGCCATGCGCGAGGTCGATGACCGCTGGTGTCGTGAAACCCTGAACCGGATGATCAAGGGCAAGACTAGGCCCAAAGTCACGCGCGACGAAGCACGGCGCCTGATCGCCATGCTGCCGAATGCGCCGTCTCACCAAGGGCGCGCCAACTTTACCTTTATCGATCTTTTCGCCGGTATTGGCGGAATACGCCGCGGCTTCGAATCCATTGGTGGCGAGTGCGTATTCACCTCGGAATGGGACAGGTTTGCCGTTCGCACCTACAAGGCCAACCACTACTGCGACCCGACAACGCACCGCTTCAACCGTGACATTCGCGATGTCACTTTGTCTGCATCGCCCGAGATTGAAGAGGATGCCGCCTACGCCCATATCAACGAGGAAATTCCGGACCACGACGTGCTGCTTGCCGGCTTCCCCTGCCAGCCTTTTTCTCTGGCCGGCGTATCCAAGAAAAATTCGCTGGGCCTCAAACACGGGTTCGAGTGCGATGCCCAAGGGACCTTGTTTTTCGACGTGGCGCGCATCATTGCTGCCAAACGTCCGGCAGCTTTCATGCTCGAGAACGTCAAGAACCTCAAAAGCCACGACAAGGGTAAGACTTTCCGCATTATCTGCGAAGCATTGGATGAACTGGGTTACGACGTGGCCGATGCTGAGGCGCCGAAAGGGCGCGACCCCAAGGTTATTGATGCACGCCACTTTGTGCCCCAGCACCGTGAGCGCATTGTGCTGGCGGGCTTCCGCCGCGACCTGAACGTACACCAGGGCTTTACCCTGCGCGATCTGGAGAAAGTCTATCCACAGCATCGCCCTGCCTTTGGTGACCTGCTGGACGACTCGGTAGATGAAAAATATATCCTGACACCCAAGCTCTGGGATTATCTCTACCGCTACGCCAAAAAACATCGCGAAAAAGGCAACGGTTTCGGCTTTGGCTTAACCGGCCCGCGTGATGTTGCGCGTACACTATCGGCCCGCTATCACAAGGACGGCTCCGAGATCCTGGTGGATCGCGGCTTTGACGACCAGAAGCCGTTTGATTCACCCGAGAACCTGCGCAACCGCCCCCGCCGCCTAACGCCACATGAATGCGCCCGCCTGATGGGCTTTGACGCGCCAAACGAAAGCCGCTTTGTTATTCCCGTATCGGATACCCAGGCCTATCGTCAGTTTGGCAACTCCGTCGTCGTGCCGGTCTTTGAAGCGGTGGCCGAACTGATGAAGCCACGTATTATCGAGGCTCGCCGGAAACGCCAGGAACAGGGGCAGAAGGCTCCGCACCAGACCGAGCTGGAGCTTGCCATTTAGAGTCACGATAAAGCACCATGACGTAATACTATCCATTATTTCGGGGCGCCACGGCGCCCCGAAATACTTTATATAAAGGAGCGTAGCGTCATGAGTGCCCGCCATCCTGCATTGGAAGCAATGGAAGCCGTGATGCTCCAAATGGGAGCCGAGCGAGTCATCTTCAAATGCCTTTCCAACAATGATAACTCAAAACAACAGGTTTACCTGGGCAGCGACTTTGACGTTCTACGTCTTATTCAACATGGAGCTCTTGTTGCAGGTGACAAGATCGATTCCCAAAAAGGAGTAATGTACAAGGCAAGTCTTGATTTTCACTGGATCTCGTTCGGCAAAGATAGTCAACGAGCCCCCGGGGCGCAGCTGATTCTCTATCCCAAATATCCCGAGGTCAGAATGTCAGGCTTTGTCAGGGACTGTGCAATAGCTCCCTCGCATTTGCTACAGCCACCCACAAAAGAGGAGCGACTTACCCGGATAAATACTCCCCGTTGCCTAATGCTTGGGCTATGCCGGGATGGTCGCATCCTTGCCTACTTGGACCACTGGACGGGCCCCGTTTCGAGCGAGGCTAAAAAACTGATCGATTCAGGCGAAGCATCGAGCATTGCCAATGTCTTTCATGAGCGAAAGCACACAGAACGCGACAGCAAAACAGCGCTGCTGGACAGATTGCGATCAATTTATCTGATGGGCGCAGTTCGCTCCTGCCGTTTGGATGCAAAGGGCAACCGAATAGAATATCGCGCACAGAACGGAGCGGGCTACACACTGGAGAGCCTTTTCAACATAACACCCAACGGCCGATCGGAACCGGATCACCTTGGCTGGGAGCTGAAGTCACACTCATCGGGTCCGGTTACCCTGATGACGCCCGAACCTGACACCGGCTCCTATCTTGAAGACCTAGGCACCTTTCTTCAGGCGTATGGCCGCGACACCAACGAGAGACGAGATTTCACCGGTCGGCACAACGCATGGCAAAGAAACGCCCGAACCGGCTTGACCCTGAGAATGGAAGGCTATGACCAAGAAAGCGGAGAGATTGTCGATACTTCAGGCGGGCTGCTGATGAGAGACGACGCAGGCAACATTGCTGCCGGCTGGTCTTTCGATAAACTTCTGACCCACTGGAGTCGCAAACACGCTCGGACAGCCTACGTTCCCTACCGAAAGGAGAACCACGATATTCCGTACTACACCTATGGGCCCAACGTTCATATCTGCGAAGGAGCAGAACTGAAACGGTTTCTTAAGGCTCTGAACAATAGTGTTATCTACCATGACCCCGGCATTAATATGAAGTGGAATAACGGCAGATGGACATCCAAAAAACGTAACCAGTTTCGGATAGCCTGGAACAACGTCAGTCGCATCTATGAAAGCATGACCGAAGAAACACTCATCTAGAGCCTGACATATGACTGATATTGTCAACTCGCAGACCCGCTCACGCATGATGTCCCATATCAGGGGCGGGAATACTCGTCCCGAACTTGCCGTGCGCCGCTACCTTCATGCGCGCGGGTTTCGCTATCGTCTGCATCACCGTGACCTTCCCGGAAAGCCGGACCTTGTTCTCCCCAAGCACCGGCTCACAATATTTGTTCATGGCTGCTTCTGGCATCGCCATGAGGGCTGCTTTTATGCTACCTCCCCTGCTACGCGCAAGGCTTTCTGGCGAGAAAAACTGGACGGCAATGCCGTCCGAGACAAACGGCAGCAAGGTGAGCTAATCAGCCGGGGCTGGCGGGTGCTAATTATCTGGGAGTGTGGCCTGAAGCACAGACTCGACGATATTCAGGCGATCGAAGATAAAATTACCGCTCCGGATGTTCTCGATGAATGGCCGGAACGGCCGCCCAGAGTACGCCACGCCAATCCATCACCCGCATAAAAACCCTCCCAACAACAAAACGCCCCGACGCTTGGCGCCGAGGCGTTTCTGTGCTGTGGGCATTTCAGTGACCGACGGCGTTACGCGTCCAAATCAAGCACGTCCTGCATGCCGTAGCGGCCGTTGTCTTTCTCCGCGACCCAGCGGGCGGCGCGGGTGGCGCCTTTGGCGAAGGTCATGCGGCTTGAGGCCTTGTGGGTAATTTCGATGCGCTCGCCTTCGGTGGCAAACATCACCGTGTGCTCACCGACGATGTCGCCGGCGCGCACGGTGGCAAAGCCGATTTCCTTGTCGCTGCGCGGCCCGCACTGGCCCACGCGCTCGAACACGCCATGTTCCTTGAGGTTGCGCCCTAGCGCGTCGGCCATGACGTCGCCCATTTTCAACGCGGTGCCCGAGGGTGCGTCGACTTTATGCCGGTGGTGCGACTCGATCACTTCGATGTCGTAGCCTTCGTCGCCCAGCGCGCGGGCGGCGGTTTCTAAAAGCTTGAGCGTGAGATTGACGCCGACGCTCATGTTGGGTGCAAAGACGAGCGGCACGCTGTCGCGGTAGTCGTCCAGCGTGGCGATTTCAGCATCGCTCATGCCGGTGGTGCCAATCACGATGCGCTTGCCGTGCTCGGCGCAGAAGGCCAGGTTGGCCAGGGTCACTTGGGGCGTGGTGAAGTCGATCAGCACGTCGAAGTCGGCCGCGCAGGCGGCCAGGCTATCTACCGCCGCGATGCCTTTTTTGCCCACGCCGGCCAGTTCGCCGATATCCGCACCGGCGAGCGAGCTTCCCGGGGCGACAATGCCGGCCGCCAGAGTGGCGCCGGCGTCCTGTTCCACGGCGTTGACCAGGGTGCGGCCCATGCGGCCAGCGACGCCTACAATGGCAATTCGAGTCATGCGAGCTCCTGCGAGTCGTTGAGTAAAAAAACGCGATAAATTTGACGACAAGTATACCAAAGCCCGGCACCCACCGGTCTAGCGGGTTGCTCGCCCGTTGATCAGCAGCAGTACAATGGCGGTGATCACCAGCGCGCTGCCGGGCAGCCACACCCAGCTTATCTGTCCGGGCTCGCGGGCAAACAGCACCAGCATCGAGACAAACGGCACCAGATAGCCGTAGGCGGTGACCGCGCCGGGGGTCAGCGTGGCGGTGGCATGCTGCATCAGCCAGAAGGTCAGCGCGCTTGAGCACAGCCCCAGATACACCAGCAGCAGCGCATCCCGCGCCGTCATCGTGGCAAAGTCGCTTAGCGGTTCAACCGCGAGCCCCAGCGCGCCGATCAAAATGCCGCCAAGTGCCAGGCTCCAGAACGTGCGCACCGCGGCGGAGTCGGCCAGCCGGCCGCTGGCAAGCCCCCACTTGCTGATCACCGGGTACAGCGCCGAGGCGATGCAGCCAAGAAAAAACACCGCTTCGCCGCGGCCAAACTGCAGCGCGCCGCCCTGTAAAAACGCTTCGGCCAGCGCCAGCAGCAATGCCCCGCAGGCACCCAGCAGCAAAATGGCCGGCAGGCGCCACGCGAGACGTTCCACCCGAAGCAAAAGCCCCAGCCCGAAGGCGAGCAGCGGCACGGTGACGTACAGCGTGGCCATGGAAAGCGCCGTGGTGTGGTGTGCCGCCCAGAACATGGCGCTGAAAAAGCCCGCCAGGCATAGTCCCATCAGCGCGTAGAGCGGCAGCGCCCGCCACGCCGGCCAGAACTCTGCCGAGCGCTGGGCCAGCCACCAGAGTCCCGCGCAGGCAATGGCAAAGCGTAGCGCGGTCAGCAACAGCGGCGGCAGCTCGCCCAGCCAGCCGACCACGGGAAACGACAGCCCCACCAGCAGCGCCCATACCAGCATGCCGGCGTGCTCACTCATGCCACCGGTGAGGGTGTTGACGTCAGGCTGTTTCGCGCTCATTGCACGCTCCCGTATGGCAATCAACAAAAAAATGCCGGCACCCTGAGGTACCGGCATTGGTTCTCGCGCTGCGGCTCACTTGGCCTTTCAGGGCTTCATGTCCTCAAAGAACTTTTTCACACTGTCGAAAAAGCCGGTCTGCTTCGGCGAGTGGCTGTGGCTGTTGCTGCTGTTAAAGCTTTCCTGCAGCTTGCCCAGCAGGTCTTTCTGCTCGTCGTTCAGGTTCACCGGCGTTTCCAGCACAACCCTGCACAGCAGGTCGCCCGGCGCGCCGCCGCGTACCGGCTTCACGCCTTTGCCGCGCATGCGGAACAGCTTGCCGGTCTGAGTCTCGGCCGGAATCTTGAGCTTCACGCGGCCGTTGAGCGTCGGCACTTCAAGCTCTCCGCCCAGCGCGGCGTCAACAAAGTTGATCGGCACTTCACATTGCAGGTGCCGGCCTTCGCGCTCAAAGATCCGGTGCGGCTTGATCGCTACCTGAACGTACAGGTCGCCGGGCGGGCCACCGTTGATGCCGGCTTCGCCCTCGGCGTTGAGCCGGATACGGTCGCCCACGTCCACGCCGGCGGGAATCTTCACCGACAGCGTACGGGTCTCGCGCACGCGGCCATCGCCGTTACACTTGTGGCACGGCACCTTGATGTGCTCGCCGCCGCCGTGGCAGGTCGGGCAGGTTTGCTGCACGGCAAAAAAGCCCTGCTGCATGCGCACCTGGCCCATGCCCTGACAGGTCGGGCAGGTTTCCTTGGTCGAGCCGGGCTCGGCGCCGTCGCCGTCGCAGCGGTCACAGTTGATGTGACGCGGCACGCGGATATCCACGCTGGTGCCAGCCACGGCCTGCTCAAGATCGAGCTCAAGGTTGTAGCGCAGGTCGGAGCCGCGCGCCGGCGCATTGGGGCCGCGTCGCCGGCCGCCACCGCCGCCGAAGATATCGCCGAATACGTCTCCGAAAATATCGCTGAAGTCGCCGCCACCGGCGCCAAAACCACCACCGGCGCCGCCCTGGCCGTCTACGCCGGCGTGGCCGAACTGATCATAGGCGCCGCGTTTCTCGCCGTCGCCCAGAATTTCGTAGGCTTCGGATACCTCACGGAATTTCTCCGCCGAGGTGTCGTCGTCTGGGTTTCGATCGGGGTGATACTTTTGCGCCAGGCGGCGATAGGCCTTCTTGATCTCTTTCTGATCGGCCCCTTTATCGACCCCCAGGACTTCATAATAATCGCGCTTGGACATGGGTCCCACGCCTCCTGGTTAGCTCAAGCACTGGTTGGCTTGAAAGTGCGGCCTACGCAAACAGCAACGCGGGAGTTGCCTCCCGCGTCGCTGCTTGCCTTGGCAGAAAGAACGTTACGACTTTTTCTGGTCGTCGTTGACTTCTTCGTATTCGGCGTCAACCACGTCGTCTTCCTGCTTGGCGTTGGCGTCTTCAGCGCCTTCACCGTCGGCCTGCTGGCCTTCCTGCTGCTCAGCGTACATCTTCTGGGCCAGCTCACCGGAGGCTTCGGTCAGCGCGTCGAGCTTTTTCTGGATATCGTCCTGATCGTCACCTTTAACCGCTTCTTCAAGCTCGGTGATCGCGGTTTCGATCTTCTGCTTCTCGTCGTCGGTAGCCTTGTCGCCGGCTTCCTCGAGGGTCTTTTTGGTGGCGTGAATCATGCCGTCGGCCTGATTGCGCAGCGTGACCATTTCTTCGAACTTCTTGTCTTCGTCGGCGTTCGCCTCGGCGTCCTGCACCATCTGTTCGATTTCTTCATCGCTCAGACCGCTGGAGGCCTTGATCACGATCGACTGTTCCTTGCCGGTCGCCTTGTCTTTGGCCGAAACGTTGAGGATACCGTTGGCATCCAGATCAAATGCGACTTCGATCTGCGGCACGCCGCGCGGCGCCGGCGGAATGTCGGCCAGGTCAAAGCGACCCAGTGACTTGTTCTGCGACACTTGCTTGCGCTCACCCTGGATCGCGTGAATGGTCACGGCGGTCTGGTTGTCATCCGCGGTGGAGAAGGTTTGCGTCTTCTTCGTCGGGATGGTGGTGTTCTTGTCGATCAGCGGCGTCATCACGCCACCCATGGTCTCGATGCCCAGCGTCAGCGGGGTTACGTCGAGCAGCAGCACGTCCTTGACGTCGCCGCCGAGCACGCCGCCCTGAATCGCGGCGCCTACGGCCACGGCTTCATCGGGGTTGACGTCTTTGCGCGAGTCCTTGCCGAAGAAGTCAGCCACTTTGGACTGTACCTGCGGCATGCGCGTCTGACCGCCGACCAGAATCACGTCGTCGACCTCTGACGCCGACAGACCGGCATCCTTGAGCGCCATTTTGCACGGCGCGAGCGAGCGCTGAACCAGCTCTTCTACCAGCGCCTCAAGCTTGGCGCGCGTCACCTTGACGTTCAGGTGCTTGGGGCCGGTGTTGTCGGCGGTGATGTAGGGCAGGTTGACGTCGGTCTGCTGCGCGCTTGAAAGCTCGATCTTGGCTTTTTCAGCGGCTTCCTTGAGGCGCTGCATGGCGAGGTTGTCGCCGGCCAGATCGATGCCGCTGTCGGACTTGAACTGCTCGACCAGATAGTTGATCAGCGCCAGGTCGAAGTCTTCACCGCCAAGGAAGGTGTCGCCGTTGGTGGCCAGCACTTCAAACTGAGTTTCGCCGTCTACGTCAGCGACTTCGATAATCGAGATATCGAAGGTGCCGCCGCCGAGGTCATAAACCGCAATCGTGCGGTCACCGCGGGATTTGTCCATGCCGTAAGCCAGTGCGGCAGCGGTCGGCTCGTTGATGATGCGCTTAACTTCAAGACCGGCAATGCGGCCGGCGTCTTTGGTCGCCTGACGCTGGCTGTCGTTGAAGTAGGCCGGCACGGTAATAACCGCTTCAGTAACGGTTTCACCGAGGTAGTCTTCGGCGGTCTTCTTCATCTTCTTGAGAATTTCCGCGCTGACCTGCGGCGGCGCCATCTTTTCGCCCTTCACTTCAACCCAAGCGTCGCCGTTGTCGGCTGCGGCAATGGTGTAGGGCACCATCTTGATGTCTTTTTGTACCACGTCGTCCTTGAAACGACGGCCAATCAGGCGCTTGATGGCGTAAATGGTATTTTCCGGGTTGGTCACGGCTTGGCGCTTGGCCGCCTGACCCACAAGGATCTCACCGTCGTCGGTGTAGGCGACGATGGACGGCGTGGTGCGGCCGCCTTCGGCGTTTTCGATAACCTTGGGGCTGTCGCCGTCCAGTACAGACACGCAGGAGTTAGTGGTGCCCAGGTCAATCCCAATAATGCGTCCCATAGCAAAACCTCAAAATCGTTGGTGATAAATAATTGATGATAAAACGGTGCTGTGTAAGCGAGCGGTAAATACCGCCGGGATGCCCATATATCTGGGGGTCGCCGGCAGCATTTCAAGGGCTTTTTTTACCCCGTCAGTCGGCTTTTTTGCTGACCACGACCATCGCCGGGCGTGCCAGGCGGCCGTTAAGCACATAGCCCTTCTGGATCACGTCCATCACCGTGTTGGGCTCCATGTCGGGATTGGGCACCATGGTCATGGCCTCGTGCACCTGGGGGTCAAAGGGCTCGCCGTGAGGGTCCACCTGCTCAACGCCAAATTTTTCCAGCACGCCCAGCTGCATTTTCAGCGTCATGGAAACGCCTTCGCGGTGCACTTCAGTGGCGTCTTCGCCCATTGACTCGAGCGCTTTTTCCAGGCTATCGACAACCGGCAGCAGCTCCTTGACGAACTTTTCCAACGCGAACTTGCGCGCTTTCTCGCTTTCCTGCTCGGCACGGCGGCGCACGTTTTGCGCCTCGGCAGCGGTACGCAGCGCCTGATCCTTGGCATCCGCCAGGCTCTGCTCCAGCTCTTCCACCTTGGCAGCCAGCATTTCCGCTTCGGGATTATCGCTTGCGTCGTCGGTGTTGACGGTATCGCCTTCGTCGTCGATCAGGCTTTCCAGCTCGCCTTCAACCAGACGCTCTTCTGCCTGCTGCGCTTCTGCGGCATTTTCACCTTCAGGCGTCTGGACGTCGTCAAGCGGGGTCTGCGGTTCTTTAGCCATCGGTTGCTCCTAACAAGCCAGTGTGCGGTCGACAAAATACGTTTGTGGATATATGGGGGTCATGGACGCCATCTCAAGAGGAGTTTTCCACGAGTATTGAAGCGGCCTCCCGACTACTGTATAAAAAACAAGCATTGGATACCTATCCAGCCAACCCCCCAACGCTCGTTGCTCCGGCCACGCCCAGGAGGCTCTATGCTGACCCAGCTCGCGATCCAGGATTTCGCCATCGTCGACCGCCTGGAACTTGATATCAAAGGCGGCATGACCGCGATTACCGGGGAAACCGGTGCGGGTAAATCCATCCTGCTGGGGGCCCTGGGACTGTGCCTTGGCCAACGCGCCGACGCCGGCAGCGTGCGCCACGGCCGAGAGCGCGCTGATCTTTCCGCCCGCTTTGACATCACCCACCTGCCCGCTGCGCAAGCGTGGCTGGCCGAGCGCGACCTGCCCGTGGATGAGTGCCTGCTGCGCCGCGTGGTCAGCGCCGGCGGGCGTTCCAAGGCATGGATCAACGGCCAGCCGGCCGCGATCAGCGACTTGAAAGCGCTGGGCGAGCGGCTCATCCAGATTCACGGCCAGCACGCGCATCAGGCGCTGCTGCGCGAGGAAACCCACCTTGCGCTGCTGGACGACTACGCCGGCCTGAATACCGACGTTGATGGCGTCGCGGCAATATTCCGCGACTGGCAGAGCACGCGCCGGCAACTGCAAAAAATACGCGATCAGGGTGACGAGGCCGAGGCCAAACGCCAGCTGTTACATTATCAGGTGGAAGAGCTGGACCAGCTCGCGCTGGGCGACGACGAGCTACCCAGCCTTGAAGACGAACAGCAAACGCTGGCTCACGCCGACGACATTCTGCGCGACACCCAATTTGCCGCTGACTGCTGTGAAGGCGATAACGGTGGTGCCCTGGGGCTGTTGCACCAGGCGCACGGCCGGCTCAGCGAACTACCCGGCAGCGACAAGGGCGCGCTGGCCAACACCTTGACGATACTCGCCGACGCGCGCATTCAGCTGGAAGAAGCCGCCAGCGAGCTCAATCATCTGGCCGCCAACACCGAACTTGATCCCGAGCGGCTGGCCTTTGTTGAAACACGCCTGGGCGACGCCCACCGCATTGCGCGCAAGCATCACATCTCGCCCGATGAGCTGCCCGCGCTACATGCACGCCTGAGCGCCGAGCTTGATCAGCTCAACGCCAGCGGCGGCGACCTTGATACCCTGAGCGCCGACGTCGCGGCCCTGCGCGAACGCTACCGCCACGCGGCCAAAGCGCTGGGCGAAGCACGGTGCAAAGCCGCCGTGGGGCTGGGCGAAGAAGTGCAGCAGCAGCTGGCGTTTCTGGCCATGGACAAGGCGCGCTTCGAGGTCGTGCTTGAGCCGCGCGCCACGCCCGCCGCCGAAGGCCTTGAGCGCGTGCAATTTTTCATCAGCGCCAACCCCGGCCAGCCCGCACGGCCGCTGGCCAAAGTGGCCTCGGGCGGCGAGCTGTCACGGATCAGCCTCGCCATTCAGGTGGTCGCGGCCAACCACTCCACCATTCCCAGCCTGATATTCGACGAAGTGGACGTGGGCGTGTCCGGCGCCACGGCGGAAATTGTCGGCCAGCTGCTGCGCCGGCTGGGGGCAAACGGCCAGGTGATGACCGTGACCCATCTGCCTCAGGTGGCGGCGCAGGCGCACGCGCACCTGCATATCGAAAAGAGTGCCCGGCGCAACACCACGCGCACACAGATGGCGCTGCTCGACGAAGGCGGACGCATCAGCGAGCTGGCGCGCATGCTCGGCGGGGTCAACCTCTCCGACCAGACGCTGGCCCACGCCCGGGAAATGCTCAAGGCCAGCCAGCACCCGCCGCATTGAAGCAAACCAGTGAGCCAGCTCGGTGGGGATGCCGTCGCGCGGCGGAGCCGCCCTCCTACAACCAAACATAGCAATATCCAGGTTTTGTAGGAGGCCGGTTCACCGGGCGATGCAGGCCAAAGGCCTGCCGGGTTTGGTGGGGATGCGGTCGCGCGGCATAGCCGCCCTCCTACGGACCGAAGCGCCACACGGAATTGCGTAAGAGGCCGGTTCACCGGGCGATGCAGGCCAAAGGCCTGCCGGGTTTGGTGGGGATGCGGTCGCGCGGCATAGCCGCCCTCCTACGGACAGAGGAGCCACACGGAATTGCGTAAGAGGCCGGTTCACCGGGCGATCCGTCGCGCAGCGGCGGTGCAGGAGAGCAATCGCGCGGCATAGCCGCCTTTATGCGCGTTTTTTGGGTACTCCTACCAATACGCTACAACAAAAAAGGCCGCTTAAAAGCGGCCTTTTGGGTGTTGCGCGGTGCGTACGTTACAGCGTCAGCACCTTGTCGCCCCGGGCAATGCCCGAGACGCCGGTGCGGGCGACTTCGAGAATGCCCACCGGTGCCATGGCCTGCAAAAAGGCGTCCAGCTTGGTGGCATCGCCGGTGATCTGCACGGTGTACAGGCTCGGTGTGACATCAACCACCTGCGCGCGGAAGATGTCGGCGGTGCGCTTGACCTCGTCGCGCGCAGCACCCTGCGCCCGCACCTTGACCAGCATCAGCTCGCGCTCAATGTGGTTGCCCTCGGTCAGGTCAACCAGCTTGACCACGTCGATGAGCTTGTTCAGGTGCTTGGTGATCTGCTCGACCACGCGGTCATCGCCCACGGTGGTAACCGTGAGCCGCGACAGCGATTCGTCCTCGGTGGGCGCGACGTTCAGCGTTTCAATGTTGAAGTTGCGCTGCGAAAACAGACCGACCACACGCGACAGGGCACCCGGTTCGTTCTCCATCAGAATCGAGATGATATGACGCATTAGGTACGCTCCGTTTTAGACAGCAGCATGTCGCGCATGGAGCCTAACGGCACCTGCATCGGGTAGACGTGTTCAAAGGGATCAACTTTCACATCCAGAAACACCAGCTCGTTCTTGTCGGCAAATACGCGTTCAAGCGCCGGCGCCAGCTCCGCCAGGGTGTTTACCGTAATCGCGGTAAAGCCGTAGGCCTGGGTCAGCAGGTGAAAGTCGGGCATCGACTCCACATACGACTGCGCGTGGCGCGATTTGTAGTTCAAATCCTGCCACTGGCGCACCATGCCCAGCGAGGCATTGTTGAGGTTGATGATCTTGACCCCGATGCCAAACTGCTTACAGGTGGAAAACTCCTGCATCATCATCTGGAAGCTGCCTTCCCCGGTCACGCATATCACGTCGTCATCCGGGTAGTTCAGCTTGATGCCCATGGCCGCCGGAAAGCCGAAGCCCATGGTGCCAAGCCCGCCGGAAGTAACGAAGCGGTTGGGCTTGTCGAACTTGTAATACTGGGCGGCAAACATCTGGTGCTGGCCGACGTCGGTGGTTACGTAGGCCTCACCGCGGGTCGCTTCGCACAGCGCTTCGATGACTTCCTGAGGCTTTAACACCTCGCCCGGCTGAGAGGGCTCGTACAGCTTGCCGCCACGCGCGGCGCGCCAGCCTTCGACCTGCTGCCACCAGTCGGCAAGGGCATCCGGATTGGCGCTTTCCTTACCTTGCACCAGGCTGATCATCTCGTTGATGACGCTTGAAGCCGGCCCGACAATCGGCACGTCGGCGCGTATGGTCTTGGACACCGAGCTGGGGTCAATGTCGACGTGAATGATCTTGGCCGTGGGACAGAACTTCGAGACGTTGTTGGTCACGCGGTCGTCAAAGCGCGCGCCGATGGCAATGATCAAATCAGCGTGGTGCATCGCCATGTTCGACTCATAGGAACCGTGCATGCCCAGCCAGCCCAGGCACTGCTTATCGCTCTGCGGATAAGACCCAATGCCCATCAGCGTGGTAGTGATCGGGTAGCCGAGCGTTTGCACCAGATCCGTCAGCCCGTCGCTGGCTTTATCCAGCACCACGCCGCCGCCGGTATAAAACACCGGCCGCTTGGCCTTGAGCATCAATTCCACGGCTTTTTTGATCTGACCGGTGTGGCCACGCGTGACCGGGTTGTACGAGCGCATCTTGACCTTTTTGGGGTAGACGTACTCGTAGCGCTCGGTGGGCGCGGTCATATCCTTGGGGATATCCACAACCACCGGCCCCGGACGCCCTGTGGACGCCAGATAGTAGGCCTTTTTCAGCACGCCCGGAATCTCGGACGGATGCCGGATCGCAAAGCTGTGCTTGACGATCGGGCGGGTCACGCCAACGATGTCGGTTTCCTGAAAGGCATCTTCGCCAATCAGGTGGCTGGCTACCTGACCGCACAGCACCACCATGGGGATCGAGTCCATGTAGGCGGTAGCGATGCCGGTCACGGCGTTGGTTGCGCCGGGGCCCGAGGTCACCAGCACCGTGCCGGGCTTGCCCGAGGCGCGCGCGTAGCCGTCGGCCGCGTGGGTAGCCGCCTGTTCGTGCCGCACCAGAATGTGCTTGACCTTGTCCTGACGGAACAGCGCGTCATAAATATGCAGCGCCGCCCCGCCGGGGTAACCATAAATGTATTCAACGCCCTCATCTTGCAAGAAGCGGGCAATCATGTCTGCGCCGGAAAGCAATTCCACAGTGTTTCTCCCCTGGAGGTCTCGAGTGCTGTTGGCAGGCCGTATGCCTGTCATATCGAGTGCGGCGGTGTGCCGCTGCCGGATACGCCGGCACCTGATGCCAAACCCTGGCATTAGACCCGGTTGGGGTCTGCACTCTCTCACGGCGGGTCGCCGCGTCGGGGCGTTGGCCAGACCGGGCGGTTAGCCCAGATCCGGAAGTCCTTCGGCGGGTAAAGGCATCTTGACGCCTACCCTTCGCGCGGGAATAGGGGGTTGCCCGTGGGTTCCGCGCCCGCAAATCAGGAACCTTCAAGACTCCATTAGCCTCCCTGGCTTGTCAACCGCTGGGCCCGCAACGAACGAAAAACGGGCACAAAAAACCCTGCCGGCGCTGCCGGCAGGGTTTTCCCCGGGATCATCTCAACCCGTTTTTCACGACGAGGTAAACGTCAGCTGACCCTCATTGGCAGCGACGCGAATAGTGCTGCCGGGAACAAATTTGCCGGCCAGCAGGTCTTGGGCCAGCGGGTTTTCAATCCGGCTCTGGATCGCCCGCTTCAGCGGCCGGGCGCCAAACACCGGATCAAAGCCAACCACCGCCAGCTGGGCCATGGCCTCCTCGCTGACCTCAAGCCCCAGATCGTGCTCGGCCAGACGCGCCCTCAGGTGTTCCAGCTGAATACCGGCAATCGACTGAATCTGCGCCTGACCCAGCGCATGAAAGACCACCACTTCGTCGATGCGGTTGATCAGCTCGGGGCGGAAGTGGCTGCCCACCACCTCCATCACCGCGCTGCGCATGGCGTCGTACTCGGTTTCCTCGCCGCCCATGCGCTGGATGATGTCCGAGCCGAGGTTCGAGGTCATCACGATCACGGTGTTGCGAAAGTCCACCGTGCGCCCCTGGCCGTCGGTCAAACGGCCGTCTTCGAGCACCTGCAGCAGGATGTTGAACACGTCGGGGTGGGCTTTTTCGACTTCGTCGAGCAGCAGTACCGAATACGGTTTGCGGCGCACGGCTTCGGTCAGGTAGCCGCCCTCTTCATAGCCCACGTACCCCGGTGGCGCGCCGATCAGCCGCGCCACGGAGTGTTTCTCCATGAACTCCGACATATCCACGCGCACCATGGCCTCCTGGGTGTCGAAGAGGAAATGCGCCAGCGACTTGCACAGCTCGGTCTTGCCGACCCCGGTGGGGCCGAGGAATAGAAATGACCCGTTGGGGCGGTGCGGGTCGGCAAGCCCCGCGCGGGAGCGGCGCACGGCGTTGGACACCGCGTGCACGGCCTCTTCCTGGCCAATCACGCGCTCATGCAGCGCCTCTTCCATGCGCAGCAGCTTATCGCGCTCGCCTTCGAGCATTTTGGCGACCGGGATGCCCGTCCAGCGCGACACCACCTCGGCGATTTCTTCCTCGGTGACATTCGAGCGCAACAGCTGGTGGGTCGAGGTGTCGGCCTCTTCGCTTTCGTTGCTTTCGGCTATCTTTTTCTCCAGCGCGGGAAGGGTGCCGTACTGGATTTCCGACATCCGCGCCAGGTCGCCCTGACGCCGCGCCTGCTCCATATCCAGCCGCGCTTGCTCGAGCTCGGCCTTGAACTGCGCCGCGCCTTGAATGCTGGCTTTTTCTGCCTTCCAGATTTCATCCAGATCGGCATATTCGCGCTCAAGCGCATAGATTTCATCGACCAGCGCTTCCAACCGCTTTTGCGAGGCGGCATCGGTTTCCTTTTTCAGCGCTTCGCGTTCCATCTTGAGCTGAATCAGGCGGCGGTCGAGCTTATCCATTTCCTCGGGCTTGGAGTCGAGCTCCATGCGAATGCGCGACGCGGCTTCGTCGATCAGGTCGATGGCCTTGTCGGGCAGCTTGCGGTCGGTGATGTAGCGGGTAGAAAGCTTGGCCGCGGCGATAATCGCCGAGTCGGTAATATCCACGCCGTGGTGGACTTCGTAGCGCTCTTTGAGCCCGCGCAGAATGGCCACGGTGTCTTCTTCGCTGGGCTCGTCGACCAGCACTTTCTGGAAGCGGCGCTCAAGCGCGGCGTCCTTTTCAATGTACTTGCGGTATTCGTCGAGCGTCGTGGCGCCCACGCAGTGCAGCTCGCCGCGCGCCAGCGCCGGTTTGAGCATGTTGCCGGCATCCATCGAGCCTTCGGCCTTGCCGGCGCCGACCATGGTGTGCAGCTCGTCGACGAACAGGATCACCCGCCCTTCTTCTTCGCCCAGCTCCTTGAGTACGGCCTTCAGGCGTTCTTCAAACTCGCCGCGAAACTTGGCCCCGGCAAGCAGCGCGCCAAGGTCCAGCGACAGCACGCGCTTGTTTTTCAGCCCTTCGGGCACTTCGCCGTTGACGATGCGGCTGGCGAGCCCTTCGACGATGGCGGTCTTGCCCACGCCGGGGTCGCCGATCAGCACCGGGTTGTTCTTGGTGCGCCGTTGCAGCACCTGAATCGTGCGGCGGATTTCATCATCGCGGCCGATCACCGGGTCGAGCTTGCCGTCCAGCGCCCGCTGGGTGAGATCCAGGGTGTATTTGTCCAGCGCTTCGCGGGATTCTTCGGCGTTGGGGTCATCCACGCTGGCGCCGCCGCGCACGCCGTCAATCGCGGTATCCAGCGCTCGGCGTTCAAGACCCGCCTGCTTTAACGCCCGGCCGGTATCGCCGCCGGCTTCAAGGGCGGCCACCAGCACCAGCTCGCTGGCGACGAACTGGTCACCGCGCTTCTGGGCTTCGCGGTCGGTCAGATTGAACAGTTTGATCAGCTCGCGGGAGGGCTGCACGTCGCCGTCAAACTGGCTGACTTTGGGCAGGTCATCGAGCTGCTGGGATAACATATCGCGCAGCTTGGTCGCGCTGCCGCCGGCTTTTTCCACCAGCGCTTTCAGCCCGGTATCGGCGCTGTCTAAAAGCGTCAGCAGCAGGTGAACGGGGGCTATCTGGTTGTGGCCCTGCCCTACGGCCAGCGACTGCGCGTCGGCAATGGCGTTTTGCAGCTTGGCAGTGAACTTATCGAATCGCATCGTATTCCTCCCGGCTACCGTTAATCGGCTTGACAGATTAAGTGGCGCCGGAGACGACGAGTTTCAAGGGAGCTGTGTCGCAAAGAGGGAGGTACGGCAAAGAAAGGCGTCGGCCGAATGATCAGCCCAGCCAGATAACGCTGGCCATACGGCCGGTCTGGCCGTTGTCGCGACGATAGGAATAAAAGCGCGATTCGCCGGCGGTGCAGAAATGGCCGCCGCTGACCTCGTCAATGCCCAGCAGCGAAAGCCGCAGCCGCGCCAGCCGGTATAAATCGGCCATGTGGTGGCCCAGCCGGTAGGGGCTGTGGTCAAAGGCTTCTTCGGCCTGAGGATGCACGGCGACAAAGGCATCGAAGACTTCGGGGCCGACCTCAAACTGGGCGTTGGAAATGGCCGGCCCCAGCCACACGATAATGTCATCCGCCGGGGTGTTGAGCGCGGCCACCGTGGCTTCGAGCACGCCGCCGGCAAGCCCGCGCCAGCCGGCGTGGGCCACGCCGACGCGGGTGCCGGCACGGTTGCAGAAAAACACCGGCAGGCAGTCGGCGGTCAGTACCACGCAGGCGTAATCGGTGCTGTCGGCCACGGCGGCGTCAGCCTCGGGGATTTCGCTTTGCAGCGCGGTGCGGCGCGGGTAATGCTGCTGCACCCGCGCCCCGTGGGTCTGGTTGAGCCACAGAAACGGCCGTTCATCGCCCAATTCCTTGCCCAGCAGGCGCCGGCAGAGATCCATGTGGTCGGCGTTATCGCCCACGTGGGTGGCGGCGTTAAACGCCGCAAACGCCCCCTGGCTGGGGCCGGTTTCACGGGTGGTGACAAACGCATTGACGTTTGCCGGTGCCGGCCAGTCGGGGGCAATCAGCGTCGGATGGAGGTCCAGCGCATCGCTCATCTCGTCCTCTCCCGGCTCATCGCATTGTCTCGTGGTCTTCGCGCAGGTAGTCGAGCAACATTATCAAATCATCCGGCAGCGGCGCACGAAACATCATTTGCTGCCCGCTGTGCGGATGAATAAATCCCAGCCGGCGCGCGTGCAGCGCTTGGCGCGGAAACTCGCGGAGAATTTCCTTGAGCGTATCGGCCGCGCCGGGGGGCAGCTTGGGCCGCCCACCGTACAGCTGATCACCAATCAACGGATAGCGGGCGTGGGCCATATGCACGCGAATCTGGTGGGTACGCCCGGTTTCCAGCTTGCAGCGCACGTGGGTGTGAGTGCGAAAACGCTCGACCACGCGATAATGCGTCACCGCCGGCTTGCCGCCGGCCGTCACCGCCTGGCGCTTGCGATCCTTGGGATGGCGGCCGATGGGCGCGTCCACGGTGGCACCGGCGACCGGCGTGCCGATCACCACGGCATCGTACTGGCGCGATACCGTACGCGCCTGCAGCTGTTCAACCAGCGCGGCCTGCGTGGGCAGCGTTTTGGCCACCATCAACAGCCCCGAGGTGTCTTTATCCAGCCGGTGAACAATGCCCGCGCGGGGGATTTCGGCCAGCGCCGGATGGTGATGCAACAGCGCATTCAGCAGCGTGCCGTCAGGGTTACCCGGGGCGGGGTGCACCACCATACCGGCGGGCTTGTTGACGATGAGCAGGTGCTCGTCCTCAAATACCACCGTCAGCGGAATGTCCTGCGGCGTAAAGCGTTGCTCGTCTTCCAGCGTAGCGCACAGCGTCAGCGTTTCTTCACCGACCAGCTTGGCCTTGGGTTTGGCCCGCTCGCCGTCCACGGTCAGCTCGCCCTGGTTGATCCAGGTTTTCAGGCGCTCGCGCGAATAGTCGCTGAAAAGCTCGGCGGCAGCCTGGTCCAGGCGCGTGCCGGCAAGCGTTGCCGGCACGCGCATTGTGGCTTCAACGGTCCGAGTCATAGTAGGGAGTCCTTAAACGATCAGGCAACACCCGACGGTGCCTGCGTTTTGCGTCGAGGTGTTTTATAGTGTGCCAACTGCGTCCATTCTACCACGGCCATCGCCGCTTTTCGGTGATCAAGGCTTGATTGTCACGAGGAACTTCATGCGCGTTTTTTCCGCAGCGACCCGTTTTGGCGCCGTCGCGCTCAGCCTTACGCTACTTGCCGGCTGCGCCAGTAACGACTCCGCGCCGTCATTTGATGACGGCAAGTACGCCAACACCGGCGAACGCGAACTCTACGAGCTCGCCCGCGACGCGCTCGACCGCAATCTGTACAACACCGCGATTGAACGGCTGGAAGCGCTGGATACGCGCTATCCTTTCGGCAACCACGCCGAACAGGCGCAGCTGGAGCTGGTTTACGCCTATTACGAAAACAACAAGTGGGAAGAAGCCCGCGCTGCCGCCAGCCGCTTTATTCGCCTGCACCCCGATCACCCCCAGGCCGACTATGCCCACTACCTGCGCGGCCTGGCGGCCTGGCAGGCCGGGCGTTTCAGCCTTGAGCGCCTGCGCGTGATCGATATTTCCAAGCGTGACCTGGGGGCTACTCAGGATGCCTACAACGACTTCCGCGACCTGCTGACGCGCTATCCGCAAAGTGACTACGCGCCGGATGCTCGCCAGCGCATCGTTTACCTGCGCGAGCTGCTGGCCCGCCACGAGCTGCACGCTGCCGACTACTACCTGCGCCGCGGCGCTTACGTGGCAGCGGTGAAGCGCGGCCGCTGGGTGCTTGAGCACTACCCGGAATCCAACGCCACTGCCGATGCCATGGCCACCATGGTGGAAGGGTATCAGGGGCTGGGCATGGATGACCGCGCCCGCGAAGTGCTCAAGGTGCTGAAAGACAACGCGCCTGACCACAAACAGCTCAAAAACGGCGCCTTCAAGCCGAAGCACCTATAGTCACTAACTGTCCGCCACTAACTATAGTCACTAACAACAAGCACCCGGTACGCCAGCCTGCCGGGTATGCAACGGCGCCGCACGCTCAACTTCGTGCGGCGCCGTTTTGCCGTTACTCGCCCGGCTGCCAACCGTTCACCAGCGGATAGCGCCGGTCGCGGCCAAACCCCTTGGGCGTCACGCGCACGCCTACCGGTGCCTGGCGGCGCTTGTATTCGCAGCGGTCCACCAGCTTGACAACCTGATAGACGTCGTCGCGCTCAAAGCCCGCGGCAATGATCGCCTCGGCGCTCATGTCGCCTTCAATGTAGCGCTGTAAAATGGCGTCCAGCACGTCATAGCCGGGCAGCGAATCGCTATCCTGCTGATCAGGCGCAAGCTCTGCCGAAGGCGGCCGTTCGATCACGCGTTCGGGCACCGCAGGTGACTGGGTGTTGCGCCAGCGTGCCAGACGATAAATCCACGTCTTGTAGACGTCCTTGATGGCGTTATAACCGCCGACCATATCGCCGTAGAGCGTGGTATAGCCCACCGCGATTTCGCTTTTATTGCCGCTGGACAGCACCATCAGCCCTTTCTTGTTGGAAATCGCCATCAGCAGCACGCCGCGGCAGCGCGCCTGCAGGTTTTCCTCGGTGGTGTCGCGCTCGGTGCCTGCAAACACGCCGGCCAGCGTACCCATGAACGCGTCCACCATCGGCTCGATGGGCAGCACCTCGTAATGCACGCCGAGCATTCCGGCCTGCTGAGCGGCATCCTCGCGGGAGATATCCGCGGTGTAGTGATACGGCATCATCACCGCCTGAACCCGCTGCGGTCCCAGCGCATCCACGGCGATGGCCAGCGACAGCGCCGAATCGATACCCCCGGAAAGCCCCAGCACCACGCCGTCAAAGCGGTTTTTGTTGACGTAGTCGCGCAGTCCGGTCACCAGCGCGCAATACAGGCTTTCCTCGGGCTCGACGTCGGGCTCGATCTCGCCGGGCTCCACCGCCCAGGCGCTGGCGCTTTGCTGGCGCAGCGCCACCGGCATCAGCCCCGGCTGCCAATACGGCGCCAGCACGCTGAGCGTACCTTCGCCGTCAACGCAGCAGGAGCCGCCGTCAAACACCAGTTCGTCCTGGCCACCAATGGCATTAACGTAAACCACCGGGCACTGCGCCTGCAGCGCACGGGTTTCCAGCAGACGCAGCCGCTCGGCAGGTTTGTCCTGATGATACGGTGAGGCATTCAGGGTCACGATGACCTCGGCACCGGCGGCGCGCGCCGCATCAATCGGCGCTTCATGCCACAGGTCTTCGCAAATCAGCAGCCCGAGCTTGGCGCCCTTGTGCTCGTACACCAGCGTTTGTGTGCCAGGCGCGAAATAGCGCTGCTCGTCGAACACCTGATGATTGGGCAGCACCTGCTTGGCGTACTCGGCTTCCCACTGGCCGTTGTACAGCACGCCGGCCAGGTTATAGCGCTGGCCTTCGCGCACGCCGGGATAGCCGATAATCACCAGCACGTCGCGGGCGATTTTTTCCGCCATGGTGGCGCGGGCTTCGCGCAGGCGCGCCTCAAGGGACGGGCGCAGCAGCAAATCTTCCGGCGGGTAGCCGGATAAAAACAGCTCGGGGAAGACCACGATATCCGCCCCATGCTCAATGCGCGCCTCGCGCACGGCCTCGATGGCCCGCGCGGCGTTACCCGGGATATCCCCGACCAGGGGGTCAAATTGCGCCATAACCAGCGTTAAGTCTTGCATGGGCGTTGAAATCTCTTGAAAATCTGAAGTCGAAAAAGCCGAGCGGCCTATCGCGTGCAGCGCCGGACACAGGCGCCGGCTTGCGCTTTCACCGCTGTCCCTGGACAGCGTCTTATGTCATTGTCCCGCAAGGACTGCCGCCTGGCAAAGGCCACGCTGGCACAACACCGGGAGACCTTAAGGATGAACCTCTTGATCATTCGGCTGATTATTTTTGGCGTGCTGTTTTTTGCCGGCCTGAAGCTTTACCGCATGTACCGCGAGTGGCAGATGGACCGTGAAGCGCGCTTGACCCGCGAGCGCCGCCACGAAGTCGGGCAGATGGTGCGCTGCCGCTGGTGCGACGTCCACGTACCCGAAAACGAAGCGCTGCGCGACCACGCCGAATGGTTTTGCTGTACCGCGCACCGCGACCGCTTTCTCGCCGAGCAGGACGACGCCTCCAGCTAACCCGCCTCCACCATGCGCCCTTCCAGCCGGTAGGGCAGCGGATCAATCAGCGGCGTGCGCCCCAACAGCTCATCCACCAGCAAATGCGTGGAGGCCGGCGCCAGTACCAGGCCGTTGCGATAGTGCCCGGCGTTGACGTACAGGTTCTGCCACCCCGGCAGCGCGCCGATAAACGGCGTGCCGTCGGGCGAGCCCGGGCGCAATCCCGCCCAGTGGTGCACCACCGGATAGTCGGCCAGCGCCGGCACGATGCTTTCCGCGCTGGCTTCAAGCGATGCCCGCGCCTGGGCATCGGTGGCTTTATCAAAGCCCGCTTCTTCAAGGGTTGAGCCCACCAGCAGCAGCCCGTCAGCCCGGGGAATCACATAGCGCCCATCCTTGAGAATCACGCGTTCCACCAGCCCCGGCGGCGTCTGGTAGGCAATCATCTGCCCTTTTACCGGCCGCACCGCCAGCGCTTCCCCAAGCGTTGCCAGCAGCGCGGCCGCCCAGGCACCGCCGCAGACCACCACGCGCCCGGCGGTATAGTTGCCGGCGCTGGTGGCCACGCCAGTCACGGCGTTGCCGGTGCGTATAAACCCGCTAACGGCCGTGTTTTCCGCCAGCGTAACGCCCGGCATCGCGCCCAGCCGGGCGCGCAGCGCCTGCCCCAGCCGCGGGTTACGAATGCTGCCCAGCGTCGGCATCCACAGCGCGTTCTGGCTGGCCGCCGCGTGGGGTTCTCTGGCGGCTACCGCCTGGGCGTCGATACGCTCCAGCGGTTTGCCCATGCTCCGCGCCCAGCCAAGCGCACGTGCTTCATCATCCACGTTGAGGTAAATCAGGCCTTTCTGGCGATACTCCGGGTCGATACCGGTTTCTTCGTGCAGGCGCAGCGCAAGGGTGGGATAGGCGCCCTCCGACCAGCGCGACAGCTGCGAAATCGGCACGGGATAGCGCCAGGGGTAAAGCGGCGAGACGATACCACCGCCCGCCCAGGAAGCTTCGTGGCCACAGCGCCCACGTTCGACCAGCGTCACTCGTTGGCCGGCATCGGCCAGCTGGAGCGCGGTCATCATGCCGATCACGCCACCGCCAATAATTAAGCAATCACTCACAGGCTTTGTCCGTTTTGTCTGACACCAAAACGGCTGACCGCGCCTAACGTGATACATCAGCCTGATACATCATGCAGGGAGCGCCAGCCGGGCTGGCAGCATAGCGGCGCGGTGCACCGGGTCAAGCGTGGCAGTCAACGCTACGCGCACGGCCTTTTGCGCAACGCCAGGGAGGCAGGCGATGAAACCGTCCACACAGCAAGGCGTTACGCTGATTGAGCTGCTGGTCGTCGTGGCGCTGGTGGCCATACTCGCCAGTGTCGGCTACCCCAGCCTGCGCGCCTTTGGCGAACGCAACGCCCACCGGGTAGCCGTCAGCCAGCTGCAAAGCGCGCTGGCACTGGCTCGCCATTCGGCCATCACGCGTAATACCGACGTGTTCCTGTGCCCGCAGGCGACAGAGGAAAACGAAGAAAACGCCTGCGGCACGGACTGGAGCCAGACGCTGCTGGTGGTCGCACACAGCACACAACCACTTGAGCCGGCCAATATTCTACGCGTGCTGCCCGGCGGTGACGCCCGCATTACCTACAGCCGTGGCTGGCGGCGTGTAAAGTTCAACTCGCTTGGCCACAGCAGCGGGCACAACGGCACTTTTACCGTCTGCGCTCCCGCTACAGCGCGAGGCACTGACGTGATTCTCAGCCAGCTAGGCCGCAGCCGTGTAGAGAACGCGCCCGACGCCTGTCAGCCGTTAGGATAGCTGATTGAGGCTCAGGCCAGCCCGTCCAGATAGCGTTCGGCGTCCAGCGCGGCCATGCAGCCGCTGCCCGCCGAAGTGATCGCCTGACGGTAGATGTGGTCCATGACGTCGCCGGAGGCGAACACGCCGGGCACGCTGGTCGCGGTGGCATTGCCGGTAATGCCCGAGGTCACTTCGATATAGCCGCCGTTCATCGTCAGCTGGCCCTCGAACATACCGGTGTTGGGGCTGTGGCCGATGGCGATAAATACCCCCGGCGCGTCAAGCTCCTTGGTGCTGCCGTCTTCTGTGGACGTGAGCCGAACGCCGGTCACGCCGGTATTGTCGCCCAGCACTTCCTCCAGGGTGTGGTTCCACTCCAGCACCACCTTGCCCTCGGCGGCTTTCTCGAACAGCTTGTCCTGAAGGATCTTTTCGGCACGCAGCGAATCACGGCGATGCACCAGCGTCACCTTCGAGGCGATATTGGACAGATACAGCGCTTCTTCAACGGCCGTGTTGCCGCCGCCCACTACCACGACTTCCTGCTTGCGGTAGAAAAAGCCGTCGCAGGTGGCACAGGCCGACACGCCCTGGCCCATGAACTGCTGCTCGGAGGGCAGGCCGATATAGCGCGCGCTGGCGCCGGTGGCAATAATCAGCGCATCGCAGGTGTAAACGCCGTAATCGCCTGTCAGGGTGAACGGGCGCTCGCCCAGGCTCACCTCGTTGATGTGATCAAACAGCACCTCGGTATCAAAGCGCTCGGCGTGAGCTTTCATCCGCTCCATCAGCGCCGGGCCCTGGACACCCTCTACGTCGCCCGGCCAGTTATCCACATCGGTCGTGGTGGTCAGCTGGCCGCCGGCCTGCATGCCGGTAATCAACAGCGGCTTGAGATTGGCACGCGCTGCGTAAACCGCCGCCGTGTAGCCGGCCGGGCCGGAGCCGAGAATAATCAAACGTTCGTGCCGCGCTTCCATGAAACCACCTTTCATCGTCAACAATATTTTGTGTTCAAGCGTATTTTAAAACGCAGGGTGTGCCTGACCCGGCGCCAACGCAAGGCCATTACCGGTGCCGGCCTTAGCCATTGGGCGAAGATCCTTGAAACCGTCCTCGCCAGCACCCACTTAATATGGCTAGGATGGGCCATACTAAAGGAAACCTGCTAAAGAAAAACAACGGTCGCCGCTGCGGGCAGCATTGCCGCCCGCCAGGCCGAGCCAGCCGTGGTCTAGTCATTAGAGGAGAGTGGCATGAGCAAGATACCCGATACGCGCCAAACGCTCGACGTTGGCAGCCAGCAGTACCATTATTACAGCCTGCCCAAAGCCGCCGACGCGCTGGGTAACATCGACCGGCTCCCCAAGACGCTCAAGATTCTACTCGAAAACCAGCTGCGCTTCGCCGATGACGAAAGCGTTGAGGGTGCTGACCTTCAGGCGCTGGTGGACTGGCAAAAAGAAGGTAAATCCAGCCGCGAAATCGGCTATCGTCCGGCGCGGGTACTGATGCAGGACTTCACCGGCGTGCCCGGCGTTGTCGATTTGGCCTCGATGCGCGACGCGGTGCAAAAACTCGGCGAAGATCCCGCACGCATCAACCCGCTGTCGCCGGTGGATCTGGTTATCGACCACTCGGTTATGGTCGACGAATTCGGCAACGCCACGGCGTTTGAAGACAACGTCGAACTCGAAATGAAGCGCAACCGCGAGCGCTACGAATTTTTGCGCTGGGGCCAGCACGCCTTTAATAACTTCCGCGTGGTCCCGCCCGGCACCGGCATCTGCCACCAGGTCAACCTGGAATACCTGGGCCGCACGGTATGGTCCAAAGAAGAGGACGGCAAGACGCTTGCCTACCCCGATACGCTGGTCGGCACCGACTCTCACACCACCATGATCAACGGCCTGGGGATACTCGGCTGGGGCGTGGGCGGCATCGAAGCCGAAGCCGCGATGCTGGGTCAGCCGGTATCAATGCTGATTCCTGAAGTGGTCGGCTTCGAGCTTTCCGGCAAGCTGCGCGAAGGCATCACCGCCACCGACCTGGTGCTGACCGTGACCGAAATGCTGCGCAGCAAAGGTGTCGTGGGCAAATTTGTCGAGTTCTACGGCGATGGCCTCGACACCTTGCCGCTGGCCGACCGCGCCACCATTGCCAATATGTCGCCGGAATACGGCGCCACCTGCGGCTTTTTCCCGGTCGACGACGAAACCTTGCGCTACCTGCGCCTGACCGGCCGCGAAGACGAACAGGTGGCGCTGGTCGAGGCCTACAGCAAGGCGCAGGGGCTATGGCGCGAGCCGGGCGCTGAGCCGATCTTCAGCGATTCGCTGGGCCTGGACATGGGCACGGTAGAAGCCAGCCTTGCCGGCCCCAAACGCCCGCAGGACCGCGTCACGCTCGGTGATATGCCCAAGGCCTTTGCCAAGGTCATGGAAAATGGCGACAAGACGACGACCTCGGAAGAAAAGGGTCGGCTGTTTTCGGAAGGCGGGCAAACCGCTGTGGGCGTCAGCCGCAGCTATGAGCACGCCGACGGCCCGGCGGTCAGCTACAAGGGCGAGGAGTTCAAGCTTGACCCGGGGGCGGTGGTTATCGCCGCGATCACCTCGTGCACCAACACCTCCAACCCCAGCGTGATGATGGCCGCCGGCCTGCTGGCGCGCAAAGCGCGGGAAAAAGGCCTGACGAGCCAGCCCTGGGTCAAAACCTCGCTGGCGCCCGGCTCCAAGGTCGTTACCGACTACCTGACGGCCACCGGCCTGAACGAAGATCTCGACGCGCTGGGCTTTAACCTGGTGGGCTACGGCTGCACCACCTGCATCGGCAACTCCGGTCCGCTGCCGGAAGAAATCGAAAAAGCCGTTACCGACGGCGACCTGACCGTGGCCTCGGTGCTGTCGGGCAACCGTAACTTTGAAGGCCGCGTACACCCGCTGGTCAAAACCAACTGGCTCGCTTCACCGCCGCTGGTAGTGGCCTACGCGCTGGCCGGCAACGTGCAAAAAAATCTGGCCGAAGACCCGCTGGGCACCGATAAAGACGGCAACCCCGTGTACCTGAAGGATGTTTGGCCGTCGCAGGCGGAAATCGCCGATGCCGTGGCGCAGGTCAACACCAAGATGTACCACAAGGAATACGCCGCCGTGTTCGAAGGCGACGATACCTGGAAAGCCATCAACGTACCGCAAAGCCAGGTCTACGAATGGCCCGACTCTACCTACATTCAGCACCCGCCCTTCTTTGAGGGCATGAAGCGCGAGCCGGATACCGTTGAAGACGTAAAAAACGCCCGCGTGCTGGCCATGCTGGGTGACTCGGTGACCACCGACCACATCTCGCCGGCCGGCGCGATCAAGCCCGACAGCCCCGCCGGACGCTACCTGCAGGAAAACGGCATCAAGCCGGTCGACTTCAACTCCTACGGCTCGCGGCGCGGTAACCACGAAGTGATGATGCGCGGCACTTTCGCCAACGTGCGCATTCAAAACGAGATGCTCGACGGCGTGGTCGGCGGTGAAACCCGCCACGTGCCCTCCGGCGAGCAGATGTCGATTTACGACGCGGCGATGAAATACCAGCAGGAGGGGACACCGCTGGTAGTGATTGCGGGTAAGGAATACGGCACCGGCTCCTCGCGCGACTGGGCGGCCAAGGGCACGCTGCTGCTGGGCGTTCGCGCCGTGCTGGCGGAGTCCTACGAGCGTATTCACCGCTCCAACCTGATCGGCATGGGCGTGGTACCGCTGCAGTTCCCCGAGGGGCAGGATCGCAAGTCGCTCGGCCTGACCGGCGATGAAGAAGTCTCGATTGAAGGGCTTGCCGAGCTGACGCCGGGCGGTACCGTGAAGGTCACCATCCACACCGCCGACGGTGAGAAAAACGTGGACGCCAAGTGCCGGATCGACACCGAAAACGAGCTGTCGTATTACCGCCACGGCGGCATCCTGCACTACGTGCTGCGCAAGATGATCGGCGCGGCGTAAACGCAAAGCACACAAACCAAAACCCCCACATGCGTGGGGGTTTTTTTATGGGTAACGATGGCTGAATTGCTATCGATAGCCGGCGTCGGGCGCTTTACACCGAACGACGACGGTAAGCGCGGTATTCCGGTTCCCAGCAGTTGCGCTGGATGATTTCGCGCAGCTTGGTGCCGTCGGTTTTCAGCGCCACATCCTGATGCTGGGCCTGCGCTGCCACTTCGAAGGCGATCGCCATACTGATTTCGCGAATGCGCGACAGTGGCGGCAGCAGCGCTCCCTTGCCGTCTTTGACCAGCGGCGCTTCCCGCGCCAGCGCCCTTGACGCGCTCATCAGCATCTCGTCGGTTACCCGGGACGCCTTGGCCGCGACTACGCCCAGCCCGATACCGGGGAAAATATAGGCGTTGTTGCACTGGGCAATGGGAATGCTACGGCCGTTATACACCACCGGCTCAAAGGGGCTGCCCGTGGCAACAAGCGCCTGACCGTCGGTCCAGTTGAGGATATCTTCCGGCACCGCTTCGGCCTGAGAGGTCGGGTTGGACAGCGGGAAGATCACCGGATTCTCGCAGCCGCTATGCATGGTGCGCACCACGCGTTCGGTGAAAATCCCTTTCTGGCCGCACACGCCGATCAGCACGGTCGGCTTGACCTGGGCGATGGTTTCTTCAAGGCCCTGACCGTCCCACTCTGCCACCAGCGAGGCATCGTGCGCCAGGCGGTGCTGGAAGTCCCGGTGCCAATCCTGATCGGTGGTCATCAGTCCTTCACGGTCAACCATGAAGACCCGCGCCCGGGCGGCGGCTTCGCTAATGCCTTCGGCCTGCATGGCAACCACCGTTTGTTCGGCAATCCCGCAGCCGGCCGAGCCGCCGCCGACGAACACCACGCGCTGGTCGGCCAGCGTCTGCTGGCGCGCCTGACACGCGGCCATCAGCGTACCCACCACCACTGAGGCGGTGCCCTGCACGTCGTCGTTAAAGCAGCACAGTTCGTCGCGGTAGCGTTCCAGCAGCGGCACGGCGTTGGCCTGGGCGAAATCCTCGAACTGCAGCAGTACGTTGGGCCAGCGACGCTTCACGGCGGCGATGAACTCGTCGACAAAGGCGTTGTATTCGTCCTGACTCACGCGCTTGTGGCGCCAGCCCATGTACATCGGGTCGTCGAGCAGCGCCTGATTATTGGTGCCCACGTCCAGCGTGATCGGCAGCGTGTAGGCCGGGCTGATGCCGCCGCAAGCGGTATACAGCGCCAGCTTGCCGATGGGGATCCCCATGCCGCCGATGCCCTGATCGCCCAGCCCCAGAATGCGCTCGCCGTCGGTGACCACGATGACCTGGACGTTGCCCTTGGTCGCGCTGCGCAGGATGTCATCCATGTGCTCGCGGTCGGAATAGTTGATGAACAGCCCGCGGTGGTTGCGGTAAATGTTGGAAAATTCCTGACACGCCTTGCCCACCGTCGGGGTGTAGATGATCGGCAGCATTTCTTCCAGGTGATCCGAGACCAGACGGAAATACAGCGTTTCGTTATCGTCCTGAATGGCGCGCAGGTAAATATGCCGCTCAAGGTCGGTGCCGCATTGCTGATACTGGCGGTAGGCACGCTTTAACTGGTCTTCGATCGTCTCTTCGTCCTGCGGCAACAGGCCGATGAGGTTAAACGCCAGCCGCTCCTCCTGAGTAAACGCGCTGCCCTTGTTCAAGAGCGGCATCTCCAGCAGGGTGGGACCGGCGTACGGGATATACAAAGGGCGTTTGCTCGTGGTCATGGCTACTCTCTACAGTTAAATCGGTCTACCGTTAAATCGGCCTACAGCTCAATCGGCACCGCGTTGAACGCGTGGCGCTGCCGCCGTAGCAGCAGTCAATTAGTCTAAGAAGAAACGCGGGTAATGTAACACGACACCGGCATAAAAGCCGGTGTGATCCAATGTTGGCATAACGTATGGTTGACGCTGCGTGAAATATGCTTAACAGGTTTTGGCGACGGGCTGGCGCGCAGCTTCGCCAATGAAAAACGCCGGGCGCAGTTTCACGCCGAGCATATTGCCGGCAAACGCGGCCACCAACCACAGCCAGCCGTGCAGGCTGCCCGAGGCAATACCGCTGAAGTAGGCGCCGATATTGCAGCCAAACGCCAGCCGCGCACCGTAACCCAGCAGCAACCCGCCGATGACAGCCGCCGCCACTGAGCGTAGCGGAATACGGAAGTTCGGCGCAAAGCGCCCGGCAAGGCTGGCTGCCGCCAGCGCGCCAAGCATGATGCCGACATTCATCACCGTGGTAATGTCGCCCCACACGTTGGCATTCAGCGCTGCGGCGTTGCCGGGCGACTGCCAGTAGCCCCACTGGCTGGCATCGCCGCCCAGCAGCGAAAAGCCCTTGGCGCCCCACAGCGCAAACGCCGAGGTAATGCCCCAGGGGCGGCCGGCCAACGCCAGCGTGGTGAAATTCAACAGCGCCAGTGCCAGCGCCCCCGCCAGCAGCGGCCAGGGGCCGGCCGCCAGCCGTGCCAGACCCTGGCGAGGCGCCGCCGCGACATGCTCAAGCTCACCGTGGCGGCGCTTTTCCATCACCACGGTGGCCGCAGTGATCACGGCGAAAAGCACCAGACTAATCGCCATGCCGCCGCCGGCACCTGCCACTTGCACCAGCGACACCGGGCGGAACGCCGGCAGGCTTTGCCAGAAGCTGAAATGCGCAGTGCCGATAACCGAGCCGACGATGAAAAACGCCAGCGTGATCACCATTCGCGCATTACCGCCGCCGGCGGTAAACAGCGTGCCCGAGGCACAGCCGCCACCCAGCTGCATGCCCAACCCGAATAAGAACGCGCCCACAATGACCGAGAGTCCCAGCGGCGCGACAAAGCCTTGAACCGCCACGCCATTCAAGGTGCCGGCGCTTAGTGCGGGGAAAAACAGCACCACGGCCACGGCGAGCATCAGCATCTGCGCGCGCAGCCCGCGGCCGCGCCGCTGGGTAATAAACACGCGCCACGCCGAGGTAAAGCCAAAAGCCGCGTGGTAAAGCACCACGCCAAACAGCCCGCCAACGATCAGCAGCAGGCCGGTATTGGCAGCAAACAGCGCACCGACCAGCACGCCGCCCAAGACAATCGCGGTAATCGCCAGCGCGGCGATGCGATAACGTGCCGCAGGCGCTTGCGGCTCATCCATCGACGTTTCACTCATCAGGTTCACCTCTCACACGCTATGTTTCACACGCTATCTCTCACACAAAGCGGCCAAGCCCGATGGCTGAGCGCAGTTTATCCATGGTCACGGCAGCTTCTTCGCGGGCACGTTCGGCGCCTTGCTGGAGCACCGTTTCGATATGGCCAGGATCTTCCATCAGCGCGTTATAGCGCTCGCGAGGCTCGCTCAGGTGGGCGTTGAGATGCTCGAACACCGCGTTTTTGGCATCCCCCCAGCCAATGCCCTCGGCATAGCGTTCGCGCATGGCAGCGGTGTCATCCGCGCCGGCAAAGGCGGAATAAATCTGGTAAAGCGTGCAGCTGTCCGGGTCCTTGGGTTCGCCCGGTTCCAGCGAGTTGGTCTTGATCTTGCGCACCAGCTTCTGCAGCTTTTTCTCGGGCACAAACAGCGGAATGGTGTTGTTATAGCTTTTCGACATCTTGCGCCCGTCAAGGCCGCCGAGCACCTCGACTTTTTCATCCACCGCCGCCTCGGGCAGAGTAAAATACTCGCCCTTGTACAGGTGGTTGAAGCGCCCGGCGATATCGCGCGCCATCTCGATATGCTGGATCTGGTCGCGGCCCACCGGCACGCGGTTGGCGTTGAACATCAGGATGTCCGCGGCCATCAGCACCGGGTAGCCAAACAGCCCCATGGTGATGCCCTTGTCAGCGTCCTGATTGCCGGCCTGCTCGTTCTCGGCCACCGAGGCCTTGTAGGCGTGGGCACGGTTCATCAGCCCCTTGGAACAGACGCAGGACAGCATCCACGCCAGTTCGGGTATCTCGAGAATGTCGGACTGACGGTAAAAAATCGCGTTGTCGGTATCCAGCCCCAGCGCCAGCCAGGTCGCGGCGATTTCCAGCCGCGACTGCTGAACGCGTTTGGGGTCCTGGCACTTGATCAACGCGTGGTAGTCGGCGAGAAAGTAGAACGACTGCACGTTGGGGTCCTGGCTTGCCTCGATGGCAGGCTTGATTGCGCCAACGTAGTTGCCAAGGTGCGGCGTACCGGTGGTAGTGATACCGGTCAGCACGCGAGTGTTAGGTGATGTCGACATTAAGAGAACTCTTGGGATAAATTCACAATATTTTATACAGAATAGGGGCACTTAACTACCGCGTTTCTATCCACTCATTAGCAAAGCTGAGCACATTGCCTGCCTTTCCATCAGCACTCACTTCGTAATCGGCAAGCTCCGGCACATGTTCCAGGCTTCCCGCACCGGAGATCACGACGTTCTGAGCACGCAGCCCACCATACAGGGCGCCGCTTCCGCTAATAACCACATCCGATCCTGGTGCATAAATCGCAGCGTAAGTATCGTTGGATCCGCCAATAGTCACGCCATTACCGGCTTGCTGATAGGCGCTATAAATACTCACCGCAGGTCTTATCAGGCCATTACTGTCTTGGCGCATAAAATCCTCAGCACCCAGCGCCAGTTCGCTGCCTGCGGACAGCCTCACCTTACCGCTGACGTACAAATTCAACATGGCGCCCTTGGAGATTTCGAGCGAAGTGTTACCCCCCAAGTCAAAATCACCCTCAACAAAAAGATTAACCGTTCCATCTACCACCAAGCGTTGCAAGCGTCCCGCGGATTGCAAATCTCTATCGACTCGTAATGAAGTTTCGCTGCCAGGCTCGCCTAAATAAGAGGTCGATGCATCCTTATTTCCACTTCCACCAGTGAGAGTAAATGTTTGTAAGCGTCTGGTAATCCCATCTTGAGCCTGGTGCCGCAGCCGGCAAGATAGTGTCCACTTATTCCTTGGTGGACACTAATCATGAGCGACACAAGAGCACTCCGACCTTACCGCAAGCGCCGGCAATACACCCCAGAATTCAAGGCCCAACGGGTGGCTGAAAGCCAACAGCCTGGAACGTCTGTTGCCCGTGTTGCTTTGGATAATGACCTCAACGCCAACTTGCTTCGGCGCTGGATCAGCGAGGCGAAGCAAACAGGTAAAAACCTGTCGCCCGCGTTTGTGCCTATCAATGCACCGGCGGCGACGCCCCCGGTCGTAGAAAAACCGGGCACCATCCGTATCGAAATCCCCCGGGCCGGCGGCCCGGTTGTGGTGGAATGGCCAGCCGACCAGGCGCATCAGTGCGTGGCGCTTCTACGGAACCTGCTGCAATGATCCGCATCGATGAAATCTGGCTGGCCACAGAGCCATTAGACATGCGCGCTGGACCAGACACGGCGTTAGCGCGTGTGGTGCAAGTGTTCGGCTCGGCCAGGCCACACTGTGCTTACCTGTTCGCCAATAAACGCGGCAATCGGATGAAGGTGCTGATCCACGATGGTCTGGGCGTCTGGCTCTGTGCCCGCCGCCTGAATCGTGGCAAGTTCCACTGGGGCGAATCCTGGCGCGGTGATCAACTGCGTTTGACCGATGAGCAGCTGGCCGCTCTGGTTCAGGGGCTTCCCTGGCAGCGCCTGGGTGCCGCCGGCGTTATCTCGGTGCTGTAACCACACGTCGAGCCTTCTGACCATGATCAGAAGGGCGCATCGCCACGGTGGCCGTGGCTTGGCATACTGCTCACCATGTCACAACGTCCCGATCTTGACCATCTCTCCCCCGACCAGCTCCGCGCACTCGCAGCGGCGCTGTTCGATCGCGTGGAGCATAAAGATCGGACGCTCGTTCACCGCGATGCGGTTATCGAAAAACTGACTCACGAAGTGGCCATTCTCAAGCGCCACCAGTATGCCCAACGCAGCGAACAACGGGACGCGGCTCAGGGCAGCCTGCTGGATGAGCTGGTCGACGGCGACCTTGCCGCCATCGAAGCTGAACTGGCACAGCTAACCGCCGATGACGCACCGGCCCCACCTAAAAAACAGCCCAGGCGGGCGCCACTGCCGCCCGAGCTGCCCCGCACCTTGATCCACCACGAGCCTGAGAACACCCAGTGCCGCTGCGGCTGCCAGCTCAAGCGTGTGGGGGAAGACATCAGTGAAAAGCTGGATTACGTCCCTGGCGAGTTCACGGTCGAGCGCCATATTCGGGGTAAATGGGCCTGTAAACAGTGCGACACCCTAATCCAGGCGCCGGCACCGGCCCAGGTCATCGACAAAGGCATTCCGACTGCCGGGTTGCTGGCTCAAGTGCTGGTCGCCAAATACTCGGATCATTTGCCGCTGTATCGTCAGGAACGTATCTTCGGTCGCGCCGGTCTTACCATCCCGCGTTCCACCCTGGCAGCGTGGGTAGGCAACGGCGGGGTCCAGTTGCAGCCGTTGGTGGATGCACTGAGAGACATCCTTCTGCAACGCAATGTCCTGCACGCCGACGAAACACCGGTCAGCATGCTGGCCCCGGGCAAGAAGAAAACCCATCGCGCCTACGTCTGGGCGTACTGCACGACACCGTTTTCAGATCTCAACGCGGTGATTTACGCGTTCGCCCCCAGCCGCGCCGGTGCGCACGCTCGTACCTTCCTGGGCGACTGGCAAGGCAAGCTGGTCTGCGACGATTATTCAGGTTACAAGGCCGGCTTCGGTAACGGCATCACCGAAATCGGCTGCATGGCTCATGCCCGCCGCAAGTTCTACGACCTTCACCAGACCCATAAGAGCACCCTTGCGGCACAAGCGCTCGAATACATCGGTCAGCTGTACCAGATCGAGCGGGAAGCCAAAGACCTGCCCCCGGATAAACGGCAGTCCATCAGAGATAAAAAGGCCCGGCCCATTGCCGATGCGCTGCATCAATGGATGCTGGCTCAACGACAGAAAGTGCCGGATGGTTCCGGCACCGCCAGGGCGTTGGATTACAGTCTCAAACGCTGGAAAGCGCTGACGCGCTATCTCGATGATGGCGCGGTGCCTATCGATAATAACCGGGTGGAAAACCAGATACGCCCGTGGGCACTGGGGCGTTCCAACTGGCTGTTCGCGGGCTCACTGAGAAGTGGCCAGCGTGCGGCGGCGGTGATGACGCTAATCCAGTCCGCCAAGCTCAATGGGCACGACCCGTATGCCTATCTAAAAGACGTGTTGACGAGGCTGCCGACGCAGAAGAACAACGCCATTGATGAGTTGCTACCGCACAACTGGAAACCGACGGTCATTAGCAAGGCGTGATGGCCGGACGCTTACAAATGTTTTCCCTGTTTGCTTATAGTAATGATCCAGGCCCCGTTTTTGCAGCCACTCTGCTGCCCCCGCTACGTCCAGCTCAGACGCTTTGGCATCAAAATAAGACTGATCCTTATCTCCTTTTTCTAAAACACCTATGCCGTCGCACTTTTCTACAAACTTATAACCGTCCTCACTATCCTGATAGTCCTTAATTGCTTCCTGATTTTGATTACCCCACCAATCAGGAAAAACAAACTCTCCTCCAGCGGCCAGGCTATCGGGTGGCGCAGGATTACCACTAACGATGACATCGTTTCCTGCTACCACACCACCGGTTATTGTTGCACTACCGCTGAGCGTAATGTTCTGACACGATGTCACGGCTGAACCAAAGGGGGTCACGACGTCATCACTCGGGTCATCATATTTCAATAAAATAGTCGTGCTTTCTGCCCTTCCGCGCTCGCGCCCACCAGCGACGCCTTTTGTTACCACATAGTGGCCACCCTCGGATAGTATTAACGAGATATAGACGCATTCAGGCTGCCCATTGCGCTCACAGCCATAATTAAGCTTCTTCAGATTGGCTGAATAATTCTTGTCAAGCTCATCCCAATCCATCGCTTGTAAGATACTTAAAGTTACTTTCTTGCCAGCATCATTGAATCTATCTTTTTTGATGCTTCTGCGATCCAAGACACTTGCCGCGGCAATCTCGGCATTCATCTGTGCCTGGGCAGAGGCGCGATAATTCCCCGCCAAGCGCTCGTCGATCAGCGAGCTTTGCATACCGGAAATACCCACTACCAGGGCGCCGGTTAGAAGCGCCAGCACGATAACCAGCGCCGCGCCCCGCTGTTGTTTCATTGCCTGACCCATTACTGGCTTTCCTCCGGCGACGCACCGCCATTAGCAAAGTACTTGTCCACAATCGACTGGCGCTTGGCTACCCGGAATATGATAGCTTCGCCGTTCTTTTCCAGCGGTAAAGAGATTTCGACCACATTCCCCTTATCATCAAGCAGGTCATTCTCCTCACAGTCGTCTTCTGACCAATTTCCATCAAACGACCGGGGAAACGTGACCAGCGGCTGATTTTTATCAATGTCTTGCAATGTGCATTCACACTGATCGTCCTTGTCCTTATTTATCTGGCACTGGAGCGTATAAGGCATGCCCTCGCCATCGTCCTTGCTCTGCCGAATACCGGCACTCAGCGTATGGGCCGCAAAGATCACCGTTTCCTGCTTGCGGCTTAGCTCACCAACGGTTTGAAACGTCTGCAGCGTGGTCAGGAATAAAGAACCGGCACCCAGCACCACAAGGCTGCCCACCAATAGCGCCACCATCAGCTCTATCAGGGTAAAACCGGCCTGCCGGGATGCGGATATCATGGCGTACCTCACGTGTTTTCCGGCAGGCGGACGGTATAGGTCACGGCACCGTAGCCGTCTTCGTTTTCGACGTTATCCAGCGTCACCGTAATCGTGTAGGTGCAGCTGTTTCCCGTGATATCCAGCGTGGCATTGCGCAAGGGGTTGGAAGGCGTATCGCGTTCCCAGTGCTTTTTCCAATCTGTCTGCATACCGGCAAGCTTCAGCTCATCGGATGTGCAGTTATTGGCATCCGCAAGTGCTTCCCAGAGCCGTTCCTGAGCATCCACGGCGGCAAGGGTGGCAACCGAGTGCTGGTAGCCGCGGCTGGCGCTATTCAGGGCATTAAGCTGCATGGCGGCGATGCCCATCAGCCCGAACGAGAGGATGGCCAGCGCCACCAGCGCTTCAATCAGGGTAAAGCCGTGCTGGCGCTTCATGGTGCCTCCCTGCGGATACTGCCCGTTATGTTGATGAACAGAGTTACTGGATAGTCGTCGCTATTGTGTTCAAGGTCGTCCGGCATAAACGCCAGCTGGCAAACGCCCGAACCCCCGTTGAGGCAGTCATCAATGTCCGCTGTGCCCAGCGGCTCGAAGGTAAGCGAAAACTTTTTGTCCGGCTTACTTAGGTGATTCAGTTGGCCGATACGCAGCGGTTCTGCATCAGCGCCGACACCTGGTTCAACGACCCGATAGCACCACGCCGGATAGGTGTAGCGCTCTTTGTCGTCATTTTGCTCCAGGGTTTCATCATCGCGGCAACCTTCTGGGTGGCGGCCGGAAGCATCAACAACCGGAGGCAAAAAATCGATGCGCACATCGCGGCTTTGCTTGATGGCCTCGCTGCGCGCCAGCGTTAGCGCTGAGGTGACCGTATTAACGTCAGCATTGGCCTGCTGGCGTTCCCAGAAGGTCGACCATGCCGGTACGGCGAATACCGCAAGCATCGCCGCGATGGCCAGCGTTACCAAGAGTTCGATGAGGGTAAAACCGCGCATCCGCCGCATTTACCAGCACTCTTGGGGTGTTTTTTCACCCTTGGCATTAAGCGTCAGATCACTATTACAGCCATCGCCACGGTTGGTCGTGGCAATTAGCGTGTAGCCACCGTCTTTTTTGACGTCGTCGCTCGGCTTGATCGTGTAATTCTCTTGGGGAGACTTGCCCTCTGCCGCTTTACAGCCGTCATAGCTGTACGTTTTGGTATAGCAGCGCTCCATGGCGCCACCGGCCTTCAGCAAGCCGGCCTTGCCGTCGCTGAGTACGGCGCGCTCGACGTATTGGGTATAGGCGGGATAGGCGATGGTGGCCAGAATGCCGATTATCGCCAGCACGACCAGCAGTTCGATCAACGTAAAGCCGCGCTGGCGGTCGGGCAGACGGCCAGCGCGGGAAAAGGCGGAACGGTAAGGCACGGCGGATGCTCCTTGCGGTCGACTCATACGTTTTCAGTATGTCGCAAACCGTTACGCATTACATCCGCCCGTGCCAATCAACCCTTGGCAATCACGTCTTCGCGCAGCTCGCGCGGCATGGAGAAGGTAATGTCTTCTTCGCGCCCGGCCAGCTCTTCGGGAAGGCTGGCGCCGAGATGTTGCAGGCGCTCGATAACGCCTTTGACCAGCACCTCGGGGGCGCTGGCACCGGCGGTCACGCCAATTTGCGTGACGCCGTCAAGCCAGCTGGCGTCGATCTGTTCGGCGTTGTCGATCAGGTAGGCCGGCGTGCCCATGCGCTCGGAAAGCTCGCGCAGGCGGTTGGAGTTGGAGCTGTTGGGGCTGCCCACAACCAGTACCAGGCCGCTGCCGGTGGCAAGTTCGCGCACCGCGTCCTGACGGTTTTGCGTGGCATAGCAGATGTCGTTCTTGCGTGGCCCCTGAATCTCGGGGAAGCGCTCGCGCAGCGCGTCGATCACCTTGGCGGTATCGTCCATGGACAGCGTGGTCTGGGTGACAAAGGCCAGTTTTCCCGGATTATTGACCTCAAGCTTTGCCACGTCCGCTTCGTCTTCCACCAGATAAATGCGGCCGCCGTGTGAGGTATCGTAGCGCCCCATGGTGCCTTCGACCTCGGGGTGGCCGTGGTGGCCGATCAAAATGCATTCGTGGCCGCGCTTAGCGTAGCGCAGCACTTCCATGTGCACCTTGGTGACCAGCGGGCAGGTGGCGTCAAACACTTTCAACCCGCGGCGCTCGGCGTCCTGCTGCACCGCGCGTGATACGCCGTGGGCGGAGAAAATCACGATGACGTCGTCGGGGATTTCGTCGAGCTCTTCGACAAATACCGCGCCGCGCTCGCGCAGGGTTTCCACCACAAAGCGGTTGTGTACCACTTCGTGACGGACATAAATGGGCGGGCCAAACACGTCCAGCGCCCGGTTGACGATATCAATCGCACGATCCACGCCGGCACAAAAGCCGCGCGGATTGGCCAGTTTGATGGCCACCGGCTGCGTCTCTGCAGCGCCGGTCTGTGCAGGATGTATCTGCACGGAATCAGTTTGCATGGTGCCGCCTTGATGATAGTTCATCATGAATAGTTCATCGGTGCTGGTTGATGCTCTAGTGAGTGGTCGCGGGCTTCACGTTGATGACTTCCACCTCGAAGGTCAAGGTGCGCCCGGCCAGCGGGTGGTTGAAGTCAACCTCAACGCGCTCACCGTCTACCTCTTTGACCACGCCGGGCAGCTCGGTTCCCGCTTTGTCGGCAAACGACAGCATCAAACCGGGCTCGGGCGTTTCGTCCCCGAAATCCTCGCGCTTGAGGGTCTGGATGTTTTGCTCATTGTGCTGACCGAAAGCGTGCTCGGGCGGGATCGCAAAGCTGTCGTGGGCGCCGGCGCCAAGCCCCTTCAGCGGATGCTCGAATCCCGGAGGAAGATTGCCGTCGCCAAACACGAACGTCGCCGGTTCCTTGTCTTTGGTGGAATCCACCACCGTGGCGTCTTCCAGCTTCAGCGTGAAGTGCAGGGTGATTTCCATGCCTTCATCGATCACGTAGTCGTGGAGATCGTCACTCATTGCCAATGCCTCGCTTAGTGAATGCGCCGGGTAAAACGGCTCAGGCGGTTGATGCTTTTTTGCGTCGCCGCTCGCCCACCATCGACTCCCAGATCATGCCGATGGCCCCCAGCGTAATGCCGATGTCGGCCACGTTAAACGCCGGATAGTACCAGCCGGCGGCGTGGAACGAGAGAAAGTCCACCACGTAGCCGTGTACCAGGCGGTCAAACAGGTTGCCCAGCGCCCCGCCGATAATCAGCGCCAGCGACACGGCGAGGCGCTTTTCATCGGTTTTCAGGCGCCACAGCCAGATGCTCAGCCCCACGCAGGCGCCCACGGCAATGGCGGCAAACAGCCAGCGTTGCCAGCCGGGATGGCTGGCCAGAAAACTGAACGCCGCGCCGGGGTTGTGCAACAGCGTCAGGTTAAAAAACGCCGTCACTTCTACCGGTTGAGCATAGCCCAGCAGGCTGCTGGCGGCGTATTTGGTGGCCAGATCCAGCGCCAATACGGCGAGCGACAGCCACAGCCAGCGCATGGGGCGCTGCATGGGAGCCGGTTCTTTTGCGTGTGTCGCCGCGTGTTTAGGCATAGTAACGAGTCTCGCCTTCGCCCTCGGGCAGGTTGCTGATGCAGCGCCCGCACAGGTCGGCGTGCTCGGCGTGCGCGCCGACGTCCGGGCGGTGGTGCCAGCAGCGCTCGCACTTGGCGTTGGCGCTGACACTGACTGCTACTTTCAGCCCCTCAAGCTCGGTGGCTTCGGCCTCGTGAGCCTCCGCCAGCGGCTTGAGCGTGACTTCACTGGTGAGCATCACAAAGCGCAGTTCGTCGCCCAGACGGGTAAGCGTGGCGTGGAGCGCGTCGTCGACGTAAAGCGTGACCTCGGCGGCAAGGCTACCCTTGATGACCTTGGCGTTGCGCGCGTCTTCCAGGCATTTGTTGACCGCGTTTTTGACCTCGAGAAGCTGCGCCCAGAACGCGCGGCCCATGTCGGCGTCGTCGGAAAGCGTCTCAAGCCCGGTGTAATACTCTTCCAGCAGCACGCTGTCGCCGCGCTCGCCGGGAATGTGCTCGAAGATTTCTTCGGCGGTGAACGACAGAATCGGCGCGATCCAGCGCGATAGCGCCTGTACCACGTGGTACAGCGCGGTTTGCGCGCTGCGGCGTGCCAGCGAATCGGTTTGCGTGGTGTACTGGCGATCCTTGATCACGTCGAGGTAGAAGCCGCCCAGCTCGCCGGCGCAGAAGCCGTGCACCTGCTGGTAAACATCGAGGAAACGGTACTCGTCGAAGGCCGTTTCGATGCGTGCCTGAAGCTGCGCGGCGCGGTCTACCACCCAGCGGTCGAGCGCCAGCATGTCGTCAAACGCCACGGCATCTTTGCTGGGATCAAAGCCGTTAAGGTTGGAAAGCAGGAAGCGCGAAGTGTTGCGAATACGGCGGTAAACGTCGGCGGTGCGCTTGAGGATTTCATCCGAGACGGCCATCTCGCCCGAGTAGTCGGTGGAGGCGACCCACAGGCGCAGGATATCGGCGCCGAGCTTGTCCATCACCTGCTGCGGAGCGACCACGTTGCCCGTGGACTTGGACATCTTGTGGCCCTTGGCATCCACGGTGAAGCCGTGGGTCAACAGCTCGCGGTACGGCGGATGGCCATCGATGGCGCAGCCGGTCAGCAGCGACGAATGGAACCAGCCGCGGTGCTGGTCCGAGCCTTCCAGGTACAGATCGGCCCGCGGGCCGCTTTCGTGGCCGTGAGGGTGCGAGCCGCGCAGCACGTGGCGGTGCGTGGTACCGGAGTCAAACCAGACGTCGAGAGTGTCAGTGACCTTTTCGTAGTCGTCGGCTTCAGCGCCCAAAAGCTCCGCCGGCTCAAGGGCAAACCAGGCATCGATGCCGCCCTGCTCTACGCGCTTGGCCGCTTCTTCGATCAGCCCCACGGTGCGCGGGTGCAGCTCGCCGGTTTGCTTGTGCAGAAACAGCGGGATCGGCACGCCCCAGTTACGCTGGCGGGAAATGCACCAGTCCGGGCGATTGGCGATCATCGCGTGCAGGCGTGCCTGCCCCCAGCCCGGGGTAAACGCCGTGGCATCAACGCCTTCGAGCGCACGTTCGCGCAGCGTTTTGCCGTCTTTACCGGCAACGTCCATGCCCACAAACCACTGCGCCGTGGCGCGGTAGATCACCGGCGTTTTGTGGCGCCAGCAGTGCATGTAGCTGTGGGTAATGGGCGTGTGCGCCAACAGCGCGTCTTCTTCGCGCAGCTTCTCGACAATGTTGGGATTGGCCTTCCAGATCATCTGCCCGCCGAAAAACTCAAGGTCATCGGCGTACACGCCGTTGCCCTGCACCGGGTTGAGCATGTCGTCAAAGCTCATGCCGTGATCGCGGCAGGTCAAAAAGTCATCCATGCCGTAGGACGGCGCCGAGTGCACGATACCGGTGCTGCCCACGTCGCATTCGACGTAGTCGGCCAGATAAATCGGTGCCAGCCGCGCGTAAAGCGGGTGACGAAAGCGGATCAGATCCAGCGCCTTGCCCTGCGCCGTGGCGATCACGTCGCCCTGCAGACCGAAACGCGCCAGGCAGCTTTCCACCAGCTCTTCGGCGAGCAGCAGCAAGCGGCTGCCGGTATCGACCAGCGCGTAGGTGAAGTCGGGATGAACGTTGAGCGCCTGGTTGGCGGGGATCGTCCAGGGCGTGGTGGTCCAGATGGCCACTGCCGCGGGTTTGCCAAGCTCGCTCAAACCGAACGCGGCGGCGAGTTTATCGGCATCTTCCACGGGAAACGCGACGTCAATGGCGTCGGATTTCTTGTCAGCGTATTCCACTTCGGCTTCGGCCAGCGCCGAGCGGCAGTCAAAGCACCAGTTGACCGGCTTCAGGCCCTTGAACACGTAGCCGGTTTCGACCATCTCGCCCAGCGTGCGGATCTCGCCGGCTTCGTTGGCGTAATCCATGGAGCGATAGGGGTTGTCCCAGTCGCCGATCACGCCGAGGCGGACAAAGTCGGCCAGCTGGGTTTCGATCTGCGCGCCGGCGTATTCGCGGCACAGGCCGCGTGCATGGGCAGGCTCCAGATTCTTGCCGTGGGTGGTTTCGACCTTGTGCTCAATGGGCAGGCCGTGGCAGTCCCAACCCGGCACGTAGGGTGCATCAAAGCCCGCCAGGTTTTTCGACTTGACGATGATGTCCTTGAGAATCTTGTTGACGGCGTGACCGATATGGATGCTGCCGTTGGCGTAGGGAGGGCCATCGTGGAGCACAAACAGCGGCCGGCCCGCGCGCGACTGGCGCAGGCGCGAGTAAATACCCAGATCCTGCCACTGCGACACGCGCCCCGGCTCGCGCTTGGGCAACATACCGCGCATGGGAAAATCGGTTTCAGGCAGGTTTAGCGTGTGCTTATAATCCATAGTCCGGTCAGCCGTCGTTAGCATCAGCGGCATTACCCGCCGAGGAAGAGTCAAAAGAGGAAGAATCAGAAGAAGCCGCCTCACGCCCAAGCGGGGCCGAGGCCAGCGGTAAAGCGTCGTTCTCATCAATGGCGGCATCGGTCAGGTAACGCCGTGCGCACGCTTGATCCCGGGCAATCTGGGCTTTCAGTGCGGCAAAATCGTCGAACTTGACCTCGCCGCGCAGCCTGGCGCAGGGGTACGCCGTCATCCGCTGCCCGTATAAGTCGCCGCTAAAATCAAACAGATGCACCTCAAGGGTGGGGCGTTTGGCGCCGACCGTCGGGCGAAAGCCCACGTTGGCAACGCCTGGGTAGCGCGCGCCGTTTTCAAGCTCGGCCACCACGGCAAAAACGCCGCGCAGCGTTAACGGCTGCGACAACAGCGGTAAATTGGCCGTGGGGGCGCCGATGGTGCGCCCCAGCTGCTGGTCGCGCACCACGCGCCCGTCAAGCGAATACGCTCGCCCCAAAAGCCGCGCCGTACCGATAAAGTTGCCGCTCGCCAGCAACGTGCGCACCCGCGTGCTGGAAACGCGCTCGCCGTCTACGTCAAAGCTGCGGGTGTGCTCAACGCCAAACCCGCTCTCGCGGCCGGCGGTTTTCAGCAGGGTAAAATCGCCGCGCCGATCGCAGCCAAAGCGGAAGTCGTCGCCGACGACCAAGTGCTTGATGCCCAGTCCTTCGAGCAGTACCTGATCGATAAATTCGCGGCCGGTCAGGCTGCGCAGCGCGTCGTTAAACGGCAGGCAGAGCACTTGGTCAACGCCGTGACCCCGCAGCAGGCGGACTTTTTCACGCAGCCGGGTTAGCCGTGGCGGCGCTTGCTCACCGGCAAAAAACTCCCGCGGCTGGGGCTCGAACACCACTACAGTCAGTGGCACCCCTAGGCGTGCGGCGTGTTCGCGGCACTGCTGCAAGATCGCCTGATGGCCACGATGCACGCCGTCAAAATTACCGATGGTTGCCACGCAACCCCGGTGAGACGCCTGTATATTGTGCAAACCTCGTATGACGCGCATGCCACCCCAGCCGTTGATTGTCGCCGAATACACGTTCGGCGCGTAAAACCACCGATTATAACCAACCCCGCGCGGTGATGTCGGCCTCGGGTTGGTTTATCGCTAACCGCGCATGGTCAAATGCCGCGGCCTGAGCCCCAAAAGCGCCAGCCAGACAAAGTAAATGCCGGCACCAACCCCCACCAGCAGAGCAACCCAGGCCGCGCGCTGGGCCAGGCCGAAATCAAACCATGCCTGCACCCCGGGGGCCAGCGCAAACAGCGCGGCGGCCATCAACCCGCCACCGCCAACCAGCTGCACGGCAAAACGCCGCCAGCCGGGCTGAAAGGTCAGCACGCCCTGCTTACGCAGCAGCCAGGCCAGCAGCCCGGCATTCAAAAAGGCCGAAAGCGCGGTGGCCAGCGCCAAGCCCGCGTGCGCCAGCGGCCAGATCAGCATCAGGTTAAGCGCCATATTGGCCACCATGGCGACAATACCCACCTTGACCGGCGTTTTGGTGTCCTGGCGGGCAAAAAAGCCCGGTGCCAGCACTTTGATCAGCATGAACGCCGGCAGCCCGACGGCGTAGGCCCGCAGGCTCATTGCCGCCATGTGGATATCCTGCTCGGTCATCGCGCCGTAGTGAAACAGCGTGATCAGAAGCGGCTCAGCGAGTACCACAAGCGCCAACGCCGCCGGCAGCCCCAACAGCAACACCAGGCGGATCGCCCAGTCGAGCATCGCCGAAAAATGCGTTTTTGACTGCTCGGTATGACGCCTGGAAAGCGCGGGCAGAATCACCGTGCCGATGGCCACCCCGAATACGCCCAGCGGCAGCTCCACCAAGCGGTCGGAATAGTACAGCCACGACACGCTGCCGGCGGTCAACAGTGAGGCCAGCACGGTATCCAGCAGCAGGTTGATCTGCGATACCGAGACGCCAAACAGCGCCGGCGCCATCAGCTTTAAAATACGCTTGACGCCGGGGTGAGAAAAGTTCGGCCACGGCGCGGGCAACAGCCCCAGCCGCCACAAGAACGGCACCTGAAACGCCAGCTGCGCGACCCCCGCAATCAGCACGCCCCACGCTAACGCCATGGCCGGCGCCTGCATCAGCGGCATTAACACAAGGGCGGCGCCAATCAGCGATAGGTTCAGCAGCACCGGGGTAAACGCCGGCACGGCAAAACGGCTATAGGTGTTTAATACGCTGCCGGAAAACGCCGTCAGCGAAATCAGCAGCAAATACGGGAACGTCAGCCGCAGCATATCCGTGGTTAGCGCGAGTTTTTCGGGGTCGCGGCCAAAGCCCGGCGCAAATAGCCACACCAGCCACGGCGCGGCGAGCATGGCAAACGCCGTCAGCAGCGCTAGCATCGCGCTTAGGCTGCCGGCGGTGGCGTTCAACAGCTCGCGGACCTCACGGCGGGTGCGCTGGGTGGAGTACTCCGACAGCACCGGCACAAAGGCCTGATTAAACGCCCCTTCGGCAAACAGGCGGCGCAGAAAATTGGGAATCTTGAAGGCAACAAAAAACGCATCCGCCCCGCCGCCTGCGCCCAGCAGCGCCGCTATCACCACGTCGCGCGCAAGCCCCATGACCCGTGAAAGCATGGTCATAGCGCTGACCACCAGCCCCGAGCCCATAAGCCCTCTGCGCGCCGGCGGTGCGGTATCGTTTGCCGATGTGTCTGTGCTCATCGCTTGTTTTCCACGCTGGGTCTGTCTGGCGGTATTGTCACTGACCCGTTTACCGGACACAAAAAAACCGGCCGCAGCCGGTTTTTTTGAGGCGTCTGCCGACTTACGCCGCCAGTGCCTTAATGCGCTTGTTCAAGCGGCTCTTCAGGCGTGCGGCCTTTTTCTTGGACAGCACGTCTTTGTCGGCGATGCGGTCGATGACCGGCTGCGCCGCCTGGAAAGCTTCCATCGACTTGGTGTGATCACCGGTGCCGATCGCTTTGATGACGCGCTTAACGTAGGTACGCACCATGCTGCGCTGTCCGGATTTCAGGACGCGACGTTGCTCGGCCTGACGGGCGCGCTTGCGGGCTTGCTTGGTGTTCGCCACAGGGTATCTCCTTAGAGAATAGGGTTGCCGTTTAACGACAACAGTTTAACTCGATGTTCGCCGCGTGTGCGGCGTTGCGTAATTCCGCTATAGTTGGCGGACGCTTCGTCTCGCCAAAAGCTGTAACAGGCAAGGCGCTTGGCCGCCTGTTTACACGGGTATGTCTGAGAGGTGGCGTATTCTAGCACGCACTTTTCTGGCTGGCTAGCGCTGCCAGAACATGAAAAAAGCCCGCCATTCCGGCGGGCCCTCGTTCAGACGTACCTTACAAGGCGTACCGGCGGACGTTAGTTCTTGCCGCTGCTCATCTGGCTAAGCGCATCGAACTGCTGGGTCAGGTAGGAGCTTGTCTGGTTCATCTGCGCCACCATGCCGTCAAGCTGGCTGAACTGCGTGCGGTAGCGCGCCACGGTGCGATCCACGGACTGTTCCATGCGGTCATAGCGCTGGCCCAACGAATCGATGCGGTTTTCAGCGCTGCTGATCGCCCCATTCACCGAGCCGTTATCGCTCAGCATCTGACCCACCGAGCCTTCCAGCCGCGCGGCAAAGCCGTCGCTGTCATCCACGCCGGCAAAAAAGTCGGACAGCGCCTGCTGATCGCTGGACAGCACGTCATCGAGCTTGTCGCTATCCACCGACAGGCTACCGTCAACCTCCAGCGAAATGCCGATGTCGCTGAGCATCGAGAAGTCGCTGCCGGCATTGCCCATACCGCCCACTACGTTGCGCAGGCTTGATTCCACCATGCGCACAGTGCTGTCACCGTTGAGCTCGCCGGCCTGGCCGGTTTCCGCATTGAACGAGGTCAGCTTGCCGGTGGTTTCTTTAAGGTCGTTATAGGCATCGACAAAACCGGTGACGGCCTCGCGCACGGCCAGGGTGTCCTGCTCGACGGTGACGGTGCTCTCGCCTTCTTCTTTGAGGTTGAGCGTGACGCCCTGAATGGCGTCTTCAACCTGGTTGTTGGCGCTGGTAATGCCGATACCGTTCACCGTCAGTGAAGCATCGGTGCCGGCCTGCAGCGTGCCGCCATCTGCCACGAGGGCGTCATCGGCCGAAATGGTCGCATCACCATCGAATGAGAAGCCGCTGATTGAGGCATCCGCCCCGGTTTCCCGGGAGCTTAACGCCAGCCGGTAGCCGGTGCCGTCGTTGATGATGGAAGCGTTAACGCCGGATTCCTCATCGGCGTTGATCGCATCGCGGACGTCTTCCAGGGTGCTTCCCGCCTCAATGGCCACGGTCTTGTCGGGGCCGCTACCAAAACTTAGCGTCATCTCCTGGGCGCTTGCCGCGACCTCGTCGGTCGGGTCGCCGGTGCTGTTGCCCGAGGCCAGGGTGCCGCGGGTGGCCAGCGTCTCCACGTTGATCTGATAGCCGCCGGGCATGGCGTTTTTATCCGCCGCCGCGCCAACAGAGTCGCCGCTGGTGCTGGCCGAAAGGCTGGAGTAAAGATCGCCGCTGTTAAGCGTTTCCGCCGCGTCCTGCAGCTTGGAAAGCGCCCCCTTCAGCTGGCCGAATGCCGTGATCTTGGTGTCCTCGGTCTTGATCTGGCGCTCAATCGGCGCCAGCTTTTCCCGCTCGGCATCCTTGAGCTGATCAAGCAGGCCGTTAAGGTCAAGCCCCGAGCCGATACCTAACGATGAAATCGTACCCATAATTCAAGCCATCCTTTCATAGGGCAGCGACCCCGCGAAGTAATCGTTGTGACGTGTCGCGCCGCGTGAATTCGCCATGAAGACGTTCTCTGTACCGTATTATTTCGGTCGCTTGACGATTAACTTGACCCGTTTTAAGTATGTTTATGAAAGGTTATGTAAAAACAAGAAACAAACCACCATCAATACGCAGGCGACATCGAGACGAACCCCCAGATATACGCTAAAGCCCTTTGCATGACCATACCCATAAAGGATAACTTGCTAAAAAACCACGCAATCAAAGGGTTATTACCGCCTATCGTTCGCTTTTCTGACATATTTTCTTGCCTGCCTAACTGTTAGCCTAACAGCACGCTAATATGCTTTCTATTGATGTCCGGCCGTAAGGAATAACGTCGTCATGAACCAGCTGCCCATGCCTCTGCGCCAGCCGCGATCCCTTCGCCGCTGGCCTTTTTTGTTGCTTGTGCCCCTGCTGCTTGTCAGCCTGCCCGGCTGGGCAATGACCGGCGAGCTCAATCTGACCAGCACGGGCGTGGGCCTGTTTGCCGTGGCGATTTTCGTGCTGGCGTATGTATTGGTCATCGCCGAAGAAAAGATTCACATGCGCAAATCCAAACCGGTGCTGATCGCCGCCGGCATTATCTGGGGGCTGGTGGGCTGGGTCTACGTACAAAACGGCATGTCCGAGGCCTCGGAGCATGCATTTCGCATGACGCTGCTGGAATTTACCGAGCTGATGCTGTTTTTGCTGGTGGCGATGACCTACATCAACGCCATGGAAGAGCGGCGCGTCTTCGACAAGCTGCGCTCATGGATGCTGCTCAAGGGGTTCAACTACAAGACGCTGTTCTGGCTCACCGGCGGGCTGGCCTTCGTGCTCTCGCCCATTGCCGACAACCTGACCACCGCGCTGTTGATGTGCGCGGTGGTCACCAAAGTGGCCGAAGGCGACAAGCGCTTTATCAACCTGGCCTGCATCAACATCGTGATTGCCGCCAACGCCGGCGGCGCCTTCAGCCCGTTTGGCGATATCACCACACTGATGGTATGGCAGGCGGGGCTGGTGGAGTTTCAGCAGTTTTTCGTCCTGTTTTTGCCCGCGTTGGTCAACTTCCTGGTACCCGCGGTGATCATGAGCCTGTTCATTAAAGACGCCAAACCCGAAAGCGTCCATGAAGACGTCTGGCTCAAGCGCGGCGCGCGGCGCATTGTGCTGCTGTTTTTACTCACCATTGTTACCGCGGTGCTGTGCCATACGCTGCTGCACTTGCCGCCGGTGCTGGGCATGATGACCGGGCTTGGCTACCTGCAGTTTTTTGGCTACTACCTGCGCCGCAGCCTGCCACGCTCGCTGGAACGCAAACGCGAACGCTACAGCCGCCGGGGCGATGACAAAAAACTCGCCCAGCTGGGCAGCGTTGTGCCCTTCGACGTCTTCAGCCGCGTGGCACGCGCCGAGTGGGATACGCTGCTGTTCTTCTACGGCGTGGTGATGTGCGTCGGCGGGCTGGGCTTCATGGGTTACCTGGGGCTGCTGTCAGAGGCGCTTTACGGCGGCTGGGACGCTACCTGGGCGAATATTACGCTCGGTGTGGTATCGGCACTGGTGGACAACATTCCGGTCATGTTTGCGGTACTGACCATGGAACCGGAGATGTCACAGGGGCACTGGCTGCTGATTACGCTGACCGCCGGCGTGGGCGGCAGCCTGCTGTCCATTGGATCGGCAGCGGGGGTCGCCGTCATGGGGCAGGCGCGAGGCGCCTACACCTTCATGGGGCATTTGCGCTGGATGCCGGTTATTGCTCTCGGCTACATCGCCAGCATTCTGGTGCACCTGTGGCTGAACGCCGGTACCTTTGCCGCAGCCTAGCGCCCTTCTGTCAGCCAGGCAGGCTTAACGGGCCGGCGCGTTCGACCACGCGCTGCCAGGCGGCGTCGGCCTCAATACGCTGGATAAACGCGGCAATGGCCGGATAGTCGTCCAGCGGGCGCGTCATTGAGAGCGCCTGCAGCGGAAAGCTCATCTGAATATCCGCACCGCTGGGCCAGGACGAGGCAAACTGGCCGTGCTCAGCCAGATACGCCTCGATCATCGCCATGTGCCGGGCCAGCTGCGGCGCCAGAAAGCGCTGATTCACGGTTTTGTGAATGCCCCGGGCAATGGGTTTGATCAGCCACGGTGACTGCTTGGGCAGCTGGCCGAATACCAGCTGCATCACCAGCAACGGCATCAGCGAGCCTTCGGCGTAGTGCAACCAGTAGCGGTAGTCGACCCACCCTCGCGTATCCCCGGCGCCGGGCTGGCAGCGCCCTTCGCCATAGCACGCCAGTAAGTACTCGATAATCGCGCCGGATTCGGCCACCGTTTGTTCGCCGTCGGTAATCACCGGCGACTTGCCCAGCGACTGGATGCGCCTGAGCGATTCGGGCGCCAGCTGGGTCTCCGGATCGCGCTGGTACTCTACCAGCTCGTAGTCAAGCGCCAGGGTTTGGCAGACTCAACCTGCAAGTGCAACACAGTCCCGCATGAACCTGCCAGGATGAGTCCATGAGCCGACATTACCAGCACCTGAACGCGACCGAGCGGGCCATGATCCGTTTGCTTGATGACGACGGTAAATCTGTCCGTGAGATTGCCCGTCGTATCGGTCGAAGTGCGTCGACCGTCAGCCGGGAACGATGCCGTGGACACGACGATGACCAGCGAAATGGCTCGTCACGAGGAGCTCGCCCGCCGGCTGAACATGACCATCTGGTTTGCCGATCCACATGCCCCGTGGCAGCGCGGCAGCAACGAGAACACGAACGGCCTGCTCCGCCAGTTCCTGCCCAAAGGCACCGACCTGAGCCACGTAACGCAGACCCAGTTCAACGACATCGCCGAGCTGATGAACAATCGCCCTCGCAAGACCCTCGACTTCAAAACACCCAATGAAGTCATGGCCGAAGAGCTAAATCAAACCGCCAGGGAGTGTTGCGCTTGATCTTTGAGACCAAGTGATTGACTCGGCGGATCATCATGTCGGTATCGGTGATGAACGTGGCCTGGCCGGTATCAAAGGCCACCGACATCAGGCGCAGCTCGTTTTCCTGTTCACAGCGGCGGGTAATATCTTCCTTGACGGTGACGAAGCTGACAATCTCACCGGCGGTATTTTTCACCGGGGTGATGGTTTGCGCTTCCCAGTAAAGCTCACCGCTTTTGCGCCGATTCAACAGCTCACCCTGCCACACCTTGCCTTCGCGCAGCGTCGTCCAGAGCTCGTCATAGACGACATCAGGCGTCATGCCCGACTGGATCAGCGCCGGCGTCTGGCCCAGCAGCTCATCGCGGTCGTAGCCGGTCACATCCAGAAAACACTGATTGACGAATTCGATATGGCCGCTTGCATCGGTGATCGCCGTCGCCACGGGGCTTTGCTCCACGGCAATATAAAATTGCTCGAAGCGCTTACCCACGTCTGCTTCGCCGCTGCTGAATGCCTGATGCAGGGATGGTTCCATCATCGCCGTTGCTCTCCTGTTGCGCCAAGACCCTGGAAACAGGTTGGTAAGGGGATGATAGCTAACCGTAGTTGAGTGTAAGCGTCAAACATAAGGACCAGGTCTTTTTAGCCCTGTTATTCAGCCACGCGTTGATGCAGGTCAATTACGTGGTTGCTGGTCTGCATGGCCGTCTGGACGTCCGCAGCGGCGCGTCTCTCCACGAACAGGCTGTTACCGGGAATTTTCTTGGCCTGATGTTTGAGCTCGGAAAGCTCGGAGGCAATATCCAGCGGCTGATAGCCGGTGCCAGGCTCAACCGGCTTGACCGCGACGGAGAGGCTGACAAAAGGCACAAAAAGCGCCTCACCCTGACGGTTGTCGGTTTTAATCCCGCCCCGTTGCCGGTCGGCCTCGGCATAAAAGGTCGGCGCAATTTTTTCAAAGCAGCGCAATACCTGATGTATCGCCTGCTCCCAGTGCGCCAGAGGAAGCAGCAGCATGAAGTCGTCACCACCGATATGACCAATGAAGCCGCCGGCGCTTTCGCCCTGTGCCTGCAGCAGACGTGCCAGCGACACGATGACCTGATCACCGCGTGCGTAACCGTACACATCGTTGAGCGCCTTGAAGCTGTCCAGATCCACGTAGACAGCGGCAAAGCCTTCGTCCCGCGCCAGATACTGGCCTAGCGTTTCCTGAATCAGGATATTGCCGGGCAACCCGGTCAGCGGGTTGGCGTGGCGTGCCTGACGCACCTGCACCGCGGTAATTTCGCGCAACAAATCAATAATGCTGCCCATGCCCAGATAGGCGCCGTCGTTTTCCACGATCACGAAATCTTCCTGCTCGATATCATGACGTTCGGTCAACTTCTGGCTTAGCGCATCCAGCGGGGTATCCGCTCTGGCCACCAGCATGTGCGTATCCATCACGTCGAGCACTTGCGTTCGGGCATAAAGCGAGTGGCTGAACGGGTTGGTAAACAACGCCAGAAAGCTGCTGCGACGCAGCACGCCGATAGGCTGATCATCGGCGACAACGGCCACACAGCGCAGGCTTGAATGGCGTTGAAAGCGTTCGAGCCAATGAGCTTCTTGCGCCGTCATACAGGACTCCGTGTCAGCGGGTGCTTGTGCCCAAAGCCTGCACGTCATGCATGACAGCACCGTGACGCGTGCAGCCGGCGCTCGGGCTTCAGCCGTCAGTAACATCATGATCACCAGCGCGATATGCTGCGATTTGCCAGCGCGCGGTGCGAACGTCAAGATCAGCGTGAGCGGACACGGTGTAAAAAGCAGGGATAATATCCGCCACCAGCAGGCAAGGGAGAGGCTCAAGGTGACACTATCGAAAGTGACGTTATCGAAGATGAGATTATCGCAGCAAGTGCCGCCTGCAACCCTTGAAGGCGTCGACGATACGCTGACGGCGCCGGCGCTGCGCGATATGGCCTGGCTGCTGCACGCGCCCGACCTCGTCATCCTGCCCGGCTACGCCGGCCGCCCCGATAACCGGGCACTGGGGTTTACGCCACACGGCACGCTGGCCGCCTGGCTTGGCCACCACGCGGCCAGCCTGGCAGAGCAGCCATGGGGCGGGCTGCACCGTGCCCGCATGGGGCATTATCACGAGCGGCTGTGGCACTACCTGCTTGACCATGCGCCGGACACGCGGCTGCTGGCGCGCAACGTGCGGGTATTCCAGCGGCGCAACACGCTGGGCGAGCTGGACATGCTCTACCGCACGCGCCGCGACCCGGCACCGGTGCATCTGGAAGTGGCGATCAAGTTCTATCTGGGACTGCCCGAGGGGCCCGGCGCAGCAGCAAGCCCGAGCCGCTGGATTGGCCCCGGCGGCATCGACAGCCTGGCGCGCAAATCCGCGCACATGGCGCGTCATCAACTGGCGTTTTCGGCCGGCACGGCCGCGCGTCAGACCCTGCGCCACTGGCTGGCGCCGCGAGACAGCGGCGAAACCCTGCCCCCGCTGCGCCCGCAATTTGCCATGCCGGGCGTGCTTTTCTACCCCTGGCACGCCACGCTGCCGGCGCCCGAGGGCAGTACGCCGGATCATCATCGCGGGCTCTGGTGCTACGCCCAAGACTGGCCGGCGCTGCGGGCATCGTTGGGCGAAATTGCGCTAGGCGCATGGTTGCCCAAACCCTGCTGGCTGGCACCGCCGCCGCTGACTCACTTTACCCCGCTGGATGAGGCCGCCAACACCGCGTTGGCACGACTTGAGGAGCGGCCCGTGCCCCAGCAGCTAATGGTTTACGCACCGGAGACGCGGCGTACCCGGCGCGTCTTTATCGTGCCCAACGACTGGCCACGGCAGATTCCATTGCCGCCCGTTCCTCATTGGTCTGGCTAATCAGGCAAGCGCATTACCACGAGGTTATCGCGGTGAATCAGCGAGCGTGCTTCGACGTAGCCCAGCAGCGCCTCGATCTGGTGGCTGGGCTGACCCTTCAGTTTGCGCGCCTCGGCCGCGCCGTAGTTGATCAGTCCCTTGGCCACCAGCGCACCCTGTTCGTCCACGCAGGCGACCATATCGCCGCGGCGAAACGTCCCCTGCACCTCGCGCACGCCCACCGCCAGCAGACTTGAACCACGCTCGCGCAGCACCTTGATGGCGCCGGCATCCAGCGTCAGCGTGCCGCGCACCTGCAGCTGGCCGGCCAGCCAGCGCTTGCGCGCCGCCAGCGGTGCATGCACGGGGCGCAGCAGCGTACCCAGCGTCTCGCCATCCAGCAGCCGCGTGAGGACGTCGGGCTGGCGACCGCTGGCGATCACCGTCACCGCGCCGGAACGCGCGGCCAGCTTGGCGGCGCGTATCTTGGTACTCATGCCGCCCCGCCCCAGCGCGCCGCCGCCACCGGCGACAGCCGCCAGGCGCGGGTCATCGGCGCGGCCTTCGGCGATCAGCCCGGCACCGGGGTCGTGGCGCGGGTCGGCGTCAAACAGCCCTTCCTGATCGGTGAGCAGCAACAGCGCGTCGGCCTCAAGCAGGTTGGCGACCAGCGCGCCCAGGGTGTCGTTATCACCAAAGCGGATTTCATCGGTAACCACGGTGTCGTTTTCATTGATGACCGGCACCACGCGCATGTCGACCAGCGTGCGCAGCGCCGACAGCGCGTTCAGGTAACGCTTGCGGTTGGACAGGTCATCGTGAGTCAGCAGGATTTGCGCGGTGAGAATATCGTGGCGGGCAAAATGCTGCTCGTAGCTCTGAGTCAGGCCGTTTTGCCCTACCGCTGCCGCCGCTTGAAGCTCGTGCACCTCGCTGGGCCGCGCCTGCCAGCCCAACCGCAGCATGCCGGCAGCCACGGCGCCGGACGACACCAGCACAACGTCAACGCCGCGACGGTGCAGCGCAGCAATCTGGTCGACCCAGCGACCAATGGCCATCTCATCCAGCCCGCGACCGTCGTTGGTCAACAGCGAGCTGCCGATTTTCACCACCACCCGCCGCGCCTGGCCAAGCGCCTCGCGCCCGGGCTCCTGCTCATTGCTCACTGCGTCGCTCCTTGCCTGTCAGCCGGCGTTAAACGTTGCGTCGCTCTCAAGAGCCGTTCTCAAGAGCCGTTCTCAAGAGCCTAGGGCGCGTATTCTACCTCAACGTCGTAATCGTCATCGTCGAAGTCATCGTCATCATCGTCGTGACGCTTGCGCTTGCGGCCGAGGCGGGCTTCGGTGCGCTCTACCGATTCGGCTTCCATGCGCCGACGCACGTCCTGTTCGCGGGCGTGGGCCTGCTCGTCTTCGTGCTCCACGCGCTGCTGTTCGGCCAGCCAGCGATACACCGTCTGTACCATCGGCTGGGTGCCGTCCTTGCTGATGGCCGAGAGGCAAAAGACCGGGCCTTCCCAACCCAGCGCGTCAATAATCTCTTTGGCGCGGGCGTCGCGTTCGTCTTCGGGCAGCAGGTCAAACTTGTTGAGCACCAGCCAGCGCGGGCGTTCGGCCAGCGCGGGGGAGAACTGCTCCAGCTCGCGTACGATCGCCCTGGCGGACTCCACCGGGTCGGTCTCGTCAAAGGGCGCGACGTCGACCACGTGCAGCAGCAGACGTGTGCGCGTGAGGTGCTTCAAAAAGCGCAGCCCCAGCCCCGCGCCGTCCGACGCGCCTTCGATCAGCCCCGGCACGTCGGCCATCACGAAGTGCTCGTGCAGCCCGATCTTGACCACGCCAAGGTTCGGCACCAGCGTGGTAAACGGATAGTTGGCGACCTTGGGTTTGGCCGCCGATACCGCGCGAATCAGCGTGGACTTGCCGGCGTTGGGCATGCCCAGCAGCCCGACATCCGCCATGACCTTCATTTCAAAGCGCAGGTTGCGCCGCGTGCCTTCGGTGCCCGACGTGGTGCGCCGCGGTGCGCGGTTGGTCGACGACTTGAAGTGAATGTTGCCCAGCCCGCGGCGGCCGCCTTCGGCGACCAACACGACCTGGCCGATCTCGGTCACATCGGCGATCACCTCAAGGGTGTCTTCGTCGATCACCGTGGTGCCCACCGGCACTTTCACGTGCAGATCATCGCCGGCGCGGCCACTCATCTGGCGCCCCATACCGCCTTGGCCGTTTTGCGCCTTGTAGAAACGCTGGAACTTGAAATCAATCAGCGTATTCAGGGCGTCATCACCAATCAGGTGGACGCTGCCGCCGTGGCCACCGTCGCCACCGTCAGGCCCGCCCTTGGGCACGTACTTTTCGCGGCGAAAGCTCATACAGCCGTTGCCGCCATTTCCCGCCTCGACAATTACCGAGGCTTCATCGAGAAACTGCATGGAAGTTGCTCCTGGCCGCTCTCGCCGCCGGTTATCACAATGGATGCCCAGACGGGCACCGCTTATGCATTTTGTTGCGGCCTGCGCCATGCTGCAACAGGTGTCTTGGCAGACCGTTGGCAGACAGGAAGGTGCGCAGACAAAAAAGCCCCGCCGTGGCGGGGCTTTTTGTTCGCTGGCAGGCGTTTCGCTTAAGCAGAAACGACGCTGACGAACTTGCGGTTTTTCGGGCCTTTGGTCTCAAACTTGATCACGCCTTCGCCCAGGGCGAACAGCGTGTGGTCTTTACCAATGCCAACGCCGTTGCCAGCGTGAAATTTCGTGCCGCGCTGGCGCACGATGATGTTGCCCGGCGCTGCGGCCTGGCCACCAAAGAGCTTCACGCCAAGGCGTTTGGATTCACTATCGCGACCGTTACGCGTGGAGCCGGCTGCTTTCTTATGTGCCATGGATCAAATCCTCCTTAAGGGACAGTAACCGCTTACGCGGAAATTCCGGTGATTTTGACTTCGGTGAACCACTGACGATGGCCCTGACGGGTCATGCTGTGCTTCCGGCGACGGAACTTGATGATCGTGATTTTATCACCGCGACCGTGATCAACGATCTCTGCCGCCACTTTAGCGCCGTCGACCAACGGAGCGCCAATTTTCACGTCGTCGCCGTCGGCAACCATCAGCACTTCGTCAAACTCGATGGTTTCGCCGGTGGGAAGTTCCAGCTTCTCGAGCTTCAGCGTCTGGCCTTCCTGAACGCGGTACTGTTTGCCACCGCTTTTGATTACTGCGTACATGTCTCTCTCCGGAACGGATCATGATGGCGGCGCGCCCTCAGGCACGGCCGCCGCGCTCATCGCGCCTGGCTCTTGTTCGATACGCGCACAATCGACCTGCGGCGAGTGGCGCCCCTTTCGGCAGCCATCTGACAGGGAGCATGACAAGCGGGTCGCGTATTATAGCGATGCTCGCGGGTGAGCACAACCGTTCGCCAAAATCAACCGCGCGCACCGGCGCCGCCGCCCCATACCGCATCGCCGCCGCCTTGACGCTCAACCACCGCCCCCATAGCATGAGCGGCATTGTCTTGTTGACTGCTTTACTTCACCCCTTGCCGCGATGAATGGAATCCATGACCACCGACACCCCCGTTTCAACGCCTGCCCATTCATCACCGCTGCACGCCGCGGTGGCCGATGACTTTGCTGCGGTCAACCGCACCATCGCCGAACAACTCAGCTCCAAAGTGCCGCTGGTCGAGGCCATCAGCGGCTACATCGTCAAAAGCGGCGGCAAGCGCCTGCGCCCGCTGCTGGTGCTGCTGGCCGCGCGCGCGCTGGGCTACGGCAGTGAACAGCACGGGGGCAACAAGCACGTCACGCTGGCCACGCTGATCGAGTTCATGCACACCTCAACGCTGCTGCACGACGACGTGGTGGATGAATCGCACCTGCGCCGGGGCAAGCAAACCGCCAACGATGCCTGGGGCAACGCGCCTTCCGTGCTGGTGGGCGATTTTCTCTACTCGCGTTCGTTCCAGATGATGGTCGACGTGGGCTCGATGCGCATCATGGCGATTTTATCGGCGGCCACCTGCATCATCGCCGAAGGCGAAGTGCAGCAGCTGACCAACATCGGCAACCCGGCCATTACCGAGGACGACTACTTCGCCACTATTCAGGGCAAAACCGCGCAGCTGTTCGAAGCCGCCTCGCAAAGCGGCGCGGTGATCGCCGAGGCCACCCCGGAGCAGGAAGAGGCACTCAAGCTTTATGGCCGCTATCTGGGGCTGGCCTTTCAGCTGGTGGATGATTTGCTCGACTATCAGGGCGACGCCAAGGCCATGGGCAAAAACGTCGGCGACGATCTGGCCGAAGGCAAGCCTACCCTGCCGCTGCTGCGCGCCATGGAAAAAGGCACGCCCGAACAGGCCAAGCTCATTCGCCAGGCCATTCGCAAGGGCGGGCTGGATCAGCTTGACGCCGTGCTCGAGATCGTCCGCACCACCGGCGCGCTGGACTACACCCGCGAACGCGCCGAAGAAATGGCCGCCAAGGCGCTCGCCCAGCTCGACGCACTGCCGCCCAGTGAATTCCGCGACACCATGGAAAAACTCGCCCACGCGGCGGTCGAACGCCAGACCTGAGGGCGTGCTGTGCAAAAGAAGGCTTGAAACACCGCCTTCAACGGCGTACTATCCTCCACCGTTGAAGGCCGAAACGGCTTACAACACATCGGAATATAGCTCAGCTTGGTAGAGCGCTGCCTTCGGGAGGCAGAGGTCGTAGGTTCGAATCCTGCTATTCCGACCAGACAAGATAAAAAGGGCTTACGTTAACGCGTAAGCCTTTTTTTGTTGCGTGCTTTGTTGCCTGAGTCGCGCGACCCAGCGTTAATATAAATGCTGCTGAAATCCGACAAAAACCTCTCGAATCTGGCCTGCAGGGCCCAGCTCATTGACCGCATCGCCCAGGCTTTGGTACTTCAACTCGATCAGCTGCGGCAGCTTGTCGGTTGCAAGCTCCCCCACACCGCGCGCCACGTAGTGATCGAGCACGAAGCGCAGGAAGTCACACTGTCGGTAGTCGTGACCCTCCAGGATGACGGCGCGGCGTGAGTCCACTCGCTCGGCGCGGGTCACCGGCGCTTGATGAAAGGCGATATAGGCCAACACATCGTAGAGGTCGCTGTTTTCCGCTTCGATCAATTTGCTCACCTCGGCCAGCTGCTCCACGCCATAGCCTTTTTCTTCCAGCCCTTCCAGCAGCTGCTGGCGCGTATCCGGCCTGCCCCACAAGGTGCGCAGCTCATCCTCGTCGATAAACAGCGCAGGCAAGTCACCAAACAGGCGCTGAATGAACTGGGCAGCGGAGATGGGTTTGCCATCCGGGCTCCAGAAGCTGGTGGCGCTCATGTGCTGAATGGTGCGCTGCTTGCCGTCGGCCAGTTTCACCTTTACCGTGCGGCGGTTCTCGCACACGCAAGGGTGCTCACCGCAAATGCCACAGGGTTCGGGCGGCTCTTTTTCGCACTGACACGGGCGCTCGCCGCACACTTGGCACGGTTGGGGCGGGGTAACGGCACAAGTACAAGGTTGGTTGCCGCAGATGGCACAGGGTTCCGGCACTAGCGGCTCGCCGTCCCACTCGGCGTCATTAAAGTGTTCGTAGGCTTTCACGAAGTCATAAATCGTGAAGTAGTCCTTGCCGTCGTACAGGCGGGTGCCGCGGCCGATGATCTGCTTGAATTCAATCATCGAATTAACCGGCCGCATCAGCACGATGTTGCGCACATTGCGCGCATCCACGCCGGTGGAAAGCTTCTGCGAGGTGGTCAGGATGGTGGGAATAGTTTTCTCGTTATCCCGAAACTGCTTCAGGAAACGCTCGCCCTCGGTGCCATCGTCAGCGGTGACGCGCTCGCAGTAGTGCGGATCGCCGCTGGTTTTCATCTGGTTGATGAGATCACGCACCGCCAGCGCATGGTTCTGGGTGGCGCAGAACACCAGCGTCTTTTCCCGCTGGTCGATCTGCTCCATGAACACCTTGACCCGATACTGCTCGCGCTCACGGATCTCGATCACGCGGTTGAAGTCGTCCTCGGTATAGCGCCGGCCCTGTTCCACCTCGCCCTCGATGACGGTGTCATCGGCGGTAAAGACGTAGTCATCCAGGGTGGTGGCAATCTGGCGCACTCTGAACGGCGTCAGGAAACCGTCATTGATGCCTTCTTTCAGCGAATAGATATACACCGGCTCGCCGAAATAGGCGTAGGTGTCGGCGTTGTTCTGGCGCTTGGGCGTGGCGGTCAGGCCCAGCTGCACCGCAGGCGCAAAATACTCGAGGATACCCCGCCAGTTGCTCTCGTCGTTGGCGCCGCCGCGATGGCATTCGTCGATAACGATAAAATCGAAAAAGTCCGGCGGATAGTCGCCAAAGTTGGGCGCCGGGTTGCCTTCGCCGTCGCGCCCGGTCATGAAGGTCTGGAAGATGGTGAAGAACACATTGCCGTTCTTCGGCACCCGGCCTTTCTTGCGGATGGTTTCCGGGTCGATGCGTACCAGCGCATCCTCGGGAAACGCGGAGAAGTCGTTGAAGGCCTGATCGGCAAGGATATTCCGATCAGCCAAGAACAGGATGCGCGGCTGGCGTAGGGGCTCGCCGGTGCTGCGAGCGGTTAGGCTCCAGCGGGCATGAAACAGCTTCCAGGCGATCTGAAAGGCAATAGACGTTTTGCCGGTGCCGGTGGCAAGGGTGAGCAGGATGCGCTCGCGCCCGGCAGCAATGGCCTCCAACGCCTGATTGATGGCATTGTGCTGGTAGTAACGCGCCTGCCAGAAACCGCCTTTGTTTTCGAACGGCACCGCGCCAAAGCGCTCGCGCCAGGCGTTAGCTGCCTGCTGTGCATCATTGAAGGTTTCGGCCCACAGCTCGTCCGGTGTGGGGTAGCCTGCCACCGCGCCCTCGGCGCCGGTGTGCATGTCGATGCGGTAGATGCCGTCGCCGTTGGTGGTATAGGCAAAGCGGGCTTGCAGACGCTCAGCGTAGCGCTTGGCCTGAGCCAGCCCCTCGGTCACCGGCAGGCTGCGTTTCTTGGCCTCGATCACCGCCAGCTTCTGGCCGCGATAGAACAGCACATAGTCGGCGATATCCTGCTTGGCTCTTTTTCCCGCGCCGAGAAGACGGCCCTGGGTAATGACCTCGCGCCGCACCCGGCTGGCATCCACAACGCCCCAGCCGGCCTCTTGTAGAGCAGGGTCAATCAGCTCAGCGCGCGTTTCAGCCTCATTCAGAGTGGCGTCATTCACTCATTAGCTCCCGCAAGCATATTCATGATCAGGCGAACCATGGTCTCTTTGTTGCCCGGATCGGATTCGGCGACCAGCAGGGTCAGCGCGGCCAGCCCCACATCGTTGATCATCGGTTCACCAGCGTCATTCAGCAAGCGGCCATTGCGATGCAGAAAATCCACGAACAGAAAGGCGGCGCTACGCTTGTTGCCGTCGGCGAACGGGTGATTCTTGATGACAAAGTACAGCAGGTGTGCCGCTTTGGCTTCTACGCTGGGGTAAGCTGGCTCGCCGAACACGCTTTGATCCAAGTTGCCCAGCAGCGAGGCCAGGCCATCGCCCCGGTCGCGGGCGAACAGCTCAGTCGCCTCGCCGCGCGCCATCAGTTCGGCTTTCAGGCCGTCCAGAGTGGCGCGCGCCTCGGTTAATGAGGGCAGGTTGCCGCCCAGCTGTGCCTGCGGCTCGGCCAGCAGGCCCTCGTCGTAGCGTTGCAGCAGTAGGAAGGTCTGAGCATAGCGGCTGACGATATCCACCAGCCCGCGACCGCTGCCCACATCCAGCGCCGGGCTTTGTGCGGCCTTACGCACCAGTGCCAGCGCGGCTTCCAGCTCGCGGGCGTTTTCCTCGAAGCGCTGGCGGTTGAGCGTCCAGCCCTGGGTGAGATGTTCGCGCAGAATACGGGTGGCCCATTGGCGGAACTGCACGGCGCGGCGGGAGTTCACTCGGTAGCCGACCGAAATGATGGCGTCGAGATTGTAATGTTCGATTTGCCGCGTGACCTGCCGTTTTCCCTCAACTCGAACTGTTTCCAAAATGGAAACAGTTGCCTCTCGGTCAAGCTCACCTTCCTGATAGATGTTTTTCAGGTGCTTGGAGACTGCCGCCTTCTGCACATCGAAGATGACCGTCATCTGCTCCTGAGTGAGCCAGACGGTTTCCTGATCCGCGTCCAGCCGTACGTCGACGGCGTGGTCGGCATCTTCGTAGATGATGATGGGGCTTTGATTTTCGTCGCTCATGGGCATACCTCTTCCTTGAGGGTGGCATCAGATGCTGCCTTGTCGGCGGTCAGCTCGCCGGAAAAGGCTTTTTGTAGCAAGGACTGCTTTAGCTCGGCCAGGGCGGTGAGTTTTTGTTGGTAATTTCCCTGTATTCGTGTTCTTTCAGCGCTTAGCTCATTAAGCTTATCTGCCACTTGCACTTGCTCAAGTTTTGAACGTGGGTATTTGATAGGTATTTCACCAAGTTTAGTTGGTGAAGTATGCCGGACCTTTACACCAGATGCGGATGCCTGAACGGCGGCTCTGAACATGTTCGTATTAAACTGATGAAAAAAGAAATCATTGCTCCACTCAACGTCGCCATGAACTTGAACCAATCCAAGCCGTTGGTTGTGAAGGTAATAGTCTGATTTTGGAACGATAAGTGAGCTACCAAGTAGCCCAGCAGCCTGCTCGGTCATGGCGAATAGGAAATCACCTTCTTGGAGGGTATAGCCATCTGGGATATCGCCCGTGTAATACTTCGTTTTCTTACCTTGATCCCGGAATCCGCCTTGCTCATAAAAGGATCCCGGCGTAAGCACAACATATGGCCCATTGTCAGAAAAATAGGTGCTCTTAAAAGCAAAACCGTGCTTGATGCTGCAAATGCGAGAAAGCTGGCACTCTATCCAGCCGCATGGAGCTTCATCAAACACTGAATTCAGATAGCTCTCAAACAGCTCGCGGGCGTTGGCGAGGTTTTTTTCGGTGTTGGCGATAGACGCGTCGATGCTCGCGAAGGCGTCATCGAGGATGGCGACGATGCGTTTTTGTTCGGGGAGGGGTGGGAGTGGTAGCAGAAGAGATTTTATGAAGGGTAGCTTTACCCCTTTGACCGTAGCTCCCGTTCCTTCTGCTTCAATGGTATTTGCAACACTTTGAAACCAGCGAAACAAAAAACGCTCATCAATATCATTCGCTTTCGGAATGATCCCGCGTAAATCTTGATTGATCGCAGTATCTTGATCAAGAAGACATACCTTACCCAGTCCTACCCGTGTTGCTATTACCACGTTTGCTGCAGGAATAACATTGGTTGAACTACCGTCAATGGCTTCTTTTGCAATGCAAAATTCCGTATGTGACAAAACCTCATTGCGCATGTCACGCACCGTTGCCCAAGGAATCTCCCCCTCATAGAAAGCCGGATTTCGCTTCGATGGTGTGCCGCCGCCAATCACATTACAAACATCACCAAGCGGTTTTTGAAGCCATCCTTCCCTCATAACATCCCCCGAATTTCTTCGAGAATCGCTTCGCTTTCCTTATCCAGCGTTTCGATCTCGTTGATGATGACTTCGGGGTCGCGCAGCGGTTCGGCGTCGGCCTTGTTGGGGTTTCTTACCGAGAGATCCACGCTGTCCGGGTCGATATCGTCCACGCTAATGGACCAACTATTGTCCGAATCCTCAAAGCCTGCCTGTAGCGTCACGAAGTCGGCCAGGTCGTTGTCGTTGAGCGGGTTGGTCTTGCCCAGGCTGCGGCCGGGGTCGAGCTGGTAGTACCAGATGCGTTGCGTCGGTGCGCCCTTTTCGAAGAACAGCACCACGGTTTTGACCCCGGCGCCGAGGAAGGTGCCGCCGGGGCAGTCGAGAATGCTGTGCAGGTTGCAGCTTTCCAGCAGCTCTTTGCGCAGGGCGCGGGAGGCGTTGTCAGAGTTGGAGAGAAAGGTGTTCTTGATGACCACGGCGGCGCGGCCGCCGGCGCGTAAATATTTGATGAAGTGCTGCAGAAACAGAAACGCCGTCTCGCCGGTCTTGATCGGGAAGTTCTGCTGAACTTCCTTGCGCTCCTTGCCGCCGAAGGGCGGGTTGGCAAGTATCACATCGAAGCGGTCTTTCTCCTGAATGTCGGCCAGGCTCTCGGTCAGGCTGTTGGTGTGGACGATGTTGGGCGTTTCGATGCCGTGGAGAATCATGTTCATAATCCCGATCACGTAAGGCAGGCTCTTCTTCTCCTTGGCGTAGAAGGTGCGCTTTTGCAGGATCTCAAGATCGCTGGTGGAGAGCTTGGGTATGCGCCGCAGGTAGTCGTGGGCCTCGCACAGAAAGCCCGCCGACCCGGCCGCCGCGTCATAGATGCGCTCGCCGATCGTCGGTTGGGTCACCTTGATCATGGCGCGTATCAGCGGGCGCGGCGTGTAATATTCGCCGCCGTTGCGCCCGGCGTTGCCCATGTTTTTGATCTTGGCTTCGTACAGGTGCGATAGCTCGTGCTTTTCGGCCTGGGAGCGAAAGCTGAGGCCGTCGATCAATTCCAGCGCGTCGCGCAGGCTGTAGCCACTGGCAAACTTGTTGCGGATCTCGCTGAAGATTTCGCCGACCCGGTATTCCAGTGTGTCGGTGTCGCTGGCACGCTCGCGAAAGCCCTGCAGATAGGGAAACAGCTCGCCGTTGACGAACGCAATCAGATCGGCACCGGTGAGCGCCCGGTCGTGGTCGAACTCGCCCTCGGCATTCTTTGGCGCGGCCCAGGCCGACCAGCGGTAAGACGGGTGAATGACGAAACGGTAGGGCTTGCCCATCAGCTCCGCCTCTTGGGCGTGCTCCTGCTCAAGATCATTCAGGTACTTGAGAAACAGCATCCACGAGGTCTGCTCGGTGTAATCCAGCTCGCTGGCACAGCCGGCTTCTTTCCAGAGTACGTCGTCGATGTTGCGAAAGGTTTGTTCGAACATTCAAGTTCCTGTGATCAATTTGCAGGGCACCGCCAGGAGGCGGGCCGTATCGGCTAACGCCTGCCATCATCGCAGGCGAAGCTCCGCTGGCAGCGCTGCCGGCATTGCATCAGCAGCGCGCTTAACGGCGTTAATCCAGACGTTACAGCAGCTCTTTGCGCAGCTGCGCCGGGTCTTTGGGCGAGAGCAGGCCCGGGGCAACGTCAAACACCGAGCGGGCGCCGGTCTCGCCCTGGCGTGCCAGGCGGTGCGCCGCGCGGGTGTAGGCCACCAGCGCGCTGGCGGTAAACTCGGGGTTGCTGCCCAGCGTCAGCGAGTATTCGATGGACTGCTTGTTGCCGGCGCCGGTCAGGCCGCTGCGAATGACAAAGCCGCCGTGGGGCATGTCGCTGTGTTCACGGGCAAAGGTGTCGTCGTCGATGAAATTGACCACGCTATCGTACTCGGCGAAGTAGTGCGGCATATTGACGATGGTCTCGCGCACGGTATCGGCGTCGGCGCCGTCTTCCAGCACCACGTAGCATTCGCGCACGTGCTTTTCGCGGGTGCTTAACTCGGGCTGCTCGCCGTTGCGTACCCGGGCAATGGCGTCTTCGGACGGCAGCGTATATTGCACGCCCTTTTTCACGCCCTCGACGCTGCGCACGGCCTGGGAATGGCCCTGACTCAACCCCTTGCCCCAGAACGAATAGGTTTTGCCCTCGGCAAGGACGGCTTCGCCGAACGCCCGGTTGAGCGAGAACAGGCCCGGGTCCCAGCCCACCGACATCATGGCGAGATGACCGGCTTTTTGCGCGGGCGCATCCAGTGCGGCGTGGTAGTCGTTCACCGTTGCGTGGGTATCAAAGCTATCCACGGTGTTAAAGAACTGCGCCAGATACGGCCCCTGCTCGGGCAGGTCGGTCTTTGATCCGCCGCACAGAATCATCACGTCCACATCGTTCTGGTATTGCTCCACGTCGGCCATGGCGTACACCGGCACGTCGCTATTGAGCAGCGTCACGCTCGCCGGATCGCGGCGGCTGAACACCCCCACCAGCTGCATATCGGGGTTTTGCGCAAGCGCGGCTTCAACGCCGCGCCCCAGGTTGCCGTAACCGGCAATGGCGACCCTAATAGGATTGGCCATGATGATGTCCCTTTTTCAATCGATATAAAATGTCATAACAATGCGGCAGACAAGAGCCCGCTAATGGCCAGCGGCGCTTACTTTTCCACGTTCTCGGCCACGTTGAATACGCTTTTCAGGTAGTGCACGTATTCGGGATCGTGGGTGGCGGCTTTGCCCGGTTCGTCGGATATTTTGGCGACCGGCTGGCCGTTGCACGAGATCATCTTGATGACGATGTTCATCGGCTTCACCTCGGGCAGGTCGCACGTCAGGCTGGTGCCAATGCCGAAACTGGTGCGAATGCGCCCTTCCAGCGCTTCCTTGATTTCCATTGCCACGTCAAAGGTCAGGCCGTCGCTGAACACCAGCGTTTTGCTCATCGGGTCGATGCCGAGCTTTTGGTAGTGGCGAATGCACTTTTCGGCAAACACCAGCGGGTCGCCGCTATCGTGGCGCAGCCCGTCGAAAAGCTTGGCGAAGTAGAGGTCAAAATCGGCCAGAAATGCATCCACGGTGATGGTGTCGGTCAGCGCGACGCCAAGATGGCCACGGTATTCCTGCACCCATGCCTCAAAGGCGGCGCGCTGGCTATCCACCAGCCGGCTGCCCAGCTGTTGATGCGCCATCACCCACTCGTGGGCCATGGTGCCCATGGGCGCCAGCCCGTAACGCCGGGCAATATCGACGTTGCTGGTGCCCACAAACTCGCCGGGGAACTCCTCGGCCAGCACCTGCACAACGGCTTCGTGCACCGGCTGGGAGAGGCGCCGGCGGGTGCCGAAGTCGGCCAGGCGAAAATCCGCCAGCTGCTCGGGCGTGTAGTTGCGGCGCAGGGCGGCAAACTTGTCGCGCAGCTGGGTGACCGCCTGATCAACGCTGGCGTGGGGGTACAGCACCCGGTTACGCACCTCGCTGATAATCGCCAGAATCACGATCTCGAACAGGATGCTGTGCGTCCAGGGGCCGTCGATGACGATGCACAGGTCGCTGCCTTCCATGCGCATGGTCACGTATTCGGGGCAAAAGCGGTAAAGCTCAAGAAAACGGATGAAGTCCGGCGACATGTAGGCAAAGCTGCCCAGATAAGCGGATTCCGCCTCGCTCAGCGACAGCGAGCGCAGGCCGTCTACCTGGGCGCGTATGTCGTCAAGGTAGGGGCTCAGGTCTTCGGCGTTGCGGCAGCGAAACTCCCAGACCACGCTGGCGTTGGCGTACTTGTGATGCACGCCCTGCATCATGGTGAGCTTGTACCAGTCGGTATCTAACAGCGAGGTGATAATGTGTTCCGGCGCGCGGTAGGTGGCCGCCATGCAAGAGACTCCCTGACAAGGATAATCGGGTAGATAAGACAAAAAGTGCGGCGGCCAGACTAGCCTACGCGGTGGCGTTTCAGCGACACGGGGGAGGCGTTACTGCTGGCGGGTGCAGCGGGCGGCTCAACGCGCTCGCCGGTAATCCGATACCATTCGGCTTCGTCCAGGTAATGCACACACCAGCGGGACAGAGTGGCGGCGGCCTGTTCGGCGCTGTGCCGGTTGCTGCGGTAGCACCCGGCGATGTCGAGCAAATCCTGACGGGCAGTGCGCGCGCGGGCAAGCCCCCCGTGGACGTTGGCCAGCGGGCGGCGCGGGTCATACGCTGCGTTGGTCAGCGCATTGAGCCAGTAGCCCAGCTCGTGCGCCTGTATGCCACCGTAAACTGCCACCTGCCTGCTCTCCTGCGCCGCTGAAATCGTGCTTTAAGCGCCCGTTGGGGGCGCTTGAAAAGCCCTCTAGCCTGCCCGAATCAGGCGCCGTTGTCATCCACTGCGGGCGGCATGGCGCGCTCGAAGCCGCTGAGAACCCCGGCGACGTTGACGCCGATATCGGCCACGGCGTAGCCACCTTCCATTAACAGCGTAGTGGGAAGCCCGGCAGACGCCAAACGCTGGCCCAGGATGTTGAAGTCGGCGTGGGTCAGGCAAAACGCGCTGATGGGGTCGTTTTCGAAGGTATCCACCCCCAGCGAAACGATCAAAAGCTCGGCGCCGGATTGGCAAATTCTCGCCAGCGCGTCGTCCAGCGCGCCCATCCAGCGCGCTACGGCCACGCCCGGCGGCAGCGGGTAGTTGGCGGTAAAGCCTTTGCCGCGCTCGACGCCGGTTTCATCGGCGTAGCCGGAAAAATACGGAAACGTCACACTCGGGTCGCCGTGAATCGAGGCAAAGAACACGTCGTCACGGGCGTAGAAAATCTGCTGGGTGCCGTTACCGTGGTGAAAGTCCACGTCGAGAATCGCCACCCGCTGTTTGCCGGCGCTTAGCGCGCGCTCGGCGGCGATGGCGGCGTTGTTGAAAAAGCAGTAGCCGCCAAACTGGTCGCTGGCGGCGTGGTGGCCGGGCGGGCGGCACAGCCCAAAGCTGGGATCCCGGGTGGCCAGGGTGTGCGATACCGCCCCGAGCGCGACGTCTTTACTCGCCATGGCGGCGTCAAAGGTGCCGGCGGTAATCGACGTATCCGCCGCCAGCGCGTAATAGCCCAGCTGCCCGCCGATGGCCTCGGGCACACGATCGCCGCGCAGCGTGCGCGCCGGCCAGATGTTGGCGATGGCCTCACCGGCGTTGCCCGCCGCCTGCCAGCGCGCCCAGCAGGTGGCGAGAAAATTGACGTAGGCTTCCTCGTGTACCGCCAGCACCGGCGCCAGCCCGTAGGCCGGCGGGCGGCGAATCTCGCCCAGCGCCAGCGCCTTGAGGTGTTCAAGGATCAGCGTGACCCGCTCGGGGCTTTCAAACGGCTCGACCAGCGCGCCATCGTGAAGCTCGGTGCGGGCGCGGCGCAGGGAGGTATCGTCGGAATGAAAAATCAGCATGGGGAGCAAGCCTCTTCAGGGGGCCAGGGCCAGTGCGCAGCCCAGCGGCGTTTGTGCTCGGCGCGCAGCTGCTTGAGTGCGTATTCCGCCCGGCTGGCCGCGGCGCGGTCGGCAAACGGTTGAGCGCCCAGCGGCGCCAGCGGCGGGTTGGCTCGGGTGTAGCGCGCGCCCTTGCCCGCGCAGTGGGCGCGGTAGCGTTTGGCCAGGTTATTGGTGATACCCGCGTAGGTGCCGCGCCGGCATTCCAGTAGGTACAGATACCACGTCTCGGCGGGCGGAAAAGCCGCTTCGCTCACGATTCAACCCCACCGGAGACGCTGTCAGCCGGCTCGGCCAGCGCCTGCCCCATGCGGCTAAGAAAGGCAGAGCAGGCCTCGAGCTGAGCCCGCTCGACAAACTCATCGGGCTGGTGCGCCTGGGCAATGCTGCCCGGCCCCAAAATGATCGCTTCAAACCCCGCGCCCTGAAACTGCCCCGCTTCGGTGGCGTAGGCCACGGCGCGGCGGCAACACGGCGCAGGCAAATTGGCCTCTGCCAGCCGCAACACCCGCTGGTTATCGCGGTCGGCCAGCCCCGGCACGGTAACGTTAAGCGGCCGGGTGACGATCTCCAGCATTTTTCCCGCCGCGTTCAGCTCGCCAATCAGCGTGTTGCAGCGCGCTTCAAAGCGGGCATACAGCGCCTCAAAGGTGTCGCTTGGCAGGTGGCGGATTTCCCACGCAAACTCGCACTCCCGGGCGGTAATGTTGATCGCGGTGCCGCCGCGAATTTTGCCCACGTGCAGGCTGGAGTGCGCCACGTTAAAGGCGTCATCCACGCGGCCTTCTGCCACCAAGTCGGCCATGGTGTCTTCAATAAACGTCACCAGCCTCGCGGCCACGTGAATCGCCGACACGCCCTGATCGACCTGGCTGCTGTGCGCCTCGCGCCCGGTGATCGTGGTGCGCAGGTTGGTCGCGCCCTTTTGCGCCACCACCGGCTGCATGTCGGTTGGCTCACCGACGATAACGTGGGCGCTGGCGGCGTGGCGGTCATAGTGCAGGAAGCGCTCAATCAGCGCCGGCGCACCGACGCAGCCGATTTCTTCATCGTAGGAAAGCGCCAGATAGATCGGTCGCGTAAGCGGTGCGTTAACCCACTCGGGCACCTTGGCCAGCGCGCAGGCAATAAAGCCTTTCATGTCGCAGCTGCCGCGCCCGTAAAGCCGGCCATCGCCGCCGTCGCGCAGGGTAAACGGCTCGCTCGACCACGGCTGGCCGTCTACCGGCACCACATCGGTGTGCCCGGAAAGCACCACGCCGCCCGGCGCCTCGGGGCCAATGCGGGCCATCAGGCTGGCCTTGTTGCCGCACGGGCTCATTATCCGCTCGGCGGCCACGCCGTGGCGCGCCAGATACGCCTCGACGTATTCAATCAGCGCCAGATTGGACCGGTGCGACGTGGTATCAAACGCCACAAGATCCTCAAGCAACGCCACTGCCTGCGTCATGGCTCACCTCTGCTTTTTTGTGTATGTCATCCCGGCTGTGTCGCCTCCCCAGCCTCCCCGGCAAAGCCTATCACTCACTCGCCAACACGCCTATCCACACGCCCGGGCACCTATTGCCAGCTTCTCCCTCGCTTTCATCAAAACGTCATCTACACTGCTTACTGTTCGCTGTAGCCAGCACGCCAAACGGCGACGATTTCAACGACGATCTTAACAACCGTCTCATAACGCCTCGAACGCTATCGAACAGGAGCTGCCATGCCTCGCTTTCCGCTTCATGCCGTTACCGCCGGCATCGCCATTGCCTGCACCAGCCTGTCGGCTCAGGCCGCTACCGAGGTTCAGTGGTGGCACGCCATGGGTGGCCAGCTAGGCACCATTCTTGAGGACATGACCGAGGACTTTAACCAGTCTCAGGATGACTACCGCGTCAATCCCAGCTTTCGCGGCAACTACAGCGAGACCATGACCGGTGCCATCGCCGCCTTTCGCGCCGGCGAACAGCCGCATATCCTGCAGGTTTTCGAGGTTGGTACCGGCACCATGATGAGCGCTGAAGGCGCCGTCTATCCGGCTTATGAGCTGATGGAAGATCACGGCCAGCCGTTCGATGAAGATGCCTTTCTACCGGCAGTCGTGGGCTATTACACCGACACCCAGGGCAACATGCTGTCGTTTCCATTCAACTCGTCCACGCCCATCATGTATTACAACCGCGACGTCTTTAAGGCAGCGGGCCTTGATCCGGACAAGCCGCCCGCAACGTGGCAGGCGCTTGCCAAGGCCGCAACGACAATCACCAACTCGGGCGCCGCCGAGTGTGGTTTTACCACCTCGTGGCCAAGCTGGGTCATGCTCGAAAACTTCTCGGCCATGCACAACTCGCCGCTGGGCACTCGGCAAAACGGCTTTGGCGGGCTGGATGCCAAGCTGACGTTCAACAATGATCTGGTCGCGCGCCACTGGGACAACCTGAAAACCTGGCAGGGCAGCAATGTGTTCCAGTGGGGTGGCCCCGGTGACGGGCCGGATTCCGAACCCATGTTTTACGCTCAGGAATGCGCGATGTTCTTCGGTTCATCCTCCTCCCGGGCCGACGTGATCGAAAACGCCAGCTTTGACGTCGGCTACGCGATGCAGCCTTATTACGACGACGTGGAAGGCGCTCCGCAAAACGCGATTATCGGCGGCGCGACGCTGTGGGCACTGCGCGGCCATACGGATAAAGAATATGCAGCCGTAGCGGCTTTCTTTGATTATCTCTCCCAGCCCGAGGTACAGGCCGAATGGCACCAGAAGACCGGCTACCTGCCCATTACCCAGGAAGCCTGGGAGCTGAGCAAAGAACAGGGCTTTTACGAGGAAAACCCCGGCGCCTCGATTGCGCTGGAACAAATGACGCTCAACCCACCGACGGAAAATTCCAAAGGGCTGCGCTTTGGCAACTTCGTACAGATTCGCGCCATCATCTCCGAAGAGATGGAAGCCGTCATGACCGGTGAGAAAACCGGCGAAGAGGCCACCGATGACGCGGTGCAGCGTGGCAACCGGCTGCTGCGCGACTTCGAAGACGCCAACTCCTAGCCTTCACTATGCAAACCAAACGCATGACGTTTCCCGGGCGCTGGACGGCATATATGCTGCTGGCGCCCCAGGTACTTGTCACGCTGGTGTTTTTTATCTGGCCGGCGGGACAGGCACTGTATCAGTCGCTGCTGCGTGAAGATGCCTTTGGCCTGCGCACGACGTTTGTCGGGCTGGAGAACTTCGCCCGGCTGTTCAGCGACCCCGGCTACCTGAACGCGCTTTCGGTCACGGCGGTCTTTGCCGCCGGCACCACCTTTCTTTCCATGAGTGTCGCCCTGCTGCTGGCGAGCACCGTCAACCGCATGCTGCGCTCGCGCAACACCTACACCACGCTGCTGGTATGGCCCTACGCGGTGGCGCCGGCCATTGCCGGCGTGCTGTGGTGGTTTATCTTCAATCCCTCCATTGGTGTGGTGCCCTATGTGCTGGATGCGCTGGGCTACCGTTGGAACCACCGCACTTCCGGCACGGATGCCATGCTGCTGGTCATTCTGGCCGCTGCCTGGAAGCAGGTGTCCTACAATTTCCTGTTTTTTCTTGCCGGCCTGCAGTCGGTGCCCCAGTCGCTGATCGAAGCCGCCGCCATTGACGGTGCCGGCCCGGTGAAACGCTTCTGGAACATCGTCTTTCCCCTGCTCGCCCCGACCACGTTTTTTCTGCTCGTGGTCAACGTGGTTTACGCCATGTTCGATACCTTCGGCATTATTCACGCCACGACCGAGGGCGGCCCGGCGCAGGCGACCAACATTCTGGTGTACAAGGTGTATGCCGACGGCTTTGTGGGGCTGAACCTGGGCTCTTCCGCCGCCCAGTCAGTGGTGCTCATGGTCATTGTGGTCAGCCTGACCGTACTCCAGTTCCGCTTTATCGAACGCCGCATTAACTATTAATACCGCCATGATGGATTCCTTTTCAGCGGCTGACGCAACGCCCGCCCTCACAGGAGACGCGCCGTGGTAGAACATCGCCCCTGGGCCAATTTTTTCTCGCACTGCGTGTTGCTGACCGGCGTAGCGCTGATCATGCTGCCAGTGTATATCGCCCTGATGGCAGCGACTCAGGCGCCGGGCGAACTCCTGCGCGGTAACATGCCGCTGCTCCCCGGCGGCCACGGGATCGAAAACATGGTGCAAATGTGGCAGTCGGGGCTTACCAGCGCCGATGCGCCGCCGGCGGGCCGCATGCTGTGGAACAGCTTTGTGATGGCGATGGCGATTACTATCGGCAAGCTGGGCATCTCGATACTCTCGGCGTTTGCCATCGTGTATTTTCATTTTCGCCTGCGGGTGTTTTTCTTCTGGCTGATCTTTATCACCCTGATGCTGCCGGTCGAGGTGCGCATCATTCCCACCTTTGAGGTCGTGGCCAACCTGAAAATGCTCAACAGTTTCGCCGGGCTTTCCATTCCGCTGATCGCCTCGGCCACCGCTACCTTCCTGTTTCGTCAGTTCTTCATGACCGTACCCGAAGAAATGCTCGAAGCCGCCCGGGTTGACGGCGCCGGGCCGCTGCGCTTTTTCAAGGATATTCTGCTGCCGCTGTCGATCACCAATATCGCCGCGCTATTCGTCATCATGTTTATTTACGGCTGGAATCAATACCTGTGGCCGCTGCTGATCACCACCGACCCTGACTACTACACCATCGTCATGGGCATTCAGCGCATGACCTCGGACGAAAACCCGCAGTGGCAGCTGATCATGGCTGCCGTGATCATGGCGGCACTGCCGCCGGTTCTGGTGGTGGTGTTCATGCAGCGCCTGTTTGTCAAAGGGCTGACCGAGACGGAGAAATAGATGGCCGCGATTACCCTTTCAGGGCTGAAAAAAACCTATTCCGGCGGCGTTGCCGCGGTAAAGGGCGTTGACCTGCACGTCGAGGACGGCGAGCTGGTGGTGCTGGTAGGCCCCTCGGGCTGCGGCAAGTCCACGCTGCTGCGCATGGTGGCCGGGCTTGAGAGCATTACCGAAGGCACGCTGAGCATCGGCGGGCGCGTGGTCAATAAACTCGAGCCGGCCGAGCGTGACATCGCCATGGTGTTTCAAAACTATGCGCTGTATCCGCACATGACGGTGTATCAGAATCTGGCCTACGGGCTGAAAAACCGCGGCGTGAAAAAAAACGAGATCGAACGTCAGGTGCGTGAGGCCGCGCAGATGCTGGAAATCGAGCCGTTGCTCACGCGCAAGCCGCGCAAGCTCTCCGGCGGCCAGCGCCAGCGGGTCGCGATGGGGCGCGCGCTGGTACGCGATCCGGCGGTTTTTCTATTCGACGAGCCGCTTTCCAACCTGGACGCCAAGCTGCGCGTGCAGATGCGCGTGGAAATCAAGAAGCTGCAGCGCCGCCTGAAAACGACCAGCCTGTATGTCACCCATGACCAGCTGGAAGCCATGACGCTGGGCGATCGTCTGGTGGTGCTGAATGAAGGCCGCATCGAGCAGGTGGGCACGCCCATGGAGATCTACCGCTATCCGGCCACCCTGTTCGTGGCGGGCTTTATCGGCTCGCCGGCCATGAACCTGCTGGCCGTGGAATTTTTGCAGGCGCGTAACGCCGGTGACGCACTTGACGAGCTGCCGCCGGGCACCGATACCGTTGGCATTCGCCCCGATACCATCCTGCTGGCGCCGCCGGTCGCACCACATCTGGCGTTTGATGCCACGCTGGAGCTGTTTGAAGCCGCCGGGGCGGAAAGCCATTTATACGTGCGTCTGGCCGGCAGCGGGCAAACCACGGTGATTCGTACCGATCAGCCCGCCCCCGTGGCCGAAGGCGACATACTGCGTTTTTACATCCCCTCTGACGCGCTGCACTGCTTCAGTCAGGCAACCGGCCTGCGCACCGGCTAGGTACGGTCTCCACTATGGTCGGCGTCACTGCTTGTTCATGCGACTGTCGCGGGAGTGTCATGGTCGCCGGCCATAGTGCCACCAAGCTGATGAAAAGGCTGCGGACTTACCTGTCACACACTCAGGAGAGCCACCATGCGTCCTCGTCCTCTTGCCGTATTTGATCGTCTTGACCTGTTTGAATGGCAGCTCTGCCAGCGCATTACGCGCTTGTCGCTGTATCGCCCCTGGCGGCTGCTGCTTCAGGCGGCCAGCCGTCTGGGCGACTGGCCGATCTGGGTAGCGCTGATTGCCGCCCAGCCCTGGCTGCAGCCAAACGGCGCGTTACACCTGGTGCAATACGCCATCACCGCACTCATCGCTCTGACCGTCTATCGTCTGGTAAAAAACCGTCTGTGCCGCGAGCGGCCGTTTATCACCTATCACGGCGGCATCCAGTGCAGTGAACCAGCGCGTGACCGCTACAGCTTTCCCAGCGGGCACACCATGCATGCCGTCATGTTCACGCTGCTGGTCGCGGCGCACACGCCGTGGCTGTTGCCGGCGGTGATTCCGCTGGCGCTACTGATCGCCGTGTCGCGGGTCGGGCTGGGGCTGCACTACATCAGCGATGTTGCCGCCGGCGCGGCAATGGGCGTGGGGTTTGCCCTGCTCAGCCTGGCCGTCATCGGCTAAACATCCTCATCAACTTGGCAGCCACCGGTGAACCCGCTAGGGTTTAAGCAAGCGCCGATGGCTCCACCGCCCCGGCACCCTGCTCACCGGCACTCATTAGCGGGGCGACCATGATTACCGTTTATCTCTCTCACGGCCTGGAAAGTGGCCCGGGCGCACTCAAGGTGCAGGCGCTCAAGGGCATCGCCGAGCGGCTTGACGACGTTGAGCCCGTGCTAATGGACTACCGCCATCTGCCCGACCCGCGCGACCGTCTTGAGCACTTGCGCCGCACGTTACGCGAACGCGGTGATGACCCGGCCCGCTGCGTCATGGCCGGTTCCAGCCTTGGCGGCTGGCTCAGCGCCATGCTCAGCGCCGAACACGCCATGCTGGGCTGCTTTTTGCTTGCCCCCGCGCTGGGACTGGCCGACTACCCGGAAACCTCCCCCACGCTCCAGGCGCGCGCCACGCATATTATTCACGGCTGGCAAGACGACGTCGTACCGCCTGCCCCGGTCATCGAGTACGCACGCGACCAGCGCCTGTCGCTGCGGCTGATAGACGACGATCATCGCCTGCACGCCAGCCTGACGGTCATACTCGACGACTTCGAGCGTTTCTTGTGCCACTGCCAGACGCTCGCCCGCTATGCGTGACACACGCTTTACCGCAAAGGAGTGGCCATGCGCCGACTGCGCCCCCTGATTTTTTTGCTGCTGCTCGCGATGCTGACGACCGACAGTGCTATCGGCAATACCCACGCCGATAGCTGCCTGGCGCCGGGCGACTGGTGGCAGCGCGGCGAAGTAACGCCTGCTTCCAGCGTCATTGCCCAGGCAGCCGCCCAGGACGTAGTGCTGATTGGCGAGCGCCACGATCAAATGGCGTATCACCGCTTTGAGCTGCAAACGCTTGCCGGGCTTGCCGCCCACCGCGACGACATGGTGATCGGATTGGAAATGCTGCCCCGCAGTGCTCAGCCGGTGCTCGACGCCTGGGTGGCGGGCGAGCTCAGCGAAGACGAGCTGCTGAGCCAAAGCCGGTGGGACGAGGCCTGGGGCTATGACCCGGCGATGTACCTGCCGATTTTGCACTTCGCCCGCATGAACCGCATTCCGCTGGTGGCATTGAACATCGCCCCGGAGCTGCGCCGCCGGCTGGCCGATGACGGCTTTGACGCCGTGCCCGCCGCTGAACGCCACGGCATTGCCCCGCCGGCCGCCCCGCGCAAGGCCTACCGCGAGCGTTTACGCGCGATTTACGACGCGCACCCGCTCCAGCAATCGTTTACCACCTTCATGCAGGCGCAGCTGGCCTGGGATGCCGCCATGGCCGAAGCGCTTGAAGAAGCCAGCGCCGGTGGCCGGCTGGCGGTCGGGCTGATGGGCATGGGGCACATGCTGTATAACGACGGCGTCGCCTATCAGCTCGCCGAGCGCGGTATTTATGCGCAGATGACGCTACTGCCGGTACCGGTTAGCGGCTGCCAACCCGACGCGCCCGGGCTGGCTGACGCGCTATATAGGCTCGAAGCATCGCCCGCGCCTACCGCCGGCTTTATGGATCAGCTCGTCATCAGCCGTCAGGCCGGCTCGCCTTGAGCTTGCGCGTTAACGTATTGCGCCCCCAGCCCAACAGTGCGGCGGCCTCCCCTTTGCGCCCGCCGGTATGCTCAAGCGCGGCCGTCATCAAAATCTCTTCCACGTCGGGCAGCGCCTGCTCAAGGGTCTGGTCGTCATCTGCGGCCAGCGTCTGCGCGGCCCAGTCGCGCAGTGCCGTGCGCCAGTCGCCGTTTGCCGGTGCCGCGTCGGCATCGACCGTACGCAGCTCGTCGGGCAGGTCTTCCAGCAGCACCTCGCGCCCCGAGGCCATCACCGTCAGCCAGCGGCAGAGGTTTTCCAGCTGACGCACGTTGCCCGGCCAGGCCAGCCGGCCAAGCAACGCTTCAACCTCGGCGGTGAGCACTTTGGTTTCCGTCTCCAGTTCGCTGGCGGCCGCGTGCAGAAAGTGGCGCGCCAGCCGGGGGATATCTTCCCAGCGCTGAGTCAGGCTCGGCAATGCAATGGCAATCACGTTCAGCCGATGGAACAAGTCTTCACGAAAGCGGCCGTCTTCGACCAGCGTTTCCAGATGCTGATGCGTGGCGGCAATAATGCGTACATCCACCTTCACCGGCATATGCCCGCCGACGCGGAAAAACTCGCCGTCGGCCAGCACCCGCAGCAGGCGCGTTTGGGTATCGGCCGGCATATCGCCGATTTCATCCAGCAGCAGCGTGCCGCCGTCGGCCTGTTCAAAGCGCCCGGCACGCCGTGCGGTGGCGCCGGTAAACGCGCCTTTTTCATGGCCAAACAGCTCCGACTCCACCAGATCGCGCGGAATCGCGGCCATGTTCAGCGCAATGAACGGGCGCTCGGCGCGGGGGCTGTGCTGGTGCAGTGCCCGGGCAATGCGCTCTTTGCCGGTGCCCGACGCGCCGCGAAGCAACACGCTGATGTGCGACTGTGACAGCCGCCCAATGGCGCGAAACACGTCCTGCATCGCCGGCGATTCGCCGATGATGTCGTCGTTCAGGTTTTCCGGCACGACCGCCGGACGCGCCTGTTCGCGCACGTGCGCCACAGCACGGCGTACCAGCGCCAGCGCGTCATCCACGTCAAAGGGTTTGGGCAGGTACTCAAACGCGCCGCCCTGATACGACGCCACGGCGCTGTCCAGATTGGAGTGGGCGGTCATGACAATCACCGGCAGCGCCGGATGCGTCTGGTGCAGGCGCGCCATCAGCGCCAGCCCGTCAATCCCCGGCATGCGGATATCGGTCACGACCACCTCCGGCGGACATGCCAGCAGCGCTTCAAGCGCTTCTTCGGCCTCGCCAAAACATTCCACGGCCAGATCAGGCTGCGCCAGCGCACGGCTCAGGACAAAGCGAATCGCGCGGTCGTCGTCAATCACCGCCACGCGGGCGGGAGCATCAGCGGCCTGAGACATGAGGGCTCTCCAGCGGTATTAATAAACGGAACTCGGTATGGCCGGGGCGCGAGCAAAACTCGATCAGCCCCTGATGGCGATGCACAATCGCCTGAGCGATGGAAAGCCCCAGCCCGCTGCCCTGGGCGCGCCCGGAGACCATCGGATAAAACAGCGTATCCTGAAGCACGGCGGGAATTCCCGGGCCGTTATCAACAAGGCTCACTTCGCACACCAGCCGATGACGCCGGGCCCCCATGGTGAACTGGCGCCGCGCCCGGGTACGCAGCACCAGCTCCGGCGCCGGCGTTTGCGCTTCACGCAGTGCTTCAACGGCGTTGCGCGCCACGTTGAGCAGCGCCTGAATCAACTGCGCCTGATCGCCGTAAAGCGTTGGCAGGCTGGGATCGTAATCCCGGCGAATGACCACGGGCGGATGTTCCGCGCGTAGCAGCGCGTACACGCGTTCAAGCGCTCGGTGAATATTCAGCTCAACGTGGCCGGCCTCGCGGTGGGGGCCCAGCATGGCGTTGACCAACGCTTTCAGCCGGTCGACTTCTTCAATGATCACCCGGGTAAACTCGTGCTGAGCGGGATCGCCCAGTTCGCGCTCCAGCAGCTGCGCCGCCCCGCGAATCCCGCCCAGCGGATTCTTGATCTCGTGCGCCAGCCCCCGCGCCAGCACCTTGGCCGCTTCTTGTCGGGCCGTCAGCGCTTCTTCGCGTGAAATCTGCATGAGCCGGTCCCGCGGCTCCACTTCCAGCAACAGCTCGTGTACCGAAAGCGGCGTGACCGTATAGTCCACGGTCAACAACTCACCGCCGGGCGGCAACAGCCGCGCTTCGCGCTGGGTATAAGACTGCTGGTCGTCGCGCGCCTTGGCCAGCACTGCGGTAATGCCGGCGCCCTCGCTCATTAGCGCGGCCAGGCCGATGTCTTTCATCCGCCGCAGACTGACCGCAAACAGCGCCTCGGCGGCCGGGTTCATCCAGCGCACCGCAAGGCGCTCATCCAGCAGCAATACGGCCGTGGTCAGGTGCTCCAGCAAACGCTGATACATGCGTTACCCCTCAGGCACAATACGAACGCGATGCGGCGGCGTGCGGTGGCGCACGCGCCCCTGACGGTCGAGCAGTTCGGCCTGCAATTGATACTCGCCGGTGGCCAGCGCCGGCACCCAGAACGCCTGACCATGCAGCGCCGACTGGCTGACACGGCCATCCACCAGCAACCGCACCTGATGATCCTCACGCAGCCCCGGGCGCACGTCGAGCTCCACCGCGAACGGCTCGGGAGATAAGCGCGCCGCGCTTTCAGGGCGCACAATGATAAAACGGTCATAGGGCATGAACGGCGCACCCGGTGACGCTCTGGCCGGGGCTTTCGCCTGCGGCTTGGCAGGCACGGCGGAAGCCATGGCCGGCAGTGGCTCAAGCACCACTTCGCTGCCACCGCTTTGCGCATCATCGGTAAACGTCACACGGCCTGCTGCGTCCACGACGCGATACACCGTCTGCGCCTGAAGCGGCACACAGACCAGCACGGCCACGAGCGCGCCACCGAGCCAGAATATCGGCTGTCGCTTCATGGTTTCCTTTCCCAAGCAAAAGCGCCTGCCCGATGGGCAGGCGCAGTACAGGCTCGCTATCAGAAAAACTTAGCAGCTGTAGTACATCTCGAACTCGATGGGATGCGTGGTCATGCGGATACGCTCCACGTCTTCCATCTTGACCGCGATGTAGGCGTCGATCATTTCATCGCTGAATACGCCGCCTTCGGTCAAAAAGGCGCGATCTTCATCCAGCGCGTCCAGCGCCTGATCCAGGCTGTTCGCCACGGTGGGCACCTGTTTGCCCTCTTCCGGCGGCAGATCGTAGAGGTTTTTATCCATGGCATCGCCGGGGTGAATCTGGTTCTTGATGCCGTCGATACCGGCCATCAGCATGGCCGCAAAGCACAGGTACGGGTTGGCCGTGGGATCAGGGAAGCGCAGCTCTACACGCTTGCCCTTGGGGCTTGCGGTGTAGGGAATACGGATCGACGCCGAGCGGTTACGCGCGCTGTAGGCCAGCATGACCGGCGCCTCAAACCCCGGCACCAGACGCTTGTAGGAGTTGGTCGAGGCGTTGGTAAAGGCGTTCAGCGCCCGAGCGTGCTTGATGATGCCGCCGATGTAGTAAAGCGCCATTTCCGACAGCCCGGCGTATTCGTCACCGGCAAACTGGTTTTCACCGTCTTTCCAGAACGACTGGTGAACGTGCATACCGGTGCCGTTATCACCCACCAGCGGCTTGGGCATGAACGTCGCCGTCTTGCCGTAGGCATGCGCCACGTTGTGGATGACGTACTTCATTTCCTGAACTTCGTCGGCCTTTTTGACCAGCGTGTTGAACCTCACGCCAATCTCGTTCTGCCCGGCGTTGGACACTTCGTGGTGATGCACTTCAACGCGCTGGCCAATGGCTTCCAGGGTGTTGCACATGGCACCGCGAATATCATGGAAGCTGTCGACCGGCGGCACGGGGAAGTAGCCCCCCTTCACCCGCGGACGGTGGCCCAGGTTGCCGCCTTCGATCGCGTGGTCGGTCGCCCAGGCGCCCTCTTCCGAGGAGATTTTGTACATGGAACCTTGAAGGTCGGTCTTCCAGTGCACTTCATCAAAGATGAAAAACTCGGGCTCGGGGCCGAAAAAGGCCGTATCGCCCAGACCGGTTGACTGCAAAAACGCCTCGGCGCGCTTGGCGATCGAGCGCGGATCACGATCGTAGCCCTGCATGGTGGCCGGCTCGATCACGTCGCAGCGCAGCACCAGCGTTGAGTCTTCGGTGAACGGATCCAGGTAGGCCGTGCCGTCTTCCGGACGCAGCACCATGTCGGACTCGTTGATGCCCTTCCAGCCCAGCATGGACGAGCCGTCAAACATCTGGCCATCTTCAAAGAAGTCTTCATCCACGTCCCGCGCGGGGATGGTGACGTGCTGCTCCTTGCCGATCGTGTCGGTAAAGCGCAGGTCGATCCATTTCACATCATGCTCTTCAATCAGGGCAAGCGTCTTGGCTGACATTCTGTCCTCCGGGGTAAGCGTGGCTTATCGTCAAGGGTGCCCGTGGGCGTTAGCCGGCACTGGCAAAAATCATGGCTAGTGTTGTAGCACGTCGTGGTAATGCTGCCTACGGGGCATCCGCCGTTGCCTATCAACAATGCAGGCAGCGTGCCAACTCGGCGAATACAGCTGAATAACCACCTTAAATATTTGATTTAAAATAATTTATTTTTCATAAAAAGTTAATAACAGCTCGTTTACCACCCTGCCGCAACGTAGCACCGAAACACCGCTATTGTTTCAGCTGCCCCAGAAAAATGCACGCACGCGCCCACATGCACCAAGAAGTGGCAACTGAAGGTGGGCAAGCGGCCCTTTTCGTTCGGCGCGTTAATTCTCATATCCTCGCCGTACTGGCCCATGTCCATGTGTCTATCCACGCGAGTGCGGGGCACGGTACCCGGATACGCCGCGCCTACTGATGGGCGACGGTTCATCCCCGCGGGTGCGGGGAACGGGAGAGCCGGGCGATTTTATGCCGCTACCCGGTCGGTTCATCCCCGCGGGTGCGGGGAACGGGTCGCACTGGGTTTCGGTTAGCTCTAGGCGCTCGGTTCATCCCCGCGGGTGCGGGGAACGGGGAGATCGACGCCAGCAACGCCTGGAGCCAGGGCGGTTCATCCCCGCGGGTGCGGGGAACGGAATGAACGCTCGAACGTCATCCCCTCGCATTTCGGTTCATCCCCGCGGGTGCGGGGAACGGGGCTCGCGGCCCTCGGCCGGGATAGACAAATCCGGTTCATCCCCGCGGGTGCGGGGAACGGCGATACCGATGGGCCATACAGCACCTTGATACCGGTTCATCCCCGCGGGTGCGGGGAACGGGCTGTCATCAGTTAGCACAAACGGTCTTCCAACGGTTCATCCCCGCGGGTGCGGGGAACGGTTCAGCCGGGGTCTGGCCGTATGGTAGGCCGCCGGTTCATCCCCGCGGGTGCGGGGAACGGACGTGCGCGCCTGCGAGCTGCAGGAAGACGCGCGGTTCATCCCCGCGGGTGCGGGGAACGGGCGGTCAATGCGCTTTTTCGAGAACTCGCGGGCGGTTCATCCCCGCGGGTGCGGGGAACGGTGGCCGTGATCCCGCTGAACCCGCCTGAGCATCGGTTCATCCCCGCGGGTGCGGGGAACGGGCGAGCCTCATTGCGCACGTCCGCAACATGGTCGGTTCATCCCCGCGGGTGCGGGGAACGGTGGTTCAAGTGGATATTGAGGAGCTTTATAAGCGGTTCATCCCCGCGGGTGCGGGGAACGGGCTTCACGGATCGTTTCTATCCTTGCCTTAATCGGTTCATCCCCGCGGGTGCGGGGAACGGCGCGGCGGGGTGGTTGCGGCTCTCCTGGTGTTCGGTTCATCCCCGCGGGTGCGGGGAACGGTCAGCGGTGGCGCCGTCGGGCACGGTGGAGTTCGGTTCATCCCCGCGGGTGCGGGGAACGGGCGGTGATCCTCAAGCGAGCGCTGCTACATGGGCTTACTGGCGTCGGGAGTGTAATGCAGAGCAGCCTAGTCCAGTCACTACAAGACTGCTTGGCAGGGCTTTACTAGATGAAGGGAGGGGCCTCTCTAAAGGAGTCGATGATACAGTGGTGGATGCCGGTGGACGCGATTCTGCTGATTTACGTGCAGCACTCTCCCTCGCAGACGCTGCAATAATACCTGTTGGGGCTTCAAATTTTGATTCTGCCGCTGTGTCGGGGTTTCTAGAAGTCGTGGAACTGGCTAAAGACTTCAACCCAAACCTTTCAATAAGGGTTCTCCTGGCACGTATAGACGCAAGGACTAAGGACACTGGCGAGATGTTAGATTGGCTTGAGAAGCGGGAATTACCCCTACTGACTTCTAAGATTTGTGAAAGGGTGGCTTTCAGAAGAGTTTTACCACTAGGTTTATCAGTACATGAGCATAAGAAGGACAATGTAGCTATTGAAGAAATGGAGAAGTTTTTTTTGAGGAGGTCACAGCATGAAAGATAGCCCAAGCAACCTTGATGGTTTTCTGAACGGTGCAAGTAAGAAGCCGGAAGTAGAAGCGGCACCCTCAAGACCTGAGCCAAAGGTTCAAAAGAACTTCAGAGTCCGTCGAAGTATTGCAGAGGAGCTAACGCGTGAAGCTCTAGAGGAGTCGATAAGGACGGGTGTTAGAGTCACACAAGAAGGTATTGTTGAGGCTATCTTAGAAGAACGATATAAAGACAGGTAGGAAGGTAGTTTTAAAGCCGCTTATGAAGCTCTCTAGGCGGCTTTTTCTATAGATGTACATACGCCTAGGCTCGTACCTTCAAAGCCCTATAGAAGCTTTTATAGCTACTGACAATGCTATATAGATGCATAGACAAAAAGAAAGCCTTGAAGCTGTTTATGCAACAAGGCTTATAGAGTTATTTCTAGCCATCTAGTCGAAGTCTTCCTTACATATCCACTTGAATAAGCCAAGAGTATTAAGAATACCCAGGAACATAGCGAATACAAAAGCACCAATAATCATATCCATCTCTCTTTCTCCTTTTATCGTTCGTTGACGTAGTTGTCAAAGCTTTCTTGTGAAGCAAATACAAAGTAGATTGCCATTAATGCTGGCGGGAATAGGAACAGGTTAGACCACCAGCTACTAGAGGGTAACAAGGCTAAGCAAGAGAAGGTGATAAACCACATTGCAAAACCTTCAAATGAGTGCCTTGTGTAGAAGTGATGGACACCTAATGCTCCTAGTGTTATAGCTAGAATAAAAGCTATCCATCTATCTCTCTTGTAAACTTTGTAGGTGATAGTAGACCCATCATCCTCTAGCTCGGTTATCTCTCGATAAGACATTAAGTTGTCAACAGCCAGTCTTCCACTGCTCCAGCACCGTACTCTTCTTTCCACTCCCGTAAAACCTTGTTGTTGCCGCCGTAAGTCTCAACAACTTCGCCGGAATGTGGATTCTTGAAAATCTTCAGCTTACGAGGCTTGCGTGACTGCTTTTGCATCGTCTTTGAAGCATGGGGTTTCAAGAGACTGACAAGATCATCAGCATCCTTTCCGTACTTAGTCATGACTTCTTCAATCTTTTGCTTAAATTCAAGCTCAGTTTTCAAGTCCTTATTAGTCTCTAAAGACCTGATCTTAGACTGGATTTGCAGAAGTTGAGCTTCTAGTTCTGTGTACTGATCAAGTAATGACATTCTTTGATTCCTTTATTTAGTTGCTTACAAGTTCAGACTATTGGTTTTTAGATAAGAGGTCAAGAAATTTCTTATGTTTTTCTTCCACTATCTTAATCCAGTAGATATCTTCTAATCTAACCCTGTACTTTCGAATAGAACCTTCAACAAGCTCTCCATCGTAGACTACACAGTTATCTCCTATGAGAGTTATATCATCACGGTTGTCCGTACAAGCAACACCAAGTAAGTTACCTAGCGCTGAGAAACCGTAGTCGTAATCACTATCAACAAATATATCAAACTCAGTAGGCGGGTTCATGTGAAACAGCCATATCTCTAGGTCGGCAGCTTCCTCTTCAGTAAGGGCAGAACCCCTGTTGAGGAGTTCTAAACCCTGTTCGTTAGTAATTACCACTTCGCTCTCTAGGTCTTCCATACATCACCTCAACTCTGCTCGGGAATCTCAACGCCTTCTAGCTCAAGAATCATCTCGTAAGCTTCTCCGGCAGTAGGGTAAGGGCCATGGCCAGAATCATAGACACCTTCTGAATTGAATTTGACAAGAAAGAAACCCTTTCCACTAACGTGATCCTTGCGGATTTTGTAGAACTGGCGGATACGAAGCTTCTGTTCAGTTGTTAAAAAGTCAGTCAGCTTACCAGGAGCCTTTGAGGCCTCGTCTTCATCGTCTACCTGAGTTTGAGATTCAGTCTTGAAGGCTGCTTTCTCAGGCTTAGACTCCTTAAAGAAGTCACTTTCTACGTACTTCTTAGACTCACCTAGAGCGACATCAGTCCCGTACTGCCCACGTTTACCGTATTGACGAATCGGTTTATCAGCAAGCACCCAATCTAGCCGCTTCTGTTCAGCGTTTAAGACGTTCTTATAAGCCTCAATCAACGCCTTTGAGCGAGTTCCCGCAGCAGCTAAGAGCGGTTCATCCCCGCGGGTGCGGGGAACGGATCCTAAAATTCGCCCCGGTGAACAGTTGATTCGGTTCATCCCCGCGGGTGCGGGGAACGGTGCTGCGTCCGCGACCGGCGTCCAGCGCTGATCGGTTCATCCCCGCGGGTGCGGGGAACGGCTTTTCTTGGTGCTGAACGGTGGCGATGTCGACGGTTCATCCCCGCGGGTGCGGGGAACGGCACTCGCAGGGGTTACAAAAAGGTCTCAATCTCGGTTCATCCCCGCGGGTGCGGGGAACGGTGCCTGTCTTGAATACTCCATGTCACACCCGCCGGTTCATCCCCGCGGGTGCGGGGAACGGTTTGAGGGCGTTGACAGGCAGTTACGGATTACCGGTTCATCCCCGCGGGTGCGGGGAACGGTGGCCCAGATATATCACCCGAAGGAGACATTACGGTTCATCCCCGCGGGTGCGGGGAACGGCGGCTGCGTCTAGGACGTCTTTTCTCTCCCAGCGGTTCATCCCCGCGGGTGCGGGGAACGGGCCAGATCACCGAATACATAGGCGCCGTGGTCGGTTCATCCCCGCGGGTGCGGGGAACGGATGCGGCCGTAAAAGCCGGCCACGGCGGCGTCCGGTTCATCCCCGCGGGTGCGGGGAACGGGCTGTACCCGTTGCGAAGCGGCTGGAAGTAGCCGGTTCATCCCCGCGGGTGCGGGGAACGGTTTAGAGGACTTTACAGGAAATGATCGAATTACGGTTCATCCCCGCGGGTGCGGGGAACGGAAAGGGAAGGTGCGACGAGACTTCAGTTTCAACGGTTCATCCCCGCGGGTGCGGGGAACGGTTCGTCAGGCTCGAACAGGTTCTCTTTGCCTTCGGTTCATCCCCGCGGGTGCGGGGAACGGGAGGCGTTCAGTCCAGTAGCCTGCCGACTCTGCGGTTCATCCCCGCGGGTGCGGGGAACGGAAATGCGCGAAATACTCCATCCAAGCGATAGCCGGTTCATCCCCGCGGGTGCGGGGAACGGGCCACCATCTGGCGCACAAGCTGTGCTGCGATCGGTTCATCCCCGCGGGTGCGGGGAACGGTGGGGCGCGATTCGTGCAGGCACCAACGTGTTCGGTTCATCCCCGCGGGTGCGGGGAACGGGGTAAGCTAATCACTACGCTGGACAAACTACGCGGTTCATCCCCGCGGGTGCGGGGAACGGTAGGCTTTGATGCCGACGGAAACCTAACGCTGCGGTTCATCCCCGCGGGTGCGGGGAACGGCTGCTCAATCGCCCACTCGAGCAGGCTGTCGCCGGTTCATCCCCGCGGGTGCGGGGAACGGGCTCTTCGCCAAAAGTGACGCCGGTGCCATACGCGGTTCATCCCCGCGGGTGCGGGGAACGGATCAAGCATGCGCAGAGCCTGATCGGCGATTTCGGTTCATCCCCGCGGGTGCGGGGAACGGGCATCAAAAAATGTCATAACGTTCTCCTTGATCGGTTCATCCCCGCGGGTGCGGGGAACGGTCGCGCCGATTAGCGCGACATTAGCTGAATACCGGTTCATCCCCGCGGGTGCGGGGAACGGCTGTTCTAACACCAAGCGCCACGCAGGCCATGCGGTTCATCCCCGCGGGTGCGGGGAACGGGATGCTGCCGGTGTCGTATTTAACGAATCGGCCGGTTCATCCCCGCGGGTGCGGGGAACGGCGGCACGCCAAAGCCAAAAATGCTGGAACCGTCGGTTCATCCCCGCGGGTGCGGGGAACGGGCCTGAAAGTTTTTTCCACCCTACAGCATTGGCGGTTCATCCCCGCGGGTGCGGGGAACGGAGGGATTTGAAACGGATCACAGATAATGTCTTCGGTTCATCCCCGCGGGTGCGGGGAACGGATGCCCACGAACCGGCAAGCAGGGTTCATAATCGGTTCATCCCCGCGGGTGCGGGGAACGGGCCAGCGGGTTTCAATCTGGTTCTTAGCGGCCACGGTTCATCCCCGCGGGTGCGGGGAACGGTGAACCACGGGCTTTGCCAGCCTATTGGTACACGGTTCATCCCCGCGGGTGCGGGGAACGGTGCAGCGGCTCGAGCTCATTGGCCACGAACACCGGTTCATCCCCGCGGGTGCGGGGAACGGTCATTACGTGGGCGCGTCTGGTGCCACTCGCGCGGTTCATCCCCGCGGGTGCGGGGAACGGGGTGAGTTGCCAGCTACCATCCAGGCGTTTGGCGGTTCATCCCCGCGGGTGCGGGGAACGGTCTGTCATTGTAGCCTCCTCCTCCTGTAAATGCGGTTCATCCCCGCGGGTGCGGGGAACGGGCTTTCGCCACCGGCTAATAGCGCGGTACCCGCGGTTCATCCCCGCGGGTGCGGGGAACGGTGCTTGCCGGTTCGTGGGCATGACTGCCACTCCGGTTCATCCCCGCGGGTGCGGGGAACGGTGGGCCACGCCGCCGGCGTCGCCTGGTACCGCCGGTTCATCCCCGCGGGTGCGGGGAACGGTACCAGAACCTGACCGAGGGCCAAGACGAACCCGGTTCATCCCCGCGGGTGCGGGGAACGGGACCTGTACGACCTGCTTGTTGAGCACCAAACCGGTTCATCCCCGCGGGTGCGGGGAACGGTGGCGGCGTCGGCAAGGGTGTGCCCAGATTGCCGGTTCATCCCCGCGGGTGCGGGGAACGGCTATGCGAACACACCCCGGAAAGACGGATGCCCGGTTCATCCCCGCGGGTGCGGGGAACGGCGGAGAGATGGCTATGCATTGTGGGCTAAAGGCGGTTCATCCCCGCGGGTGCGGGGAACGGGGCGTTGCGGTGGGCACCATTATCATCAATGTCGGTTCATCCCCGCGGGTGCGGGGAACGGCTCATGGCTCTGATGCCTCCCAACTCCCCTTTCGGTTCATCCCCGCGGGTGCGGGGAACGGTAGCGGGTGGCGTCCATCAGGTGGTCATTCTGCGGTTCATCCCCGCGGGTGCGGGGAACGGATTAACGTTAGAGGGTAGGGTCAGGCGGCTTGCGGTTCATCCCCGCGGGTGCGGGGAACGGCGTATGACGTAATCCGAGCGCCGCTGAAAGCACGGTTCATCCCCGCGGGTGCGGGGAACGGCAATACGAACCACGCGCCATATTTGATGTGCGCGGTTCATCCCCGCGGGTGCGGGGAACGGGCCTTCGATACAATCAGCCGTTACCGTGAGTCGCGGTTCATCCCCGCGGGTGCGGGGAACGGCAACATCCGCGTTAATCATCTTGCGGTTGTGCCGGTTCATCCCCGCGGGTGCGGGGAACGGCAGTAATTGACAAGTCTCTCCCTCTGAAAAAACGGTTCATCCCCGCGGGTGCGGGGAACGGTCCTGTTAGCTGGATAGGGCTTCGAAACGGCTCGGTTCATCCCCGCGGGTGCGGGGAACGGAAGGACACCAGCCGGTTTTTGTCCAATAACAACGGTTCATCCCCGCGGGTGCGGGGAACGGTCCAAATCAACCATGCGGCTGTCGGCTTCGGCCGGTTCATCCCCGCGGGTGCGGGGAACGGACTAATTGTAGCCAATTGTTTTACAACAAGAAAATAGGCGGCATCTTTTCCACCGACTATTTTGCTTGTTTTTCAGTTAAGCCGAATTATTAAAGATCCTTTTAAAACAGCTAGTTAGTTTTTTCAGGCAAAAACCGCACCAACCTTAGTCCATCATAATCAATGGGTTGTCGACGGTTATCACCGTAAGTCTGAAATTCAAAGCCGGATTCGTGGGAGCTGGCCCAAGCCATTACGACGTTGCCGCCTTCAGCAAGCGCCTGTACTTGCTCCCAGATCATTTCCCGAATTCGTTTAGTGACGTCTCCCACATAAACCCCAGCGCGCACTTCAAGTAGCCATATCGCCAATCGGCCGCGCATACGCGGAGGAACCGCCTCGGTTACCACCACCAGCATTGCCATATCGTTAACTCCTGTGGCCGGCATCGCCTATCGAAGGCGGTTCGGGAATAGCCGGTGGAACCGCCTCGGGTGCTGGCAGTGGCGGATCAATATCGCCGGCACTCAGCACTTCTTCGATCATGGGAATCAGGCGCTGTAAAAGGCGCGACTGCTTGAAAGCATCGCGGCAGGCGATACGTACATCACGATCGGGCCTGGTGGGGTTGCGTGCGGCGACGCGAAAAGCGGCGGGCACCACCGTTTCAAACTTGACGATATCGGCAATGTCATACACAAAACTAAGCGGTTTCCCCGTATGCAAAAAGCCAATAGCCGGCGCATAGCCCGCCGCCAGGATTGCCGCCTCGGTAATGCCATAAAGGCAGGCGGTGGCTGCCGATAAGCACTGGTTAGGGACATCCGAAGCGCCCCACTCAGCCGGATTGTAGCGCCGCCCGTGCCATTTAACGCCGTATTGTTTGGCTAACAGCTGATAGGTTTTCCGCACCCGCGCGCCTTCCAGCCCACGCAACTGCTCAATACTGCGCCGCGACGGTGGCTCTTCGCCAAAACGCAGCTCGAACATTTTACGCACGACTTTCAGCCGTAGAGAGTCGTCCAGTGCCAGCTTGGCTTGATATAACAGCTTGTCGGAACGGGCGCCGCCGGGCTGGCCGGCGCTGTAAAGGCGTACTCCGGCGTCTCCCACCCAAATCAACAGCGTACCTACCGTGGCCGCCAGCTTGACCGCGGCGTGTGATACGCGCGTCCCCGGCTCCAGCAGCAGGCAAGCCACTGAGCCCACGGGAATATGCATACGCTCGCCGTTGACTTCATCAATCACGACGAAGGCGCCGTCGCGCACATCAATCTGCCCCATTCCTATAAAAATCATCGACATGCGATCTTTTTCCGGAATGGGCTTCAGCGGAATAAAACCCATGCTTCCTCCCTAAGGCCGGCGCAGCAGGAACAGCCCGCAGCCAAAGGCTTTTGCGCGGCCCAGCCCGTTTGCCAGCGTTTCCATCAGAGCGCCTGGATCCTGGACTTCCAGCAAGCCTTCATAATCCACAGAAGAAAATTGCACGCGCTGGCCGCTGCCCTTATTCAGCGCATGCTGGCGATAGGCTCCCAACTCAGGCTCCACGGGCAAGATAAAACCGGCGGCCTCTGCGCGCTGGTGCAGCCAGGCGCGAGCGGCATCGTTCATGGCCTCTGTGCACGCCTCGCTTTTACGCTGACCTTTGGGGAACGGTTTTTTCGCCGCCATGAGTACATCGGCACGGCGACCGCGCTGGCCTTTTTCTGCCTTGGCGATGGTTGGGTTAGCGCGCAAACGAAACGCCAGCTGATCTCCTTGCTTAAGATCGGGTGAAAACGGCTTGATCTCAACGCTTAACAGCCCTTCTACCGCGGTAGGCTTCTGCGGTGACAGGACATAAAATAACGGCAATCCCTTGGGCACTGCCTCGTGTTCTGTCTCGTCCATTTCCTGCCGGAATAAAAACGGCCGAGCGCCTTCATGTTCGGGAAAAAGCCGCCAGAGAAGCTGGTGGGCGCTATAGGCTTCCCCCGCCATCACGTCAAACAACATGGCGCGGGAAAGGTTATTCAGATCCACCCTGATGCGCGAAAGGTACATTAGCGACTCTCCTTATCCTGCATGACACGCCGGCACTCTAGCCGGGGGCCAAACTGCCAGCGGCGACGATTCAGCGGCAGGTCCCATACGTCGTTATATTCCACGCCCACTGCGCTTCCATCTAGCTGATCGATACTGCCTTCCCAGGCATACAAGACTTGGCCGGAAAGCCGTAATGCTTTTTCGCCGGCGTCGTTACGGCCGTTCAGCGGCGGGAAGCCGCTATCCAACGCTTCTTTCAACGTTGAACAGGTGACGACTTCAGGCGCCAGCGGCGCTGCCGGCGGGCAGGCTTTACGGCCCAAGTAAAGGCAAAAATGCGGTGTTTCCAACGCCTGCTTAAGTTCAGCCAGCGTCCAATTTGCGCCGGGAGTCAACCAGAAGGCAACAGTCCAGAGCCCGTCACAGCGGTAATCACGGCTAGAGAGTATGGTTGTAAGGTCACTTTTGGGTGCACTCAGTTCTGCCTTGCGTGTGCTATAGCTGACCTTTGCTCTGGACTGTGGTGCCTGCACCGTGTGGTAGTCACGCATCAACGTACCTTCCGAGCGCTGCTTTACCGCGACCGCCAGACTTTCACCCAGCGCCTTTTGCCCTGCATCATCTTCACGGCGAATGCCCAGCGCCGCGCCGAGCAGCCCCAGCAGCGCACTTTTCCCCGGATAGGTTGCCGTGGGCCGGGTTTCACCGACGGCGGCCTCCCCCCAGCTAGCCAGGGGGGCATAGAGCCGAAATACCAGATATTCCGTCATATCAGCCCCGCTCTACTGGTCGTGCAAAAAAGCGAGCAGCTCATCAAGGCTGCCTTGTTTCGCATCACCGGTCAGCTGGGTGGTGCTATAGGCAGGCTCCGCCGACACGATAAAGCGGCTGTCAGCGCCGCTGCCGTAGGCGTTATCAAACGCTTGGGCCTGAGCTTCAAGCCGCTGAATCGCGTCCAGCGATTGGTCCTGCCCGGTGACCGGGCGCAAATACGCCATGGACAGCGAGCGCGGCTGTTGGCTGCCCTTCTCTGCCAGTACGTAGCTCGCATGTGCCCGCGAGCCAAAGCTGTTCTGCTTGCCCTTGGGTGAGGTTTTCACCGCGGCTTCTGCCAGTGCCGCAATGGCTTTATCAGCAAGATCCTGATCATCATTCAAGTTTTCGACCATCTGTTGGCGATCAATGCAGATATAGGTATAAAACAGGCCCGCACCGAATCCGGCCTCGCCGATATGCGCCGCCCCACGGTCTTCATCCCCCGGATTCAAATCGTCTACAGCGGTAAAATAATCGTCTTCTACTTCGGCGGCATGCACGGTAATCGCATGAGCCACCTGGCACGCGGCATCAACGTTATACGTCGGTACGGCGGCAAGCATGCGCCCAAACAAGGCTACATCCGCAGCAGCGGGCGTGTGGCGCAGCAGCTTCAGCTCTTCGGCCTCTGGCTCGCGGCCGTCAGCCGCCAGGGTGGCGACCAGTTTGCCGACGGCTTCGCGCTCTTCCGGCCCGACGTGTACCAGCTGCTCAATCTCGAATTCGCGTGGCTCGCCCTTGCCCACTGTGCGCAACTTGCCGAAGACACCGGCGATTTTTTCTGCACTGGCTGCCGCTGTTTTTTGCTTAACGCCCTGTTCGATCAGCTGGTCATAGGCCTCCTTGCCCAGCCGCTTAGTGCGCGTGCCCACATGGCCGGCCAGCGCTTGCTCAAAAATATCCGAGGTGCGCCAGGTACGCTTCAGGCTTTGTGACGAGACGCGCAGACGCTTAGCACCGCCCATCAGTGCGGTTTTCGGCCGCCCCAGATCGTCCCGATTCAGGTTGGCCGGCGGGTAAGAGGTCAGCAGGTGCAGTTGGATAAAATGGCTCATGATTCACTTCCTGTGGAATAAAAGAACAAGGTAATGGTGTTCGTCACTCAAGCGGGCTACGTATCATCATGGCGATAGCCCGCCGCTGCGCCGAAGTAGTCGTTGGCCAGAATGAAGCCAAAGCGGTGGGTGGGCCGTGCGGATAACGACCCGCGATGTTCACGCCACCACAGGGCGATCACATCGGCCAGCCTGACTGCGCTCATTTCGCTTCGCCCGGCCAGCGCCAGCGCGCGCCTTAGCCGCTGCACCAGCTCTTCTGGCGTGCGGCAGGTCAAAATTTGCTGAAAACGCAGCTCGCTCATGATGGGCTTGCCGGTCGAGGCCTGCTGCCCAAGGCGCGCGGCCAGCGCTTTACCCGGGGTTTCCGCACGCAGTTCGGCAAGCACCAGCGCAATACAGCTCCACTGTTCCAGCCGGGCATCAACAAACGACGACTCCACCGTGGTGCTGGGCAATGTATGCCACAGCTCGCGAAAGGCCTGGGTCAACAGGACTGCATCGAGCGCATCGCAGCGCCGCAGCGCTGCCCGTACGCCCCGCGGCAAGCCGGGCTGCGGCGTCAGCTGTTTGAGCTCCACGGGTGAAAGCGCCAGACGCTGCCACCAGCGGCGCACAGCGACGGCTTCATCTAGCGATAATGCCGCCAACGACTTGAGCTCCTGCTCCCCGACAATGAGCCGTTCTTGTGAGCTATCGGCTTCGGGCTTTTCACTCATGCCGCACCTCCTTGGGTTAACGATGACTTGTCTGCTTTGGCCGTCGACTCAAAGCCGTGCTGACTGATGAAGTCTTTAACGACTTTACTGCCTTTACTGCGGCCGCTTAAAAAGCCTTGTAGCTGGCGGCGTGCGCCCGTTGCGCGCTGCCAGTTCATATTCTCCTGAGCACCGCTCAGGGCCTGATCATCAAATATCGCAAAGGCCTGACGGCGCAGAGACAAATACCAGCTCTGGGCAATATCCGATGGCATGGCGCCCATCTCTGCTTCTTCCTGCAAGACGACGGCCAAACGTGACACCGTATGGAAAAAAGCGTCATGGGTGGCCGATAAAAACTGCTTATCAACCTGGCTCATATCCCCTTTAGCATCAGCAGGACGCTTAAACCACGCGGCCTTGATCTGATTGCGCGTGGCGCTGGCCACCTGCTGCGCCAACCCGGTTAGCTGCTGAATCCATGCCCGCAGGGTGTCCTGGCTCGACGCGGGCAGCTCCATCAGCGGCATTTCCACGCTGTACCAGCCACGCGTCTTGCCCTTATCCAGGTCGTAACCGGAGATCCATAGCCGCATCTGTTTCAACAGCGCCGGTACGTCCTCACCCCAACGGCGCTCTTCATCCACCAGCTTTTGTTTATTGCTTATGTAGTCCATTACCACGACAGCGGGCAGTGCGCCGCTGCCTTCGGGGTCGCTCAGGACAAGCCCCGGCCAATGGCGGTAGCCCAGCCCGCCGGGCTGGCCCTTCTGCGATAACGGTAGTTCCGCCGGCTTTTTCGGGTCACGCCGGTACGGCGTCAGCGGATGCAGCCAGGGGCCGTCGTAGTTTGCGCCATACGTTTTGATTTTCACCTGCCGGACCGTTCGCTCTGTGTCATGCCCGCACAGATCACAGCGGCACTGCTCATGCTCAAACAACAATCGAAAACGCCGGGGTACCGACCAATAGGCATGCAGCGGATGTACGTTTTCCGGCAACACTTTAGTGCCTTTTTTATGGCTTATGAGCGTATCCACCATCCAGAAAAATAAATCGGGAGCCTCTTGGTGCGGCGACGTCCAGCTTTGTCCCTGCTGAATCAGCCTGTTCATGGGAAGCACGTTGAGCCACAGGCGTTGCCACAGGCTGGCGTCGGCAGATTCGGGCATCACCAGCGTGGTCAGCGGCCCGCCACCCCTGAGCCCAACCAGATGACCAGCACCGCCGGCCGGCCCGTTCACTTGCATGGTAAATAGCGCCAGCGCCGCGCAGGCGTCACACATCGCGTCAACACGGCCGCGTTTGACGAAAAAATCCGTGTTATTTTTCAGCCCGTTTGCACCCGGCGCGTCAATCAGCAGAGCGCTTACGGTAGTTTCTTTTACGTCATCCAGCGGGTCGAAATCTTGCATGAAGCGCGGGCCATCGCCGTCCAGCTCAAATGCGCTTTCCAGCGGTGCAAAGGCTTGCTGTAACGCCTCAACGCTGGGCGGTTCAATCAGGTAGTCCAGCCACTCATCATGATCGGCAAGCGGCAACGCCGTTTGCAGCAGACCCAATAAAAACTGGTAGGCCCCCGCCTGAAAATCTGCCCGGGGGCAGGCCAGGTTGATCACGTCAGGATCAGCCATGGCCGCGGGCGTGCGATACTCCACTTGGCCGTTACGCAACAGGCAAGGCAGCCAGTGAGCGTCATTAAGCAGATTCATACTCTACTCCGCATAAAAATACATAAGGTTCAAAACAGTTTTTGAGTCCATTCCCCGCACGGGGGGGCTCCTCTGCTTAGCTGGTCTCGACTGTCAGTCACCCAGTCGCACGCCCCACTGTGGGCTATAGGTGCAAGCCTCATCGGCATCAACAAGCCACGGCTGTGCGTAGTGCAGCGCTTTATGCTGTTCCTGTAGTGCCTCCCACCGCTGTTGATAAGGCGTCGGTAGTACTGCCAACTTGGCTGCTTGGCTCTGGCGTAGCTTGGCTTGACTCAGCATGGCGGCGTGATGCTCACCGGAAGCCCAAAGCGTCAGGTCGCCTTCAGCGGTGCGCACCAGCAGCACGACGTTAACCGTCGGCTCGTCAATCAAGCGCGTGCCGATCTCCTGCTCCTCTTGCCACTGTTGGCCGCTGATGTAGCCGTCTTCCAGCCTGAGCGAGTTGAAGTTGGCCATGGAGGCAGCCATTTTCTGCATGCCTTTTTGCTCAAAACGCGCGTCCTGGAGCGCGTCGGGCACAAGGTCAATCACGGCCCCGTAAACACTCTCCAACAGCTGACGCGCGTCATCCGGCATCCGCAAGGCGCCAGCCTCGCGCAAGACACGCTGAGTCAGCCACATAAGAGAGGTATCGCGGTATACCGCCTGGGTCCCCGGAAGTGCCCGCTGCAGCCACTGAGCATCCGGCGAGTCGGTCCATTCAGGAGCCAAAACCTGTAATAGCGGTTCTCTGCGGGGACCCCGTGCGTGACGCTGCAAACGCCCGGCACGCTGGATTAGCAAATCAATCGGGGCGATATCGCTGATCATCAGGTCAACGTCGCAATCCAGCGACTCCTGGAAAACCTGGGTACTGATCAGTACCTGCCCGCGGCGGATATCGGGTGTGGAGTGCTTGCCCAAACGCTGGATAACATCGGCTTCAATACGCTGACGGTCGCACATGGCAAAGCGGCTATGGAAAAGCAAACAGCGCGTGGCATCGGGGTGGCGTTGTTGGATGGCTTCGAAGGCCCGAATGGCATCGTCCACGGTATTACGCACCCAGGCGACGCACTCTCCTCTAGATACCGCCTCAAGTATGGCGTCAACGCCCTGCTCTTCGTCGGTTAACCAGCCGATATCCACAGAGCGGGCAACTTCAGGCCGCGTTGCCAAAGCCGTTTCAGTCACGCCATGGGAACCTGTATGAGTCAGCAACGGAAAGTCATACTGCTGCGAGGCCTGGGGCTCCACTCCCAGACCCGCTTGCCAGGCGTGAAGCAGCTCATCACGCATACGTAGCGGCAAAGTTGCGGTTAGCAGAATGGCACTGCCGCCCTGACGGGCGTGGTAGGTCAAAAGCTGGCCGAGAAGACCCTGCATGTAGTGGTCATAAGCGTGGACTTCATCCACCACCAGCACCTTGCGTGCCAGCCCGTAGAGCCGTAATGACTGGTGCCTGAAAGGCAGCAGCGCCATCAATGCCTGGTCGATTGTCCCCACGCCCACGTCTGCCAACAGAGCCTTTTTTCGCGAGTCGGCAAGCCAGCGATTACACCGGCTGGAAGCAGTCATATCGTTGGCGGCATATTCGCCGTCTTCGGGCTGGGCATCTTCCACCGAGCCCATGAACTCATCATTGAGATCCCGAGCGCCGTGAGACAGCACCAGCGAGGGTGCAGAATCCGACGTAAAGAAATGCCGATGAAGGTTGCCCATTCGGGAGTACATGGCGTTGGATGTCGCCATGGTAGGTAGCGCGAAGTAGAGGCCCTCGCCGTGCCCCGCTGCCAGCAGCCGCTGGGTGAGTATGCAAGCTGCCTCGGTTTTTCCGGCCCCGGTCACGTCTTCAAGAATGCATAGCTGCGGCCCATCTGAAAGCGTTAGCTCTTCTGTCGCTTTTTGCAGGGGCGTCGGCGTTATCTGCGGACTATCAAACCAGCTCGCCATGCCGGTATACGGCAGGGCTTTGGGCCGGCGGGCAAAGCCCGTTCCTTTCAGCACCGCTTCAGCTCGCTTAAGCGCCAGCGTCCAGTATTCCGCTAGCGACATTTGCTCCTGACAGTACGTGAAATATTCGCGACTGGATCCGAGCCAGTCACTTAGCGTGGCCCAGCCGGCAATGGTCCAACTTAACGCTTGCAGCGTGTCGCGCCAGTCAGAAGATGACAGCTGTTCTACCGTCCAAACCGGTGGGACGATTCTCCCCCAGTCGGCAATAAAATGCCGAGCGGCCTCGACGTCATTACCGGATTCATCATGGATAAAAAACTGCTCAGCTCGGCACTGGCCGCTTTCCACCGGCTTACCGTGGTGGCCAAAAAACGGGGTGGAAAGCATGGTTAGCGTTTTACCAAGCTGCCGCCTCTGCTTGCTGGCTAGCCTACCGTGCGGCCATTGCAAAGTGTCGCACCCGAGCCATTCAATCCAGTTTGCCTGCCAAAGCACGGCACCCAAACGATCATGTCGCTCGAGATAGGTAGGAGCGTTTGCTGACGGCACCAATTCAGCGCGAGACGGTTGAAAAAGCCCTTGGAATGCCCTGGAAAACTTGCCCAGGTCGTGAATTCCCAGCCAGAAAACCAACAGCTTGCGCAATGCGTCTGGCTCAAGCCCGAGCCGGGCAGCCAGCTGCTGGGTCAACCTTTTTTCCGGTGCCAGCAAATGCCAGCCCACGGCGGCTACGTCCAGGCTGTGATAAGGCAGTAAGTGGCATTCCGCATTGCCGTCGTCAGAGGCGGCTTTTCCCCAATAAGAAAAATACGACATCGTTGCTTCCTTGCTCCGTGTACATTTTCCCTATCTAAGCATTTCTACCTACACCCGACCATTGACTCGCATCATCTTTCGCCGTGACTTCTCTGTGAAGCAAACCTCTCGCAACGCGCTGAAAAAATCGTCTCGGCAATTCCCTCGACACGTTTTGTTATGTTATAACAACGCTTCTTTTTCATGCCGATTGCATCAGCACCACCGCTGGGGAAACACCATGCACGCACAACACCGTAGCGCGGGAGCCCACGACGCTCACTCGCCCCCTCACCGGCACAATCGCGAGGGGCCGTGCCATTTTTCGTTGATGTCGCTGTCGGCAGTGCGGCGGTTGGCGCTTTGCGCCTTGCCGTTGTTGGCGTTGTGGGGTCTGGTGGCGTGGGCCGCGGGGTGGTTGTGATGGCTCAGGCGGCAAAACTCCGGCTACATAACCTGCATTTGGCTCAGGCGCGGCGCAGCGTGCTGGAGGGGCTTGACGGTGCTTTTTCCAGCGGCGCAATTACCGCGCTGATCGGCGCTAACGGGGCGGGCAAAAGCACGCTGGTACAGGCGCTGATGGGCGAGCTGCGACCGCTTTCCGGCAAGGTCGAATGCAGCGTTCCCAAGGCAAGGCGCGCCTGGTTGCCCCAGCAGCTGGCGCTGGATTTATCGTTTCCCATGAGCGTGGAAGAGCTGGTGATGACCGGCAGCTGGCCAAGCCACGGCGCGCTTAAAGGCTACTGCGCGGCGCACTACCGCCGCGGCCGCGAGATCATGACGCGGCTGGGGATTTCAGCGTTGGCGCATCGGCCGCTGGGCGAGCTTTCCGGCGGCCAGCGCCAGCGCGCCCTGATTGGCCGCACGCTGATGCAGGAAGCCGAACTTTTGCTGCTTGACGAGCCGTTTGCCAACGTCGATAGCGAGACGGTCGATATTTTGATTCCGATTATTCGCCAGATGGCCGACGACGGCGCCACGATTATCGTCGTGCTCCACGATATGGATCACCTCAAGCGCCTGGCCGATGCCGTCTTGCTGCTGCGCGATGGCCACGGCCACTGGCTGGCACCGAGCGAGGTGGCCGCGCCGTCGTATTTATCCACAGGAGGTCGCCATGCTGGATCTGCTTAACGCCTGGCTGATTGCGCCGTTCGACTACGGCTTTATGCGCCGCGCCGTGGTCGGCGGGCTGGCGCTTTCGTTGGCCGCCCCGCCGCTGGGGGTATTTCTGGTGCTGCGCGGCATGAGCCTGATTGGCGACGCCATGGCGCACGCCATTTTACCCGGCGTGGCGCTGGGCTTTTTGGTGGCGGGGTTTTCGCTGCCGATGATGAGCCTGGGCGGCGTGTTGTTTGGCCTGGCCGTGGCGCTGCTGGCCGGCGCGGTGTCGAAAATGGGCGGCCAGCGCGAGGACGCGGCCATGGCGAGCTTCTTTATTATCTCGCTCGCCGCCGGGGTGATGTTGATTTCGCTGGGCGGCAGCAGCGTCGATCTCACCCACGTGCTGTTCGGCTCGGTGCTGGCGATCAATTCAACGGCGCTGGTGCTGATTGCAACGATCAGCAGCGCGATTGTGATCACGCTGGCGGTGATTTTTCGCGCGCTGGTGGTGGAATGCCTCGACCCGCTGTTTTTGCGCGGCCAGAGCCGGCGCAGCGGCTGGGTGCACAGCGTGTTTCTGGGGCTTCTGGTGCTGAACCTGACCGCCGGCTTTCAAACGCTGGGCACGCTGATGGCGGTGGGCCTGATGATGCTGCCGGCCACGTCGGCACGCTTCTGGAGCAAGCGGCTGGAGGGGCTGATGGGGATCGCCGTAGTCCTGGCAATGCTGTCGAGCACCGGCGGGCTATTGCTCTCGTTCCATCTGGACTTGCCGTCCGGCCCGAGCATTATCCTGCTCGCCGGGGCGGGGTATTTTTTCTCGGCGCTGTTTGGCCGCTACCACAGCCTGGCCGCCCGCTGGCGGCGCAAGGCCACACCGCTGGTGCACGATTAATCCAAGGAGCTTTTTTATGCGTTTATCTTCCGTTTTGCGCTGGGCAACCGGTACCGCTTTTCTGCTGGCATTACCCGCCACTATCACCACTGCGATGGCCGCCGAGCGCCTTCAGGTCGTCACCAGCTTTTCCATTCTGGCCGATATGGTCGACAACGTCGGTGGCGAGCACGTCGAGGTGACGTCGCTGATCGGTGCGGATAGCGATGCCCACAGCTATTCACCCAGCCCGGGCGATGTGCGCACGCTGTCTCACGCCGGATTGGTGGTGTTCAACGGCCTGCGCTTTGAAGGCTGGATGGAGCGACTGCTTGATACCAGCGGCTATAAAGGCACGCTGGTGACCGCGACCGACGGCATTACCCCGCTGATGAACGATGGCCACGATCATGATGCGCATCATGAGCATGATCACGAGGAGCACCACGGCCATGGACACGACGGTCACGATCAGGGCACGGCAGACCCCCACGCCTGGCAGGACATGACCCGCGCGCGCACTTACGTCACCAACATCCGCGACGGGCTGATCGCCGCCGACAGCGATCACGCCACCGACTACCGCGCCAATGCCAAACACTATCTGGATGAGCTGGCCAGCGCCGATACCGAGATCCGCCAGCTGCTGAGCGACGTACCCGCGGATACCGCGGTGATTACCGGCCACGACTCGTTTGGCTACTTTGCCGGTGCCTATGGCCTGCGCTTTCTGGCGCCCGAGGGGCTTGCCACCACGGCCGATCCCAGCGCCGCACGCATGGCCGAGCTTGTGGATGTCATCAAACAACAGCGTGTACAGGCCCTGTTTCACGAGAACATGACCAGCCCCGTGGCCGTTACCCAGCTGGCCGAAGAAACCGACCTGTCCGTGGCCGGCACGCTGTACACCGGGGCTTTGGCACAAAAGGGCGAGGCATCCAGCTACATCGGCATGATGCGCCATAATGCCCGGGTACTCCATGAGGCGCTGGCGGACGACTAAGCGGCGGCGCACGCCGATTCAGCCGGGATTGATCCCGCTGATAAACGGCGCCAGGGTGATCAGCGCGATCAATAGCACCGCCACGATCACCAGCGTAACCTGCAGCGGATGTGCCAGAAACCGGCGCCATTGCGTCGGTTTCTCGCCGCGTTGAACCGCATCGGCATATTCCTGCCTGGCTTGTGCCAGGCGTTCGCGCTGGTAGTCGGCCAGCGCCGCCTTGGCCGCCTCCCGCTGGTGCTCGTTGCGCAGCCAGATGGCATCCACGCCCATGCGAAACATGCCCGCTTGGGTCTCGTAAGTGTCGAAGCCGCGATCGTCCAACAGTTGGCGCACTTCCTGCGCTTCCTCGTCGGTGACATGGCGCAGGCGAAACAGCAGCAGCGCCATGGTTAATCGCCCTTGCCGGCCATACGGTCGGCCTGCACCACCTCGATCCAATAGCCGTCGGGGTCCTTGATGAAGATGACGTCTTTCATCTTGCCCTGATCGGCACGCTTGATGAAGGTGGCGTCGTGGGCGTCAAACCAGGCCTGCGCCGCCTCCAGATTGGGTACGCTGATGCAGATATGGCCAAAGCCCTGAGGTTCGGCGTTGCCGTCGTGGTAGGCAAAATCGGCATCGTCTTCGGTACCCCAGTTGTGGGTCAGCTCGAGAATGCCGGTCTGGCTGAACGTCCATGCGGTGCGCGCGGCCACGTCTTCGGGCACGGCGTGGCTCTCTTCGACGTGGGCGAGAAAATACAGCGAGAAGCTCATCTCGTCGAAATCCAGCCGGCGCATTACCTGCATGCCCAGCACCCGGGAATAAAACGCCAGCGCGCGAGCGGGATCCTTGATCCTCAGCATGGTGTGGTTGAAACGGAACCCTTGCGTTTCAACCGGCGTGGGGGCGATCCCGGGATGCGATTCTCCGTGAAACGACATGCACTCTCTCCTTTACCGTTACCTGTATATTAGGCTACACGCCTCACTTTACCTTAACAGCCGCACCGACGGGAGGACTGGCATGACCTTATCCACACCCGGGCGCCACCTTGATGCCCTGCAACAGCGTACGCCGCTGGTCCACTGCATCACCAACTTTGTCGCCATGAACTCAAGCGCCAACATACTGCTGGCCGTTGGCGCCTCGCCGGCGATGCTTCACGCCCGCGAAGAAGTCAGCGAATTTGTGCCGCTGGCCGGCGCACTGTCGATCAACATCGGCACCGTTAGTCCCGATTTCGCCGAAGCGATGCTTGACGCCACGCGCGCCGCCCACCAGACCGCCACGCCCTGGGTACTCGACCCCGTGGCCGTGGGCGCAACCCGCTACCGCCAGCGTCTGTGCGCCGAGCTGCTCGAACACGCGCCCAGCCTGATTCGCGGCAATGCATCAGAGATTTTATGCCTGAATGGCATCGCCAACCCGGGCCGCGGGGTAGACAGCACCGCCAGCCCCGACCAAGCCCGCGACGCCGCCGTTGAGCTGGCCCGCCGCCAAAACTGCCTGGTGGGCGTCAGCGGTGAGGTTGATCTGATCACTGACGGCGAGCGCATCGTGCACATCAGCGGCGGGCACGCGCTGATGCCACGTATTACCACCCTGGGCTGCGGGTTAAGCGCCACCGCCGCGGCATTTCTGGCCGTCGCCGACGACTCCCCTTCAGGCCGGCTTACCGCAACGACCGCGGCCTTTGGCTGCTTTTCGCTGGCCGGCGAGCGCGCCGGTGCCCAGGCCGCAGGCCCCGGCAGTTTTACCGCGCCGTTCCTTGATGCGCTTTATCAACTTACCCCACACGACCTTGATACCCACCTCGTTATGGAGACCCGCAATGCACTTTGATTTATCCGTTTATTTGGTGACCGATGCCACGCTATGCGGCGACGCCGGCGTTGAGCATACCGTGGAAGAGGCCGTGGCCGGCGGTGTCACGATTATCCAGCTGCGCGACAAGCATGCCTCGGACGAGGCCATGATCGAGCAGGCTCGGCGGCTGAAAAACGCGCTGGAGGACTACGCTGAACTCACCGGCCGCTATGTGCCGCTGATCATCAACGACCGACTGAACGTGGCGCTGGAAAGCGGCGCCGACGGCCTGCACGTGGGCCAGAGCGATACCGCCGCACAGGATGCGCGGGACGCCATGGGCGAAGACGCGATTATCGGGCTGTCGATCAACAATGCCGAGCAGCTCGCCGCCGCGCCGGTCGCGTTACTCGATTACGTCGGGCTGGGGCCGGTGTTTGCCACCCAAAGCAAGCAGGATCACGCAGCACCCATTGGTTTTGACGGGCTGGCCGCGCTGGCAGCTGCCTGCCCGCTGCCCGGCGTGGCAATTGGCGGGGTAAAAGTCGAACACGTTGAGGCGGTCAAACAAAGCGGCGCCCACGGCATGGCGGTGGTCTCGGCCATTTGCGGCCAGCCCTCGCCACATGACGCCGCCAAAGCGCTAGCGCAAAAGTGGCAGGCGGCGCCGACAAAAGCCTGAGGATTTGCTGAAACGCCAGGCACCGGGGCGGCGACTGCCTTGTCAGCCCTCGCGCTACAGGCTGGCGTTGACCACCATGCAGTCCATGCCTTCGGCCTTCAGCCGCTGACAGGCCTGACGTGCCTGAGTCTCACCCAGCGCTACCAGCCGCGCACGAAACACCCGCTGAGGGCCGTCCAGCGCGTCCACCGATATCTCGCCACCGACGCTGCGGGGCAACTGATTGGCGGCCTGATGGGCCAGTCGCCGAGCGTTTGCCTGCTCGCTGAACGCGCCTACCTGAATGCCCCAGCCGCCGGTGGCATCACCCATCGCCGGCGTATTGCGCGCGGCCAGCTGCTTGAGCGGCTCGGGCTCGGGTGCCGGTGCGGCGGCTTCCACGGTATTCACCGCGGCGAGCATCGGCTGTGTCGAACGCGGCGCTGGCTGCACCGGCTCGCGTACCGGAGCGACAGGACCAAACTCCATGAACTCGCGTGAAAACCGCGTATCAGCAAGCCAGGTGGCCCGATCACGCAGCGAGGCGCGGGCAAAGCTGCGGTCAAGCAGATCGGTCATGTGGGTGTCGCGGGAGCCGGAAGAAAAGCCGCCCATCACCACGCCCACCATGCGCCGGCCGTCATGCACGGCCGTGGTCGCCACGTTAAAGCCCGAGGCACGAATAAACCCGGTTTTGAGCCCGTCGGCACCAGGATAGTTTTTCACCAGGCGGTTATGGCTGGTATGGGTCGTGCCCCGGTAGGAAAACGTCTGCAAACCAAAGTAGTGATAGTACTGGGGAAAGTCCTGCATGACGCGTACGGCAAGCGTCAGCAGGTCGCGGGCGCTGGTGGCCTGCCGGTCATCGGGCAGCCCCGACGCATTGCGAAAGGTGGTATCGCTCATGCCAAGCTCCCGGGCCTTTTGCGTCATCCGCCGAGCAAACTGGGTCTCGCTTTCGCCCAGCGCTTCGGCCAGCACCACCGCGACGTCGTTGGCAGATTTTACCGTTAGTGCTCGAATAGCCTTGTCCACGCTGATACTGCTGCCCTTGGCCAGCCACAGCTTCGAGGCCGGCATCGCCGCCGCCGCGCCGGAAACCCCCAGCGGCTGGTCAAGCGTCAGCTCGTTGTCCACCAGCGCTTCAAACGTCAGATACAGCGTCATCATCTTGGTCAATGAGGCCGGATAACGGCGGGCGTCGGCGTTTTCCGCATAGAGCACTTCGCCGTTATCCATATCCACCACAATGCCCGCGTAGCGCGGGTTAGCGGCCTGGGCACTGCTGCCGATCAGCAGCGCGGCCAATAGCAAAACAACGGCCAGCGCCCATCGTTCAAGAGGTTTGCGGCGGGTCGGCGTGACAGTCATTGGCGCGTGTGGCATGGTCAGTCCCCCAGGGTAGGCGCGGGCGGCACGATAAATCGATAAGTACGGTATCAATCTTAGAGATACCGTATCTAAACGCAAAAAAACCGGCCGAACAATCCATTATGGTTAATCCATCATGGAAGGTTCGGACCGGTTTTCGCTTGCGGCGAGGCAAACGCAGCGTATTACTCTTCTGCGGCTGCTTCCACCACGGGGCGGTCAACAAGCTCGACGTACGCCATGGGCGCGTTGTCGCCGGTGCGGAAACCGCACTTGAGAATACGGACGTAACCGCCCGGACGCTCGGCGTAACGCGGACCCAGCTCGTTGAACAGTTTGCCCACGGTTTCTTGCGAACGTGTGCGGGCAAATGCCAGACGGCGGTTGGCGACGCTGTCCTGCTTGGACAAAGTGATCAGCGGCTCGATAACGCGACGCAGCTCTTTGGCCTTGGGCAGGGTTGTCTTGATCATTTCATGCTCGACCAGCGAGGCTGACATGTTCTTGAACATGGCCTTGCGGTGCGTGCTATTGCGGTTTAATTGACGACCACTCTTACGATGACGCATGGTTGTAATTCCTTACCAAACTGGGACTTGAGGCGACGCTCACGCGGAGGTCTTGTCGTCCTTCAGGCTAGCGGGCGGCCAGTTTTCCAGCCGCATGCCCAGCGACAAGCCGCGCGCTGCTAGAACATCCTTGATTTCATTCAAGGACTTTTTGCCGAGATTAGGTGTTTTCAACAGCTCCACTTCAGTGCGCTGAATCAGATCACCGATGTAGTAGATGTTTTCGGCTTTCAAGCAGTTCGCGCTGCGGACGGTCAGCTCAAGATCGTCTACGGGGCGCAGAAGGGTCGGATCAACGTGATCCTCTTCTTCCTCGACTTCCTGCTCTTTGTCGGCTTTCAGATCGACGAAGGCGGCCAGCTGCTCTTGCAGGATGGTCGCACTGCGGCGGATAGCCTCTTCCGGATCCAATGTGCCATCGGTTTCCAGATCGATAATCAGCTTATCGAGGTCGGTACGCTGCTCGACACGAGCGGCTTCGACGGCATAGGAAACACGACGCACGGGGCTGAAAGTGGCATCCAGCTGCAGGCGGCCAATGGCACGGGTCTCTTCATCAGAGTCGCGCACGTCGGCCGGCTCGTAGCCACGCCCCAGCGCCACCTTGAGCTGAATGTTCAGCTCGGCACCTTCGTTAACGTGTGCGATGACGTGTTCCGGATTGACGATATCGACGCTATGATCAAGCGCAATATCGCCAGCGGTAACGACGGCCGGGCCCTGCTTGTTCAGCGAGAGCACCGCCTCGTCCCGGCTGTGCATCTTGATCGCAACATCTTTCAAGTTCAGGAGGATTTCAATGACATCTTCCTGCACCCCTTCAAGCGCACTGTATTCGTGCTCGACGCCTTTGATCTCGGCTTCCACCACGGCAGCACCGGGCATGGACGAGAGCAGAATGCGACGCAGTGCATTCCCCAGGGTGTGGCCAAAGCCGCGCTCAAACGGTTCGAGCACGATCTTGGCGTGATGTGCGCTGATTTCTTCGACCTTGATATCGCGAGGACGGAGAAACTCTGTCACTGAACGCTGCATAAGAACACCTTTCAGGCTGCCAAACGGATACATGGTACTCGATTCGCCCGGGCAGTGCGCACATGGCGACGGCCCAGGCGAAAGAAGCTGACTATTAACGGATTAACAGTGCTTACTTCGAGTACAGCTCGACGATCAGGTTTTCGTTGATGTCGGCAGACAGGTCACCGCGTTCAGGCAGAGCCTTGAAAGTGCCTTCCATCTTCTTGGCATCAGTTTCAATCCAAACCACATCGCCGCGGTTGGCCGCCAGTGTCAGTGCGCTCTGGATGCGAACCTGATTCTTCGCCTTTTCGCGAATGGCAACCACGTCGCCCGGCTTCACCTGGTAGGAAGCCACGTTGACGGTTCTACCGTTCACGGAAATCGCCTTGTGGCTGACCAGCTGACGCGCTTCAGAGCGAGTCGAGCCAAAGCCAATGCGGTAGACGACGTTGTCCAGTCGGGCTTCGAGCAGCTGCAACAACACTTCGCCGGTCGCGCCTTTGTTGCGCGCCGCGCTCTTGTAGTAGTTGCGGAACTGCTTTTCGAGTACGCCATACATACGGCGTACTTTCTGCTTCTCGCGAAGCTGCAAGCCGTAGTCGGAAAGACGCTGACGGCGCTGGCCGTGTACACCCGGAATCTGCTCGGATTTACACTTTTTCTCGAAGGGAGTCACGCCACTCTTTAAAAAGAGGTCCGTGCCTTCACGACGAGATAATTTGCACTTCGGTCCAATATAACGGGCCATGAATCTGTCTCCTTAAACGCGGCGTTTCTTCGGCGGACGGCAGCCATTGTGGGGGATGGGCGTCGCGTCGATGATGCTTTGCACGCGGAAGCCGGCGGCATTCAGTGCGCGCACGGCGGATTCACGACCGGGACCGGGGCCTTTGACCAGCACGTCGACGTTTTTCACACCATACTCGGCTGCAGCAGTCGCTGCACGTTCACTTGCTACTTGAGCAGCGAACGGGGTGCTCTTACGAGAACCACGAAAACCCGAACCACCGGCGGTCGCCCAGGAAAGAGCGTTGCCCTGGCGGTCTGTGATCGTCACGATCGTGTTGTTAAAAGAGGCATGGATATGCGCAACGGCATCCACTACCTGCTTTTTAACCTTTTTGCGGTTACTACGCGGGTTAGCCATGTTGATGTCTATTCCTGTCTTTACGCCAGAACGTGCGTGTTATTTGCGGATCGGCTTACGCGGGCCCTTACGGGTACGCGCGTTAGTCTTGGTCCGCTGACCACGCAGCGGAAGACTACGACGATGACGCAGACCACGGTAGCAACCCAAGTCCATGAGACGCTTGATGTTAAGCGTGACATCACGGCGAAGGTCGCCTTCTACGGTGTACTTGCCAACTTCAGAACGCAGGGTGTCGACTTCTTCAGAAGACAGCCCCTGGATCTTGGCAGTCGGCGCAACACCCGCGGCGGCACAGATGTGCTCCGCGCGTGTACGGCCGATCCCGAAGATATAGGTCAGCGAGATCGCCGCATGCTTGTTGTCCGGGATATTGACGCCTGCAATACGGGCCATCAGCTTACTCCGAAATATGAGCGGCTTGCTCGTTGTTCATCTTTAAAAGGCGCAACAGCATACCCCATTAACCGCCCCCGTGCAACTGCACGGTGCGTGGGGTATGCCGGCACCCGGCTAAAATCAGCTCCGGGGATTAACCCTGGCGCTGTTTGTGCCGCGGTTCGCTGCAAATGACGCGGACGGCGCCATTGCGACGAATAATCTTGCAGTTACGGCACATCTTTTTTACGGAAGCTCGAACTTTCATCGTTCTTTCTCCAAAACGGCTGCGACGCGCCTCAGCGCATGATGCCGCCGCTACCATAGCCTTTCAGGTTGGACTTCTTCATCACCGAGTCATATTGATTCGACATGAGATGCGACTGCACCTGGGCCATGAAGTCCATGATCACCACCACCACGATCAGAAGCGAGGTACCGCCAAAGAAGAACGGCACGTTCCACGCCACGATGAGGAACTGGGGCATCAGGGAAACTGCAGTGATATATAAAGCACCGAACAGGGTCAGACGTGTCATCACCTTGTCGATGTAGCGAGCGGTCTGCTCGCCGGGGCGAATGCCCGGCAGGAACGCGCCTGACTTTTTCAGATTGTCAGCCACATCCTTCGGGTTGAAGACCAGCGCTGTGTAAAAGAAGCAGAAGAATACCACCGCGAGCCCAAAAAGCAAGATGTAGAGCGGCTGACCCGGACCTAATGCCTGGGAAGCCCGCTGCAACCACTCCATACCTTCACCGGCTCCGACCCACTGGCCGATGGAGGCGGGGAACAGCAAAATGCTTGAAGCAAAGATCGCCGGAATAACACCGGCCATGTTCACTTTCAGCGGCAAATAGCTGCTCTGGCCCGCATACATCTTGTTGCCTACCTGACGACGCGGATAGTTCACCTTGAGCCGGCGCTGGCCGCGTTCAATGAACACGACAAACGCCACGGTCGCAATACCTAACGCCGTAAGCGCCAACAGCGGAAGCACATTCCAGGCCCCTTCGTTGCGGGCAAGCTCAAAGGCCTGCCCCACGGCGCTGGGCAGCCCGGCGACGATACCGGCGAAAATCAGCAGCGAAATGCCGTTGCCGATCCCCTTTTCGGTAATCTGCTCGCCAAGCCACATCATGAACGTCGCACCGGCCACAAAGGTGATAACCGCGGTGAAATAGAAGCTCAGGTCAGCGCTGTAGGCGATGCCTTGGCTCGCCAGGCCCACCGACATGCCGGTGGCCTGAACAAAGGCCAGAATCACCGTGCCGTAGCGAGTGTACTGGCTGATCTTGCGGCGGCCGGCTTCGCCTTCCTTCTTGAGCTGCTCAAGATGGGGCGAAACCGCAGTCATTAGCTGCATGATGATCGACGCCGATATATAGGGCATGATGCCCAGGGCGAGAACACTCATGCGCTCCAGCGCACCACCCGAGAACATGTTGAACATGCCCAGGATGGTGCCCTGCTGCTCCCTGAACAAGGCAGCAAGCTGGTCAGGATTGATACCGGGAACGGGAATGTGGGCACCGATACGGTACACCACGATGGCGAGAAGCACGAAGCGCAGACGCGCCCATAGTTCACTCAGGCCGCTACCCATCGCCGGCATGTTTCCTGACTTGGCCATTTAGTCCTCTACCTTGCCGCCGGCAGTTTCGATCGCGGTACGGGCACCCTGGGTGACCTTGATACCGCGGACCGTAACCGCCTTTTTCAGTTCGCCGGAAAGGATGATTTTCGCGTGACGCGTAGCATCCTTCAGCACGTTGGCCTGCTTCAGCGTTTCCATAGTGACTTCGTCACCGGCAACCTGGGCAAGTTCAGCCAGACGCACTTCTTCAGACACGAGCGATTTGGCAGAGGTAAAGCCAAATTTCGGCAGACGACGCTGCAGCGGCATCTGGCCGCCTTCGAAACCGGGCTTGACGCTGCCACCGCTGCGTGACTTAAGGCCTTTGTGGCCACGGCCACCGGTCTTGCCCAGACCGGAACCGATGCCACGACCGACACGCTTTTCAGCGTGCTTGGAACCCGCTGCGGGGCTCAGGCTGTTAAGTTTCATGGATTACTCTCCCTCAACACGCACAAGGTAATTCACCTTGTGGATCATGCCGCGAACGGCGGGGGTGTCTTCCAGCTCAACCGTGTGACCGATACGGCGCAGGCCAAGGCCGTTAATCGTGGCCTTGTGCTTGCCCAGAACACCGATGGTGCTACGGACCTGGGTAACTTTAATCAAAGCTGCCATGTTGAATTACCCCGTGATCGCTTCGACTGACAGGCCGCGCTTGGCCGCCACGTCGTCCGGCGAATGCATTGCGGCGAGGCCATTGACCGTCGCGCGCACTACGTTAACCGGGTTGGTGGAGCCGTAGCACTTGGCCAGTACGTCTTGGACGCCGGCAAGTTCAAGCACGGAGCGCATCGCACCACCGGCGATAATACCGGTACCTTCAGTGGCCGGCTGCATGTACACCTTGGAAGCACCGTGACGGGCTTTTACCGGGTACTGCAGCGTGCGGCCAGCGAGGCTGACCTTGACCATGTTGCGACGCGCCTGATCCATCGCTTTCTGGATTGCGACCGGCACTTCACGTGCCTTGCCGCGACCAAAACCGATACGGCCTTTGCCATCGCCCACGACGGTCAGTGCGGTAAAGCCGAATACACGACCCCCCTTGACCACCTTGGCGACACGGTTGATCTGCACAAGTTTCTCTTGCAGATCACCGTTTTGCTGTTCGTTCTTCGCCATCGTAAAACCCTTTAGAATTCCAGGCCGCCTTCACGAGCGGCGTCGGCCAAAGCCTTGACGCGACCGTGAAACTTAAAGCCAGCACGGTCGAAGGCTACCTGGGTGATGCCTGCTTCCTTAGCGCGCTCGGCAATCAGGGCGCCCACTTTCGTGGCCGCTTCTGAATTACCGGTTGCACCCTCGCGCAGTGCCTTGTCCAGCGTAGATGCACTGGCCAGCACTTTGCCACCATCCGGCGAGATAACCTGCGCATAGATGTGACGCGGAGTACGGTTGACGCACAGGCGGAACGCGCCTAGCTCGCGGATCTTGGCGCGAGCGCGGCGGGCACGACGGAGACGAGATTCTTTCTTCGCGTTCATAACCCTGCCTTACTTCTTCTTGGCTTCTTTGCGACGCACCTGCTCGTCGGCGTACCGGACACCCTTGCCTTTATACGGCTCGGGCGGACGGAAGGCGCGGATTTCCGCAGCAGCATGGCCGAGCTTCTGCTTATCCGCGCTTTTCAGCACGATGACCGTGTTCTTGGGCGTTTCCGCCGTAACACCGTCAGGCAGTTCATAGTCGACCGGGTGCGAGAAGCCCAGTGAAAGATTGAGCGTCTGGCCCTTGGTCTGGGCACGATAACCGACGCCAACAATTTCGAGGGTCTTGCTAAAGCCCTCGGATACACCCGTGACCAGGTTTTGCACCAGGGCACGGGTTGTGCCGGCCATCGCCCAGCTTCTTGCCGACTCACTCGGGGCGAAGGTCAGCTGGCCGTCTTCCTGACCAACCACCACATCAGGGTGGATGGTCAGCGACAGCGTGCCCTGGCCGCCCTTGGCGGTCAGCTGGTCGGCGTCAATCTTGATTTCGACGCCGGCGGGCACTTTAACCGGATATTTCGCTATGCGGGACATTCCAGCCTCCTAGAATACGGTGCAGATGACTTCACCACCGACACCCGCCTGGCGCGCGGCGCGATCGGTCATCACCCCGTTGGAGGTAGTGACAATCGCGATACCCAGACCGTCGGCAACTTTGGGCAGATTGCTCTTGCCCTTGTACTGACGCAGAGAGGGCTTGGAAACCCGCTGGATGTGGTCGATAACCGGCTTGCCCTCAAAGTACTTGAGAGACACGGACAGTTCGGGCTTGCTGCTTTCAGCCACCGCGTATTCGGCGATGTAGCCCTCTTCTTTCAGCACGCGGGCCACTTCCACTTTCAGCTTGGAAGACGGCATGGTGACCGTCTCCTTGGTGGCCATCTGCGCATTGCGGATACGGGTGAACATATCCGCCAGAGTGTCTTGCATGCTCATTTAATGTGCGCTCCTGATGTTTCTACGTGGCCCATTACCAGCTGGACTTCTTGAGTCCAGGGACGTCGCCACGCATGGCGGCTTCACGCAGCTTGTTACGACCGAGGCCGAACTTAGTATAAAAACCGTGCGGACGGCCAGTTACGCGGCAGCGGTTACGCTGGCGTACCGGGCTTGAGTCGCGCGGCAGTTGCTGCAGCTTGAGCTGCGCGTCGAAGCGCTCTTCGTCAGAAGCGTTCACGTTTTGAGCGATAGCCTTGAGCTCAGCCCGCTTGGCCGCATACTTCGCGACCAGCTTGGTGCGCTTGTGCTCACGCTCTACCATGCTTTTCTTTGCCATGATCCAACCCTTATTTCTTGAACGGGAAGTTCAGCGCACGGAGTAGTGCACGACCTTCCTCGTCGGTGTTGGCAGTAGTGGTGACAGTGACATCCAGCCCCCGAACGCGATCGACTTTATCATATTCGATCTCGGGAAAGATGAGCTGTTCACGCACCCCCATAGAATAGTTGCCACGACCGTCAAAAGACTTCGGGTTGAGACCACGGAAGTCACGCACGCGAGGAATCGCGATGTTGACCAGACGGTCCAGGAAGTCCCACATGCGCTCAGCGCGCAGCGTGACCTTGACACCGATCGGCCAACCTTCACGCACCTTGAAGCCCGCGATGGACTTGCGTGCTTTGGTCACCAGCGGCTTTTGCCCGGAAATCTTTTCCAGGTCGCCGATGGCATTGTCGATCAGCTTTTTATCGCTGACCGCGTCGCCGATGCCCATGTTCAGGGTCACTTTCGTGATCCGGGGCACCTGCATTACGTTGGCGTAGCTAAACTCATTTGTGAGCTGCGACACCACTTCGTTTTGATAACGTTCTTTCAAGTTCGCCATTTTGCTACCCGACTCACGTTAGGCGTCGATCTGCGACTGCGTCGACTTGTAGATACGTACCTTGGTACCGTCTTCCTTTACCTGGAAGCCGACGCGATCCGCCTTACCGGTCTCCGAATTGAAGATGGCTACGTTGGACGCGTGAATCGGAGCCTCGCGCTCGACGATACCGCCCTGATTTCCCGCCATGGGATTTGGCTTGGTGTGACGCTTGATCATGTTCACACCGGACACCACGAAACGGTTTTCAAGTATCCGCTTCACGGTGCCACGCTTGCCCTTGTCCTTTCCGGCGAGGACGATGACTTCATCGTCACGTTTGATCTTTTGCATATCCGCCTCGCTCCTTACAGCACTTCAGGCGCTAAGGAAATGATCTTCATGAACTTTTCGTTGCGCAGTTCACGAGTGACCGGCCCGAAAATACGAGTGCCGACGGGCTGTTCGTTGGTGTTTTGCAACAGAACCGCCGCATTTCCATCGAAACGGATCAGCGAACCGTCGGAACGACGGACGCCGCTTTTGGTGCGAACGACTACCGCTTTCATGACTTGGCCTTTTTTGACCTTGCCACGCGGAATCGCTTCTTTTACTGATACCTTGATGACGTCACCAACGCGAGCGTAGCGGCGATGCGAACCGCCCAGCACCTTGATGCATTGCACCCGGCGCGCTCCGCTGTTGTCAGCGACATCCAGTACTGTCTGAGTCTGAATCATCGGTTTTCTCCAAACCTAATCTGACTGCACTTGCTGAACAGACACAGGATTTTACTCCTTGGCCTGCTCAACCACTTCGACCAGCGTCCAAGACTTGTTCTTGGACAGCGGACGGCACTCCTGAATGGACACCGTGTCGCCGTCATTCGCCTTGTTCGCCTCATCATGGGCGTGCAGCTTAGTGGAGCGCTTGACGTATTTTCCGTAGATCGGGTGACGCTCACGACGCTCGATCATCACAACGATGGACTTGTCCATCTTGTCGCTCACCACCTGGCCGGTGAGCGTACGTGTTTTCTTTTCTTCGGCCATCTCAGTCACCTGCCTTCTCGTTGAGCACAGTCTTCACGCGGGCAATGTCCCGACGGACCTGCTTGAGCAGATGGGTCTGGCTCAGTTGGCCGGTGGCCTTCTGCATGCGCAGGTTAAACTGCTCGCGGAGGAGTTCAAGAATTTGCTCCTGAAGCTCTCCAGCGGATTTCTCACGAATTTCCTGGGCTTTCATCACATCACCGTCCGTTTAGCAAAGGTGGTGGATACGGGCATTTTCTGTGAAGCAAGCTCAAACGCTTCGCGCGCAAGCTCTTCAGAAACACCTTCGATCTCGTAAAGAACCCGACCCGGCTGGATCTGGGCAACCCAGTACTCGACAGAGCCTTTACCCTTACCCATACGAACTTCGAGAGGCTTTTTGGAGATTGGCTTATCCGGGAATACGCGGATCCAGATCTTGCCGCCACGTTTGACGTGACGCGTGATCGCACGACGGCCGGCTTCGATCTGGCGCGCGGTAACGCGACCACGACCGGTAGCCTTCAGGCCGTATTCCCCGAAGCTAATCTTGCTTCCACGATGCGCGAGGCCACGGTTACGGCCTTTTTGCACCTTGCGGAATTTTAAACGCTTGGGTTGTAACATCGACTCACTCTCCCCTTACCTGGAACCTTTCTTCTTGGGCGCGTTACCGGCAGGCTGCTTGGCCTTGGCACGAACTTCCTCGATACCGCCGAGGATTTCACCCTTGAAGATCCACACTTTGACGCCGATGACGCCGTAGGTGGTGTGAGCTTCGTAAGTGGCGTAGTCGATGTCCGCACGCAGCGTGTGCAGCGGAACGCGACCTTCGCGATACCATTCGGTACGTGCGATTTCAGCACCACCCAAACGTCCTGACAGCTGAATCTTGATACCGCCCGCACCCAGGCGCATGGAGTTCTGTACCGCGCGCTTCATGGCACGACGGAACATCACACGGCGCTCGAGCTGGCCGGCAACGTTTCCCGCTACCAGTTTGGCATCCAGCTCCGGCTTGCGAACTTCTTCAATGTTCACATGCACCGCAACGCCCATCAGCTTGGCAAGATCTCGGCGCAGACGGTCAACGTCTTCACCTTTCTTGCCGATCACAATGCCCGGACGGGCCGTGTGAATCGTGATGCGGGCGTTGTTCGCCGGACGCTCGATGTGAATGCGGCTTACGGAGGCGTGTTTAAGACGCTCTGCCAGGAAGCTACGCACTTCGAGATCGTTATTGAGCTTATCGGCATAAGCGCCGCGCTCGGCATACCAGACAGAAGCATGGTCTTTGACAATGCCCAGTCGAATGCCTATTGGATTGACTTTCTGACCCATCTGGTCGACTCCTACTTCTCGGCTACCTTGACGGTGATGTGGCAGGTGCGCTTCAAGATACGATCCGCGCGGCCTTTGGCACGCGGCTTGATACGCTTGAGCGTCATGCCCTCATCGACGCAGATGGTCGAGACACGCAGCTCGTCGATATCCATGCCGTTATTTTCTTCCGCGTTTGCAATGGCGGACTGAAGCACTTTCTGGACCAATGTGGCAGCCTTCTTCGGTGAGAAGGCCAGCAGGTCGAGTGCCTCGGCGACCGGTTTATCACGCACCTGGTCAGCCACCAAACGGGCCTTTTGGGCGGATAATCGAGCGCCACGCAGCTTAGCTGTGACTTCCATCTCTAAACCTCTCTGGCTTACCGTTTGGCTTTCTTGTCCGCCACGTGCCCGCGATAAAGGCGGGTGGCAGCGAATTCGCCCAGCTTGTGGCCAACCATTTCCTCGGAGACGTGCACCGGGACGTGTTGGCGACCGTTATGAACTGCAATGGTCAGGCCTACCATATTGGGCAGAACCATCGAACGACGCGACCAGGTCTTGATCGGTTTGCGGTCGTTCTTTTCCGCTGCAGTCTCGACCTTCTTCAAAAGGTGAAGGTCAATAAAGGGACCTTTCTTTAGTGAACGTGGCACAGCCGTTACCTCTTAATGTCTTGGCGTGGGATCTTATTTCCGGTTCTTGCGACGACGAACAATCAGCGAATCATTACGCTTGTTCTTGCGGGTCTTGTAACCCTTCGTCGGCACACCCCAGGGGGTGACCGGGTGACGACCGCCGCTTGAGCGACCTTCACCACCACCGTGTGGGTGGTCGATCGGGTTCATCGCCACACCGCGGACGGTCGGGCGGACACCGCGCCAGCGCTTAGCACCGGCCTTACCCAGACGACGCAGGCTGTGCTCGGAATTGCTCACTTGCCCCAGGGTCGCACGGCACTCAGCCAGAACCTTGCGCGTTTCGCCGGAACGAAGACGCAGGGTAACGTAGTTGCCTTCACGCGCGACCAGCTGTGCGCTTGTGCCGGCACTGCGAGCCAGTTGTGCGCCCTTAGCCGGCTTGAGTTCAACACCGTGAACGGTAGAACCCAGCGGGATGTTACGCAGCGGCAAGGCATTGCCTTTCTTGATGGGCGCGTTGACACCTGATTCCAGCACGTCGTCGACGCTAACGCCACGCGGTGCAATGATGTAACGACGCTCGCCATCAGCATACTTCAGCAGCGCGATATGTGCGCTACGGTTCGGGTCGTATTCCACACGCTCAACGGTGGCGGGAACGCCATCCTTGGTGCGTTTGAAATCGATCAACCGATAGTGGTGACGGTGACCACCGCCGACGTGGCGGCTGGTGATGCGACCGTTGTTGTTACGACCACCGGTCTTGGACTGCTTTTCCAACAGCGGTGCATACGCACGACCCTTGTGCAGCTTGTCGCCCACGATCTTGACGACGTGGCGACGACCGGCGGATGTTGGTTTGGTCTTGACGATTGCCATTATCCGTACTCCTGCCCTTATTCGGCGCCAGCGAAGTCTTCGAGCGTTTCGCCCGCAGCCAAGGTCACATACGCCTTGCGATAACCCTTACGCAGGCCAACGCCGTGTGCTGTACGCTTGGTTTTACCCTTGACGTTAAGCGCCTGAACACCATCAACCTTCTTGCCAAAAAGAGCTTCAACAGCCTTTTTGATTTCAGGTTTGGTAGCGTCGCTCGCCACTCTGAAAACGTACTGATTGCGCTCTGCTGCCATCGCGGCCTTTTCGGTCACGTGCGGCCCAAGCAGAACCTTGAATACGCGTTCCTGGTTCATGCCAGCTTCTCCTCGAATTTACGCAGGGCGGAGACGGTGATCAGCACCTTGTCAAAGGCGACCAAACTCACCGGGTCAGCTGCCGCAACGTCCACCACGTCAATGTGGGGAAGATTGCGCGCGGCCAGATAGAGCTTCTCGTCAATGTCTTCGGTGACGATCAGCGCTTTTTCCAGCTCAAGCTCTTTAAGCTTGGCAGCTACCTGCTTGGTCTTGGGCGCATCAACGGCGAATTCTTCCACCACCACCAGACGTTCCTGGCGTACGAGCTCAGACAGGATAGAACGCATCGCAGCGCGATACATTTTGCGGTTAACCTTCTGGGAATGATCCTGCGGACGTGCCGCGAAGGTTACGCCGCCGCCGCGCCAGATTGGCGAGCGGATGGTGCCGGCACGAGCGCGACCGGTACCCTTCTGACGCCACGGCTTCTTACCACCGCCACGTACGTCAGAACGATTCTTTTGTGCACGAGTGCCCTGGCGGCCACCGGCGAGATACGCCGTGACGACCTGGTGAACCAGCGCCTCGTTGAATTCTTTGCCAAAGGTGGCGTCGGCTACTTCTACGGTACCCGCGCCTGCAGCAAGATTCAGATTCATTGGTATTATCCTCTTCAGCCAGCTTTCACGGCGCTGCGTACGATAACGTCGCTGCCGGTTGCTCCCGGTACGGCGCCCTTGATCAGCAGCAGATTACGCTCGGCGTCGATGCGGACGACTTCAAGGCTTTGCACGGTGCAGCGGACGTTGCCCATCTGACCGGCCATCTTTTTGCCCTTGAATACGCGACCCGGTGTTTGACACATGCCGATAGAACCCGGCGCGCGGTGCGCAAGCGAGTTACCGTGGGTCATGTCCTGGGTGCTGAAATTCCAGCGCTTTACGCCGCCCTGGAATCCCTTACCCTTGGAGGTACCGGTCACGTCGATCAGCTGACCAGCTTCGAAGAGGGATACGGTGAGTTCGCCGCCAACCTCAGGAGCCTGATCGCCTTCTTCCAGACGAAACTCCATCAGCGAACGGCCAGCTTCAACACCTGCCTTGGCAAACTGTCCAGCTTGCGCTTTGGTAAGGTGTTTTGCTTTGCGAGAGCCAGTTGTCACCTGAACCGCCGCGTAACCGTCAGACTCGACGGATTTAACACGCGTGACGCGGTTAGGATCAACTTCAATAACGGTTACGGGCACTGATGCACCGTCTTCGGTAAAGACACGGGTCATCCCTGCCTTTGTACCGACCAAACCGATAGTCATTCTCAGTTCTCCTATAGTGTACGGGGCTGTCACCCGCTATGGCTGCCCTTTCCAGAGCATTCCACTAGCACGTTGTGTGGCGCCTCACGGCGCGGCGGCTGCTGCTCACTGATAACACAAAAAGGTGGAAGTGAGCGCTGGGCCGCAAGTGACTAGTGTTATTAGTCGAGCTTGATCTGCACGTCTACGCCAGCGGCGAGGTCGAGCTTCATCAGCGCATCAACTGTTTTTTCCGTCGGCTCAACAATGTCAAGCACACGCTTGTGAGTGCGAATCTCGTACTGGTCACGCGCGTCTTTGTTGACGTGCGGCGATACCAGAACGGTATAGCGCTCGCGATTGGTCGGCAGCGGGATCGGACCGCGAACCTGAGCACCAGTACGCTTAGCGGTATCAACGATTTCCGCAGTAGACTGGTCGATCAGGCGGTGGTCGAACGCTTTCAACCGAATGCGAATCTTCTGGTTCTGCATTGCCCTAAACTCCAATGGATGTCGACGGCGCGAGCCGTCTACCCACGCATTCAAAGGATGCGCATTATAGGCACGCAGACGAAAGGTGTCAAACACTTCTCGTCAGTGCGCCGAAAAGGGGGCTCGACTGAGCCCCCTTCGAACCCCTGGAGGCTCTACTTACTTGACGATCTTGGCAACAACGCCAGCACCAACGGTACGACCGCCTTCGCGAATCGCGAAGCGCAGGCCGTCATCCATGGCAACCGGTGCAATCAGGCTGACAACCATTTTCACGTTGTCGCCCGGCATAACCATTTCAACGCCTTCCGGCAGTTCACAGGTACCGGTAATGTCGGTGGTACGGAAGTAGAACTGCGGACGGTAGCCCTTGAAGAACGGCGTGTGACGACCGCCTTCTTCTTTCGACAGCACGTAGACTTCGGCTTCGAAATCAGTGTGCGGCGTGATGGTGCCGGTTTTGGCCAGAACCTGGCCACGTTCGACGTCGTCACGCTTGGTGCCACGCAGCAGCGCGCCAACGTTCTCGCCTGCACGACCTTCGTCGAGCAGTTTGCGGAACATTTCCACACCGGTAACGATGGTCTTGGTGGTGTCGCGGATACCCACGATTTCCACTTCTTGACCGGCTTTAACAACGCCACGCTCTACACGACCGGTAACAACGGTGCCACGGCCAGAGATAGAGAAGACGTCTTCGATCGGCATCAGGAACGGCTGATCGATGGCACGTTCCGGCTCCGGAATGTACTCGTCAAGCGCTTTGATCAGGCTGGCAACGGCGGTGGTACCCATGCCGTTGTCGTCCTTGCCTTCCAGTGCCATCAGCGCAGAACCGGTGATGATCGGCGTGTCGTCGCCCGGGAAGTCGTATTCGCTGAGAAGCTCACGAACTTCCATTTCTACCAGCTCGAGCAGCTCTTCGTCATCAACCATGTCAGCCTTGTTCAGGAACACGACGATGTACGGAACGCCAACCTGGCGAGACAGCAGGATGTGCTCGCGCGTCTGCGGCATCGGGCCGTCAGCGGCAGAACATACCAGGATCGCGCCGTCCATCTGCGCAGCACCGGTGATCATGTTCTTGACGTAGTCGGCGTGCCCCGGGCAGTCAACGTGCGCGTAGTGACGCACTTCAGACTGGTACTCAACGTGAGACGTGGCGATGGTGATGCCGCGCTCGCGCTCTTCGGGAGCGTTATCGATAGCCGAGAATTCACTCCAGTCACCGCCGAATACTTCGGCAGAAACGCGAGTCAGGGCCGCTGTCAGCGTGGTTTTGCCGTGGTCAACGTGACCGATGGTGCCGACGTTGATATGCGGTTTTGTACGTTCGAATTTTTCCTTAGCCACTGCTATAACCTCTTTACGTTAGCTAAAACGGTTAACCGTTTTGGTTGATGACGGCTTCTACGATGCTGGAGGGCGCCTCTTCGTACTGCGCAAACTCCATGGAGTAGCTAGCACGGCCCTGGGTCTGAGAGCGCAGATCGGTTGCATAACCGAACATCTCGCCCAGCGGCACCGTGGCGCGGATGACTTTACCAGCGGATGTGTCATCCATGCCCTGCACCAGACCGCGACGACGGTTCAGGTCGCCCATGACGTCACCCATAAACTCTTCGGGGGTCACGACCTCGACCTTCATCACCGGTTCCAGCAGCACGGCCTTGGCCTTTCTGGCACCTTCTTTGACTGCCATGGAAGAGGCAATCCTGAACGCGGTCTCGTTGGAGTCCACGTCATGGTAGGAGCCATCAAACAGCGTGACCTTGACGTCAATCATCGGGTAGCCCGCGATAACGCCGTTCTTCAGCTGTTCAGCGGCCCCTTTTTCGACGGCAGCTACGTATTCCTTGGGAACAGCACCGCCAACGATTTCGGAGTTGAACTTGAAGAAGATCTCGTCGTCGCCTTCGCCTTTTTCCTCGTAGGTTAAAGGCTCGATGCGCATGACCACGTGACCATACTGACCGCGACCACCGGACTGGCGAACAAACTTGCCTTCCTGTTCAACGCTGCCACGAATGGTTTCACGGTAAGCCACCTGCGGCTTGCCGATGTTGGCTTCTACCTTGAACTCGCGACGCATACGGTCAACGAGAATATCGAGGTGAAGCTCACCCATGCCCGAGATAATGGTCTGGCCAGTCTCTTCGTCGGTTTTCACCTGGAAAGAGGGGTCTTCCTGGGCCAGCTTACCTAGCGCAACGCCCATTTTTTCCTGGTCAGGCTTGGACTTGGGCTCCACTGCAACCGAGATAACCGGATCCGGGAACTCCATGCGCTCAAGAACGATCTTGTCGTTAAGGTCGCACAGCGTATCACCGGTGGTCACGTCTTTCAGGCCGATACATGCCGCGATATCGCCGGCACGCACTTCCTTGATCTCTTCACGCGTGTTGGCGTGCATCTGCACGATACGACCAACGCGCTCTTTCTTGCCTTTGACCGAGTTGAACACGCTGTCGCCCGAATTCAGCACGCCCGAGTAGACGCGGATGAAGGTCAGCGTACCCACGAACGGATCGGTAGCGATCTTGAACGACAGCGCCGAGAACGGTGCACTGTCATCGGCTTCACGCGTCGCCACGGTGCCGTCTTTATCGTCGAGCTCGCCTTCAATCGCCTTGACTTCGGTCGGCGACGGCAGGTATTCGATAACCGCGTCGAGCACCGCCTGAACGCCCTTGTTCTTGAACGCGCTGCCGCAAGTGACCAGGACGATTTCGTTATCGCACGTACGGCGACGCAGGCCGGCCTTGATTTCGGCCGTGGTAAGCTCCCCTTCCTCGAGGTACTTTTCCATCAGCTCTTCAGACGCTTCAGCAGCCGCTTCGACCATCTCTTCGCGGTACTTATCGGCGGTTTCCTGCAGCTCGGCGGGAATATCCAGCAGCTCGTAGCTCGCGCCGAAGTCATCCTTGTTCCACAGGATGGCCTTCATTTCGACCAGATCGATCACGCCCTTGAAGTCTTCTTCGGTGCCCCAGTTGATCTGGATTGGCACGGCGTTGGCATTCAGGCGTTCGCCCAGCTGGTCAACGACGTTGAAGAAGTCAGCACCGGTGCGGTCCATCTTGTTGACGAAGACCATGCGCGGCACTTCGTACTTATCGGCCTGACGCCATACGGTTTCGGTCTGCGGCTGAACGCCGGAGCTGCCGCACAGTACGACAACCGCGCAGTCCAGCACGCGCAGAGAACGCTCAACTTCGATGGTGAAGTCAACGTGCCCCGGGGTATCGATGATGTTGATGCGATGCTCGTCGAACTGGTGGCTCATGCCCCTCCAGAACGTGGTGACAGCAGCGGAGGTAATCGTGATACCACGCTCCTGCTCCTGAGCCATCCAGTCAGTCGTCGATGCACCTTCGTGTGTTTCACCCAGCTTGTGGTTGATGCCCGTATAAAACAACACGCGCTCGGTGGTGGTTGTTTTACCGGCATCGACGTGGGCGACGATACCAAGGTTGCGGTAGCGATTTAGTGGAGTCTTGCGTGCCACGGTGGAAACTCCCGTTTGTTGGCAATGCTCGTTAATCCAGCTAGCGACGCGTGAAGGGTTAAATCACCGCCGCTGCCCGATGGCAGCGGCGGGGCTGTTGTCACAAAGCGACCGGCAAAAGCCGTAAACGACGCCATGCCCAACAACGTGCCTCCAAAACGCGAAACCGGTACGTTTCGCTCAGCGCCGCTATTAGAAGCGGAAGTGAGAGAAGGCCTTGTTGGCTTCTGCCATGCGGTGCACGTCTTCACGCTTCTTAACGGCAGAACCCTTGCCATCGGCGGCGTCCAGCATTTCACCGGCCAGACGCAGCACCATGGTCTTCTCACCGCGACGACGCGCCGCATCAGCCAGCCAGCGCATAGCAAGCGCTTGGCGGCGAGACGGACGAACTTCTACCGGCACCTGATAGGTCGCACCGCCAACGCGGCGCGACTTGACTTCGACCATGGGCTGAATGGCTTCCAGCGCCTTGTCGAAGATCTCCAGCGGGTCTTCTTTACTACGATCGGCAACCTTGTCCAACGCACCATAGACGATACGCTCAGCTACGGACTTCTTGCCGCTGATCATCAGGTGGTTCATAAACTTGGCCAAGCGCTCACTTTTGAACTTCGGATCCGGCAGGATCTCGCGCTTCGCTACAATCTTTCTTCTAGGCATGATAAGCCCTCTATCAAGGATCCTTCAGGTAAACCCGGAACTCGCGCCGCGCGCCAGGCGCCAAAAGCGCCGTCCGACCTTACTCTTATCAGACCGTTACATGAATATTGGCCGTTAGGCAGCGCACTTTTTATCGCTGCCTGGCGTTCGATTCAGGCCCGTTGAATCAGGACTTCGGACGCTTGGTGCCGTACTTGGAACGACCCTGACGACGGTTCTGTACGCCAGACGTATCCAAGGCGCCACGGACGGTGTGATAACGCACACCCGGCAAATCCTTTACCCGGCCGCCGCGGATCAACACCACGGAGTGTTCTTGCAGGTTGTGACCTTCACCACCGATGTAGGAGGCGACTTCAAACCCGTTGGTCAGCCGCACACGGCAAACCTTACGCAGGGCCGAGTTCGGCTTTTTCGGGGTGGTGGTGTAAACGCGGATGCAAACGCCGCGCTTTTGCGGGCAGGCCTGCAGCGCCGGCACGTCATTATTAGTGACGGGGCGCTTGCGCGGCTTGCGCACTAGCTGATTAATCGTTGCCATAGTAAGTAGCTGACTCCAATGGTTGCCTTGCTTTAGCAGCAGATTCGGGCGTACCCGCCCCACTGTTAAAGGTGGCGCATTCTAATGGCTGAGCCAGCATGGCGTCAAGAGCTGCGGGCTTTTTTGCCGGCCTTGACGCCATGCTTGGCTGCAGTGCCTCGGGCTAGAGCTCGTCGTCGTCAGAATCAAGAGCGGTCAACTGAGCCCCAAGCTCCTGCTCGACTGCCGTCGCTGACGGATTGAGCAGGGGCTCGACGTCGTCGCGCTTGCGGCGGCGTTCGGCGTGGTGGGTAAGCCCGGTACCGGCCGGAATCAAACGGCCGACCACCACGTTTTCTTTCAGGCCGCGCAGATAATCGCGCTTGCCGGTTACCGCCGCTTCGGTCAGCACACGGGTCGTTTCCTGGAACGACGCCGCCGAGATGAACGATTCAGTGGCAAGGCTGGCCTTGGTGATACCCAGCAACAGGCGCTGATACTTGGCCGGGAATTTGCCTTCCTTCTCGAGGCGGGCATTTTGTTCCAGCACGCGTACCAACTCGGCCTGATCGCCGGTAATAAAGTCGGAATCGCCGGCGTCGGCAATTTCCACCTTGCGCAGCATCTGACGCACGATCACTTCGATATGCTTGTCGTTGATGCCTACGCCCTGCAGACGGTAGACGTCCTGCACTTCGGCGGTGATGTACTTGGCCAGCTCCGCCACGCCCAGTAGCCGCAGGATATCGTGCGGATTGCTTGGGCCGTCGGAAATCACTTCGCCTTTCTCGACGTTCTCGCCTTCAAATACCGCGATCTGACGCCACTTGTGAATCAGCATCTCGAACGGATCGCCGTCTTCGGGCGTGATGGTCAGGCGACGCTTGCCTTTGGTTTCCTTACCAAAGCTGATCATGCCGCTGATTTCGGCAAGAATGCCCGATTCCTTGGGCTTGCGCGCTTCGAACAGGTCGGCCACGCGCGGCAGACCACCGGTGATGTCCTTGTTGCCGGACGCTTCTACCGGAATACGTGCGACCACCTCACCGACGCCGATCTTGTCACCGTCATCGGCCGAGATGATCGCCTTGCCCGGCAGCAGGTACTGAACCGGCGTGGTCGAGCCGGCAATCGCCACGGACTCGCCCGCTTCATCCTTGAGCATGATCATCGGACGCTTGTCACGGCCGGCCATGGGACGCGCCGCCGCTTCGATAACTTCCATCGACGACAGACCGGTCATTTCATCCACCGAGCGGTGCATGGTCATGCCTTCGTCGAGATCGACAAACTGCGCCCGACCTTCCATTTCGGCAACGATCGGGTGCGTGTGCGGATCCCACTTGGCCACTACCGCACCGGCATCGACCACGTCGCCGTCGCGCACGGCAAGCTCGGCGCCGTAGGGCAGCTTGTAGTACTCGCGTTCGCGGCCATGATCGTCGGCGACGGCCAGGGCACTGGAACGTGAAACCACCACCAGCTTGCCGTCAGCGCGTTCAACGTGCTTGATATTATGCAGACGTACGCTGCCGCCGTGCTTGACCTGAACGCTGTCAACCGCCGAGGAGCGCGATGCCGCCCCGCCGATGTGGAACGTCCGCATGGTCAGCTGGGTACCCGGCTCGCCGATGGACTGCGCGGCGATAACGCCGACCGACTCACCCACGTTGACCTGATGCCCGCGCGCCAGATCACGCCCGTAACACGATGCACACACGCCGTGGCTGGTTTGACAGGTGATCGTGGAGCGCACGATGATTTCGTCCACGCCCATGTTCTCAAGCGCCGCACACCAGGCTTCATCGAGCAGCGTGCCGCGGGCGATCAGTATGTCGTCGTTACGCGGATCAATGACGTCCAGAGCGACCACGCGACCCAGTACGCGCTGGGACAGCGGCACGATGATATCGCCGCCTTCGATGATCGGGTGCAGCGTCAGGCCTCTTTCAGTGCCGCAGTCGGTCTGGGTAATTACCAGATCCTGCGCCACGTCAACCAGACGGCGCGTCAGGTAGCCCGAGTTGGCGGTTTTCAGTGCCGTATCCGCAAGCCCTTTACGCGCCCCGTGGGTCGAGATGAAGTACTGCAGTACGTTCAGACCTTCACGGAAGTTGGCGATGATCGGCGTTTCGATGATCGAGCCGTCCGGCTTGGCCATCAGGCCACGCATACCCGCCAGCTGACGAATCTGTGCGGCACTACCACGCGCACCGGAATCGGCCATGATGAACACGCTGTTGAACGAGTCCTGCTCGACTTCGTTGCCGTCGCGATCGATCACGGTTTCTTTCGAGATGCCCGCCATCATTGCCTTGGCCACTTTATCGTTGGCCTTGGACCAGATGTCGATGACCTTGTTGTACTTCTCGCCGGCGGTAACCAGACCCGACGAGAATTGATCTTCGATTTCTTTCACTTCGGCTTCGGCCGCGTCGACGATCTCGGTCTTGGCGTCGGGGATAACAAAGTCGTTAACACCGATGGAGGCGCCCGACCAGGTCGCCAGACGGAAGCCGGTATACATCAGCTGATCGGCAAAGATGACCGTGGGCTTGAGGCCCGAACGGCGATACACCTCGTTGATCAGCCCGGAAATGGCTTTTTTCTTCATCGGCTGATCGATCAGCGCGAACGGCACGCCTTCCGGAAGAATCCGGAACAGCATGGCACGGCCGACCGTGGTGTCTTCGAGCCGCCGGTGCTGGCTTTTCTCACCGGTTTCTTCGTCAACGTCGACTTCGTCCAGACGCACCTTGATCCGCGCATGCAGCGAGACCGCCCGGGTGGCGAAGGCGCGTTCGACCTCGTTGAGGTCGGAGAAAATCATGCCTTCGCCCTTGGCGTTGATGCGCTCACGGGTCATGTAGTAAAGACCCAGCACCACGTCCTGGGACGGCACGATAATCGGCTCGCCGTTGGCCGGCGAAAGCACGTTATTGGTGGCCATCATCAGCGCGCGGGATTCCAGCTGCGCTTCAAGCGTCAGCGGAACGTGCACGGCCATCTGATCGCCGTCAAAGTCGGCGTTGTAGGCGGCACACACCAGCGGGTGCAGCTGGATGGCCTTGCCTTCGATCAGCAGCGGCTCAAACGCCTGGATGCCCAGACGGTGCAGCGTCGGCGCACGGTTGAGCAGTACCGGGTGCTCGCGAATGACGTCGGCAAGAATGTCCCAGACTTCGGGCAGCTCGCGCTCGACCATTTTCTTCGCCGCCTTGATCGTCGAGGCGTAGCCCAGCGACTGCAGCTTGGAATAAATGAACGGCTTGAACAGCTCCAGCGCCATTTTCTTGGGCAGACCACACTGGTGCAGGCGCAGGGTCGGGCCCACGGTAATCACCGAACGACCCGAGTAGTCGACGCGCTTGCCCAGCAGGTTCTGACGGAAACGCCCCTGCTTGCCCTTGATCATGTCGGCCAGCGACTTCAGCGGACGCTTGTTGGAGCCGGTGATGGCACGGCCACGGCGGCCGTTATCCAGCAGCGCATCGACCGCTTCCTGCAGCATCCGCTTCTCGTTGCGCACGATGATGTCCGGCGCGCTGAGGTCGAGAAGACGCTTCAGACGGTTGTTGCGGTTGATTACCCGGCGGTACAGATCGTTGAGATCCGAGGTCGCAAAACGACCGCCGTCAAGCGGCACCAGCGGACGCAGGTCCGGCGGCAGTATCGGCAGCACTTCCATGACCATCCACGCCGGCGCGTTGCCGGAGTAGTAGAAGGCCTCAAGCAGCTTCAGACGCTTGGACAGCTTCTTGATCTTGGTTTCCGAGTTGGTCTGCGGAATTTCTTCGCGCAGATGATTGATCTCTTCTTCAAGATCAATGTCCTTGAGCAGCTCCTGCACCGCTTCGGCACCCATGCGGGCGTCGAAGTCGTCGCCGAACTCTTCAAGCGCTTCGAAGTACTGCTCGTCATTGAGCAGCTGGCCACGTTCGAGCGTGGTCATGCCCGGATCGATCACCACAAAGGACTCGAAGTACAGCACGCGCTCGATGTCGCGCAGGGTCATGTCGAGGAACATGCCGATACGCGAGGGCAGCGACTTCAAAAACCAGATGTGCGCGACCGGCGAGGCCAGCTCGATATGGCCCATGCGCTCGCGGCGCACGGCGGCCTTGGTGACTTCCACGCCGCACTTTTCGCAGATGATACCGCGGTGCTTCATGCGCTTGTACTTGCCGCACAGGCACTCGTAGTCTTTTACCGGGCCAAAGATCTTGGCGCAGAACAAGCCATCACGCTCCGGCTTGAAGGTACGGTAGTTGATGGTCTCGGGCTTTTTCACCTCACCGAAGGACCAGGAGCGAATCAGGTCCGGCGACGCCAAGGTAATCTTGATGGCGTCAAATTCTTCGGACTGAGATTGCGATTTGAGGACTTTCACCAAATCTTTCATTGGGGGCTCCTAGCTCTCTAACTCGATATCGATGCCCAGCGAGCGGATTTCCTTCACCAACACATTGAAGGATTCCGGCATGCCTGCCTGCATGGTGTGATCGCCGTCCACGATGCTTTTGTACATCTTGGTGCGCCCTTCGACGTCATCCGATTTAACGGTGAGCATCTCCTGCAGCGTATAGGCCGCGCCGTAGGCCTCAAGTGCCCAAACTTCCATCTCACCGAAGCGCTGACCACCAAACTGTGCCTTACCGCCCAGCGGCTGCTGGGTTACCAGCGAGTAAGAGCCGGTGGAGCGCGCGTGCATCTTGTCGTCAACCAGGTGGTTGAGCTTCAGCATGTACATGTAGCCAACGGTGACCGGGCGGTCAAAGGACTCGCCGGTACGTCCGTCGTAAAGCGTCATCTGACCGGAATCCGGCAGGTCGGCCAGGCGCAGCAGCTGCTTGATCTCGAACTCTTCGGCACCGTCAAACACCGCTGTGGCCATGGGCACGCCGCCCTTGAGGTTCTTGGCCAACGCAATAACGTCGTCGTCGGTCAACAGCGACAGATCCTCGACCTTCAGGGTGCTTTCGGTGTTGTACACCTGCCCCAAAAAATCGCGTATTTCAGCCACTTGCGTTTCACGAGCATCCTTCAGCATACGGTCAATCTTGACCCCTAGCCCGTGCGAGGCTAACCCCAGGTGGGTTTCAAGCACCTGCCCCACGTTCATCCGTGAAGGTACGCCCAGCGGGTTAAGCACCACGTCGACAGGCTCGCCTTGCTCGTCAAACGGCATGTCTTCCACCGGCATAATTGCCGAGATGACACCTTTGTTACCGTGACGCCCGGCCATTTTATCGCCCGGCTGGATGCGACGCTTCACCGCCATGTAGATCTTGACGATCTTGAGCACGCCCGGCGCCAGATCATCGCCCTGGGTAAGCTTGCGCTTCTTGTCCTCAAAGCGCTCGTCCATTTCCTTGCGGCGATTTTCCAGCTGCTCGTCGGCCTGAGCCAGCAGCTCGTTGTGGGCTTCTTCCTGCATGCGCAGCTTGAACCACTGCTGACGCGGCAGCGCATCAAGGTAGGCGTCGTCAAGCACATCGCCCTTGGCAAGCTCGGGCCCGCCGTTAACGGCCTGACCCACGAGCGTGCGCTGCAGACGCTCGAAGGTAGCGTCTTCAGCGATGCGGTAGGTTTCCTGCAGGTCGCGGCGCACTTCGTCGAGCTGCATTTCTTCGATGGCAAGCGCGCGTGGGTCTTTCTCCACACCGTCGCGGGTGAAGACCTGCACGTCGATTACCGTGCCTTTCATGCCGGTCGGCGCGCGCAGCGAGGTGTCTTTCACGTCGCTGGCCTTCTCACCGAAGATGGCACGTAGGAGCTTTTCTTCCGGCGTCAGCTGGGTTTCGCCCTTGGGCGTTACCTTACCCACCAGAATATCCCCCGGCCCGACTTCGGCACCGATGTAGACCACGCCCGCTTCATCCAGACTAGACAGCGCCGATTCGCCCACGTTGGGAATATCCGAGGTAATTTCCTCAGGCCCCAGCTTGGTGTCGCGCGACACGCTGGTCAGCTCCTGAATATGGATCGTGGTGAAACGGTCCTCCTGAGCCACCCGCTCGGAGATCAGGATGGAGTCCTCGAAGTTGTAACCGTTCCACGGCATGAAGGCCATGCGCATGTTCTGACCCAGCGCCAGGTCGCCCATGTCGACCGACGGACCGTCGGCGAGGATATCGCCGCGTGCCACGCTGTCGCCCGGGCGCACAATGGGGCGCTGGTTCATGCAGGTGTTCTGGTTGGAGCGCACGTACTTGGTCAGGTTGTAGATATCCACGCCGGCTTCGCCGCCGATGATCTCATCCTCGTTGACCCGTACCACCACGCGACGGGCATCGACGGAATCGATGATGCCGCCACGGCTGGCCACTTCACAGACGCCGGAGTCACGCGCAACAAAGCGTTCCATGCCGGTACCTACCAGCGGCTTGTCGGCGCGCAGCGTAGGCACGGCCTGACGCTGCATGTTCGCACCCATCAGGGCGCGGTTGGCGTCATCGTGCTCCAGGAACGGAATCAGCGCGGCGGCAACGGATACCACCTGACGCGGCGAGACGTCCATGCGCGTGACCTGCTCGGGGCGCATGAAGGTGGTTTCGCCGCGGTGACGAACCTGCACCAGGTCATCAATCAGCTTGCCGCTTTCGTCCACGGCAGCAGACGCCTGGGCGATAACGAAGTCGCCTTCTTCGATAGCCGACAGATAGACGATCTCGTCGGTCACCTGACTATCAACCACCTTGCGGTACGGCGTTTCCAGAAAGCCGTAGCTGTTGGTATGGCTGTACGTCGCCAGCGAGTTGATCAGGCCGATGTTGGGGCCTTCCGGCGTCTCGATCGGGCACAGACGGCCGTAGTGCGTGGCGTGTACGTCGCGCACCTCGAAACCGGCGCGCTCACGGGTCAGACCGCCCGGGCCCAGCGCCGAAACGCGACGCTTGTGCGTCACCTCGGACAGCGGGTTGTTCTGATCCATGAACTGCGAGAGCTGGCTGGAACCGAAGAACTCTTTCACCGCCGCCGCGACGGGCTTGGCGTTGATCAGGTCTTGGGGCATCAGGCCTTCGCTTTCGGCCATGGACAGGCGCTCACGCACCGCCCGCTCAACGCGTACCAGGCCCACACGGAACTGGTTTTCGGCCATCTCACCCACGCAGCGAATGCGGCGGTTACCGAGGTGGTCGATGTCATCCACGTTGCCAAAGCCGTTACGGATACTGATCAGCTCGCGCAGCACATCGAGGATATCCTCGCGGCCGAGCACACCTGAGCCGGTGTCGGTACCGCGGCGCAGGCGACGGTTGAACTTCATGCGGCCCACGCCCGACAGGTCGTAGCGGTCCTCAGAGAAGAACAGGTTGTGGAACAGCGTCTCGGCGGCCTCTTTGGTGGGCGGCTCGCCGGGGCGCATCATGCGATAGATTTCCACCAGCGCGCCAAGGCGCGAGTCGGTGGTATCAAGCTTCAAGGTATCGGAAATGAACGAGCCGCAGTCCAGATCATTGGTATACAGCGTCTCGATCTGGGCAATACCGCCCTGCCCGATCTTTTCCAGCAGTTCAGGGGTGATTTCGGTATTGCTCGGGCAGATCAGCTCGCCGGTCTTGGCGTCGATCTGATCTTTGGCCAACACCTTGCCGCACAGGTACTCCATCGGCACGTCCAGACGATCCAGGCCGGTCTTTTCCAGCTGGCGGATGTGCTTCTGGGTCACTCGACGGCTTTCTTCGACGATAATATTGCCGTCGCTGTCCTTGATGTCGAACGTCGCAGTTTCACCGCGCAGACGTGCCGGCACAAGCTCTACCGCGAAACCGTTTTTCTCGATGTGGAACACGCTGGTAGCAAAAAACTCGGCGAGGATTTCCTCGGTGCTCATGCCCAGCGCGCGCATCAGCACGGACGCCGGCAGCTTGCGGCGGCGGTCGATACGCACAAAGACGTTGTCTTTGGGATCAAACTCGAAATCGAGCCAGGAGCCGCGGTAAGGAATCACGCGAGCGGAGTACAAGAGCTTGCCGGAGGAGTGGCTCTTGCCCTTATCGTGGTCGAAGAATACACCCGGCGAGCGGTGGAGCTGGGAAACGATGACGCGCTCGGTGCCGTTGATCACAAAGGTGCCGTTTTCGGTCATCAGGGGGATTTCCCCCATGTAGACTTCCTGCTCTTTAATATCCTTGATGGCCTTGTTGGAGGAATCGCGATCATAAATGATCAAGCGAACCTTGACGCGCAGCGGGGCGGAATACGTCACGCCGCGCAGCTGGCACTCCTTAACATCGAACGCCGGCGTGCCGAAACGGTAGCTGACATATTCAAGTGCCGCATTACCGGAGAAGCTCGCAATCGGGAACACGGACTTGAACGCCGCGTGCAGACCGATTTCGTGCCGCTCGTCGGGCGAACGATCTTGCTGGAGAAAGTCGTAATAGGAATCAAGCTGGATGGCCAGCAAGTAAGGCACATCCATCACTTGGGGCAGTTTGCCGAAATCCTTGCGGATGCGTTTTTTCTCAGTGTATGAGTAAGCCATCTGTATTCCCCAGCTTGTTCACCATGGGTGACCGATGCGCGTGGTCATCTGCCCCGCGGGCGTTTCAGACGCAGACAGCAAGCTCCTGAATGGGTAGCTCGCCGTCAAAAATCTTTATCTCGTCGCGTATGTTTCAACGCATTCTGTTGCCGCTTGGCTGATATTAAAGCGTAACAGCAACAGAAAAAGGCCGGCAGCGGGAAAGGCCCGCCGCCAGCCAAGGAAGCTTACGCAGCGCGTAAAGCCGACAGTATCAAGATTACTTGATCTCGACGGCAGCGCCAGCTTCTTCCAGCTTGGTCTTCGCTGCTTCAGCGTCGTCCTTGGACATACCTTCCTTGATAGTCGCCGGAGCACTGTCAACAGCACCCTTGGCTTCTTTAAGGCCAAGGCCGGTGATCTCGCGAACTGCCTTGATCACGTTAACTTTCTTATCGCCGGGGCCGTTCAGCACCAGGTCAAATTCAGTCTGCTCTTCTTCAACTTCAGCTTCGCCACCCGGGCCAGCAACAACAGCGGCCGCGGCGGTTACGCCGAATTTCTCTTCCATCGCTTCGATCAGCTCGGCGACTTCCATAACGGACATGTCAGCGACGGCGTTGATGATATCGTCTTTGCTCAGTGCCATTGTTTCATTCCTAACGTTGCGGGAGTTTCGCATCGGCGAAACTCAAAAGTTTTGCCTGGTTCATGCCGCCTGCCTGTATCGCGCAGTGCCGCATTCGGAAAAGGGGCTTACGCCGCCTCTTCTTCTTTCTGGACGCGCAGGGCATCCAGGGTACGAACCAACTTGCCAGCGGAAGCTTCTTTCATGACCGACATCAACTGGGCAATTGCCTCGTCGTACGTCGGCAGGCTTGCCAGACGGTCAATGTCAGCAGCCGGAATCAGCTCACCTTCGTAGGCCAGCGCCTTGACTTCGAAATCCGGTGCGGCTTTGATGAAATCCTTGATCAGACGCGCAGCGGCGCCGGGATGTTCATTGGAAAAAGCCAGCAGAGTCGGACCTACGAACGTCTCATTCAGACACTCCCACTGAGTGCCTGTCAGGGCGCGGCGTGCCAGCGTGTTGCGCACAACACGAATCTGGACGCCATTCTCGCGGGCCTGCTTGCGCAGAACGGTCATTTTGTCGACCGCGACGCCACGAGAATCGGCAACAACGACGGAGAGTGCGTCCTTGGCCGCTTCACTGACTTCGGCAACAATCGCTTTCTTGCCTTCAAGTGCTAGTGGCACAGTGATCACTCCTTCGTGCCGAAACCTGTCACCAGATTCCGGAGTTACCATCCCTTTCCGCACTCTTGAGTAGCGGAAAGCCGTAAAAGATGGTGCTCACCCGAAAGTGCAACGCGATGCTTTCGCTTGACGTTGAACTGGCTGGCGGCAACACCATCTGCGCAGGCGCTTGCGCATTAAGCCGCTTCATGCTGTCAGACGACAGGCAGCAGCACCTGCGGTCTTTGACGGTGCACCGCGTTCAGCACGGAGACCGCAAAGTTCTTGCTCATAAAACTGTCTACCTAAAACCGCCTGTCTAACACGGTCTGTCTAAAACCATCTACCACAACGTCTGGCCGAATATATCGTTCCGCCAGACGTTCGCTGCCCGGTTTATACCAGCGCGGCGTGATCAATCGTCAGACCCGGGCCCATGGTGGTGGACAGCGTCATCTTCTTGAAGTAAATGCCTTTGGACGTGCTCGGCTTGAGGCGCTTCAGGTCGGCGACCAGCGCTTCAAGGTTGCCTTTGAGTGCGGTGACGTCAAAGTCGGCCTTACCCAGCGTCGTGTGGATAATACCGTTCTTGTCGGTACGGAAACGCACCTGACCGGCCTTGGCGTTCTTGACCGCGGTCGCAACGTCGGGCGTTACCGTGCCGACCTTGGGGTTCGGCATCAGGCCGCGCGGACCCAGAATCTGGCCCAGCTGACCCACAACGCGCATGGCGTCGGGAGAGGCGACGACGACGTCAAAGTCGAGGTTGCCTTTCTTCACTTCAGCAGCCAGATCGTCCATGCCGACGATGTCAGCACCGGCGTCTTTAGCGGCTTGCTCGTTGGCACCCTGGGTAAAGACGGCAACGCGTACGTCTTTGCCCGTACCGTTGGGCATCACGGTTGCACCGCGAACCACCTGGTCGGATTTACGCGGATCAACGCCCAGATTAACGGCGATGTCCACGGACTCCTTGAAGTTGACGGTAGACAGCTCGGCCAGCAGGGCCGCTGCTTCGTCAATGGAGTAAGTCTTGTTGGCATCGACTTTTGCGCGAATCTGCTGCGCACGCTTGGTTAGCTTCGCCATGATTACAGACCCTCCACGTTAAGACCCATGCTACGGGCGCTACCAGCAATGGTGCGCACCGCGGCGTCGAGATCGGCAGCCGTCAAGTCAGGCTCTTTGGTCTGGGCAATCTCTTCGAGCTGCTCGCGAGACACGCTTCCGACCTTGGTCTTGTTCGGCTCACCCGAACCCGACTTGATGCCTGCGGCTTTTTTCAGCAGCACGGCAGCCGGCGGCGTCTTGGTGACGAACGTGAAGCTACGGTCAGAATAGACGGTAATAACCACAGGCGTCGGCAGGCCGGGCTCAATGTCTTGAGTCTCGGCGTTGAACGTCTTGCAGAATTCCATGATATTCACGCCGTGCTGACCCAGCGCGGGGCCCACGGGCGGACTCGGATTGGCTTTGCCTGCAGCAACCTGCAGCTTGATATAAGCCTGTACTTTCTTGGCCATTTTCTACTCCAGATGGGTAATAGCGCCTTGCGGCTCCCCGGTGACAGCAAATCGCCCCAAGGGCGATTTGCACGTTAAATACGTTGCGTCGTGCTTCACTGACTTTTTCGACGACTACTCTTTTTCGACTTGGGCGAACTCAAGCTCAACCGGCGTGGCACGGCCGAAGATCAGCACGCTGACCTGCAGACGGCTCTTCTCATAGTTGACTTCTTCGACCACGCCGTTGAAGTCGGCAAACGGCCCGTCGGTGACGCGCACGGACTGGCCCGGCTCGAACATGGTTTTCGGCCGCGGCTTGTCGGTGCCGTCTTTCACCCGGCGCAGGATGGACTCCGCCTCGCGGGTGGTAATGGGCGCGGGCTTGTCTTTGGTGCCGCCGATAAAGCCCATTACACGCGGCGTTTCGTTGACCATATGCCAAGTATCGTCGGCCATTTCCATCTCGACCAGCACATAGCCGGGATAGAACTTGCGCTCGCTCTTGCGGCGCTTGCCGTCACGCATTTCGACGACTTCTTCGGTCGGCACGAGAATCTCGCCAAAGCGATCCTCAACGCCGTAAAGCTTCACGCGTTCGGCTAGCGAACGCATGACGTGCTTTTCAAAACCGGAATACGCGTGAACGACGTACCAACGCTTGGACATGAAAACTCCTAACCGATCACGCCGGACATCGCCCAGCCGAGAAGCGTATCAATTAACCACAGCAACAAGCCGACCACCATGACGGCGACCAGCACAATTGCGGTTGTTTGCACGGTTTCTGCCCGCGTGGGCCAGATAACGCGCTGAATTTCTTTCTTTGATTCACGGGCCAGGGTGACCAGGCTGCGCCCCTTGGTCGTGGTAAGCGCGACCGCGGCGGCAAGCACACAAAAAACGACAACGCCCAGCACGCGATACAACAGGCCAACACCGGAAAAATAGGTGTTGCCTACCACTGCAACTGCCAACAGCGCTACTACCGCCACCCATTTGAGCCCGTCATGGCGCGTCTCTTGCACCTCGGCGCCATGTTTTACAGAATTAGGCTTCATAAAAACGAGACTCCTCGGGAGTGCGGCAAACGATAAAGGAAATCTGGAAAGGCACGCCAACTTGGGGAAAGCTGGCAGGCCAGGAGGGACTCGAACCCCCAACCTGCGGTTTTGGAGACCGCTGCTCTGCCAATTGAGCCACTGGCCTGTATCGTTGCTGCTACGGGCATCATTGCGATACCCAGTAACAGCGGCCGTCATACTAGCGGACAAAAACCCGCCTGACAACCCCTATTACCATCAGCACGAAACAGCTGCTGATGGAGACAAAAAAAGCGAGCTACGCTCGCCTTCTCTGCAATATGGAGCTCATGAACGGAATTGAACCGTTGACCTCACCCTTACCAAGGGTGTGCTCTACCCCTGAGCTACATGAGCGCAATTCGTACGAACTGGCACGCATATTGGAGCGGGCAGCGGGGATCGAACCCGCATCATCAGCTTGGAAGGCTGAGGTTCTACCATTGAACTATGCCCGCAGCTCTTATCGCTGCCAGTCATGAAGCTGGTGGAGGGAGAAGGATTCGAACCTTCGAAGCTTTCGCGGCAGATTTACAGTCTGCTCCCTTTGGCCACTCGGGAATCCCTCCAACACTGGCGGCGAATTATACCGCCTTCCAAAACAATGTCAACTAGCTGTCAATAAATACGCGATAAAAACGTTATTAAAAACAATACTATCAACATCAAGCCGGCGCTTTATGGCCGCTGCTTTCTGCCTTGGAACGCGCTGCATTCTGTCAAAGCAGCATTGAGAATGCAAGCCCTGCACGAATTTTTTCCAGCGCCAGCGTTGCGGGCACGCCAGGGGCACCGGCCATCTTCCCGGCACGCTCGGCCATGGTCAGCGGAAAGCAGGCTTCAAGTCCGCCATAGACCATATCCGGCCAGACCGCATGGGGCACGTGCATGCCTCTGGATACCACGCGCGCATCGCCGCCGGTCAGCAGCAACGGCAGCGCCACGCCGTGCTGATCGCACACTTCGCTATACATGCGATGCACCGCGCTGGTGGCCGCCATGTAGATGCCGTGATTGACCGCATCCACGGTTGAACGCCCCGGCGTGAGCAGGGTGTCGGCCTCTTCCTCGGGGTCGATGGACACGTTGCGCGTGCCCAGCTTGAGACTTTCTTTCATCAGCCGCAGCCCGGGGACAATATAGCCGCCCATATGCGCGCCGCCGGGCAGCACAAAGTCCACGGTGATCGCACTGCCGCAGTCTACCGCGCAGCAGCCGCCGGCCAGCTGATAGCCGGCAAGGGCACCCAGCCAGCGATCAACCCCCAGTCGCCACGGCTCGCCGTAGCCGTTGGTCACGCCCAGCGCTTCACGGGTTGAGCGGGCCACGTGAACCTGGGGCACACGCCGACGCAGCAGCTCCACGGTTTCATCCAGCACCGCGTGGCGCGCTACGCTGGAAATGCGCACTGCTTCGACGACATCGAGATCGGGAATATCCGACCCCGGGCGCCATTCTTCACGCGTCCATACGGCCCCGCGAGAACGGATTTCGCTACTTTTGGTGTCTTTCAGCCGCCATTTTGACAGCGTATTACCAATATCCAGATCCAGAATCATAGCCGCCTGCGTACGCTGATTTCACCGCCGGCCAGCCGCCGGTCATGGCCGTCTTCGCACACCCAGAGATTACCGCCGGCATCGGCCTCGCCGGCCACCGCTGCGCTGCGCGCGTTGCCTACCAATACATCGACCGCTTGCCCGGCGTAGGCGTGGCGCTGGTTCCACGCCGCCTGCCAGGCGCCAAAGCCATGGGTCTCGAAATTGACCAGCATGCCCAGCAGTCCGGCCACTACGTCGGCGGCAAGCGCGTTGCGGTCGATGTCCGGGCAGGCGTCAGCCAGCGCCGCTACCGGCTGGCCGATGGCCTCACGCATGGCGGGCGGCAGCGACAGGTTCATGCCCATCCCGATGACCACGTCACACGGCCCCGCCGCATCGCCCGTCACCTCCACCAGAATACCGGCCAGTTTGGCCAACGCGCCGTCAGGCGTTGCCAGCAGAATATCGTTGGGCCACTTGAGCTGCGGCCGGGCACCGTGTTGCTCAAGTACCTGCGACACCACCACGCCCACCGCCAGACTCAGCCCCTCAAGCGCGGCCACGCCGCTGTCAAAGCGCCAGCCGACCGAGAGCATCAGGCTCTGCCCCCAGGGCGTCGTCCACACTCGGCCGCGCCGGCCGCGCCCGGCGGTCTGCAGTTCGACAAAGCACACCTCGCCGTGGCCGGCGCCCTGCCCGAAGCGCTGGCGGACATATTCATTGCTCGACGGCAGCGTGTCTTCCACAAACAGCCGAGCCAGCCGGCGCCGTGCCGCGGCGGGAAGATGTGCCACGATGCGCGCACCGTCCAGCGGCGTCAGCGGCTGCACCAGACGATAGCCGCGCCCCTTGACGGCATCCAGCTCGACGCCCATTGCTTCCAGCTTTTTCAGCTGCTTCCATACCGCCGCCCGCGAAATGCCCAGGGACCCGCCCAGCTGCTCGCCGGAATGCACCTCGCCGTCGCTTAACAAACGCATCAGGTTGCCGATGGTCATGTGCCTGCCCCGCCTGGGAAAACGGCTATCTTACCGGATGCGCTGCAGCCGCGAAAAGCATCTTGCCCCCGACCTAAGTCGTGCCGCGCCGAACACTGTCATCGCGCGTCTCTTGACGACCGTCTTCCACATCGTTTAAAGACAAAGCTAGCCGTGACGTGCTTCCTCCCCCTATAATGCTGCCCTATTTTTTTCAAGCAGGATCGCTTCGTGATCGAGAACCTTCGCAACATCGCCATCATCGCCCACGTCGACCACGGTAAAACCACGCTGGTTGACAAACTCCTGAGCCAGTCCGGCACGCTGGACCGCAAGGCCGAAGGGCAAGAGCGGGTCATGGACTCCAATGACCAGGAAAAAGAACGCGGCATTACCATCCTGGCCAAGAACACCGCCATTCAGTGGCAGAGCGACGCCGGCACCGACTACCACATCAACATTGTGGACACGCCCGGGCACGCAGATTTTGGCGGCGAGGTGGAACGCGTCCTCTCGATGGTCGATTCGGTACTGCTGTTGGTTGATGCCGTTGACGGCCCCATGCCGCAAACCCGCTTTGTGACCCAGAAAGCCTTTGACCAGGGCCTCAAGCCGATCGTCGTAGTCAACAAGATCGACCGCCCCGGCGCGCGGCCGGACTGGGTCATCGACCAGATCTTTGACCTGTTCGACAACCTCGGCGCCACCGACGAGCAGCTCGATTTTCCGATCATCTACTGCTCGGCGCTCAACGGCGTTGCCGGCCCCGAGCCGGAAGAAATGGCCGACGACATGTCGCCCATGTTCCATTCCATCGTGGATATCGTCCAACCGCCCCAGGTGGAAGTTGACGGCCCCTTCCAGATGCAGATCTCGGCGCTTGACTACAACAGCTACGTCGGCGTTATCGGCCTCGGCCGCGTCACACGCGGCAGCGTCAAGCCCAACCAGCAGATCACCGTGATCAGCAAGGAAGGCAAAGAGCGTAAAGGCAAGGTTGCCCAGGTCATGACCCACATGGGTCTTGAGCGCGTGCAAACCGACGAAGCCACCGCCGGTGACATCATCTGCATCACGGGCATCGAAAACCTGGCCATTTCCGACACGCTGTGCGACCCGGCCGCTGCCGAAGCGCTGCCGCCGCTGTCGGTCGACGAACCCACCGTGTCGATGACCTTCCAGGTCAACGATTCACCGTTTGCCGGCAAGGAAGGCAAGTTCGTCACCAGCCGTAACATCAAGGATCGTCTTGAGCAGGAGCTGATCCACAACGTCGCGCTGCGCGTGGAAGAGGGCGAGACCCCGGAGAAATTCGTCGTTTCCGGCCGCGGCGAGCTGCACCTGTCGGTACTCATCGAGTCCATGCGCCGTGAAGGCTTCGAGCTGGCCGTAGGCCGTCCGGAAGTCATCATTCGCGAGATTGACGGCGAACAGCAAGAGCCCTACGAAGAAGTCATCATCGACTGCGAAGAGCAGCACCAGGGCTCCATCATGGAAGAGCTCGGCTACCGCAAGGGCGAGATGACCAACATGAACCCTGACGGCAAGGGTCGCGTACGTCTGGACTTCTTGATCCCCGCGCGCGGGCTGATCGGTTTCCGTGGCCAGTTCATGACGCTGACCTCCGGCACCGGCATCCTCACCAGCCGCTTTGACCATTACGGCTCGCTCAAGCCCGATGCCGGCACCGAACGCCGCAACGGCGTACTGGTGTCCATGGCCACCGGCAAGGCCGTGGCCTACGCGCTGTTCACCCTGCAGGACCGCGGCAAGATGCTCGCCGAGCACGGCACCGAGGTCTACGAGGGCATGCTCATCGGCATCAACAACCGTGCCGACGACATGGCCGTCAACCCGACCAAGGCCAAGAAAGTCGACAACATGCGCGCCTCGGGCACCGATGAAAACCTGGTGCTGACGCCGCCCGTCCGCTTTACCCTTGAACAGGCTATCGAGTTCCTTGACGACGACGAGCTGGTGGAAGTTACCCCCAGCCACATCCGTCTGCGCAAGAAGCACCTCACGGAAAACGAGCGCAAGCGCGCCAGCAAGAAGTAAGCCGCAACGGCTTATCGCGCGGCCCGCTGCGCACTCTCAACAGCCCGCCTCGGCGGGCTGTTTTTGTGTCTGGCCTCGGCGTTTCCAGCCCGCTTCTAGCCCCTGTCGATGCCATCGCGGCGGCGCGCACGGGCGCGCTGAGCACGCTTGCGTCGGTAAAGCCGCGCCAGCGCAACACCCAGCGCGGCGGCCACCATCAGCCCCAACGTTACCCCCTGCCACGGCCGCGCGGCATCGCCCAGCACGGTTTCCAGCATGATGATCGCGATCAGCCCCGCTGCCTGAGAGCCGATCGCCAACGCCCGCAAAGGATCATAGGTGGGCTGTGCCATAAAGCGCCTCCGGTTGTCGCTGTCGCATGATAAAGTCGCCCATTGTATCCGTTTAAAGGACCCCATGGGATGAGACCATCATGAATGCCATCGCACTAGGACCGGTGCTGCTTTCACTGCCGCGCCTGTACGCGCTGGCCTGCGCTCTCTTGTTGCTGGCCGGCGCGCGCTATTTTTCCAGTCTGCCGACCGCAACGCGCAAGCGCTGGTTCAGCGGCGTGGTCATTGTCTGGGTAATTGCCGCAAGGCTGGGTTACGTGGCGCTCAACGCCGAAAGCTACGCCGCCGAGCCGCTGGCCGCACTCAAGCTCTGGCAGCCCGGCTATCACGGCGCCATCGGGCTGATGGGCGCGCTGGCTTACAGCGCCGTGATGCTGCGCTGCCGGCTTGGCGCGCTCATGCGCATCGCGTTACTGCTGCTCGCCACCTTCGGGCTGTGGCTCGGGCTGGCGGCATTTTCTCCGCTGGGCGACAGCGATGCCCCGCGCACCCTACCCGACATTACCCTGGACGATCTGGACGGCAACCCCGTAGCGCTTGCCCAACTGGCAGAAGGCGACGACACGCCGGTAATCGTCAACCTGTGGGCGACCTGGTGCCCGCCGTGCCGGCGCGAAATGCCGCTGCTGGAAGAATTCAGCCAGCGCGACGACGTCCGCGTCGTCATCGTCAATCAGGGCGAAGACCTGCTGCCGGTGGTGCGCTATCTGGACAATCAAGGACTTAACTTTGACACCGCCCTGCGCGACCCGCAGCAGCGGCTGATGGCGGCGTTTGAAACGCCCGGCCTGCCCACTACGCTGTTGCTTGACGCCCGCGGCCGCGTGCAGCAACGCCACGCCGGCGAGCTGACCCGGGCCACGCTGAATCGCTGGCTAAGCGACTGATACGCCTGCGTCAGGATCCACCGGCACGACTAAACCTTTCGTCGCACCTTAATCCTCCCGCCGCTTTGCGTTAGAATCCCCCGCCCCTAATGCGCGGCCGGTTTTCCCGCCGGGCGCGCTTGTCCCGATTTACTGCATCCTCCGAGGCACCATGAGCGAATTTTCTCCCGGCCAGCGCTGGATCAGCGACGGCGAAGCCGAACTCGGGCTTGGCACCGTCCTTAACGGCGACCCCCGCAGCGTGACAATCCTGTTCAGCGCCAGCCAGGAAACCCGCACCTACAACACCCGCCAGGCCCCGCTCACCCGCGTTGCCTTTGGCAGCGGCGACCGTGTCATCGCCGCCGACGGCTGGCAGATGACCGTCGACGACAGCCGGGAGCATCAGGGGTTGATCATCTACCTCGGCAAGGACGCCAACGGCGACGCCTGCGAACTCCCCGAAACCAAGCTCGCCGACACCATGCAGTTTGATCAGGCCCGCGACCGGCTGCTGACCGGCCAGGTGGATCGCAACGACTGGTTCGACCTGCGCTTTCGCACCCTGCACCACTACCAGCGCACCGAAAAGCACCCGGCGCTGGGCTTTGCCGGGCCGCGCATTGACCTGATTCCCCACCAGCTCTACATCGCTGACGAAGTCGCCCGCCGCCATGCACCACGCGTGCTGCTTGCCGACGAAGTGGGGCTGGGCAAAACCATCGAAGCCGGGTTGATTCTGCATCGCCTGCTGCTCGCCGGCCGCGTCGAACGCGCGCTGATCGTGGTGCCCGACAGCCTCACCCACCAGTGGCTGGTCGAGCTGCTGCGGCGTTTTTCGCTCAGCGTCACCCTGCTTGACGAAAGCCAGAGTCAGGCACTGGGTGAAGGCAACCCCTTTGACAGTGGCCAGATCATTCTCGCCAGTCAAGGATGGCTGTTCGCCAATCCCAACCGCCAGCAGCAGGCGCTCGCCAGCCGCTTTGATCTATTGGTTGTCGATGAAGCTCACCACCTCGACTGGCGCGAAGACGGCAGCGGCGCCGGGTACCAGTGCGTCGAGGCATTGGCCGCCGAGATCGACGGGCTGCTGCTGCTCACCGCCACCCCCGAACAGATGGGCGTGGAGAGCCATTTTGCCCGCCTGCGCCTGCTCGACCCCGAGCGCTACCACGATATCGCCCGCTTCAAGGAGGAAGAACGTCACTACGCCGACGTCGCCGCCGCCATCGAAGCGCTCGACGCGCTGCCGGAAAGCGCTGACGCCCGCGCCGCGATAGACGCAGTAATCGACGACCGCGAAAGTCAGGCGCTGCTGGCAACGCTTGCCAACGCTGAAGCCAGCGACGAGCAGCGGGACACCGCGCGCGACCAGCTGCGCGATGCCCTGCTTGACCGCCACGGCACCGGCCGGGTGATGTTTCGCAACAGCCGCCGCCACGTAGGCGGGTTCCCCGAGCGCCGCCTGCACACGGCCACGCTGGCGCTGCCGTCGGCCTACCGCCGGGTGCTGCGTCGGCTGGAGCGCGACGAGGACTACCTCGACGAACTGCTGATCGAAACCGGTCTGGACCACCCGGACGTGCTGATCTACCCCGACGCCATGTACCGCGAACTCTCGAGCGATCCGCTCAACGCCGAGGACTGGTGGCACGTCGATCCGCGCATCAACTGGCTGCTCGAGCAGCTGAGCGACGACAGCGGCAGCGGCTTTGCCGGCGAAAAAGTGCTGGTCATCGCCCACCACCGCGAAACCGCCGAAGGCGTGGCCGAAGGGCTGCGCACGCTGGGTGGCTATCACGCGCCGGTGTTCCACGAAGACCTCTCGCTGATCGAACGCGACCGCGCCGCCGCGGCCTTCGCCGACGAAGAAGACGGCTGTCAGGTGCTGGTGTGCTCGGAAATCGGCTCTGAAGGCCGCAACTTCCAGTTCTGCCGCCATCTGGTCATGTTCGACATGCCCCAGCACCCCGACCAGCTGGAACAGCGCATCGGCCGGCTGGATCGCATCGGCCAGCAGCACGCCATCGAGATCCACGTGCCCCAGTTCGAGCACAGCCCCGGCGAACGGCTGATGCGCTGGTATCACGAAGGCATGGATGCGTTCAGCGCGCCCCACGGCGTGGGCAGCGACCTGTTCGAGGCCTTTGGCGATGCGCTGGCCGACGCCCTGCTGGACGACGAGGAGCTCGACGCAATCATCAGCGAAACCCACGCGATGTACACCGCCAAGCTTGCCGAGCGCAACGCCGGGCGCAACCGCCTGCTGGAGCTCAACGCTTGCCGCCCCGCACGCGCCGCACGCATTATCGACGCGGTCCGCGAGCTGGACGCCGACAAGGCGCTGCCGCGCTACGTCGAGCGCGCGCTGGATATTTTCGGCGTCGACAGCAAGGACATCGGCGAGGGCCTGATCCACCTCAAACCCAGCCAGCAGATGCTCGACGGCCTGCCGGGGCTGGCCAAGGGCGAAGACGGCTTTACCGCCACCTACAACCGCGACAAGGCGCTGGCCCGGGACGACGTGCAGCCGCTTTCCTGGGAGCATCCGCTGGTGCGCGAAATGATGGGGCGCATCGTTGACGGCACCATGGGCAACACCGCGCTGGCGCTGTTCAAGCATCCGTCGATTCCCGGCGGCCGGCTGATGGCCGAGCTGGTGTTTCGCACCCACTGCCCGGCGCCCAAGCGGCTACACCTGAACCGCTTTCTGCCGCCCACCGCCGTGCGCGTGCTGCTCGACGAATCGGGCGCCAACCTGACCGACAAGATTTCCTTTACCGGGCTGGGGAAAAACCTGCAGAAGGTCAATAAATCGCTCTCGCGGGACCTGATCAAAAGCCGCCACGATCAGCTGCGCGGACTACTCGATCAGGGCGAAAGCGAAGCCGAACGCGAGCTTTCCAGCATTGTGGAAGGCGCCGAGACGCGTATGCGTGCCCAGCTCGACGGCGAACTGGCGCGCCTTAACGCGCTGGCCGAGCACAACCCCGCCGTGCGCGACGCCGAGCTTGCCGCGCTGGAAAGCGAACGCGCCGCCCTGAGCGACGCGATTGAAACCACCCGCCTGCGCCTTGACGCCGTGCGGGTGGTTATCACCGTGGACACCGACGGCTAGCGCGGGGCTCCCGGGCGTGAAGACAAAATGGCCTCCAGCGCGCGGTCAAGCGTGCGATAGCGAAAGGTAAACCCCGCCTGCTGCAGGCGCACCGGACGCATATCTGCCCCGGTCAGCAGCAGGCGCGACATTTCCCCCAGCCCCGCCTTGAGCACAAAGGCGGGCACCGGCAGCACCGCCGGACGATGCAGCGCCTGGCCCAGCGTGCGAGTAAACTCGGCGTTGGTCACCGGGTGCGGCGCACTGGCGTTGAACACCCCGCTGGCGGATTCGCGCTCGAGCAAAAACAGGATCGCGGCGACCAGGTCATCGCGATGAATCCACGGCATGAACTGGCGCCCGCTGCCAAAACGCCCGCCTAGCCCCCACTTGAACGGCGGCAGCATTTTCTGCAGGCTGCCGCCGCCTTCGCCCAGCACCAGCCCGATCCGCACAGTCGCCGTGCGCACGCCAAGCGCGGCCACTTCCTGCGCCGCCGCTTCCCACTCGGCGCACAGCCGGTGGGCAAACTCCTCGTGGGGCGGCGTGTCTTCGCTGACCACGGTATCGTCCTGATCGCCATCGTTTTGCTCACCGTAGTAGCCCATGGCCGAGGCCGATACCAGCGCTCGGGGCAGCGCCTCACCGGCTTCTTTCAGCTGCTCGCAGAGCGCAACAAGATCGCCGGTGGCGCGCAGGCGGGAGTCGATCAGCTCGTGCTTTTGCGCCTCGCTCCAGCGCTTGGCGGCGATCGACTCACCGGCCAGATTGACCAGCGTCTCGGGCGGCGTATCGGCAAAGGCCAGGGCGCTGTCGCGCACGTCGCAGCCGTCCGGCAGCTGCTCGCGCGCACGCGCCGGCGAGCGCGACACCACCTGCAGCTCGTGCCCCTGACGCGCCAGTGCCTGGCACAGCCGCTGGCCGACAAAACCGCTGCCGCCGGTAATCAGTACACGCATAAAAGACTCCTTTCCCGAGATAAGACGCTAATAAAGCTGCGCTTATATTGTACGTTAATTATACGACTCTGCTACATTGTGGCTGACGGACACGCTGCCGACACGTTTTTCAGCGCTCTTTTTTCAAAATGCGTTTTTCAGGACTTTTTTCAGGACATCGCCATGACCGATCATTCATCTTCCGCGGCGAATAACGTTGGCGATAACGCGGCTGCAGGCCGCATAGCCATTATCGGTGCGGGTATCGCCGGGCTTGCCTGCGCCCGGGCGCTGACGGATGCCGGCCTGCCGGTGACGCTGTTTGACAAGGCGCGCGGCCCCGGCGGGCGCATGTCGAGCCGCCGCCGTCCCGATGCCATTATCGACCTTGGCGCCCAGGCGTTTAGCGCCCGCGATCCGGCGTTTATCGCCGAGCTGGATGCCTGGCGGCGTGCCGGCTGCGCCGAGCGCTGGCCGACGCATGCCTACCGCGCCAGCAACGCGGGCTGGCAGCGGCTCAGCGACGATCGCGAACGCTTTACCGGCGCACCGCGCATGAGCGCGATCACCCGCCATCTGGCGCAAACGCTCGCCGCCCGTGGCACCGCTCTGCACGCCGGCACCCGGGTCAGCGCGCTGGAACGCCACGCCGACGGCTGGCAGATCCGCACCGACGCAGGCGCCGCGTTCGGGCCTTATACAGAGGTCGTCGTGGCCGTGCCGCCGCCCCAGGCCGAGCCGCTGGTACAACCCTGGGACAACACCCTCGACGCACTTTGCCAGCGCCTTGAGCAGCGCGCCTGCTGGGCAGGCTGGGCGATATTCGCCGCCCCACTGCCCGTCCCGGACGGCGTTACCGAAAGCTGGCAGCAGGCGCACTTGCAACATCCGGCGCTGCGCCTTGTCTCGCGCAACCAGACCAAGCCCGGGCGCGAACACCAGCCCGAAAGCCTGAGCCTGCTGGCCCACACCGAGTGGAGCGAAGCGCACCTGGAAGACGACGCCGAGCACGTGGCGATGACCCTGATCAGCGCGCTCAAAGCGCTTTTTCCGGCGTCGCAGCCGCTACCCGAGTTGGTCGACCACGGCGCTCACCGCTGGCTTTACGCCCAGCCGGCCGAACCGCTTGCGGCGATGCCCGACGCCGGCTTTGCGCTGGGCCACGCGGGCCTGTCGCTGTGCGGCGACGGTCTGCGCGGCGGTCGCGTGGAGGAGGCCTGGCTGTCCGGCCACCGGCTGGGCCAGACGCTTGCGGGTTGTGCTTGAATGCCACAAGTTGTACAAAGGCTACGTGTATAAGATCCGCCACACTTTTTTGACTGACGTGTTTGCATCACGGCTTTTCACCCATGGTTTCCACACCGGTTTTACCACGGCATCCAAGAGGCACAGGCGCCCATGAGCCACAAGGCGACCCATCCCCCCGACACCCCGCTGTATCCCATCCGGGAAGTGTCCCGGCTGACGGGGGTAAACTCGGTGACCCTGCGCGCCTGGGAGCGGCGTTACGGCCTGATTTGTCCGCAGCGCACGCCCAAGGGCCACCGCCTCTACGCTCAGGACGACATCACCCGTATCGAGCGTATTTTGCAGTGGCTCAATCGCGGCGTGTCGGTCAGCCAAGTGGCAGAGCTGCTCAACCAGCCGGAAGCCGTGGAAACCCCGGTCCCCGCCAGCCACGACTGGGAAAGCCAGCGCCAGCAGCTGATCGCGCTGGTCAATGCGCTGGACACCGCAGGGCTGGAGGCACTTTATCACCAGAGTCTGGCGCTCTACCCGCTGAGCGTTGCCATCAACGAACTGTGGCAACCGGCCATCAAGGCCCTTGAGGCACGCTGGCAAAGCGCGCCGGATGCGCTGGCGCAGCGCACCTTTGAGGCGCTGCTGCGCAGCCAGGTGGGAATTCGCCTGTACTATGCCAACAAGGCCACCCGCGGCCCGCTGGTGATGATCGCGCCGATGCCCGACGAGCCCGGCCCGCTGTGGGTGCTGATGACCGCGCTGCTGGCGAGCGAACACGGCTATCGCGTGCAGCTGATGGATCGCCACCTGCCGCTCGACGCGCTGCCCCAGGCGGTGACTCGCCTGCACGTCTCTCTGGTGCTGTTCGCCAGCGGGCAGGTGGAAAACGACGCCCATGTTCATCAGGCACTGCCCGAAGCTGCTGCGACGCTCGGCGTGCCGGTGGGTCTCTGCGGCGACATCGCCCGCCGGCGCGAGGGCGAATTCAACGACGGCCGCGTCCATCTGCTGGGCGACGACCTGCCCCGGGCCGTTGCCCGCCTGCGTCCGCTGCTGCGCGAAGCCGGCGTTTTATAGCCGACTTTCGGGAGACGGTATGACCTTGCAGCTAGTCTGGTTTCGTAACGACCTGCGCATTCACGATAACCGTGCGCTCGCCGCCGCGGCGGCCAAGGGGCCTATCCTCGGCGTATTTCTGCCCAGCGTGGCCCAGTGGCAGGCCCACGGCCACGGCGCCAGCAAGGTCGACTTCTGGGCGCGGGGCGTCAGCGCGCTCAAAGACGCGCTCCACGGGCTCAACATTCCGCTGGTGCAGCGCAACACCGACACCTTTGACCGGGCGCCCGAGACGCTGCTGGCCATTGCCCGGGAATACGGCGCCCAAGCGCTGCACTTCAACCACGAATACCCGCTCAACGAACGTCGCCGCGACGACGCCGTGCTGGCCGCCTGTGCCCGCGAAAACATTGCTGCCCACGGCCATCACGATGCCGTGGCGTTTGCGCCCGGCGAACTGCTGACCGGCAAGGGCGACTATTACGGCGTGTTTACCCCCTTCGCCAAGGCCTGGCACCGCCAGATTACCGCCGAGCGTCTGGCGCTTGATGACGCGCCGACCGCCCAGACGCCGCTGGATATTCACATCGGGGCGTCCGACGACGCGCTTATCGCGCCTGACACCCAACCGGCGGATACGGCCGTTGACCCGCAACGCTGGCCGGCCGGCGAAGACGCCGCTGCCGATCAGCTGGCACGCTTTCTGCGCTTTCGCGGCCGCTACTATAATGTCCAGCGCGACTTTCCCGCGGTCAGCGGCACCAGCGAGCTGTCGCCCTATCTGGCGCTGGGGATGATTTCTCATCGCCAGTGCCTGCAGGCGGTCATGAGCGAAAATAACGGACAGCTGGCCGAGGGCGATGCCGGGCTGGGTACCTGGGTCAACGAGCTGGTGTGGCGCGAGTTTTATCAGCACGTGGCAGCGGGCTTTCCCCAGGTGTGTCGCCACCAGCCGTTCAAGGACAATACCCGCGCACTGGTGTGGCGCGACGACGACGCCGGCTTTACCGCCTGGTGCGAAGGGCGCACCGGCTACCCGCTAGTAGATGCCGCCATGCGCCAGCTGGTCGCCACCGGCTGGATGCACAACCGCCTGCGCATGGTCACGGCGATGTTTCTGGCCAAGCATTTGCTCATCGACTGGCGCCGCGGCGAAGCGTTTTTCATGCGCCACCTGATCGACGGCGAGTTTGGCGCCAACAACGGCGGCTGGCAGTGGGCGGCGTCCACCGGCACCGACGCCGCGCCGTATTTCCGCATCTTCAACCCCACCACCCAGTCCACCCGCTTTGATCCCGACGCCGCGTTTATCGCCCGCTGGCTACCCGAGCTTGCGCCGCTTGTGCCCAAAGCGCGCCACAATCCACCCGCCGCAGAACGCTCGCAGCTGGGCTATCCTCAGCCTATTGTGGAGCACAAGGCTGCTCGCCAGCGCGCACTTGACGCGTTCAAAGCGCTCTAAACGATCGCCGCAGAGGATGAGGTTGCCATGTCACAGCGTACGCCGCTCGACGCCTTTTGCGCCTTCTTCAACAAGCTGGACAAAAGCTGTACAGAAAAGCTGTACACTGTATATACTCAAGACGTGACGTTTATCGACCCGCTGCATCGCATCGACGGTCGCGACGCGCTGGAAGGGTATTTTGCCGCGCTCTACGACAACGTCCGCTACTGCCGGTTTACCTACCACGACGCCCGGCAGGACGGCGACATCGCCTTTGTCACCTGGACGATGCATTTTGCCCACTCGCGACTTGCCGGCGGGCGGGATATCAGCGTAGACGGCTGCACCCGGCTGCAGTTTGCCGCTGACGGGCGCGTCAGCCAGCAGCGCGACTACTTCGACGCCGGCGCCATGCTCTACGAAAACGTACCGCTGCTGGGCAGGGTCATCCGCTTTTTAAAGCGCCGGGCGAGCGGCTAGAACCGCGCAGATACAAGCAGGCCAGCCAACAGGAGATCTCATGGGCACATGGACCACCCCTCAACGCATCTGGCTGACCGGCGCCACCTCGGGCATTGGCAAGGCGCTGGCCGAGCGGCTGCTGGATGACGGCCATCGCGTCGTATTAAGCGCCCGCAGCGACGACAAGCTGGCCGCCCTTTGCCAGGGCCGCGACAACGCCACGGCGCTGGCGCTGGATATCAGCGACCGCGAGGCCGTGCAGGCCGCGGGCCAGCGCATCGAAGCCGAGCTTGGCGGGCTGGACGTGGCGCTGTTCAACGCCGGCACCTGCGAATACCTCGACACCCGCGACTTTGATATGGCGCTGGTCGAGCGCGTGTTCACGGCCAATTTGTACGGCACGCTTTACTGCGTAGAAGCCGCCCTGCCGCTGCTGCGCGCCGCCCGCCGGGAAGGCCGCCCCGCGCTGCTGGCCGCCACCTCCAGCGCCTCGGCCTATCTACCCTTGCCCCGGGCCGAGGCCTACGGCGCCTCCAAGGCGGCAGTGAGCTATTTTCTCGAATCACTGCGTCTCGATCTGGCCACTGAGGGCATCGGCGTCAGCGTGATTCATCCGGGCTTTGTCAAAACCCCGATGACCGAGCAAAACGATTTCCCCATGCCGATGCAGGTCAGCGTCGAACAGGCCGCCGATGCCATTCTTGGCGGGCTTGTCAAAGGGCGGCGGGATATTCACTTTCCCAAACGCTTCACCTATATCGTCAAGCTGCTGGGCATCCTGCCTCCGGCGCTGCGCTTTGCCGTGGGCGAGCGCATGGTGCGCAAGGAGGACCAATGAGCGCTCAGGGCGCGCAGCGCATCGCCGTCATCGGCAGCGGCATCAGCGGCATGGCCGCCGGCTGGTATCTTTCCGCACGCCACGAAGTGACGCTGTTTGAGGCCGCCTCGCGCCTTGGCGGGCACACCGCCACGGTGGACGTCGCCGTCAACGGCAACGACTACGCCATCGATACCGGCTTTATCGTCTTCAACGACTGGACCTACCCGCACTTTCAGCGTCTGCTGGAGGCGCTTGAGGTGCCTGCACAGCCCACCGAAATGAGCTTTTCGGTGCACGAAACCGAGCGCGACTTCGAGTACAACGGCCACACCCTGAGTTCGCTGTTTGCCCAGCGGCGCAACCTGGTGTCGCCCGCGTTCTACCGCTTGCTGCGCGAGATCATGCGCTTTAACCGCGAGGCTACCCGGGATCTTGACCAGCAGCAGCTGGAAAGCGCCATGACGCTGGGCGACTATCTTGACCAGAACGGCTACGGCGACGCCTTCCAGCGCCGCTACCTGCTGCCCATGGGTGCCGCCATCTGGTCGGCCAGCCTTGACGACCTGCGCGGCTTTCCGCTGGCGTTTTTCGTGCGCTTTTTTCGCAATCACGGGCTGTTATCGCTCACCAACCGGCCCCAGTGGTACACCGTGGCAGGCGGCTCCCGGGCGTATATTCCCGCACTGACCGCGCCCTACGCCGAGCGTATCCGCCTGAATACGCCGGTCACAGCGATCACCCGGGACACCACGGGAGTCACTGTCACCACGGCGTCGGGCAGCGAACGCTTTGACCGCGTGGTGCTGGCCTGCCACGCCGATCAGGCGCTGGCGTTGCTGGTTGATGCCTCCCCCGCCGAGCGCGACGTGCTGGGCGCCATGCCCTATCAGGACAACGAGGTAGTGCTGCACACCGACACCCGCCTGCTGCCACGGCGCCGCCGCGCCTGGGCGAGCTGGAACTATCGCCTTGACCGGCGTGGTGTCCGTGACGGCGTCTCGGTAACCTACAACATGAACATTCTCCAGCGCCTGAATGCCGATACCACCTTTTGCGTCACCCTCAACGACAGCGCCAGCGTTGACCCAACGCAGGTACTGGGGCGCTTCACTTACGCCCACCCGCGCTTCACGCTGGAAGGCCAGGCCGCGCAGGCGCGCCACGGCGAGATTTGCGGTGCACCGGCGACCCACGGGCGCACCCACTTTTGCGGCGCCTACTGGCGCAACGGCTTTCACGAAGACGGCGTATGGAGCGCGCTACGCGTGGCGCGGGCACTCGGCTGCGACGAACCCGCCGTCCCCCCGGCGGCGCCCACGGCGCTGCCCGCCCATGACTTATTACCCGACGCCGGGCCGGGAGATATGGGATGACACAGCGCACCGTAGCCGCCCCCAATGCCGACCTCCAGCGTTCACAGGTACGCTCACGCGTGTATCGCGGCACCCTGCGCCACCGGCGCTTTACACCCTGCCGGCACGAATTCGCCTATCAGGTATGGATGGCGTGGCTTGACCTCGACGAGCTGCCCGCACTGTTTGACGGCGTGCCCGGCTTCAGCGCCCGTCGCCCGGCGCTGGCGCGCTTTCGCCGCGAAGACTATCTGGCGCCGGCGGATATCCCGCTGAAGGACGCCGTGCGCCAGCGCCTGACCGACGAGCTGGGCGACGCCCCCGACGGGCGCATTTGCGTGCTCACCCAGCTGCGCGTGCTGGGAGCGGTGTTCAACCCCGTCACCCTGTACTACGCCTTTGATCGCGACGACCGCCTGGCCGCGATACTCGGCGAGGTCACCAACATGCCGTGGCGCGAGCGCACCGGCTATGCCGCCGCCGTTGACCCGTCCCGCCACAGCCACGCCGCCCGCTTTGCCAAAGCCATGCACGTTTCGCCGTTCAACCCCATGGCCATGACCTACCGCTGGCGCTTCAACACCCCCGGCGAGCGGCTGATGATGCACATGGAAAACTGGGCCGCCGACGAACAGGGCATTGAGCGCCGCCACTTTGACGCCACGCTCACGCTGACGGGCGCGCCGGCCACGCGGCGCGCGCTCACCGGCACGCTTGCCCGCCAGCCGTGGATGAGCCTGAAAACGCTGGCCGGCATTCATCTGCAGGCGCTCAACCTATGGCGCAAACGCGCGCCCATTTACGACCACCCCGGCCCTCATAACGATTCGAAAAACCATCGGGAGACGCCACGATGACGAGCGTAAACTCACTTCCCGCCGCCCGTCAGGCAGCCCCCCACAATCGCCTGACGCGCTGGCTCAAACCGCGCTTGCTCAAACAGCTTGATGCGCTTCAGGGCGGCACCATCACGCTGGTGGAAGACGGCGTAAGCCGGCGTCTGGGCCAGGGCGGGGCGCTTGAAGCGACCGTGGTCATTCGTCATCCGCGCGCATGGAAACGCCTCGCGCTGGGCGGCACCGTCGGCGCCGGCGAAGCCTATATGGACGGCGACTGGGAAGCCGATGATCTGGTAGCACTGGTACGGCTGTTTGCCGCCAATCTGGAGCGGGTCAACGCGCGGATGGAAAACGGCAGCGCCCGGCTGGCGCGCTGGCTGCTGGCCGGCGCCTATCGCCTGCAGCGCAACAGCGCCAAGGGGTCGCGGCGCAACATTGCCGCCCACTACGACATCGGCAACGCGCTTTTCGCCACCTTTCTGGACCGCAACCACTGGATGTACTCAAGTGCGGTATTCCCCCGCCCCGAGGCAAGCCTTGAGGAGGCGTCCACCTACAAGCTCGACCGCATGCTCGACAAGCTCGACGTGCGCCCCGAGCACCACCTGCTGGAAATCGGCACCGGCTGGGGCGGGCTGGCCATTCACGCCGCCCGCACCCGCGGCTGCCGAGTGACCACCACCACGATCTCCGACGAGCAGCACGCCCACACCGCACGGCGCATTGAAGAAGAGGGGCTGGGTGAGCGCATCACCCTGCTGAAAGAAGACTATCGCGCGCTGACCGGCACCTACGACCGGCTGATTTCGGTGGAGATGATCGAAGCCGTGGGCCATCAATATCTGGATACCTATCTGGCCAAGATCGACAGCCTGCTGACCGCCGACGGCCAAGCCATGCTGCAGGCCATCACCATTCGCGACCAGCGCTTTGAGTCTGCCAAGCGCGAAATGGATTTCATCAAGCGCTATATTTTTCCCGGCGGCTTTCTGCCCTCGCACCACGCCATTCTCACCAGCCTGTCGCGCAAAACCACGCTTAACGCGCTGGCGCTGGACGACATCGGCCTGCACTACGCGCGCACGCTGCGCGAATGGCGTCATCGCTTTGAAGCACAGCTGGAACAGGTGCGCGCGCTGGGCTACGACGAACGCTTTATCCGCATGTGGCGCTACTACCTGTGCTACTGCGAAGGCGGTTTTCTCGAACGCTCCATCGGCACCTGCCAGCTGCTGCTGGCCAAGCCCGGCGCACGCCCGGTGATGCCTGCCGCTGCGCCATGAAACGCCTCTGGCCGCTTTCGCACCGGGGCCGCGCGCTGCTATTCAACGCGCTGGCGTTCGAGGCCGGCTGGTTGGCCTGCGTGCTGGGTGGCTCAACCGTGGCGCTGGGGGCAGGTGTCCTGCTGATCGGCTTTCATCTGTGGCGGGTGGCCGATAGCGGGGAGTGGCGTTTGCTGGGCGGGCTTGCCCTGGCGGGGCTCTGCATTGACGGCGGCTTCGCACTGGCCGGCGGCTTTACCTTCAACGAGGCAGCGCAGCCCGTATGGGATGCCGGGCCGTTGCCGCTGTGGCTCTGGATGCTGTGGCCGCTGTTTGCCACCTTGGTGCGTCATTCGCTTGATTGGCTGTGGCGCTATCCATGGCTAGCGACACTTTGCGGCGGTACGGGCGGCGCGCTTTCCTACTACGGCGGCAGCGTGCTGGCGGGCGTGGAGCTGGCCGTTTGGCTGCTGCCCGCCGAGGCGCTGGTGTGGGCGCTGTTATGCGCGCTGCTGTCGTACCATAAGCGCGGCTAAACCCACGCTCTGCTACATGGCCTGCTGCATCTGCGCGGTTTCAACCTGCGGCTGGGCTTCGGTCAGCCAGCGCGCTTCCAGCTCGGTCACCGGCAGCGGACGGGAAAAATAAAAGCCCTGCACGGATTCACAGCCGGCATCAATCAAGAACTGCCGCTGCACCTGGGTTTCCACGCCTTCGGCCACCACGGAAAGCCCCATGCCTTCGGCCATGGCTAGTACGGCCTTGACGATCGCGGCATCGGCCACGCTGTCGGGCAGCTCGCGGATAAAAGCGCGGTCAAGCTTGACCTTGTCCACCGGCAAGCGCTTCAAATAACCCAGCGACGAATAGCCAGTGCCAAAGTCGTCAATGGCCAGAGGAAAGCCCAGCCCCCGCAGCGTTTCCAGCCGGGGCCCCATGTCGCCGGCGCGTTCGTCAAGCAGCACGGACTCGGTCAGTTCAAGGCCGATCTGCGACGGCATAAGGTGGTAGCGCTTTAAACAGCCGGCCAGCTGGCTTTCCAGATCACCCTGAAACAGCTGCAGCGCCGAGATATTCACCCACACGGTGGTATCGGGCATGGCCGTATTCTGCCAGTGGGCCTGCTGGGCGCAGGCCTTTTCCACCACCCAGGAGCCCAGCTCAGCCATCAGCCCGTGACGCTCGGCCAGCGGGATGAAGTCCCCCGGTGAAATCATGCCGTCGCGCGGATGACGCCAGCGTATCAGCGCCTCCATGCCGGTCAGCGCCCCGGTAGCAGGATGGTGCTGGGACTGGTAGAAAAGCTCCAGCTGATCACCGGCCACCAGCGCCGCACGTAAATCGCTCACCAGCGCCAGCTGCGGATTATCCTGCTGGTCAAGCGCCGGGCGAAACCGCAGGCTGTGATTGCGCCCCTGACGCTTGGCGCTGTAAAGCGCCGATTCCAGCCGTTGAAACAGCACGCCCGAATCGCGCCCGTCTTCCGGCGCGCGGCAGCTGCCCATGGTCAGCCCCAGCCGCAGGGTCTGCTGGTTGATATCAAATGGGCGGCACATGTGCTCGCGCAGCCCGGCCATCCAGTCGTCGTGATCGTCAAAGGTGGTGGTGCGAATCACCAGAAACTCGTCGCCCCCCAGACGCCCCACCACGCTGCCGGCCACGTGGCCCGCCAGGCGCTGCGCAAAGCGCCCCAGCAGGCGGTCGCCTTCTTCCACGCCGAAGCTGTCGTTGACGATTTTCAAGCCGTCGATATCAATCAGCGCCATATCCAGGCTTTCGCCGGCGCGCAGGTGGCGCAGCCGCGAGGCCATCAGATCGTGCAGTCGCCGGCGATTGGGCAGCCCGGTCAGCGGGTCTTCAAAGCCGATGCGCCGCAGATCATTTTCACGCGCTTTCTGGGCCGAAATATCGGCATACAGGCCGATAAAGTGGCTGATTTCGCCGCGCTTGTCGGTCACCGCGCGAATCTTGACCCATTCCGGATATTCATCGCCGTGCTTACGCCGGCTCCACATTTCGCCTTCCCAGCGTCCGGTGGTGCGCAGCGTCTGCCAGAACTTCTGGTAAAACGCTTTATCGTGGCGCGCGGCAGACAGCGTTTCGAGCTGGCGCCCGATAATTTCAGCGCTGGTAAACCCGGTGATTTCAGTAAACGCCGGATTAACCGCCAGCACGCGGTTCTGCGCGTCGCTGACCACCACGGCGTCGCCGGCAAGGCTGATGGCATCCTGAGACAACCGGGCGCGCTGGCGCTGTGTGAGCACCTGCCGCCAGGCGTCCCACATACCGATGGCCACCACGCCTGCCGCCACCATGCGCATAGCCACACCGGGGATCCAGATGCAGGCCGGCAGCGCCACAAGCGCTGCCCACACCAACGGACGGTTGAGTGAAACATAAGGCCACATGAAAATTGGCAATCCTTGAAAGTGAATCGTAACGGCGGCGCACTTATGATGCGGCGCTGCGCCCGTGGATGCCCAGCATTAAGTTAATAATGCGTTTATTGTGCTAAAAAATTCAAACGCTTTACATGAAAAAGCACTCACTTTTCTATCGGCCGATGAGTAAAAAACTATAGCCTGGCGGTTAAAGCCGAGGGCAGACGTGCATTAAAGTGTTTCGGGAAGTAGACTAGACGTGGCCTTGCGGGTCGCGTCCCGGAACCCTGCTTCGGCACAGGTGCCGCACGCGGCCTACAATAATTTCGATACTTGGAACGATTCAGTGACCAAGCAATACTCTTTTGATCGCGAAGACCTGCTGACCTGCTCGCGCGGCGAGCTTTTTGGTCCAGGCAACGCACAGCTTCCGGCACCTAATATGCTGATGCTTGACCGCATTACGCATATCAGCGAGTCCGGTGGCGAATCCGACAAAGGCGAGCTAATTGCCGAGCTGGATATCAGCCCTGACCTATGGTTTTTTGACTGCCATTTTCCCGGTGATCCGGTAATGCCCGGCTGTTTGGGGCTCGATGCCATGTGGCAGCTGGTGGGCTTTTATCTCGGCTGGCTTGGCCACCCGGGTCGCGGCCGCGCGCTTGGCTGCGGCGACGTCAAGTTTTCCGGCCAGATTCTGCCCGAGGCGAAAAAAGTCACCTACCGTATCAACATTAAGCGCGTAATTACGCGGCGTCTGATTCTGGGTATGGCCGACGGTACGGTTTCCGTCGACGGGCGCGATATTTATCAGGCTAACGACTTGCGCGTTGGCCTATTTACCTCCACCGCGAACTTTTAACAGGAGGCTCCCATGCGACGAGTGGTAGTCACCGGCCTGGGCATCGTGTCGTGCCTGGGCAACGATCAGCAACAGGTGTTGGACGCGCTGAAAAACGGCCGCAGCGGTATTCGCTTTAAACAAGCGTATGCCGATCTGGGGTTTCGCAGCCACATCGCCGGTAGCGTCGACATTGACTTAGAAGCGCTCATTGACCGCAAACTGCGCCGTTTTATGGGCGATGCGGCGGCGTATGCCTACGTCTCGATGGCCCAGGCGATCGAAGACTCGGGGCTGACGCACGAGCAGGTCTCCAACGAACGTACCGGGTTGATCGCCGGCTCCGGCGGCGCGTCAAGCGCCAACCAAGTCGAAGCCGCCGATATACTGCGCGACAAGGGGCTGCGCCGGGTGGGCCCTTACCGGGTCACCCGCACCATGGGCAGCACCGTCTCCGCCTGCCTGTCCACGCCGTTCAAGATCAAGGGCGTTAATTACTCGATTTCCTCGGCCTGCGCCACATCAGCACACTGTATTGGCAGCGCCATGGAACAAATCCAGCTAGGCAAGCAGGATGTGGTCTTTGCCGGCGGCGGCGAGGAAGAACACTGGACGCTGTCCTGCCTGTTCGACGCCATGGGTGCGCTTTCGACCCACTACAACGACACCCCGGACAAGGCCTCGCGCCCCTACGATCAGGCGCGTGACGGTTTTGTGATTGCCGGCGGTGGCGGCATGCTGGTGCTTGAAGAGCTTGAGCACGCCCGTGCCCGCGGCGCCAAAATCTACGGCGAGCTAGTGGGCTACGGCGCCACCTCTGACGGTCACGACATGGTCGCGCCGTCCGGCGAAGGTGCTACACGCTGCATGCGTCAGGCCATGGCCACCGTCGACGGCGATATCGACTACATCAATACCCACGGCACCTCGACGCCGGTGGGCGATGTAGCCGAGCTCAAGGCCGTGCGTGAAGTCTTTGGTGACACCACCCCGGCGATGAGCTCAACCAAGTCGCTAACTGGACACTCCTTGGGCGCTACCGGCGTGCAGGAAGCCATCTACTCCCTGCTGATGATGCAGCACGAGTTTGTGGCGGCCTCGGCTAACGTGGACACCCTCGACGAGCAGGCCGACGGCTTTGATATCGTCACACAGCGCCGCGATGGCGTCCGGCTGGAGCGCGTGCTTTCCAACAGCTTTGGCTTTGGCGGCACCAACGCTTGCCTGGTATTTGAGCGCATGACGGATTAATCCATCGCCCGCGTTCACGCACATAAAAACGGCGCCGAAAGGCGCCGTTTTTATAGGTATCTGTTCGTTTAGGTATCGTTTCTTTTAATGCGCCTTTTTCGCGGCCGCCGGGCGCTCAGGGCGCGGCACGTCGGAAATCTCGCGCAGCTGGCCTTCGACCCATTCCTCAACTTCGGCGATTACCGTGTCCGGTGTTTTGCCGACGGTTGTAATCGGTGCGCCGATGCGTACGCGCAATACGCCCGGGCGCTTGACCCAGTGGCGCCCCGGCCAACGCTCGCCGGCATTGTGTGCCACCGGTAGCACCGGCACGCCGGCACGGCAAGCAATGATAGTGCCACTTTTGTTGTAGCGCTTATAAACCCCGGGATCAACGCGGGTGCCCTCAGGGAAAATCAGCACCGAAAGCCCGCTGTTCAATCGCTCAACGCCCTGAGACAGCACCTGCTTTAACGCCCGCGACGGGCGCGAGCGATCAAGGCTGATCGGACGCAGCAGGCGCAGCCCCCAGCCAAAGATGGGAATCCGCAGCAGTTCACGTTTGAGCACTGTGCATACCGGCGGCATCATCACCTGCAAAAACACGGTTTCCCATTCGCACTGGTGGTTGGCCTGAATCACGCAGGGGCCGTTTGGCAGGTTTTCACGCCCCTGAATGTCGTAGCGCACGCCGCAGGCCAGCTGAAACCAGCGGATAAGAAAGTGGTTATACAAATTAAGCAGGCCGTAACGCCGGGCCAGCGGTAAAAACGGCGCGATGGGCAGCAGAAAAATGCCGCTGGCGAGCACCCCGGCAAAGTAGCCGAGATAAAAAACGCCGCTACGCAGTACGTCAATCACGGCGTGCCCCCTTCGTCGGGCGCGCGGCCGTCGTCGCGGGCCAGACACCAAACGTCCAGCATGCGCTCGACCTCCAGCCGCCAGGGCTTTTGATGCACACCAAACACGTCGAGCACGCGGCGGCAGTTAAGCACGCGATGCAGCTTGGCATCGTGGTGGTGGCTGAGCGCCTTGACCTCGCCCAACGGCACCGTCTCGCCGCGGCCTTCCAGATGAGTGGCCAGCAGGGTGCGCACCATCGAGGTAAAGCCGAACGCGCTGACGGGCTCGGTGCCGGCCAGATGATACGCCCCCCAGGCGTTGGCGCCGCAGTTAAGCTGCTGCAGCATCCCCACCAGCGCAAGCGCTACCGCATCCGCCGAGGTGGGGCAGAAAATCACGTCCTCGGCGGCGCGGGCTTCGTCGCCGGCCATCAGGCTGTCGATAATCCGGTTAAGCCAGGCATGGCTGCCTTCCAGCGCAAACAACGGCCCCAGCCGCACGATCACATGGCGATGATATTCGGCGCGAATACGATCCCCGGTCTGCACCAGCCGACGCAGGCCGGCATCCTTGGGCGCCGGCACCAGATGCTCGTCGATGGGTTCGCTAAAGCCTTCTTCATAAAGCTGGTCAGATACACACCAGACTAACGCCACGTCTTGAGAAAGGCAGGCGTCAAGGCAGGCTTCCACCGCGTCGGCGTGAGCCATCACCGCCGCCGGCGCGAGGCTCAGCGGATGCGAAAGCGGCGGCACAATAACCGCGTCCGGCGCCACCTCAGCCAGCCGCTCCGGGGTCAGCCCAGTGTCTGGCTCGATCACCAGCTGGGTATCAAAGCGTCGGCTTGCCTCGCGCGCAAGCGCCAGGCTAAGACAGTGTCCGGCATCTAAAATCAGCAGCTTCACAACAGCCTCTCTGTTATCCGTTCAGGCATTGGCAGCGCCGCGCGTTAACCCGGCACTGGCGGGCGCCCCGCTTCTCCTGCAAGGCGTGACACTTTACCGGATTGGCGGGGGTGGCAAAAGCGCGCCGGCATCAGGCCGCGCCGTTTAACAACGACAGCGCATCTTTGAGGGGCGATGAGAGCCGCTCGCGAGGGTGGACAAGATATACCGGATAGGCGAACTCGGGCATGCGCGACACGCGCTCAAGGCGGCCGGTGTCCAGATAATCCTGCACCGCACTCAGGCGGAAATACCCGCTGCCGGCATTGGCCAGCAGATATTCAAGCGCCAGCGGCCCAAGGTTTAGCATCATCACCGGGCTTGCCAGCTGCGGCAACACCGCGTCGTGTTCGCGGCGGAACACCTCGCCCCAGTCCACATAGACATACGGGTCGGCCGCGCCGGCGCCCGGCGTTTGTACCATTACCAGTTTCTCTTCCTGCACCAGCGCCACCTGCATGCCCGGCCAATAATCGGCCTGATGCACCAATATGGCATCCAGCGCGCCCTGAGTCAGTTTTTGCTGCAGTTCGCGGCGCTCGCCAATCTGAATGCGCACCGCCAGCTGCGGAAAACGCTGGCGCAGCTCGCTCATCCAGCGGGAAAGCAGCGGGTGCCACAGACTCGCCTCGCCGCCAAGCGCCACGACGCGATCAATCCCCTGCGGCAGCGGCAACTCGCGCTGTAGCGTTTCCCAAATTTGTACTAGCTGGGCGGCGTGGTCAGCAAAGCGCTCGCCGTCACCGGTCATGGTGATGCCGCCGCGGTCGCGCGTCAGCAGCCGGCATTGCAGATGCTCCTCCAGCTTATGGATACGCGCCGTCACCGTCGTCTGGGTCACATGCAGCGCCTTGGCTGCAGCGCTGAAGCTGCCCTGGCGCAAAATCTCCAGAAAGGTTCTGGCAAGCTCAACTTCCATTGCCGGCTCCATTGCCTCGACATTATCCCGTCATTATATCAATAAAAATGATACAAAACCGCTGCACTTTTCATTATACGCCGCGCGCACTTGGGGCTATGGTAAAAACAGCGTCTGCAAAAACCGGAAAAAGCAGCGGAGGTTGACCATGCCGGCAGCTAACGTACCCTTACCTGAAAAGATTCACTGCAAGCGCGCCTACGACGATCTCTCAGCCGGTGACGGCTACCGGGTTCTCGTTGACGGCATGTGGCCGCGCGGCGTAAGCAAAGACGCCCTAAAGCTTGATGACTGGCAAAAGGCGTTGGCGCCGTCTACCGAGCTGCGCCGCTGGTTTGGCCACGACCCCCAGCGCTGGGCAGGATTCTATCAGAAGTTCTTCAACGAGCTTGAACAGAGCGCTGACGCAACTGCCGCCATCGACGCGTTGCTTAGAGCCTGCAACGGGCGCACGCTGACGCTGGTTTATGCTGCCAAAGACGAACAACACAACAACGCCGTGGCGCTAAAACGCTATCTCGATGCCTGATAAGCAACGCTCGACCCACAAGATCGGACGGCGCGGCCTTAACGGCTAGCGCCAGAGCCGGCGCAGACGTTTTCCCCTGACTCTGAACGCCCAAAAGGACATGCAAAAACCACAATGACTTACGTTGCTTTTAAGCCCCCTGACACCAGAACTGCCGCAGGAACTGTGATATGACTCCTACCATTGCTGTCTTGCTGATCGTTACCTTCCTGGTTTCCGTGGTGGGTTTGCTCGCGCTGATCTGGTCGATTGCGACAAACCAGTTCGGCCACGGCAAAGAGGCCGCCAAGACCATATTCCCTCCCGGCGAAGAAGGCCACGGCGAGGATCCCGCCCGCGACATCTCGGACACCCTGGACGGCAATCTGCCGCCCAACTCCGAGGCCATCAACGCCCGCCAGCGCGCCGATTTCTCTTCGCGCGGGCCGGTGCTCGCCTGGCTCTGCTCGGCGGTGTTCTGGCTGGTGGTGGGGTCTTTTTACGGCCTGATTTCGTCGACCAAGATGCACATGCCGGAGTTTCTTGCCAACAGCGAATGGCTGACCTTTGGCCGCGTGCGCCCCATGCACCTGAACGCCGTGACCTACGGCTGGGCGTCCATGGCCGGCATCGGCGTGGCGCTGTTTTTGCTGCCGCGGCTGTTTCGTACCGCGCTGGTCGGTGCGCGCTTCGCCATCACCGGCAGCGTGATCTGGAACGTCGGCCTGGTGCTGGGGCTTATCGCCATTAACCTGGGCCTTTCCGACGGCGAAGAATGGCTGGAGTTTCCCTGGCAGATCGACATTCTGTTCGTCATTGGCGGGGCGCTGTGCGCCGTTCCGCTAGTGCTGACCGCCGCTAACCGCAAAGTCGAACACCTCTACGTCACCAGCTGGTATTTTATGGCCGCGCTGGTGTGGTTCCCGTTCCTGTTTCTGATCGCCAACCTGCCGTTTACCTTTCCCGGCGCCTCGGGCGCGACCGTCAACTGGTGGTTCGCACACAACGTGCTGGGGCTGTGGGTCACGCCGATCGGTATCGGCACGGCCTACTACCTGATTCCCAAGATTCTGGGACGGCCGATCATTTCCTATCAGCTTTCGCTGCTGGGCTTCTGGTCGCTGGCGCTGTTTTACAGCCAGGTAGGCATTCACCACCTGGTCGGCGGCCCGATTCCCACCTGGCTGGTAACGCTTTCCATCGTGCATAGCGTGATGATGTCGATCCCGGTGATTACCGTGGCGATCAACCACCACGGCACCATGTGGGGCCACTTTGGCCGCCTCAAGGATTCACCTACCCTGCGCTTTGTGTGGATAGGCGCGCTGATGTATACAGTGTCGTCGCTGCAGGGCTCCATGGAAGCGCTGCGCAGCGTTAACGTGATTACCCACTTCACCCACTACACCGTGGCGCACGCGCACCTCGGCATGTACGCCTTCCTGAGCTTTATCCTGTTTGGCGCAGTGTACTTCATCATGCCCCGCCTGATGGACTGGGAATGGCCGTGGCGCCGGATGATCAGCGTGCACTTCTGGCTGGTGTCCGTGGGTATCCTGATTTATTTCGTCTCGCTGACTATAGGCGGTTGGAAAGAAGGCGTGGCACTGCTGGACGCCGACATGCCGTTCATGGATATCGTGCGCATGACGCTTCCCTACCTTGAAGCGCGCACTATAGGCGGTGCCCTGATGACGCTTGGCCACCTAGTCTTTGCCGTGCACTTTATCGCCATGCTGCGTCGTAGTGGTGAACGCCGCTACCAGCCCACGCTGTTCCGCTCTGCCAAGCAGGAGGCCTCGCAATGAAACGTGCTCTCGCGATTATGGTAGGCGCCGCCTTTATACTGCTGCTGGCCATGCTGACGCTGGTGGTGCTGCCCTATATTCAGATGACGACCGAGCAGGTGCCGCCTGATCTTGAGCCCTACACCGAGCTTGAGCAGCAAGGCCGCGACCTGTACATCGCCAACGGCTGTGTGTACTGCCACAGCCAGCAGCCGCGCGACCCAAGCTTTGCGCCGGGCGACAAGGCTCGCGGCTGGGGCCGGCCCTCGGTACCGGGCGACTACACCTATGATCAGCCTCACCTGATGGGCACCATGCGCACAGGGCCTGATCTGTTCAACATCGGCGCACGCCAGCCCAGCGACGACTGGCACCTGCTGCACCTCTACAACCCCCGCGCGGTGGTAGAAGACAGCATCATGCCGCCGTACCGGTTCATGTTCCGCGAGGTGGAAGCCGCCGCTGAAGACGACCGCGTGGTGAACATCCCCAAGCCTTACGGTCCTGATTCGGGGCAGGTGGTCGCCACCGACGACGCCCTGGCGATGGTGGCCTACCTCAAGGCGCTGGACCATACCTATCCGGCGCCCACCCTGCCGCAACCCGAAGCAGCCGAGGAGTAAGGTGTTATGAAGCGTCACGATCAACGTCATAACGACAGTCATAACCGCAATGCACAGCACCGTGAACACCACGAGCCGGAAGAGGGCCAGCGCCCGGTACCCAAGCTGGTCGTCGTGTGGATCGGCATTTTGCTGGTGTGGGGCGTGGGCTATTACGCCTGGCAGATCGGCAAACCGATGCTCGGCGGCGACAGCCGCTCGGTGGTTGAAGCCCCCGCCACCGGCGACGATATCGACGGCGGCGCCATCTTCAGCGCCCGCTGCTCGGCCTGCCACCAAGGCAACGGCCAGGGGGTTCCCGGCGCCTTTCCGCCGCTGGTGGGCAGTGAATGGCTGCTCGGTGATCCCAGCGTGCCGGTGGCTATCGTCCACGACGGCCTGCAGGGCGAAATCGAGGTTGAGGGCACCACCTACAACGGCGTAATGCCGGCGTTTGGCGGCCAACTCAGCAGCGCCGAAATTGCCGCGGTGTTGAGCCACGTTCGTCAGGAATGGGGCAACGACGCTGAGGCGGTCGAGGCCGACCGCGTTGATGCCCACGCCGAGGAGTACGGCGAGCGCGGCGCCTGGTCGCCCGACGAGCTGCGCGACACCTTCGAGGCGCCCTAAGTGGCCGACGCAGCGGCCACAGCGCAGCTGCATGAAGACGTTCTGATCGTTGAAGGCCTCCACTGCGGCAGCTGTGCTGCCGCCGTGGAGGCCTTGCTCAAGCGCCAGCCGGGCGTGGTGGAGGCGGCGGTCAACTTCGCCGCCGACAGCGCCATGGTACGCTTTGACACCACGCGCACCGAGCTTTCAAGGCTACAGCACGCCGTGTCCAAGCTTGGCTACCGGCTGCTGTCGCCGGGCGAAGAAGGCGCCAGCGCCGGTACTACCGAGCGCCTGCGCCGCCGCTTGCTGATACGTTTAGCCGTGGCGCTGGTATTTGGCATGTGGTGCATGATGCCCGCCTACTTGGTGTATCTCGCACCGCTCGGCATTATTGAACCCGCCGCCACCTGGCCGCTGGCACTTGCCAGCGGCTTTTTTGCGTTACCCGTCCTGCTTTATTCCGGCGGCCACTTCTACCGCGTGGGGCTACGCACCCTGCGCGTGGGCGCACCGGGGCTCGATGCGCTGATTACGCTTGCCGTGTTCGCCGCCGTCGGCGTCTCTGTCTGGCGCCTGGCCACCGGCCATGCCGACGTGTATTTCGACGCCGCGGTGATGCTGATCACCTTTCAGCTTATCGCCCGCTTTATTGACGGTCGCGTGCGCCGCCGCGCCGCCGACGTCGTACGCAGCTATTTAAGCCAGGCGCCGGAAACCGCCACCCGGCTCCACGAAGATGGCCGCCTGGAGCGCGTCCCTGCCACCGATCTCAGCGTCGGGCAGACGATTCAGCTGGCCAGCGGCGAGCCGCTGGCGCTTGACGCCACGGTGCTTGCCGGCGACGGCGAGGTCGATCAATCATTGCTGACCGGTGAGCACGAACCCTGCCGGGTAAGTCCCGGCGACAGCGTACGCGCCGGCTGCCGGCTGCTGGCGGGCGAGCTTGAGCTCTGCGTGACCGCCCCGGTGGGCGAGCGGCGCATTGACGCGCTGGCGCGCTCGGTTCGTGGGCTTTTGAGCCGCAAAACCGCGCTGCAGCGGCTCACCGATGCGCTGGCCCGAATACTGTTGCCGATTATCGTCAGCGCCGCGCTGGCTGCCGCCGCGTTGGCGCTGTTACTCGGCCTGGGCGCCGAACAGGCGGCAACGCGCGGCCTGGCGGTATTAATTGTGGCCTGCCCCTGCGCGCTGAGTCTGGCCATTCCGCTGGTGGTGGTGATCGGGCACGCGCGCATGGTGGCCGACGGAGTGATCTTTCGTGACCCCGCCGCACTTGAAACCGCCGCCGATACCCACGTCGTGGTGTTTGATAAAACCGGCACCCTGACCACCAACACCCCCCGCGTAGCCGACGTCATGCCTGCCCGCAGGGGTGATTCGGCCGACCTGTTGCAGCTTGCCGTTGATACCCTGGCCGACACCGCACACCCCGTGGCGCACGGCCTGGCCGCAAGCGCCACTCCCTCCCCCGGCGCCGCTGATGGGCAGCGTTACATTGATGCTGGCCTGGGCACACGCTGGGAGCACGCAGCCGCCTGCGTGTTGGCCGGCCGCCCCGCCTGGCTTCGTCAGCAGGGCATTGAGGTGCCGCCGTCAGACGATGCGCGCATGACGCTGCACCTGGCGCACAACGGTCGCTATCAGGGGTTTATCGCCTTTGAAGAGGCGCTGCACCCCGATGCCATCAGCACGGTGCACACCCTGCAGCAGCGCGGCCACGACGTGTATCTGCTCAGCGGCGACACCCGCGCTTCCTGCCTGCGTCAAGCCGAGCGGCTCAACATTGCCCCCGAGCACGTCGTTGCCGGCGTCACGCCAGAGGCCAAACAGCGCTTTGTCGAAGCGCTGGAAAAACGCCGCGCCGTGGCCTTTATCGGTGACGGCCTGAACGACGGCCTGGCACTTGCCGGCGCGCGGCTGGGTATTGCCGTAGGTGAGGCCACGCCCACCGCCCGCGCCGCCGCCGCGGTCTACCTGCCCGACGGCCTAAGCCATGTGCCCACCACCCTGATGCTTGCCCGCCGCGCCCGCCGGCTGATGCGTCAGAACCTGGGCTGGGCGATTGGCTACAACGCCCTCGCCCTGCCGTTGGCCATAGCCGGCTTTGTGCATCCGGTGATTGCCGCCATTGCCATGACGCTGAGCAGCCTGTGCGTGCTGCTCAACAGCCTGCGCATGAACGTCCGCCGCGAAGCTGGAAAATAAGCGACGCCTCAAATAGCGGACATAAAAAAACCCGGCCTGCACAATGCAGGCCGGGTTTTTTTGTGCCACGTACTCGCCACACGCGTGCGGCGTTACACCATATCGCGGTGTTCCTTGCGCGCCTGGCGACGGTCGCGCATTACCGCGCGACAAATCACGATCAAAACAACCAGCGTCAACGCCGGCCAGATCAGTACATAAAACCCCATCAATGCGGTCATGGTCATGTTCTCCTTGTCATTAACGGTGATGACTTAGCGGCCACTTACGACTGGCCTACAGGCTGGCCCGCAACACCGCTGTCCGGCGTGTCATCCGCCTTCTCGCTGGCGGTTTCGTCGGTATCATCGTAGTTACCTACGCGTTCGCGGATCGTGTCGAAGTCGAAGGGCTCTTCCTTGCTCGCAAGACTCATCACGATGCATACCAGCGTACTGGTGCCGTAGGCGGTCAACGAGGCCAGCAGTACCGTGTAGTCGCGCAGAAAATCGGTGGCAAAGACCAGCATGGCGACAAACGCCAGCACGCCGGCGACCAAGCCCATCGCGCGGCCCAGAAAACCAAACGCCATCAGGGCAATGATAATACCGCCGCCGATGCTTGCCAGAAGTTCGAACATCAGGCCGGTAGCGCCAGTCAGCGGCAGCAGCTCAAAGCGCGCCAGGCAGAACATGATCATCGCGATCACCACCGAGGTGGTAAAGGCCTTGTTGGTCACGCGGTTCCAGAAGCAGCTGGCAATCACCGGGAACACGATCGCCCCCCAGAGTGCGCCAACAAACACCAGCATCACCAGTATATCCAGCGAGAAGCTGGCAAAGACGATGCCCACCACGGTGGCCACAATCATGGTCAGCCGGCCCACCAATAGCATGCGTTTGGGGTCAGCCTTACCCTTGGCGATGTTCTTGCCGTAAACGTCGGCCATCATGATCGCAGACAGCGCCGAAAGATCAGAGTCAGCGGTAGACGACAGCGAACCGATCACCAGAATAAAGAACAGCCCGATGAACACCGGCGGCAGGTAGCCCGAGACCATCTGCGGAATCAGATTGTTCATGTCACCGTTAAGCGGCTCGATACCCAGCGTCAGCGCCATCAGGCCAATCATGCCAAGGCCGATGACAATCGCGCCGTAGCCTAGGGTGGCGGTCACGAAAGTCGGTTTGATGTGGTTTTCGTTTACCGCGAACAGGCGCTGGGAGATAGTTTGGTTACCGATGGCGTAAGCCAGCACGGCCACGAAGAACGGCGCACCCTGATTGAGGATCGCGTCCATGGAAAAGAAGTTGGCCTGCTCGGCGGTCAGGTTATCCAGCCCGGCCACCAGCTCGGAAGGGCCGCCCATGGAGAAAAATACCGCGGGGATAATCACCACGGCAATGGCCATCAGCGCAACCAGCTGGGCAAAGTCGGTCATTACCGAGGCACGGAAACCCGACCACAGGGTATAGAGCAGCACGCCGGCGCCGGCAATAATCACCCCGGTCTGGAAGGAAAGCGGCGACAGCACCGAGACCAGCGCGCCGGCGGCGGTAAAGTTAACCATCAGGCTGATTATGCTGCCCATCACGTTGGACGCCGCCAGAATCAGCTGGCTTGAAGAGCCGTGGCGGGCGTGGATCAGCTCGCCAAGCGTGGCGGCGTTGGGTGCCAATTTACGAAAGCGTCGACCGAACGGGTAAATGAACAAAATCATCAGCGCGCCCCACAGCCCATAGTGAATGGGGCCTGAGACACCGTAGGTAAAGCCCGACGTTGCCGCCGCGTAAAAAGAAGCCGCCCATATCCAGGTGGCGGTCATACTGGCCGCGCCAATGCCAAAACCGAGGCGATGGTTAGAGACCATGAACGCATCGGCATCTTCGTTTTTCTTACGGATACCCAGCGTCAAAAGATACGTGCCGCCGTAAAACGCCAGCAGCATCAGGAGCACGGTCACGGTCGAAAATTGATATAGTGATTCGCTATTCAAGAGCAATCTCTCTGTCGGTTGAACACACGCACCCGCAGGCAAAAACTCCCAAGCGGGCACAACGGAATGGAGAGGGTAGAGCGCCGCGCGCAAGGCCGGCAGACGGTCGCGGACACAGGCGATGCACGTCCCCGTGCCAGGGATCGCCATCAATATGGCGTGATCAAAGCGTAAAACGCGCGGCGCGCAAAAGGCGGCCGTTCAGACGCTACCCGAAACGGGTATTAAGGCGGTGGACGGCGCGACATGCAGCGGCCTGCGTCGGAATAGTGGGATGGCATGACTGCCTTCTCCTATCGATGACGTTAGCCGATAAAATCGAAGAGGCCTGGGCGTTGCTGCGCGTGGGCAGGCTAGCCGTAACGGCTTTCGTGGATTATCGTACAGCCACACAGGGTAAAAGTCTAACCGGCGCCCTCTCGGGGGTTAGTGCATCCTCGCTTTTAGGCTTCAGCAACCCGCGCTAGAAGGCGCATCAGGTGCGCTAGCCGCGGGTCGGCTCCCAGGCGTTAAGCAAGCGATCAAGCAGTGCCATCACCAGCACCGTCAACGCCATGGCCACGCACATCGAAGAAAAACGGTATAGCGCGCTGTAAATCAAATCCTGATGGGGCGAAAGCGACTGGCCAAACAGAATGCCCAGCGTGGTCAATCCACCAAAACCGACGCCCGAACCGGCGCGTTCCAGCATATGCATCCGCGAAAACAACATCAGCCCCAGCCAGTAAAGCAGCGTTACCAGCACAAAATGCTGACTTTGGGTATACAGCAAAAGCTGGGCGAACACTGCCAAATTACAGCCCAACAGCGTGCCCACGGCGCGCTTGCCCGCCGACAGACGCGCGCCGGGGTAGCCCAGCGCAAACAAAATCAGCACCGTGGACATCTGTGCTGAGAGCGAGTCGCGCAGGTCAAACGTCTGGAACACCGCAAACGACAGCGTCACGGTCATCGCCCCGATCAGGGTTTCGTGACGAATTCGCGACGGTGTTTTTGCCATTTTAGGCGGCGGCTGTCGCGGAGTGACGTCGGGAAACACCACGTGCATCAGCCCGGCAATGGCCACCGCCAGCAAACTTGCCACCACATTGCTGGCAAACAGATCAGCCAGATCCACCTCGGGATAGCTGGCAAAATGCAGCAGAATGCTCAGCGTCAACACGCCGTTGGCGCCGAACAGGAAAAACGGACCACGCGCCATCAGCCGAAAACGCGTGTAAAACAGTCCGAAGGCAAAACCCAGCATCACCAGCGGCATATGCTGGGTTAGCCCCACCACCAGGCTAACCTCAACGCAGTTGACCAGCGCATTACCTAGAAACTGGCGCACGACATGGCCGTTGAGCACCGGCACAATCCCCAGCAGAAACATCGGAAACACGGTAAAAAACACCCCGTAGTTCCAGTTCATCAGCTGGCTGACCACAAAACCCAGTGCCGCGCCGCAGGCCACGCGCAGGCACTGACGAAAATCGTTCTCGCCCAGCGCGTGTGGCTTGCCGGTAGACCCGGTATTAGTCGACTGGGTATTGGTAGCCCTGGTGCTAGTGGACTTCGTATCAGTAGACATGGTGCAGCATGCTGAGTAGCGCGACCTGCACCCGCGCCAGCGCGTGTGCTACGGGGTTGGCCACCGGCGCCAGCTGCACCGTGGCACGCGCCCCGGTAGGCGGCAGCGCCTGTAGCGGAGAATCAAGGCGCAGGTGCACACGAATGCGCTGGGCATCGCGCACCCAACGGTCGGTCTGGGGAATGTGCGCCAAGTTGCCATCGGGCAGTAGTTGACCATCGCGCACGCCGGCATCGATGGAGGTGATTCGTGCTGCATATTCCTCGCCGGGGCGGGCATCAAAGGCGATCCAGGCTTTATCCCCAGGGCCCATATGACGCAGGCTTTTCTCGCGGAAATCCGCAACGATATCTAGCCGGTCGCCCACGGTGGCCAGCACCGGCGAGCCGGCGCTTACGCTATCGCCCGCGTTGAGCTGCAGATTGCTGACGTAGCCGCTTTGCTCGGCATGCACTGTGGTGCGGCGCACATCGAGCTCGGCTTCGGCCAGCGCATTGCGCGCCTGACGCAACAACAGATTATCTTCGCCGCCCTCCCCGCGTTGCACCTTTAGCACACGCACCTTGGCCTCAGCCGCCTTCACCGCTGCTTCGCCGGCCTTGGCATCGGCGCTGACCGACTCAAACCGCTGGCGCGACACACTTCCACGCTCAAGCAGCGACTGCATGCGGCGGCGCTCCTGGGCGAGCTCACGGGTTAACGCCTGCTGCCTGGCCAGGCTTGCACGGGCCTCGGCAAGCGAGGCATCCAGCCCGGCGTTATCGCGCCGCGCTTGGTCAAGCGCCAGCTGCGCTTTGTCGACCACCAACGCAAACGGCTCCGGGTCAATCCGGAACAGCACCTCGCCGCGGCGCACACGGGCGTTATTATTTACCTGTACCTCAACCACCTGGCCGCTTACCTGCGGCGCCACCCGCACCACTTGGCGCAGCGCCCGCGCCTGAGGCGTGGCGGGCATGTAGGTATCAGCAAACACAAAGTACACAAACATTACGACGAACAGCACAATCGCCGCGCGTACCCAGCGGGCAAAACGCTGCTCTGGGGTCATGGCATTCTCTCTGGCATAGCTTGAGGGGGAAACAAACAAAAACGGCGAACCAAGGGGATTCGCCGGTGCAGCGGTCAGGCCGCTGCCAAACTGCACAATACGATTCGCTTCAACACGGCAGGCTGAAGCACGATTAGCCCGCTAAACATAACACAGTTTAGCAGGCTAACAAACAGCGGAGGTGTTGATACGCCGTCAGGCCTTTTTGACAAACTCGGACTTCAGTTTCATGGCGCCGATGCCGTCGATCTTGCAGTCAATGTCGTGATCGCCTTCGACCAGGCGGATGCCTTTCACTTTGGTGCCGACCTTCACCACCGACGACGCCCCTTTGATCTTTAAATCCTTGATCACGGTGACGGTGTCACCGTCTTTAAGCAGGCTGCCGTAGGCATCGCTGATCAGCGGCGCGTCGCTGTCTTCTTCCACCGCGCCGTCGATCACCCACTCGTGGGCGCACTCGGGGCAAATCAACATATCCTGATCTTCATAGGTATATTCGGACCCGCACTGCGGGCAAGGGGGCAGCTGACTCATGGACGTTTCCTCAATAGCGGGGGCATGAATAGAACAAGGCCTGCAGTCTAGCAAAAACCCGCCCGACACGAGCCGTTCGGCTGTCCCCTTGCATCACCCGCAAGTAGTATGGAAAGCTTTTTAGTATGGAAAGCTTTTCCATTATCAGGCGTACCTGCGCAGCCAAGCAGGCCACCGCCCACCCGCAATAGAAAAGGAGAACTGCCATGTCGTCACATCCCCACGTGCGCCTGGCCGCGACCGCCCACGAGCCCGCCGTTGAGCTACCCGCCATTGGCCAGGGCAGCTGGTTTATGGGCGAGAACCTCACGCCCCGCCGCGACGAAGTCCGCGCGCTGCAGCACGGCCTCGAACTGGGCCTGACGCTTGTCGACACCGCCGAAATGTACGGCAACGGCGGCGCCGAAGAAGTGGTCGGTGAGGCCCTTGCCGACCGCCGCGAACAGGCGTTTCTGGTCTCCAAGGCATTTCCCTGGAACGCCGGGCGCGACAGCGCCATTGCCGCCTGCGAGGCAAGCCTCAAGCGTCTGGGCACCGACTACCTGGACCTTTACCTGCTGCACTGGCCGGGCGGTATTCCGCTGGACGAAACCCTCGAAGCCTTTGAGCGGCTGCAGGCGGACGGCAAAATCCGCCGCTTTGGCGTGTCCAACTTCGACGCCGACGAAATCGACACCTTCTACAACCTCGACGGCGGCGATGCCTGCGCGGTCAACCAAGTGCTTTACCATTTAGGCTCGCGGGGCATCGAACACTCGCTGTTGCCGTGGATGCGCGAACGCCGTATGCCGGCTATGGGCTATTGTCCGCTGGCCCAGGGCGGCACCCTGCGGCGCAAGCTGCTGGACAACCCCGAGGTGCTGAGCATTGCCGCAGATCTCAACATTACCCCTGCACAGCTGCTGCTAGCCTGGGCGATTCGCCCCCACGATTTTCATAGCAGCGACGGCCGCCGCGACGTCATCGCCATTCCCAAGGCCGCGCAAATCAGCCACGTTGAGCAAAACGCTGCGGCGCTTAGCGTCACACTTGATGACGCCATCTGCCGGCGGCTGGACGCTGCTTTTCCCGCGCCCAAGCGCAAAGAGCCGCTGGATATCGTCTAAGCCACCCAGCCAATACGCACACGGCGGCGAATGTCGCCGTGTTCAGCCTGTCATCACTCAACGTAACGCTTTGCAACCAAGCGGCCATTTTTGTCACCGTGCTTGCCGGTGCGACGGCGTCGCGTAAACTTGGCGGGCCATCTTCTTACCGTGCCCGTTGAAACCCCATGCAAACCTACAGCGCTCCGCTTTCGCTTTACGACGTGGTGTACGTCATTGTTCCCCGCCTGCACCGTGCGCAAAAGCTGGTAAACCAGACCCTGGAAACCCTGATCAACGGGGCGGCCACGGGTGACGACCTCGCCAGGCGGCTTGAACAGCGTCGCCAGTTCACCCTGGAACTACAGGTGATCAACACCAACCTTGAGCACCTGCTTGAGCGCTATCGCGGTGACGTGAAAAGCCTGCTGCAAAGCCACGGCAGCCAAGGCAACATCCCCATCACGCCGGACGAGATGGAAAGCGACGCCGTCGAGCATGCCAAGGAAATCTACCGCAAGGTGGTAGCGTTTCAAACCGGCCGGCGCGACGTGCCGTTTTAATACCACCGCGGTAACGCGCCGGCCGCCTTATCCGAACGCCCCGCTGCCCACGCAGCGGGGCATTTGCGTTTCACGCATACCTTCATGAGCCTGCACAGGCGCGCGTTATCAACGTTGCGTTGAGCAGTTCAACGCAACGCGCCTCAAGGAAAAAGAACTCAGGCCGATAGCTGTTTATAACCAGCCATTCGGCTTTATCTGCATGTTTTCTATCTTCAATAAGGAACTGTTCATGCCCAAATCTCATGCTTCCCACAGCACGTCCCGCTTTTCCGGCCTGCAGGCCAAAATACTCGCGCTAGTGCTGATTCCACTATTTCTGGTGGCCGCAGTGCTGGTCACAAGTCCAAAGCATCGTCGAAAGCGCCCACAGCGCCATTGCGCCACTGTTGACAGATCCCGCGCTTAGCGATCAAGCCATGCGCCAGCGCGTCCATGAACTGCTGCAAAACGTCCGCTTTGACGACGGCAACTATCTCTGGGCCTACGACTACGACGGCGTCAGCACCGTGCTGGGTGATAACCCAACGCTGGTCGGTCAGGACAATTACGACATGCAGGGCAGCGACGGCACCTACATTGTGCAGGGCATGATTGAAACCGGGCGCAACGGCGGCGGTTTTTACGGCTACGACTGGGAACACCCCAACACCGGCCAGGTAGAACCCAAGCAGTCCTACGTGCTCAATATGCCCGAGCTTGGCTGGGTAATGGGCGCCGGCGTTTACATGACCGACATCGAACGCACCATGGCTGCCGTACGCGCAGATGCTAAAGATGCCCTGCAGACCAGCATCATTATCGCCGTGCTCATTGGCCTCGGGGTCTTTATCATCATCGCGCTGATGGCGATCTGGCTGGTGCGCCGGTTGGTGCGGCCAATCAATCAGACCGCGTCTGCCATGCGCGATATTGCCCAGGGCCGCGGCGATCTGACCCAACGGCTTGAGGTGACCACTGATGATGAAATCGGCGCGCTGGCCGAGCAGTTCAACGCCTTTGTCGAACGCATGCAGACCACGCTGATCAACGTACGCCGCAGCGTTTATGAGGTTCACCACGGCGCCAGTGAAATGGCCCAGGGCAGCGAAGAGTTGGCCTCGCGCACCGAACAGGCCGCCGCCAATCTGCAGGAAACATCGTCGTCGATGGAAGAAATCACCTCGACGGTCAACCATAGCTCGGAGTCTGCGCAGCAGGCCAACCAGCTGGCGACCTCCACCGTCACCGTGGCGCGCCAGGGCGGCGAAGCCATGACCGAGGTCGAGCAGACCATGGGCAACCTGAGCGATTCGGCGACGCGCATTGGCGAGATCATCACCATGATCGACGGCATTGCGTTCCAGACCAACATTCTCGCGCTTAATGCCTCGGTGGAAGCCGCACGCGCCGGCGAACACGGCCGTGGCTTTGCCGTGGTCGCCCAGGAAGTACGCGATCTGGCCAGCCGCAGCGCCAATGCCTCAAGCGAAATACGCGGGCTGATCGATACCGCCACGACGTACACCCGCCAGGGCAGCGAGACCGTCCAACGCGCCGGCACCACCATGCGCGAGATTGTGGATAGCGTTACCCGCGTGACTGACGTGATCGCCGAAATCAGCGCCGGTGCCCGGGAGCAAAGCGCCGGTATCAGCCAGGTCAATACCGCGGTGACCGAAATGGACACCATGACCCAGCAGAACTCGTCCATGGTGCAGCAAACCTCCAGCACCGCGGAGTCCATGCGCGACCAGGCGGCTCGCCTGAGCGAGCTGGTGGATACCTTCGTGCTGGGCGACGATGACGCTCAGCCTGCTGCCACGCGCAAAGCGCCGGCGCCGCTGCCCAGCGCGCGGAAAACGCCGGCCCGCCCTCCGGCACCGGCCAGCACCGCCGACGAGTGGGAGGAGTTTTAACACAGGGCCTTTCAGGCAGACGTGCTAACACAATAAAGGGCGCCGCATAAGCGGCGCCCTTTATTTGATTTGGCCATCAGGGCGATAATCAGTCGTCGTCAACTTCATGACCAATGACGCCGCCAACAACGGCGCCACCCACGGTGCCCGCGGTGCTGCCACCGGTCAGTACGGAGCCGCCCACGGCACCCGCACCGGCGCCCACGGCCGTGTTCCTATCCTGATCGGACATGCTGGAGCAGGCGCTCAGGCCAAGCATCAGGGCCACGACAGTAGCGCTCAAAGCGGCTTTTTTCAGCGTTTTGATCGATGTTGCGTTCATAAGTCACCTCTCCTCGTTAGCGTGACACCTACTTTACCATGCCCGATACGAGTCGCTGGGGTTCCCTATGTGGAGCAAATGCGAAGTTTGGCGGGCAACGTTACTGGCCGCCGATGCCCAGCCGCAACGCCTCCAGGCCGCCCAGCTCAAGAGAAAGCTCATCGGTAAACAACGGATGCCCCACCACACGCAGGTTCACGCTCGCATCAAGGCCGCCATAGGCCACCTCAGCGCTTACCTCCGTCTCGGTCAGCAGCGGCGCCAGCGGGCTGAAGTCCACCGCTTCTACTGTGACATCACTCAACCCGGCATTGCCCAAGCGCTCCTCAACGGCGCGAGACAGGCTGGCGTCGTAATACACATAGAGCCCGCCGTAGACCAGCCCTGCCAGCACCGCCAATGTCATAATAAAACGCACAGCTATATCCTTTAAAAACAACACCATAACACGGTAGAAACGCCTAAAAGCCCCAGGCAACAAACGACGGATTCAGCGTTTGCGCAGGGTCAGCGTAATCCAGCGACTCCCCGGCCAGATCCACCACGCGGCCGCCGGCCTGCTCCAGCACCGCCTGCGCCGCACCGGTATCCCACAGGCTGGTGGGCCCCAGGCGCGGGTAAACATCCGCCCGACCTTCGGCAATCAGGCACGACTTGAGCGAGCTGCCTACCGGCGTCAGCTCATGGGCGCCCAGCGTTTCCAGCCAGCCGGCAAGCGCAACGCCTGCATGCGAACGGCTGCCCATCACCCGCCAGGTTGCCCCGGCGGCCGGGCGCCCCGCCACGCTAATCGCCACGCATTTTCCGTCGGCATGAATTTTGTGCGCACCCAGCCCCGCTGCCGCCACATAGGCCACGCCGGTAACCGGCACCAACACCACGCCCAGCACCGGCCGGCCACGTTCGATCAGCGCGATATTGACGGTAAACTCGTCGTTACGCTTGATGAATTCTTTGGTGCCATCCAGCGGGTCAACCAGCCAGTAGCGCGCCTGCGCGTCGGGCCTGGAAAAGCTCCCGGCATCTTCCTCAGATAATATAGGAATGGCCTCGGGCAGTGCGGCAAGCCCCGCCACGATCACCCGGTGCGCGGCCAGATCGGCCTCGGTCAGCGGGCTGTGGTCGGCTTTTTCGGTCACGCTGAAACCCCGCGCGTACACGTCCATTATCGCCTCACCGGCGTCGCGGGCAATGCGCGTGACGGCGCTGAGCAACGTCTGATCAATCCACGTCATGGGCAGCGTCCTTTTACACTCTGGCATTGCCGTTGATCACGGCCTGGAAGCCCTGCTCGGAAACGGGGTGCTTTTCTGCATCCACGGCCTTGCCGCCCAGCCGGGTAATTTCACGGGTAAGCGTGACCAGACGCGCCAGCTGCAGCTTGTTGGGCGTGGCCGAGCGGTTCTTTTTGATCATCTTTACGCTGATGCCCTTGATCGGCATCGTGCCGTTATCCTGATTGAACGACGGCAGCGTGCCCGGCGGGTAGGCGTTGGCAATGTGGATGGGATTGCGCGGCGAGTCTCCCGCCAGGGTAAACGTTTTGGTCCGGCTTTCAGACACCGCCCCGGCTGATGCCAGCAGCGTGCCCAAGCGTTCGTTAAGCCCCATGCTCGGATTATCAAACATCACAAACAGCCCCCAGGCGCCCGCCTCGGCATCGATCAACGCAGGCGTGTCGCTCACGGCGCCGCCAGCGCCAGCAACCGTCCGAGGCGGTGCGGCCTTTTTACCCGGCCCCGCCTTCTTCTCCGCCAGCAGCAGATAGACAATGCACAGCAGGCTAACCAAGCTAAACCAGCCCGACACAATCGCAATCACCAACGTCCAGCGCATAGTATCCCTACGTATTATATGATTATTGCACTACCTGATTAGCGCTAAACAAAATTAGCGCTAATCATAGACTGCCGGGCACGTTTAACCAAACGTGCGTTTAATCCAGGTAATAGTCGATGGTGGTGACCACACGCACGGTTTTCTCCGCCTGCTGGGTCTGGCTCATACCCGCGGCCTGATCCCGGGCGCGGATCTGGAACACACCCTGATTGGCGCGGCGCAGCTCGCCCACCTCGGCGTTGGCATCCCGGGCAAACTGCTCGGCAGACTCCCGGGCGGCGGCGGTGGCCCTGGCGATCATCGCGGGCTTGATCTCGTTCAGCCGGCTGAACAGGTAGCTGGGGCCGCTTGCGCCGTAGTCAGACGAGAGCACGACGCCGGCATCGACCAGCTCGCTGACGGCCTGGGCGGCCTTGCGCACGCGTTCAACGTTATGACTGCGCACGGTCAGCGTCTGGTTGATGATGAATTTCTGCTCGACGTCGCCGCGCTGGTAAGGGTCAGCGCCGGTATCCTTGACGCTGAGCTTTTGCAGCTCTACCGCCTCCGGCTTGATGTCCTGACGCTTGAGAAACTCAAGCACCGCATCGTGGCTGTCACGGGCATTGGACTGCGCCTCGTTAAGCGTCTCGCCGGAGGCCACAAAGCGCAGCGGCCACAGCGCGGTATCCGCCGTCACCTCGCGCTCGGCCAGGCCTTTTACCGTGACGTAGCGATCGCCGGTGCCCAAGTCGGTCAGCCCGTTGCCCACAAACAACGCGGCAATCATGGCCGCAACGCCCAGAATCAGTGCAGGAATTACTTTCATCATTTGTCCTCGCATGGTTTGCAATGATGCGGGTCGATTATACGCGCCGCTTGGTTTAGCTTTGAGCATAGAGCGTAGAATAAACGCAAACGCTGACAAAAAGGACGCCTCTCATGTCGACTCGTTACGGCCTGCTATTAAGCAGCGCACTATTGATGCTAAGCCCGCTGGCTGCGGCTCAGTCCGCCGATACTGCCGACACCAAAGCGGATGCCAGCGCTGACGCTGGACCAGACGGCTGGATGCAGGGCTTTCCGCCGCCGGAAAACCGCACCATCCGCTTTACCGACGATGATTACTTCGCCCCGCCCAAGCTCGGCTGGACGGTGTGTCACTTTCGCGAGCTGATGCCCACCGCCGGCGTGGATAACGGCACTGCAGGCGCGCGTGAGCTGCCCCAAGCGCTTGACGACGGCATCGGCGACGTGACCTTTCAGCCCACCGGCAGTGACGACCGCATGACCTTCGACGAGGCCTTTGACGTCAACCACAGCGACGGCGTGCTGGTGATGCACCACGGCGAGGTAGTCTACGAACGCTACGCCGGCTGCCTCGATGAAAACACCCTGCACGGCGTGATGTCGGTGACCAAATCCATCACCGGATTGGTGGGTGAAACGCTGGTGGCCGAAGGCACGCTGGACGACCAGGCGCTAGTACGCGACGTGATCCCCGAGCTTGCCGACAGCGCCTTTGGCGATGCCAGGGTGCGCGAGGTAATGGACATGACCACCGCGCTGGACTACTCCGAAGACTACTCGGACCCCGACGCCGACGTCTGGACCTACGCCAAGGCCGGCAGCCCCCTGCCGCCGCCGGACGACTACGACGGCCCGCGCAGCTACTTTGAATTTCTGCAAACGGTAGAAAAAGACGACCAGTACGCGCACGGCGAGGCCTTTGGCTACCGCACCGTAAACGCCGATGCGCTGGGCTGGCTGATTGCCCGCAGCGCCGGGCAAAGCGTCGCTGACTGGCTGGCCGAGCGGGTATGGTCGCGCCTGGGCACCGAGCGCGAGGCGTTCTACACCGTTGACTCCATCGGCACGCCGTTTGCCGGCGGCGGCTTTAACGCCACGCTGCGCGACGTCGGCCGTTTGGGCCAGCTGGTATTGGACCGCGGTGAGCTCGACGGCGAGCAGGTTCTTCCCGCCGAGGCCATCGACAGCATTCGCCAGGGCGGCGATCCAGACGTCTTTGCCAAAGCCGGCTACGACGGCCTCAAAGGCTGGAGCTATCACAGCATGTGGTGGGTTAGCCACGACGACCACGGCGCCTTTGCCGCTCGCGGCGTACACGGCCAGACGATCTGGATCGACCCCGAAGCCGACATGGTCATCGTGCGTCTGGCCTCGCACCCCAAAGCCGCCAACGCGGCCAGCGACGCTACGTCACTGCCGGCCTACCGCGCCGTGGGCGACTACCTGATGGCGCGATAACGCAAGGGAAACAGAACAGGCCGGCGCCACCTCGGGTTCCGGCCTGCTCGTTGCAATTTTACGGCTCAGCCAGCCTTTATCATGGCCTACTTTTGCATCAGCGCCGTGTTACAGGCATCCTCGGGGGTCAAGAAATAAATTAGTCGACTAACTACTTTTCCGAGGCCGGCATGTCCTTACTCAGCAACACTCCTCTTTCTGTGCTGGATCTGGCGCCTATCCGCCAAGGCGGCACCGCCAGCGAAACCTTTAACGATAGCGTCGCCCTCGCGCAAAAGGCCGACGAGCTTGGCTATAACCGCTACTGGCTGGCCGAGCACCACAACATCGACGGCATTGCCAGCGCCGCCACCTCGGTGCTGATCGGCCATATCGCCGGCCAGACCCAGCGCATTCGCGTGGGCAGCGGCGGCATCATGCTGCCCAACCATGCGCCGCTGGTGATTGCCGAGCAGTTCGGCACGCTGGAAACCCTTTACCCCGAGCGTATTGACCTGGGGCTGGGGCGTGCACCGGGTGCCGATGGTGCGACCATGCGCGCCCTGCGTCGCGACCCGTTCGCCGGCGTGGATGATTTTCCCGAGCGGCTTGAAGAGCTGCGTAGCTACCTGAATAAGGCCGCGCCCGGGCAGCGTATTCAGGCCGTTCCCGGCCAGGGCACCAACGTGCCGATCTGGCTGCTTGGCTCCAGCGGTTACAGCGCCCAGCTGGCGGCACGGCTGGGTCTGCCGTTTGCTTTTGCTGCCCAGTTCGCCCCCGGCTACCTGCTCGAGGCGCTGCACCTTTATCGCAGCCAGTTCCGCCCCTCCGCGATGCTCGACGAGCCCTACGCCATGGTCGGCATGCCGCTGCTGGTCGCCGACAACGACGCCCACGCGCACTACCTCAACACCACCGCCGAGCAGAAGTTTCTCAACCTGCACCGCGGCAAGAGCATTAAATCATTGCCGCCGACGGAAAGTATCGACTGGTCGCCCCGCGAGCGCGCCGCCGTCGGACAAAACCTGGGAGCGGCGATCGTCGGGGGTCCCGCTACCGTGCGTGAGGGGCTGGAAGACTTTTTGCAGCAAACCGGCGCCAACGAGCTGATGGTGGTGACCGATGTGTACGACCGGGCCGACCGGCTGCGTTCCATCGAGCTATTGGATGCGCTGCGGCGGGATGCGTAAAAGAAGCCGCGGCGGGCACATCACCCGATTCACATACAGCGCTGGAACAGCGCCTTGAGGTTATCCACGCTTAGCGTCACCGGGTTGCCGCCACAGCTGGGGTCTTGAAGGGCCATGGTGGCCAGCTCATCGATACGCTCGGGGTTTGCCCCGAGCGCCGAGAGCGTGTGTGGAATGTCCAGCTGGTCATTGAGTGCCTGCACGAAGTCCCTGAAGCCGTCGAACCCACCGTCGATACCCAGATACGCGGCGGCCATGTCGAAACGCGGGCGAATGTGGTCGGCGTTAAAATCCAGCACGGCAGGCATGCAGACCGCGTTGGTGGTGCCGTGGTGAGTGTTGAAAACCGCGCCGATGGGGTGGCTCATGGCGTGTATCGCCCCCAGTCCTTTCTGAAAGGCGGTGGCCCCCATTATTGCTGCGCTCATCATCTGCGCGCGCGCTTCGATATCGCTGCCGTCAGCGTAGGCGCGCGGTAGGTAATCCTTGACCAGCCGCATGCCTTCCAGAGCAATGCCCTGACTCATCGGGTGGTAATGCGGGCTGGAAAACGCTTCGACGCAGTGCGCAAAGGCGTCCAGCCCGGTACCGGCGGTAATCGGCCGGGGCATACCCACCGTCAGCTCGGGATCACAAATCACCACCGCCGGCAGCACCTGGGGGTGGAAGATGATCTTTTTCTCATGGGTGTGAGAATTGGTAATCACGCTGGCGCGACCCACTTCCGCGCCGGTGCCGGCAGTGGTGGGCACGGCTACAATGGGCGCAATGGCATCGGCATCGGCGCGGGTCCACCAGTCGCCAATATCTTCAAAATCCCACACCGGGCGCGTCTGGCCTGCCATGAAGGCGACCATCTTGCCCAGATCCAGCCCCGAACCGCCGCCAAAGGCAATCACGCCGTCGTGGCCGCCCGCGTGATAGGCCTCAACCCCTGCAGCCAGGTTCTGTTCATGCGGGTTGGGGTCGACCTCGGCAAACAGGCCACGGCCAAGCCCCGCCGCTTCCATAATGCCTAGCGTGGCCCGGGTGATGGGCAAGTCGGCCAGCCCCCGGTCGGTCACCAGCAGCGGCCGGGTGATGCCCGCCTCGGCGCAGGCCCCGGGCAGCTCCGCAATACGGCCAGCCCCGAACCGGATGGCGGTAGGATACGACCAGTTTCCTGTCAGCGGCATGTCGCCACCTCCTTCAACACATGGGTGTTTTTTGGCATGTGGGTTGCTTTAACTAAGTTGCTTTAAATACGTCGCTTTAAATAAGTTGCTTTAAATAGTAGGACTTGGGGCGTGTCAGGTTGTGGTAGCCAATCACCGACAGACTGCCCCCGCGGCCGGTATTCTTGCAGCCCGTCCAGCACAGGCCGGGGTCAAGATAATCCGCCCGATTCAGAAACACGGTGCCGGTCTCGAGCTGGTCACCGACGCGCTGCGCCCGCGCCATATCCGCGCTCCACAGGCTGGCGGTCAAGCCGAACGGGCTGTCATTCATCAGCCGGATCGCCTCGTCATCGCCAGACACCTTCATGATGCCCACCAACGGGCCGAAGTTTTCATCGCGCATCACGCGCATGTCATGGGTCACATCGGTCAGGATTTGTGGCGTCAGGTAGGCGCCGCCGTCATCTGCAGATTGTTGCGCGATATGGCGCGTGGCGCCGGCGGCCACGGCTTCATCAATCTGAGCGCGCACCTCATCGGCAACGCGGATATTCGCCATGGGGCCGATATCCGTCGTGGCGTCCAGCGGATGGCCCAGGGTATAACCCTCGACAATTGCCACTGCCTTATGGACAAAGGCTTCATATAGGCTGTCGTGGACATAGATGCGTTCGATGCCGCAGCAGCATTGCCCCGAGTTGAACATCGCCGCGTCGATCAGCGTCGCCACCGCCGCATCAAGGTCGGCATCTTCCATTACATAGCCGGGGTCCTTGCCGCCCAGTTCCAGTCCCAGCCCGGTAAAGGTGCCTGCCGCTGCTGTTTCCATGGCGCGCCCGCCGCCGACCGAGCCGGTAAAATTGACGAAGTTTAAGGCCCGCTCGGCAATCAGCCCCGAGGTGGTGTCGTGGTCGAGAAAGACATTCTGGAAAACGTCTTCGGGCACGCCCACCGCATGAAAAGCTCGCGCCATGCGCTCGCCTACCAGCAGGGTCTGGGTGGCATGCTTCAACAGCACGCTGTTGCCTGCGATCAAGGCCGGCGCCACGCTGTTGATCGCCGTCATATAAGGGTAATTCCACGGCGCGATGACCAGCACCACGCCGTGCGGCACGCGCTTGATATAGCGTGTAGTGGTGGCGTCCTCGCCCACCTCGATAGTGGCCAGAGCGCTTTGGGCAATGGCCGCCATGTGGCTGCCGCGCTCTTCAAAGCCTCCGAATTCACCGCCATAGCGCACCGGGCGACCCATCATGTGCGCCAGCTCCGGCACCACTTCGTCGTTCATCTCGCCCACGGCGGCAATGCCGGCCATGACCAGATCGATACGCTCCTGCAGCGGCCGTGCTGCCCATTCCGGCTGCGCCGCACGCGCCCGTTCGGCGGCCTGCCGGGCGGCATCGTGCGATAGCACGTCACGCTCGGCAAAGACCGAGCCATCAATCGGTGAGATACATTGCAGCTTGTGCCCCATCTTTATCTCCTCTGTTCACGTCCTACAGCACGCTTTACGACAAGATAACGGCACGCGTCAGGCGCGCTCGAATCCGCGTGCGATCTCGTAATCGGTCACGACCTGGTTGAAGGCCTCCATCTCGACCTCGGCGGCGCGGGCGTAGTGGTCAACTACGTCATCGCCCAGCGCCTCCCGTAGCATGGCCGAGCCTTTCAGCGCATCTCTTGCGTCGCGCAGGTTTTGCGGAATCAGCCCGCCTTCGCCCTGATAGGTATCGCCTTCGGCGGGCGGCGTCAGCTCCAGCTGATCCTCGATGCCCTTGATGCCGGCGGCCAGCTGCGCGGCCATGGCCAGGTACGGGTTCACGTCCGAGCCGCCAATGCGATTTTCCACCCGCACGGCCCTGGTGCCCGCCGCACAAAGACGAAAACCCGCGGTGCGGTTATCCACCGACCAGACCGTGCGCGTGGGCGCGAAAGTGCCTTTCTGAAAGCGCTTGTAGCTGTTGATATACGGCGCCAGAAAGTAGGTGCAGTCGGGGGCATATTTCAGCAATCCGGCCAGGTAGTGCTTCATCAGCGCAGACATACCCAGCGCATCGTTGGCATCGAAAAAGGCAGACTCGCCGCCCTGCCGCAGCGACTGGTGAATATGCGTTGAGCTACCCGAATGGGCATGATGCCATTTGGGCAAAAAGGTCACCGCGCGCCCCTGCTGCCAGGCCACCTCTTTGATCGCGTGCTTGGCAATGGTGTGGTAATCCGCGGTATCCAGCGCCGCGGCATAATTGATATTGAGCTCTTCCTGACCGCAGCCGGCTTCCCCCTTGGTGCCCTCCACCGGGATGCCCGCCGCATAAAGATGGTTGCGCACCGGGCGCAACACATGCTCCTCCTTGGTGGTCTGGAAAATGTGGTAGTCCTCGTTATAGCCGCTGATCGGTTCCAGATCGCGAAAGCCCGACTTGCGGATCTCCTCGACGCTTTTCTCGAACAGGTAGAACTCAAGCTCGGTCGCCATCACCGTGTCGAACCCCATGGCTTTTAGCCGTGCCAGCTGACGCTTGAGCACCGCGCGTGGCGAATGCGGCACCGGCGCGTTGGCGTCGTGGTCCAGCACATCGCACAGCACCATCACCGTGCCTTCAAGCCAGGGCGCCGGGCGCAGCGTGGCCATATCAGGCTGCATCACGTAGTCGCCGTAGCCCGCCTGCCAGGAGGTGCTGGCATAGCCACCCGGCGTCTCCATCTCAAGATCGGTGGCCAGCAGATAGTTGCAGCAATGGGTATCGCCCCCTTTACTCTCCAGGAAATAGTGCGCATGCAGGCGCTTGCCCATCAAGCGGCCCTGCATGTCGACAAAACACACCAGCACCGTATCCACTTCGCCACTTTTCACCTGAGCCGTCAGGGCATCCAACGTCAGCGCGCTACTCATCAATGAGGCTCCTTTGCGGATCGCCGTCAGTCAGGCCCTGAACGGATTCAAAAGCTCGCTCAAGAGTTCATTCAAGAACCCGGCCAGAACCTTGCGTTGTAGGGTGCGCCCCGGCGATTGGCCGGGGCGAAGGGAGTGACTCAGGCCTGGCCATAGCGGTAGGGCCGCCCGGCTTTGCGCATATCCGCGTTGTATTTTTTGAATATCTTGACCACCTTGGCCTTGATCTCGGACTGCGCCGCAATTTCGTCCCAGAAGTCTTCCGCCGCGTTCTCCACCTTTTCCCACTCGGCATCGGGGATCGAGGTCAGCTCAAGCTTGGTGCCATTCACGCGCAGGTCGGCCTCGCCGCCCCAGTACCAATACTGACGATAGTAGTGCGACTGTTCGCAGCACACTTCGAACAGCAGCTTGAGGTCTTCCGGCAGTGCTTCCCAACGCTCCATGTTGACGAAGAAGTGGCCAATCCAGGCGCCCGAGATATTGTTGGTCAGGAAGTAGTTGGTCACGCTGGCCCAGCCCACCGTGTAGTCCTCGGTGATACCCGACCAGGCAATGCCGTCGAGCTCGCCGGTCTGTACGGCGACCTCGATATCCTCCCAGGGCAGCGTCACCGGCACCACGCCGAACTGCGACAGAAAGCGGCCCGCGGTGGGGAAGGTGAAGATGCGCTTGCCTTCCAGATCTTTGAGGCTGCGGATAGGATCCTTGGTCACGAAGTGACAAGGATCCCAGGCGCCGGCACTCACGTGCTTGACCCCCACTTTGGCGTACTCTTCCTCCCAGATTTCCTTGAGGCCATAGCGGTTGAACAGCACCGGCACGTCCAGGCTGTAGCGCGAGCCAAAGGGGAAGTAGCCGCCGAATACGGCCACTTCGGTGGGCGATGCCATGGAGTCATCATCCGACTGCACCGCATCAATGGTGCCGCGCTGCATGGCGCGAAACAGCTCGCCGGTGGGCACCAGCTGATCCGCATAGGACAGCTCGATTTGCATGCGGTCGCCGGCAATCTGGTTGAACAGATCAATCGCCGGCTTGGCCACATGCTCGGCCAGCGCGGCGCCGGCATAGGTCTGCATGCGCCAGCGGATGGTGGGCTCGGATGAAGTCTGGGCGACAACCCGGGAAGCCAGTGGCGTCATGGCGGCGGCACTAGCGGCGGTTATCAGAAACTTGCGTCTTGTTGTCATTTTTCGCTCTCCTGATGAGGCATGCCGGATATGGCACACGCGGTACTGCCTATCTGACGCTGCCCCAACATGCCGTTAGCCAAGCGCTTGTCGTTGATTGCCGCGTCACCTCTTGCTGTTTACGTCCCTTTTACAGATCGTCTTCCCTTTCTTCCTTTAGCGTAGTCTCCTTGCTGTCAGCTTCCATAAACGTAGCCGGGCAGCCATAGCGCAATTTGTGGAAAGAGCATTACCAGGCCAAGAGCGACCACCATCACGACGACGAAGGGGATAATCGACCGGTAAATATCCCGCAAACCGACCTCCGGCGGCGCCATGGCGCGCATCAAGAACAAGTTATAGCCGAATGGTGGCGTCATGTAGGCAATCTGGGTGGTGATGGTGTAGAGAATGCCGTACCAGATCAGGTCGAACCCCAGCGCATCGACCAGCGGCACGTAAAGCGGCGCGACAATCACCAGCATGGCGGTGTCGTCCAGAAAGGTGCCCATCACGATAAAGCTGAGCTGCATCAGGATCAGGATCATCCACGGCGAAAAATTCAGACGTTGCGTGAACAGGTCTTCGATTGCCTTGACCGCGCCCAGCCCGTCAAAAATGGCGCCAAAGGCCAATGCGGCCAGAATGATCCACATGAACATGCACGAAATCGCCAGCGTCTGGCGCACCGAGGTTTCAAACACCTTGCGCGTCATGCGCCCCTTGAGAACCGCCGCCACCAAGGCGGCCATGGCGCCGACGGCGGAGCTTTCCACCAGCGAGGTCCAGCCCTTCACGAAAGGCACCATCATCACCGCAAAGATCACCAGCGGCAGCACGCCCGCCCCCAGCAGCCGCAGCTTTTCAGCCAGCGACACGTCGCGCTCTTCAATCGGCAACACGGGGCCAAGCGCGGGCTGTATACGGCAGCGCAAATAGATGTAGAGGATGAACAGCGTCGCCATCATCAGTCCCGGCAACACCCCGGCCAGCCACAGCTGCCCCACCGGCTGGCGCGCGATCATGGCGTATAGCACCAGCACCACCGAGGGCGGCACAAGAATGCCCAGGCTGGAGCCCGCCTGGATCACCCCGGTGACCATGATCTTGTCGTAGCCGCGCCGCAGCAGTTCGGGCAAGGCGATGGTAGCGCCGATCGCCATGCCGGCGACCGACAGGCCGTTCATCGCCGAAATCAGTACCATCAAGCCGATAGTGCCAATAGCCAGGCCGCCCCTGACCGGGCCCATCCAGACGTGAAACATCTTGTACAAGTCATCTGCAATACCGCTTTCCGACAACACGTAGCCCATGAAGATAAACATCGGCAGAGTCAGTAGCGGATACCACTTCATCAGCTTCATCGCCGACGAAAACGGGATATCCACGCCGCCCGTGCCCCACAGCAGCACACCCGCAATGGCCCCGACAAAGCCGATCGCCCCGAACACGCGCTGCCCGGTCATTAACATCAGCATCATCGAGCTGAACATCACAATGGCGATCATCTCGTAAGGCATCAGTTGAACACTCCGCGCAGGCGACCGATGTCCTTGAAGAACTCGGCCAGGGACTGAAGAACCATCAAAAATACCCCCAGGCAGATCACCGACTTGATCGGCCACATGAAAGGCCGCCAGGCCGTTGAGCTGCGTTCCAGAAAGCCAAGGCTTTCACTCGCCGCCGACGGCCCCTGGGTCAGAAAAGTCCAGGTAATGCCAAGTAAAAACATGAACGGCTCTTTGCCGAAATAACCCAGCGAATAGGACAACGAAATCAGCCCGCCATACAGCAGCACGCCGAGATAATAGAGCAGGAAAAACACCGTAAAGGCATCGACCAGCGCCTTGGTTTTCGGGCTCCAGCTGCCATAGAAGAGATCCATCCGCACGTTGGCGTCCAGCTGAATCGAATAGGGCCCGCCCAGCACGAAATACGCCACCATAACGAACTGAGCAGTTTCCAGCGTCCACAGCGAGGGGGTCATGAACACCTTGGATGCCGACGACCACAGCAGGACGCCAATCAAGGCAAAGATCAGATACATCGCAATGCGTCCGATGAAGCGATTCAGCGCCTCAACGGCGCTGATATACAGCAGGATAGCCCTAGGCATCGCGCTCACCCTCCTGCGGCGGAACCGCAAAGCCCAATGTCGCCAACGCCGGCAGGATCAACCGCAATACTTCATTCGCCATGGTGGCTTCAGCATCCGGCGTGGCCAGCAGATCATTACGAATCTCGACCATCACGTTCGCCAGGCCGTTACCCATGCCGTGCAGCTTGAGCGAATGGGTGACGCCATCTTCCGGGCCGTAAGGCGCGTTGCGCTGAATGTCGCGGTGGGGTAAGCGATGCGTCTGCGCCAGCATGGCGTCGGCCAGTCGCGTATCGGCATCATGCAAAATGCCGATCTCTACGCGACGGGTATGCCCGTAGTAGTAGGGCGTAAAACTATGCAGAGTGAGCAGCACCGTGGGGAGATGGCGTGCCGCCCGGTCGGCCAGCACACGGGATACCGCCTGGCAAAAGGGCCGATAGATGGCATCGACCCGTGCCGCTCGCTGCGCCGGCGTTAAATCATGATTGCCCGGCACATCGATGATTTCCGAACGCTCGGGCATGGCGCTGGCGGCGTCGGGTGGGCGATTGCAGTCATACACCAGCCGCGAAACACGGCTGGCGATCAGCGGCGCATCGAGCGCGTCAGAGAGCTTCACGGCCACAGCGCGGGCGCCGGGATCCCATGCGGCATGGCTGCTACGGTGCACCGGATCAAGCCCAAGACCCTGATACATCTCGGGGATATCGCAGGCGGCATGCTCACACAGAATCACCGCCGGGCCGCTACCCTCCCGATTGCTTATCTCCACGCTTGGCGATGCCTGTTGCGACGACCCTGCCACGCCCTCTGACGTCATGATGCTCTCCTCGCCTCTGAAGAGAGATTTTCATCACACAGTTATTGTGTAAACATCCCTTCAGCTCCATATTCAAAGTTGTTCACAACGCGCGGCTTGTCAATGACCAATCAGGGCAGGAGATATTTTGACGACGGCTAACTCAACGGGGCACACCACGGTACGCGAGCTGATCCGCCAGCATTACCAGGCACTGACGCAATCGGAGCGTAAATTTGCCAATGCGCTGCTGGAAAACTATCCGGCGGCGGGATTAGCCTCGATCACGATCGTCGCGGACAACGCCGGCGTCTCGACGCCGACCGTGGCGCGCATGGTGCAGAAGCTGGGGTTCAAGGGATATCCGCCGTTTCACAAGGCGCTGCTGCACGAGCTTGAGGCCAAAGGATCAGGCCCCACCCAGCGGCGCGCAAACTGGGCCCCCGAGGCGCCCGATACGCACCTGCTGAACCGGTTCGCCCAGGCGGTGACCCACAACGTGGGGCAGACGTTTGCCAACATCGAGACGGCCACCTTCGATCAGGCCGTCAACCAGCTGGCCGAGGTTGACCAGCGGCTGTATATCATTGGCGGGCGCATCACCCATGCGCTGGCCGACTACGCCTTTACGCACCTCCAGGCGGTGCGCCCCGCCGTCACGCATATGACCGTGTCCTCGGGCACGTGGCCGCACTACGTTCTTGACATGCAGCCGGGCGAAACGCTGTTGATCTTTGATATCCGCCGCTATGAAACCAACCTGCAGCGCCTGGCCGAGCTGGTGGCGGAACGTGGCGTGCGTATTGTGCTGATTACCGACCAGTGGACATCACCGGTAGCGGCAGTGGCCGATTTCACCTTCAACTGCTGGGTCGAGATTCCCTCGGGGTGGGACTCGAACCTTTCCACCATGATGCTGCTGGAAGCCATGATCGCCGCCGTGCAGGAACAGCGCTGGCCGGAAACTCGCGAGCGCTACGAACAACTGGACGAGCTGTTCGACATGACGCGCCTGTTTCGCAAGTTTGTTTAACGGCTGCGTGTGCCTGACATCGCTTCACCTGAGTCAGTCGAGAGTCAATTCCACCTCCCCGATTCCTTCGAACACCAGTCGCGCGCGATGGCCGCGCTGCATTTCCAGTACGCCATCGAAAGTGCCCGTGGTGATGACGTCACCGGCCCGAAATCCCTCGCCACTGGCGGCGATACGGGTGTTGATCATCTGCATCAGCAACAGCGCAGGATCGCCGCCGGGGTGACCACCACGGCCCGACAAGGCGACCTCTCCATCCAGCGACAAGCGATAGACGGCGTCTTGCATCTGCTGCAAGTCTCCGGCCTCAATGCCGCTGCCCAACACGAAGCCGCCATGACTCAAGCCATCGGCGAGCTGCCATAGCGGCGGCACCTCGGGCCAACATTCGAAACGGCTATCCACCACTTCGATCGCCGCGTGCAGGCTGGCAACTTGAGCAGCGATCTCCTCCAATGGGTAAGGCGTTTCCCGTGCCGGCAAGTCGCCACCCAGTACGACGGCCAGCTCCGGCTCGAGAAACACAATATGGAAGTCATCCCGCGCAAATCGCGCCGGCGAGTGCCGGCTCAGCTCGCTGAACAGCCGCGAGAAACGCGGCACCTCACCTTTGACGATGCCACCGAGCTTCCAACCTGAGGGCGTACCCAAGTGCGCCGAGACCCGCTCCTGAATGGCATAGGCGTCCTGCACTTCGTTCAGCGGAATATCCTCGGGCAGCGCAATCTGCGTGCGCTGCTCATGGGCCTCGATCAGGCGCTGAGCGCCGGCGGTTACAATCTCCTCGTGGGTCATGCTCAAAACCCCTTGGCGTTGCCGCGTGGACGCGCCGGCTGTGGTGTGTCGCACTTGAGAAATTCACCGTAACCGGCCTCGTTCTCGGGCTCACCGGCGCGGGACACGACCCGGCCGCGGCATAGCGTCAACATGGGGCGGCCGGTCAGCTCAAGCCCCTCGTACGGCGTATAGTCCACGGCATGATGCAGGTCGGCGTTGCGTATGGTGCTTTTCGCCGTCGCGTCCCACAGCGTCAAATCGGCATCGCTGCCGATGGCAATGGTGCCCTTGCGTGGGTAGAGCCCGTAGATTTTGGCGGGGTTGGTCGCGGTCAGCGCCACGAAGCGGGTCACGTCGATGCGCTCCTTGACCACGCCTTCGGAAAACAGGATCGGCAGCCGCGTTTCTAGGCCAGGAATGCCGTTGGGGATGTGTTCGAAGTGGGCGTGTTCGCCGTGCAGCTTTTTACCCTTGACGTCCTCGAAGCGAAACGGCGCATGGTCCGAGGAGAACACCTGAAAGACGCCGGATTCCAGCCCTTGCCAGACCGCTTCCTGGGCCGCCGGATCACGGGGCGGCGGGCTACACACGTACTTGGCACCGTCGAACCCGTCGCGATCCAGGTCCTTGGCCGTGAGCATCAAATACTGCGGGCAGGTCTCGCCATAGACGCGCAGACCGCGGCTCTGTGCCCAGCGAATCTGCTCGATGGTCTGGGTGCCGGAGACATGCACGATCAGCACAGGCACGTCGACCAGCTCCGCCAGCGAAATCGCCCGGTGAGACGCTTCGCGCTCGCCGATGCTCGAATGCGCCACACCGTGATAGTAAGGCCCCGTGTTGCCGCTCTCGGTCAGCAGCTCGGTCAGATAGGCGATGCAGTCAGCGTTCTCGGCATGCACCATGACCATGGCACCCTCTCGCCGCGCCAGCGCCAGCACATTGAGAATCTCACGGTCGTTGAGCTTGAGATCATCGTAGGTCATGTAGATCTTGAAGGAGCTGTAGCCCTCCTTGATCAGCGCCGGCAGCTCCTCCTTCAATACCGTTTCGGTGGGATCGGTAACGATCATGTGAAAGGCGTAGTCGATGAAGGCCTGACCCTCGCTACGCCGATGATAATCGTCTACCGCGGCGCGCAGGCTCTGGCCCTTCTGCTGGGCGGCAAAGGGCATCACCGTGGTGGTGCCACCGCAGGCCGCCGAACGCGTGCCGCTGAAAAAGCCGTCGGCCATCACCGCACCATCGCCCAGCGGCTGATCCAGATGACAATGCGCATCGATGCCACCGGGCAATACCCATAAGCCTTCGGCATCGATGACCTCAGCGGCCTCGCCCAGCTCATGACCGAGCGCTACGATGCGCCCCGCCTTGATGCCGATATCGGCGTAATACGTGTCCACCGCGGTCGTAATCAGGCCGTTTTTAACCAAAGTGTCGAAGCGTTGCATGACGTTGCTTCCTTTATTGTCGTTGTGAAGGCACATAGTCCCGATGAAGGTTAAGTGTCTTTATGAACGCTGCGGCTGCCCACTTTTCCGATAGGCAAGCCAGCCACCACTCGCCGTGATATCCACCACGGCCGGCAGGCTGATCGCCGACTCTCTTAGGCGCATGCTCAATGAGCCCGAACCGTCTTCCAGCTTGATGACCGTGAGCTCAAGCTCCTCTGGTTCATTCGGCAACAGGCGATCTTGCAGCTGGGTATAAGAGACGTCGTACAGTTCACCGGGTATATTTGCACCGCCCTCCCGCACTGGCAAAAGTCCGGGGAATTCGTCCCGAACGGAATAAAAGCGATAGTTAGCCGCCGTATTAACGCAGCCTAGAAACGTGGCGCCTTCCAACGCAAAATTAATACAACCACCGGCCAGTGCCTGACCGTTCACAAACATACGCACCGTAATATCCTGCTCTTCCTGCATGTCGAACCCTCTCTATAAGCGACATAGCCTCGTTAATGGCTGTTCTGGGTAATGGCCTCGCCGGTATGCCGGACGTGGTCGGCTAGCAGGCGCTGCGCGCGTTCGCCATCGCGTGCCTTGAGCGCTTCCAGAATGGCCCGGTGCTCATCGGTCGATTCTTGCCAGCGGCCGATGCTGTTCAGCGCCAGGTAACGTGCCCGCTCCAGGCGCCCCAGCAGGCGCTGATGCGTTTCCTCAAGTACTGGGTTTTTGGCCCCGGCCACTAGCAGGGTATGAATGCGCTGATTGACTTCGAAATAGCCGGCGCGGTCACCCTTCGTATGCAGTTTTTCCAAGCGCTCTTGCAGTGCTTCTAACTGCTTGAGGTCAGTGTTGGTCATACGGTTTGCGGCTAGCCCCGCAGCAAGACCCTCGATGCCGGCTTCAGCCTCGAACAGGTATTCAAGCTCCCGGGAGTCGATGAGCGTCACCACGGCGTTGCGGTTGTGCCGTATAGCAACCAGCCCGTCGCTGGACAGCATGCGGATTGCTTCGCGCAGCGGGGTGCGGGAGATAGCCAGCTGTTCGCACAGCGCCGGTTCAACAATGCGTGCTCCCGGCGCCAACTCACCGTGAACAATCATTCGCTGCAGTATCCGATAGGCCTCCTGAGCCAGAGACGTGGATTGAATACGCCGCTGAGAAGGTGCCGTTTCAGCGGCGACAGACACCGAGGAGGCGTGGTTGGCTGTGCGCATGCGCAGAATCTCCTGATAAACAAATCAATGAAAGTGGCGGACTGGTCAGCGCTGTGGCGTATCCGTGGGGTCGGCGAACACGCCGGGATCAGGCTGGCTCGCCAGGCTGGCGTTAAGCTCCTCGGTCAATGCCTGTTTCCCGGCCTGCGCATTCGCCTCAGGCGCCCCGGCCTCAAGGCCTGGAATAACGTAGTCATTGACGATATCCCTGAAAATGCGCACGTTCTTGGCATGCCGCAATCCGCCTTCGATGGGCAACATACTGGTCATGACCACGACGGCATTCCGCTCGGGCAGCATGGTGACGAACTGGCCCTTGAACCCCATCATGGTCAGGCTCGGCTCGGTATCCACAATGTGGTTAATCCAGAGGTAATAGCCGAAGTCCCGGGCGGCCTTTGGCGTGCTCATTTTTTCGATCCATGCTGCCGGAACGAGCTGCTCGCCCTGCCACGTGCCCTTGTTGATAATCAGCTCGCCGAGCTTGGCCATGTCGGTGGGCCGTAAGCGCAAGCCCCACCCGCCTGACACCAGCCCTTGCTCGTCGGCGCGTTCCCACGCGTAATTTTTCATACCCAGCGGTTGAAACAGCTGCTCCGCGGCGTACTCCTGGAGAGGCTCATTCGCAGCGGCGCTCAGCATGGCAGTCGCAAAAACCGGGTTCACGTCGGTGTATTCAAAGTCGCTGCCCGGCGCAAAGTGCGTGTCGGTATTCGCGACCAGCTTCAAACGATCCGGCGAGCCAAAATAAATGGGGTCGTCTTCCGGGTCGAAATCGTAGGCCAGGCCTGACGCCATCGACAGCACATGGCGCAACTGGATGGCCTGCTTATCCGCTACCTGCTCTGCCAGGTCTGGCCGCGCGTCGGTGATAATCGAGGCGATATCGTCATCGAGTCCAATGCGGCCCTCCTCGATCAGCATGCCGGCCAGTAACGCGACCACGGTTTTGGTCACGGAATACAGCTCATAGTTGTGATCCCGGGTCAGCTCATTGGTGTAGCGCTCAAAGATCAGCGCGTTATCCTTGACCACCAGCAGGCTGCGAATGTCGTAGTTTTCCTCACGCAGCCATTGGGAGAGCGCCATCAATGTGGCGGAATCGACCCCCTGACTTTCTGGCGTGGCCACGGGGATATCAGTGGCCGGCGCGCTCTGGCTCGCGGCCACGGCGGTAAACGGCAAAGTCAGAGCGCCTGCCAGAAAAAGTGACGCGCTATAGCGCGAAACATGCTGAAACCTGCCCCGCGAGCAGGGCACCTTGGGAGCAGCAGCGCCCAGAGAGTTATCATTACGCATAATGGCCTCGTCTTGTTGCATCTTGTTGTTATGCATCTACCGGCTGGCGGCCGACTAACGCGGCAAGCGGCGCACCCAGGCCCTGGCATGGCTTGGTCGGGGGTTGGGTATAGCTGCCGGCGGCGGGCGTCTGGGCGGCCATATCGACCATGGCCTGAGCCTGGATCAAGGCACAGGTCACGCCATCCAGCGCGGGAACCGGCATACGGTCAGCCACTGAGCGAGCCAGGCCCGCCAGCGGCGCACCGGCAAGGATCAACACGTCGGCACCGTCTTCTTCCACGGCGCGGCGGCCCAGTTCGATCAAACGCTCGCCCTGGTTCTCCTGCACCTGACCGATATGCTGCAGCGGTTCGTCCAACGCGCGAATACTCGCCAAACGCCCTTCAAGGCCATAGGAGGCGATGCATTCGCGGTACCAGGCCTGAATGCGCTGGGAAATGGCGATGACCGAAAAGCGTCCGCCTTGCTGGCAGGCGCTCAGCACGGCCGCCTCCGTCATCCCCACCACGGGGATCGGCATGATCTCACGCAGGGCGGTCAGGCCCGGATCACCAAAGGCGGCAACCACAATGGCATCGTATTGCTGATAATGCTCTGCCGCAATTTGCATGGCGGCATAACCGCCAATCAGCGACTCTGCCCGGGTCTCGATATAGGCCACGCCGAAAGGGGCGGTGGCCATGGTCAACTCGGTGTTGGGCCGAATGCTGCGCGAGGCTTCCGCCTCGATCAGGCGCGTCACGTCCTGGGACGTATTGGGATTGATGACCAGCAGTTTCATGGCAGGCTCTTTAAGTCGGATAAATAATGTAGGCGTCGAGCCCGGCTCAGTAGCCGAGGGCGTGGGGCAACCAGGTCACGATACCGGGGAACAGAAAGCATGCCGCCAGCACCACATACTGGAAGGCAATGAACGGCCAGGCGCTCTTCATCAGTTCGCTGAGGCTGATATTGGAGATACCGCACATCACGAACAGCAGCACGCCCACCGGAGGCGTCATCATGCCCACCACCAGGTTCATCACGAACAGAAAGCCGAACAGCAAGGGATCAATGCCATAGGACATGGCGATCGGTGCCAGCAGCGGCACCAGCATGATGTAGGCGGCGTTGGATTCGATGAACATGCCGATCAGGATCAGCAGCCCCATGACCAGCAGCAGGAAAATCTGCGGATCAGAAGTGAAGTCCTTTAGCCAGCTGGCCAGCTGCATCGGGATCAGATCGATGGTGAACGCAAACGTCATGGTTGAGGCAAAAGCGATCAGCGCACCGACCATGGCAGCCGTTACTGCCGCGTTAAACATGGCCTTGGGAAGGTCAGACAGCCGCAGCTGACGCGTGACGAAAAATCCCATGAATATCGCGTAAATCACCGCGATTGCCGCGCCCTCGGTCGCCGTGAAAGCACCGGCCACGATGCCGCCAACGACCACGATGGGCATCAGCAGGATAGGCAAGGCGCGCCAGGTCTGAACCAGAATATGCTTCAGCCCCAGGTTGCCCCCGGACAAGGGATAGCGCCGCTTTGCCGAGATAAATGACGCCAGCCCCATAAAGCCCACGGCCAGAATGATCCCCGGCACCACGCCGGCCATAAACAGCCCGCCGACGGAGACGGTAGAACCTGCCATCAACGCATAGACGATCATCGCATTGCTGGGGGGAATAATAGCGCCGAGGTTAGCGGCAGAGGCCACCACCGCGCTGCTATAGCCGGTGCCATACTTCTCACGCATTGACGGCACCAGGGCACTGCCCAGAGCGCTGGCGCTGGCCACGGCGGCGCCGCTAACGGCTGCCAATACCATTCCCGCAAGAATCGCCACGTGGGCCAGGCCGCCGTGTACGCGCCCCACCAGGGAATTGGCGAAGTCGACCAGGCGCTGCAGGATGCCCGCCGCGACCATCAGTTCGCCGGCCAGCATAAACAGCGGAATAGCCATCAAGGGGAAGTTATCGATGGAGTGCATCATGCGCTGGGGCATGACGGAGAAGTCCATATCACCGACGAACAGCCCCACCAGCGAGGCCAGCCCAAGGGCAAAGGCAAGCGGCATACGCAAGAGGGCAAAAACCAAAAAAGTGATGACGATAGACAAGGTCATGAGGTTTCTCCTTCCTTGATCGCCGCAGGCGCGCTGGGCAGCGGCTCCACCTGCCAGATTTGCGCAATCAAATGCAGCAGGCTATGGCCGGCGCTGATCAGCACTGCGATATAAAACATGGCGGCGGTCACGGGAACGGTGGGCATCAGCTGCTGCCATTTGTCCGCCACCGCGCCCAGCGACAACCACACCAGGGTCACCATCACCAACGCGCTGGCCAGAGCCATCACGCGAGTCAATTGCCGCTGCACCGCCGCGGGCAGCAAACCCGCTATCGCATCAATGCCCACATGAATACCCACTTTTATCCCGTGGGGTATGGCCAGAAATATCGCCCAAACGAAGAACAGCCGCGACAGCTCATCGGCCGAATCAATCGATGTCGAGAGTACATAGCGGGCAAAAACCTGGGCAGATACCAGTAGCGTCATCGATCCCATGGCCAGAATGATGGCGTAATAGGACGTGCGGTCTATCGCCAGCATCGCCACAAGAAAACGTTTTTGCGTGGGGCTGGAAGCATGCGCTTCCAGCCATGGGGCTCTGGACTTCATTTATCCAGCTCCGCCTGAACGGTTTCCACGATGTCCGCGCCGAGACTGTTCTTCAGTTCATCGACGACCCCTTGAGTCTCTTTGCGCAGGGCCTCGCGGGTTTCGTCAGAGAGCGAGGTGAATTCCATACCGCGGTCGATAAGCGTCTGGCGGGCGGCCTTATCTTCCTCGGCGGCTTTGCTGCGCTGCCATTCAACGGCAACATCCATCGAGTCCCGGACGGCTTGCTGCTCTTCGTCGCTAAGACTCTCGAACTTATTCAGGTTAGCAATAATGACGATGTAGTCGTAGAAGTGGCGGCTATCGGACAGGTACTTCTGTACTTCATCAAGACGCCGGGTGGCGATCACGCTGTAGGGATTTTCCTGGCCATCGATCACGCCCTGCTGAAGCCCGCTGTAAACCTCCTTGATCCCCATGGAGACGGGATTGGCACCCAGAGCCCGGAACGTATCGAGGTGGGTCTGGTTGGGTTGCAGACGAATCTTGAGCCCTTTGAAGTCTTCCGGCTCTTTGATGGGGTGCTCATTATTGGTGACGTTACGGAACCCCAGCTCCATATAGCCAAGGGCCGTAAACCCTTTTTCAGCCAGTTTTTGGTTGAGCATATCGCCCACTTTGCCGTCTATCACGCGGAAGGCATCTTCACGGTTATCAAACGCGAAGGGCAGGCTTAGTGCTTCAAACTCCGCCACGATGCGCGATAGATAGGCGATACCTACCCAAGTGCCCATGACCGCGCCGGAGCTCACCTGGTCGATGTTTTCACCCGCGCCGCCTAGCTGCATGGCGGGGAAAAGTTGAGCAGTAAGGTCGCCGTCGGTGCGGTTAGCCAGTTCCTCCTGGAAGATTTCCATGGCTTTGCTGCTGGAGTGATCGTTCGGGAAGTTGCCGCCAAAGCGCAGGGTATCCGCGCTGGCGAGCATCGGCGTGCCGAGGCCCAGGGCCATAAGCAAGGTGCAGCAGTGGCGGGTTATGCGTGTTGTTGTTGTCATAATGAAAGTTTCCTTTGTGCGGTTTGTGAAGAGTCGCGCTACTCAAGGCAAGAAAACGATGCCTGAAAACACCATAGTCAATCACTGTTAAAATACAATATACAAAATACTGTTTTTTTACTTTATGTTTAAAAACAATAATTTATAATTTTAAAAAATACGCTTCTGGAGGAAATTACGACAAGGGCGCACCGAGGAAAGGGCTGTCTGGAATCACCCGGGCGTATGCACACCGTCAGGCTCGTGCAAGGCGCAACATACAAGCTGGATTGCTTCAGCGAGGGCGCCGGCAGAGGCTCATTATTCAGCCAGAAACGGGCTGCCCCTGCGCGCACAGCATGGGCTTTCCAGCCTTTGTTCTGGTAGCTACGCTTGAGCTGACGCCGTTTTGTGGTGTATCACGGTAGGCGGATATAAGTTAAAACAGGGAAGCAAACGAGACACAAGGGCATCCCGTGACCCCGCCGCGCAGAGGAGAATTGTCATGCCGAATCAACCATTTCTGACTGATATCAAGACCATCCGCGAACGTGCCCGCCAGCATATCGAGCGTGGGGCGGTCACCGAGGGCTATACCGCGGATCGTGAAAACGTCATCAGCCTGCTGAACGAGGCGCTGGCCACGGAAATTGTCTGCACGCTGCGCTACAAGCGCCATTACTATATGGCCGACGGCCTGAGCGCGAGCATCGCCAAGGCCGAGTTTCTGGAACACGCCCAGCAGGAACAGCAGCACGCCGACTGGCTGGCAGAGCGCATCGTGCAGCTGGGCGGCGCGCCGAACTTCTCGCCGGAGGGGCTGTTAAGCCGCTCCCACGCGGAATATACCGAAGGCGACTCGCTGCGCGAAATGATCAAGGAAGACCTGATTGCCGAGCGTATTGCCATCGATAGCTACCGGGAAATCGCCACGTATCTGGGCGATAAAGACCCGACCTCACGGCGAGTGATGGAAGATATTCTGGCGCAGGAAGAAGAACACGCCGACGATATGGCCGGCCTGCTAGAAGGGCTGGATAACAGCACTAACCGTAACGCTTAACGCGTCAGCAAGCCGTTCTCGCAAGACAAGCGGCCGCCCTCATCGGGGCTGATGAAGGAGTCATTCAAGGAGCGCTTCGGCTGGCGGCCGAAGCGCTCCCATGTATTACAGCAACACCAGCGATAGCACGTAGATCAAGCACATCGCGGTAACACCCTGAACCAGAGTGGCAAGCGTTTGCGCGCGGTACGCCAGCCCTACGCTCATACGGCTGAAGCGGGACACTACCCAGAAGAAACTGTCATTGGCGTGTGAGACGGTCATGGCACCCGCACCAATGGCCATGACGGTGAGCGTACGCCCGATATCACTGCCCAGCCCCAGAGAGTCAACCATGGGAGCCACCAGCGCCGAGGTGGTAACCAGCGCAACGGTGGAAGACCCCTGCGCCGACTTCAAACCCGCCGAGACGATAAACGGCATCAAAATACCGATGCCCAACGTTGAGAGCGTACTGCCCAGATAATCCCCCAGCGGCGAAGCACTCAGCACGGCACCAAACGCGCCACCGGCACCGGTAATCAGCAAAATGGGCGCGGCCGATACAATGCCTTCACTAATGCGATCGCTGAATTCGACGATCTTGTTATCACTTTTCAGCAGCACGCAGGACAGTAGCAGGCCAATCAGCAAAGCGGTTAGCGGCTGGCCCAGCAGGCTTAGCACCGCCATGGCCGTGCCTTCGCCGAAAGGCGATGCCGGCAGGCGCGCAACCGTACCGATACAGATCAACAGAATAGGCATCACGATGGGCGCGAACGCCGCCATCGGGCTTGGCAGGCGGCCATAGCTGGCCCTGAGTGCCTCCCAATCCTGCTGCTGGTCAGCAGCGTCCGGCTGCGTATCCTGCACATCGGGCTCGGTATTGGCAAAACGCTTGGCCCAAAGCATGCCGGCCACGGCAGCCACCGCGGCAATGGGAATACCCGCGGCAATCACCAGCCCGAGATTGGATTCCAGCCCCAGATTACCCGCCGCGGCAATGGGCCCAGGCGTTGGCGGAACAAAGGTGTGCGTGGCATAAAGCCCGGTCGCCAGTGCAACGCTCATCGTAATCGACGATGTATGAAGCTTTTTGGCCAGAGACTCTTTAAGCGAATTGAGGATGATAAAACCGGAATCGCAAAAAACCGGCACCGATACAATATAGCCAATGGCCGACATGGTCAGCGTAGGAAAGCGCTCACCGAGCCGTGCAATCATGAAATCGGCCATGGTGATGGCCGCCCCGCTTTTTTCCAGAATCACGCCGATGATGGTGCCCAGTACGATCACCAGGCCAATGTAGCCAAGAATGCCCCCGAACCCTGAAGTGATCGTGTCGACCACCGAGTCAATCGGCAAACGGTAGGCAAACGCCGCGATAAAAGACGCCCCCAGCAGCGCCAGAAACGGATGCATTTTCCACTTGCTGGTGGCCAGCACGATAAACCCCACCACGACCAGCAATATCAAGACCAGCCCCATGACCTTCCCCTTGTTTCGTTGTTGCTGTTGATTGATACATCCCACGACACGCCCGGCACTCTGCCACGCGCGGGGCGGCAATCATAAACGGCTCAAGGCAGCTTCGCTATGGGCATCGTCTTGCCCGCCCCGCTCCCTGCACGGTCTGCGCCGGCACTATGCTTCCGCAGTATCAGGCAATCGCACAGCCCCATCTTGAGCAATCGCTCAATAAGGACTACAGTCATCCGCAGGGCTTGTTTGAAGCCAACTTCTGCCCTTTTTTGAGTGATCGATCAAAAATAGATAACACCACATACATGCCGTTATCTTTATTCTTTCCGACCCTGTCACGAGGAGTCACTGCATGACCGAGTTCACCCTTCACGATAAGCAAAGCGCACCGCAGGAAAGCCAGCAGCTGCTTGATGCTTCCATCCAGACGTTCGGCATGGTGCCGAACCTGCACGCGGTGATGGCCGAAGCACCCGGGCTGCTCGAAGGTTACCAGCAGCTTCACCAGCTGTTTCTGGACAGCAGCTTTGATGACGAAGAGACCACCGTGGTGTGGCAAACCATTAACGTCGAACATGCCTGTCACTACTGCGTGCCTGCCCATACCGGCATCGCCAAAAGCATGAAAGTCGATGATGCCATCACCGACGCGTTGCGCAATGAAACACCGTTGCCCACGGCACGTTTGGAAGCCCTGCGTGATTTCACCCTCGCCGTTGTGCGTGGCCGTGGCAACGTCGATGACAACGCCGTACAAGCATTTCTCAAGGCAGGCTTCACCCAACGTCACATCCTCGAAGTGGTTCTGGGCACGGCGCAAAAAGTCATGAGCAACTACACCAACCACCTCGCCGATACGCCGATCGATGAACCCTTCAAGAAGTTCGAGTGGCACAAGGTAAACTGAAAAAGGTACACGACATGAACAACCTGACAGCGGTCGATGAAAGCAGCTATGTCGATGAAGTAGTGGAAAGCCAAAAACCAGTGCTAATCAAATTCTGGGCACCGTGGTGCGCTCCCTGCAAAATACTTGATCCGGTGGTCGAATCCATCGCCGAGGAGCAGGGGGAGGCCCTCAAAGTGGTGACCCTCAATGTCGATGAGGCACCGGGCCTCGCCGCTCAACACGGCGTACGCAGCCTGCCTACCGTGACACTGCTCAAGGGGGGAGAAAAACTCGAAGCACTCAGCGGCGTGCAATCCAAGGCAAGCCTTGACGCTCTTCTGACTCGCCACATCCAAGGCTAAGGAGCCAGGGTATCGAGCAGCTGGGCAGCGCTTGATCGCGAACCCACGCCCTGAAACAGGTTCGCTTCACCCAGCAACGCAACATGCAGGAGTAAGGAAAGCATCATGCTGACATTTTATTATCACCCGACCCCGAATCCGCGCAAAGTCGCTCTGTTCCTCGAAGAGGCCGGACTGCCGTTTACGCTGGTACCCGTGGACACCGCCACAGGCGAACAACACGATGCGGCTTATCGCGCCGTGAATCCTAACGGCAAAGTGCCGGCCATCGACGATGACGGCACCCTGGTATTCGATAGCAACGCCATTCTTCTCTATCTGGCGGAAAAAACCGGCAAGTTTCTTGGCGACCCGGCAGATCGCGGCGACCTGTTGTCGTGGCTGATGTTCATTGCCACCGGTTTGGGCCCTTTCTCCGGCCAATCGGTGCATTTTCACCGTGTGGCGCCAGACAACATCCCCTACGCACAAAGCCGTTATCGGAAAGAGACCGAGCGGCATTACGCTGTGCTCAATAAGCACTTGAAGGGGCGTGACTTCATCGTCGGCCACACCTTTACCATTGTGGACATCGCCGCATGGGCCTGGGTCGATCGCGCCGCGTTAACCTTGGGTGAGGAACGCTTGGGTGAATATCCGGAAGTGGAACGCTGGTTCCAGGCGATAGACGCTCGGCCGGCCGTCGCCCGCGCGCGCCTGATAGGTCAGGATATTGAATTCAAAACGCCCGGCGACGAGGATTCTCGACGCGCGCTTTATCCCAGCAATTATCCGGATTAACGCTCACGCCACCGTGTCTTTGCGTAGCGCCTCCAGGGATAACGCCATGTCCTCGGCCAAAGCATGCACCGCGGCACTGTCGACATCGCGCTGGGCAAAGGAGCGCAGCCCCATCACCTCGGCCTGCAACCGCCGGCCGAGACGGGTGGGGTCCAGCTGGCTATCCAGCTCTCCCGCCCGCTGGGCTGTCGCAAAGCGATCAATAAAACGTGTTTCCATGCCTGCCAGCAACGCTTCAGCCTTATCCCGGGCGGCCTGCTCCCGTTCGCCCAGTTCCAACAGGCTCTTGACCAGCATGCAGGCACGGCTGGGCAGCTCTTGATCGCGAAGCCCGCCAAGCCGGCGCAAATAGGCGGCCAGCCCCGCCAACGGTGACGCCTGGGCACTCAATATGCGTTCGAGCTCAATCAGCGCCAGCCGGGCATAGCGCTCCAGCGCCTCCTCGAACAGCTGGCCCTTGCTACCAAACGTGGCATAGATGCTGCCCGGACGCATATCGAGCGTGCGCTCCAGGTCTTTCAGCGAGGTGGCATGAAAGCCCTTGTGCCAGAACAGCTGCAAGGCGCGTTCCAGAGAATCCTGCCGGTTGTGAAGCGTTGCGCGAGACATGTCCCCTTCCCGTTACGACAGAGCCGCGAAACAACACGGCAACCAAAAAATTGAGTTATCGCTCAATGTTATCTTGCTTGAGCGCTCGATCAAAACCGACTGGCGGGGCCCGTGTCATGGCTTATGGCGTGCGCGAGGAAAAACTTAGCGCCGTGACCGCCAGCAGAATCAGCCCGATCCCCACAAGCTGGATCGCGGACAGGCTCTCGTTTAACACCATTACCCCGAACAGCGATGCCGTGACCGGCTCCACCATGGCGACAATGGAGGCCACTGCCGGTGCGATATGGTTAAGCCCGATGATATACAGAATAAACGACAAGCCGGCGCCCAGTCCCCCCAGTAAAATGAACAGCGGCAAGCTTCTGTCACTCAACACCGCCAAGGTCTGCTCGGCATCCGCTAGCCACAAAAGAATAAACACAAGTACCGCCAACGCGATAACCAGAATCGACTGAGGGCTGCCATGAGGAGCCGCATACTTGAAGCCGAAGATAAAAACGGCATAAGACAGCCCGGCAAGCAGCCCCGCGATGCCGCCCACCAGGGTAACACTGCCCGCCCCGACAGCATAAACCCGGGTCAATAGTACAATGCCCAGCATAGTCATGACGATCGCCCCCCACTTGGGCAACGTGGGGCGTTCCAGCTCAAGGGCAAAGGAAACGCAATAGACAAACACCGGAGCGCAGTACATCAGCGTGGCGGCCACTGCCACGTTGCCCTCGGCGATGCTGATAAAATAGAAGGTAAAATTGCCGGCCACACCCAAACCGGCGATGACCGAACCACACCATAGCCGACGGCCGAGCAGCCCGCTGCCGTGCGGACGCAGCGCCAGCCAGATGAGCACAAACACCAGCCCAATCGCGCCCCGGTACAAAGAGACCACAAGCGGCTGCCAGCCGTCGGCTATCAGCAGGCCGGCAATGCCGCCGGAAAGCCCCCAGGCCAACGCGGCCAGCATCACAAACAACGTGCTCAGACCTGACATGGCGCCTCCCGGGGACGATGGCAAGACCCCCGTTTTGCCTGACGTCGGGCAGTGACACCTATGGCTCTGGCGTTCGCCTGCCGCAAAGCAGGAATCAACCGAGGGTGGATGTTCTGCCTGAAAGATAGACGGATCGCGGATAAAATTGAAAACAAGGCACAGTCGGCAAAGGATTGTGCCTGCTTCTCGAGACGGCCACCCGTTATGGCCTAATAAGGATGCCCCATGTTTCCCACGACATCGCCGTCGATTATCGTGTTCGACGTTAACGAAACACTGCTTGATATCACCCACCTCGAACCGGTGTTTGGTCGCGTCTTCGGCGATCGGCTGGTTCTACGGGAGTGGTTTGCGCAGCTGGTGCTCTATTCGCAGACCATGACGCTTTCCGGCCTCTATACGCCTTTCGGTGAGCTTGGTGTGGGGGCGTTACGGATGGTCGCCGACATTCATCAGGTCAACGTCACCGAGGCAGATATTGCAGAACTGAAGGAACGGATGAGCACGATGCCGGCCCATGCCGACGTTGTCCCCGCGCTCACCCGGCTGCGCGAGGCCGGATTCCGGCTGATGACGCTGACCAACTCGGCCGGCAGTGCCTCGCCCACCCCACTGCAAAACGCAGGACTCAACCACTTTTTCGAACGCACGTTCAGCATCGAGACGGTAGGGAAATTCAAACCGGCTCCTGAAACATACCGTCTGGTCGCTGAGGCGTTATCTGTCGAGACGTCAGACATGTGCCTCGTCGCCTGCCACTTATGGGATACCCTCGGTGCTCAGGCGGCTGGCTGCCGTAGCGCCTTTCTCGCACGCCCGGGCAACGCCGTTTTGCCGGCAACGGGGGTACCGTTGCCGGATATTGTCGCCCCGGACCTGACCGCTCTGACCGACCGGCTGACGGGGGTGATATAAACGTAGCGCATCGGCCAAACGACGCTTTAAGACAACTCATTGTCGTCTTTTGTACATTTATGGCCACGCATCCAGGGGATACTCCCGGCAACGTTTCGCAAGGAGTTCCCCATGAACCGTAATGTCATCCTGACCTGCGCCGTAACCGGCGCGGGCGATACCACCGGCAAAAATCCCAACGTGCCGGTAACACCCCAACAGATTGCCGACAGCTGCATCGAGGCCGCCCGGGCCGGTGCCAGCATCGCGCACATCCACGTGCGCGATCCGGAAACCGGCGGTATCAGCCATTCCACCGACCACTTTCGCGAGGTCATGGAACGGGTCCGCGAAGCAGATACCGACATCGTCATGAACATCACCGCCGGCGGCGGCGGCGACTGGATTCCGGACGTCGAAGACCCGACCCGCGGCGGCCCCGGCACCGACATCCAGACCCCGGCCCAGCGCCACGAGCCGGTGGGTGAGCTGCTCCCGGAACTCTGTACCCTGGACTGCGGCAGCCTCAACTTCGGCGATATGGTTTACGTCAACACCGCCGACTGGCTACGCGAGCACGCCCGCCTGGTTCAGGCCGCCGGGGTCAAGCCGGAGCTGGAATGCTTCGATCTGGGCCACGTCTGGTTCGCCCGCCAGCTGCAGCAGGAAGGCCTGATCGATGGCGACCCGCTTTATCAGCTGTGTCTGGGTATCCCCTGGGGCGCGGAAGCCGATCCCGAAACCATGCTGGCCATGCGCAATAAGCTGCCGCAAGACGCCAACTGGGCCGCCTTCGGCATCGGTCGCCATCAGATGCCCATGGTTGCCCAGGCAATGTTGCTGGGGGGCCACGCCCGAGTCGGCCTGGAGGACAACCTCATGCTCAAGAAAGGCGAGCTGGCCACCAACGGCGGCCTGGTCGAGAAAGCCGGCGGCATCATCGAGAACCTCGGCGGCCGCGTCATGACGCCGGCCGAGACCCGCGCGCACCTCAAACTACGCGACCCGGCCACCGGCCGGACCGTCGGAACAGCCGCAGGAGGTGACGCATGAGCCAGCAGAACGGGAACAAACAGTTAAGCGTTATCGGCACCGGCGTCATCGGCAACGGCTGGATCGCCCGGGCGCTGGCCCAGGGCTGGGACGTGGTCGCCTTCGATCCGGCTGAAGGTGCCGAGGCGCGCACTCGAACCTTCGTCAAAAGTGCCTGGCCGGCGCTTGAAAAGCGGGGGCTGGCCGAACGCGCCGACCCCGCGCGGCTGACCTTCGTGGACAGCCTGGATGCCGCCGTTGGGGGCGCCGATCTCATTCAGGAAAACGTCCCCGAGCGTCTTGAGCTCAAGCGTGAGATTTTGGCCAAGCTGGACGCCGCCGCTGCGCCGGAGGTGATCATCGGCTCGTCCACGTCGGGCTTCAAGCCCAGCGACTTGCAGCGGGACTGCCTGCAAGCGCCGGGGCGCGTGATCGTCGCCCATCCCTTTAATCCGGTTTACCTGCTACCGCTGGTGGAGCTGGTGGGCGGTGAGGCCACCCGCGACGACCATACCGGCACCGCCCAGAGACTCTACCAGTCGTTGGCCATGCGCCCGCTGATCGTGCGTCGCGAGATCGAAGGGCATATCGCTGACCGGCTGATGGAAGCGCTGTGGCGCGAAGCGCTGCATCTGGTCAACGACGGCGTGGCCACTACCGAGGAAATCGACGCCGCCGTGGTCTACGGCTGCGGCCTGCGCTGGTCGCTGATGGGCACCTTCCTGACCTTCCATCTGGCCGGCGGCGAGCCGGGCATGCGCCATATGCTCGAGCAGTTCGGGCCGGCGCTGAAGCTGCCCTGGACCAAACTCGAAGCGCCGGAGCTCACCGATGAACTGATCGACAAGGTCGTCGAAGGCTGTGAGTTTCAGGCCGCTGGCCGGCCCGTCGCCGAGCTTGATCGGCGCCGCGATGATTTCCTGGTCGAAATGCTCGACCTGGTGCAGAAGTACTGGCCCGAGGCAGAAGGCCTGGAGGGGCGCATCTGATGGCATTACTCGAGACCCGCGTCGCCCCGGAATGGGTCGACTACAATGGCCACATGAACGACGCCGAATACGCCCGCGTCTTCTCCCAGGGCGTGGAAGCACTAATGGACGCCATCGGCCTCGACGAGACCGGCTGCCGGCGGCATGGCTACACCATCTACACGCTGGAGACCCACCTTTGCTATCGGCGCGAGGCTCACGAGGGTCAACCGCTCAACGTCGAAGCGACGGTGCTCGACCGCGACGCTAAACGTGTGCATGTGTTTTTCGAAATGCGTGACGCCGAAAACAATTTACTCGCTACCAGCGAGCAGATGCTGATGGGCATCGACAGCGACGCCGGCCGGCCAGCGCCCTTCCCGGCGCCCGTCGAGGCCGCCATTGGCCAGCTTCCGAAGGCTGCGCCAGACGCCTGGCCGCCGCTTGCCGGGCGTCGCATCGGGCTGCCCGCTAAGCGTTGACGTATGGCCTGCTTAGCGAACCTGTCGGGGCGAACAGCCGTAGCGCTGGCGAAACGCCCGGGAGAAGCTGGGGCTCGACGCGAAGCCGCACGCCAGACCCACCACCAGCACATCAAGATCGGTTTCGGTTAACAGGTAGTGCGCTTGCTGCAGGCGCAGATCCAGATACCAGTCGCGAGGCGAACGGCCTAGCTCGTGCGCAAAAATGCGCTGCAACTGGCGCAGCGAAACCCCGCTGCGCCGTGCAATATCGGTCAGGGCTAATGGCGCTTCCAAATGACGCTCCATCAGATCCACCGCCTCCACCAGCCGAGCATTGTGGGTATCAAGTCGTCGTGCCAGGGTCATCCGCTGCTGATCATGGCGCGTACGCATACGCTCATGGACCAGCTGTTCGGAGACGTCGATGGCCAAACGCTGCCCGTGGCGGCGGGCGATAACGTCGAGCGCCATATCCATGGCGGCGGTACCCCCGGCACACGAGAAACGCCGCGCCCCGAGTTCAAAAAGTTCGTTTGAGGTGGCAATCGCCGGAAAGCGTTCCCGAAAGGACGGCAGGCTCTCCCAGTGAAGCGTGACGCGCTCGCCGTTCAATAGCCCCGCCGCCGCCAGCGGGAAACAGCCGGTATCGATCCCGCCCAGCACGCAGCCGGTAGCGGCCAGCCGGTGCAGCCAGCGCTTCAGAGCGCGGCTCAGATAACGTTCGGGATCGAAACCACTACATAAAGCCAGCGACGGTAGATGATGCACCGCGTCAATGGCTTGATCAGCGAGCAGCGTCATACCGTTGGAGGCGGTCACGGGACTACCATCTTCGCTGATCAGCCGCCAATCAAAGAGCGGCCGGCCGCTAATACGATTAGCGATTCGCAGCGGCTCGACAGCCGAGAAGAAAGCCATCATCGAGAAGCGCGGCAATAGCAGGAAACCGATTAGCTCGGGAGTCGGACCGGAATAGTCGAGGCGCATGGGACAAGGTGTCAGGAAGGCTGCGAGCCGCCCATCATGGCCGTCTCACTTCGCCTGAACAAGTAAAGGGTTCAAACAATCGCACGTCGCCCTTTGTTCTTATGGATTCACTTCACCACCCAGACTCTACCGCGGGCATGTGAGCCGCTCATGGCATGTGGGAACGGCCTCATGCAGAGTAGAAGCTGGATCTATCGACAAGAGGAACCATTATGATCACAACATTCACGAAACAACGCTGGCTAATGGCGGGGGCGCTGTCTACCGGCCTGTTCGCCCTGGCCACCCTACCCACCGCACAGGCGGCACCGTCCGAGCAGCCTACGCTCGACGAAATCCGCTTTGGCGTGCCGCCCTGGCCGGGCATCACGGTCAAGAGCGAAGTCGCCAGCCAGCTGCTCGAGGCACTCGGCTACAGCACCCGGCAGCGCCAACTGGCGGTCAGCATAATCCTCAACTCAGTCGCTGAGGGTGATCTCGAGGTGTATCTTGCCGGCTGGTATCCGCAGGAAGCCGATATGCTGGCACCGCTACTCGAGGATGGCACGATCATTGAAATCGTCGATAACGTGCCCTCGGCACTGACGGGCATCGCCGTCACCGAGGATGCCTGGCAGGCTGGCGTGCGCAGCATTACCGATCTGGACAAGCACGCCGATCGCTTTGAGCGCCGCATCTACGGTATCGAGGCCGGCTCGGGGATCAACGATGCCGTCCTCAGCGTCATCGACGATGATCTGTTCGGTCTTGGCGACTGGCAACTGCAGGAATCCAGCAGCCCCGCGATGCTCGCCCAGGTGGGCCAGCAGATCGAAGCTGGCGAGTGGGCAGCCTTCATCGGCTGGCGGCCGCACTGGATGAACGTCACCTACGATATGCATTACCTGAAGGACGCTGACGATTCCGGCGCGGCCGAGCTCGAAGGCCGTGTCGCAACCGTCGTGCGTTCCGACCTTGCTGAGCTGGACCCCAACGTCGCGCATTTCTTCAAGCAGTTCGTGGTGGGTAGCGAGATCCAGAGCGAATGGGTCAACGCGTACTCTCGTGATGAACGCGCGGCCGAGGAAGTCGCCAGCGAGTGGATTGCCGAACACCAGGACACCGTCGCCGAATGGCTCGACGGCGTCACCACCCACAACGGCGAGCCCGCCATGGAGGCGATACGCAACCAGCTGTAGTGATCCGCCGGCCTGGTACCGCCTCGGTGCCAGGCCCACGGCTTCCCAAGACCCTACCCCTAGAGGAAGGTGAGCCCCAGGCTGATAATCCCCCCCGTGATAAACAACAGCACCAGACAATACCCCATGATGTCCTTGGCCTTCAGGCCGGCGATGGCTAACACGGGAAGCGCCCAGAAGGGTTGCAGCAAGTTGGTCCAGGCATCGCCCCATGCCACAGCCATGGCTACGCGTGGAATTTCAGCGCCTAATGCCTGAGCGGCGGGAATCATGACAGGGGCTTGAACAGCCCACTGACCACCGCCAGAAGGCACAAAGATATTCACCAACCCGGCGCTGATGAAGCTCCAGAATGGCAATGACCTTTCGGTAGCGATAGAAGCAAAGCCGCTGGAGATCGTGGCCGCAAGGCCGGATTGGATCATGACCGCCATGATGCCGGCATAAAAGGGGAATTGGATGGCAATCCCGGCACCGCCCTTGATCGCCTCATTAAGGCTGTTGAGCAGCCGGCGAGGTGTCTGGTGCAACACGATAGCCAGGAACAGAAACATGAAATTGACGATGTTCAGGTTCAACCCGCCGCCCTTAACAAAATATTGGAACAGGAAAGCGAGCCCGGAAAAACCCACCAACCAGGCTAAGACGCGACTATTCTCAAGGTGCTCGGCCGGCCGTGTGATCTCAGGGTCACCTTCATACGCTTCCTCAAGATTTTTCGGATCAACGAAGGTGCTTTCCTCCTTCGGCGGCAACATCAGCCGGTTAACCAGAGGGACAACAAGAAACAGAGCGATCACGATGGCCAGGTTAAAAAAGGCAAAGATGGTTTGGTCGGTCCCGATAATCCCGATCATATCCTGGGAAAAGTGCCCTTCCGTGGCGATAGTCAGAGGAATGGAGCCCGCCAAGCCAGCGTGCCAGACAACAAAGCCCGAGTAGGCGCTGGCTACCAGCAGTGGGTAGTGCACCTGGATGCGACGCGCCAGCGCTTTCGCGAACAGGGCACCGACGACCAGCCCGAAGCCCCAGTTAATCCAACTTGCTGCCAAGGCTACGAACGTAACTAAAAGAATGGCCTGTCCGGGAGAACGGGCGAGAGTCGCAAGCCTGTCCAGCATACCCTTGACCAGCGGCGTGTTAGCGAGCATAAATCCGGTGACTAGCACCAGTAGCATCTGCATGGAGAAAGTGAGCAGGTTCCAGAACCCCTCACCCCACATGGTCACTACGGCTGCTGGCGATTGCCCCTCGACCACCATGGCAGCGATAAAGGCCGCCAGCGTGAGGAGCAGCACAAAAATATAGGGATCCGGCAGATAACGTTCGACGAGCCGAACGAAGGGTTTAGACACGCGATTCAACATGAGTAACTCCGATTATTATGGTTGTGGAGCAAAGGAGCATCTGGACAACAGCCTAAATCAACAAACTTCTCCGTGATGAGGCATTGCTGTATGACTGTTCAGGCGACACGCTGTAGCGACCTTAATCAGCCGGAGATATGCATTTCCGGGACATGCTCGGGAATCACGAGCTTGCCCGCTGTTTTTTCGACAATTTCGTCGACGCTGACGCCCGGCGCGCGCTCCTTGAGGACAAAAGCGCCTTTTGTGACTTCCAGATAGGCCAGGTCCGTCAGCACTCGCTTGATGCAGCCAGCGCCGGTAAGAGGCAAGGTGCATTCCGAGAGCAACTTCGATTCCCCCGATTTGGACGCGTGCGTCATGGTGACGATGATATTGTCAGCCCCGGCCACCAGATCCATGGCACCGCCCATGCCCTTGACCAGCTTCCCCGGTATCATCCACGAGGCGATATTGCCGTTAACGTCGACTTCGAACGCGCCGAGAACGGTAAGATCAACATGGCCACCCCGGATCATCGCGAATGATTCAGCTGAATCGATAATGGACCCACCCGTACGCACCGTAACCGTCTCTTTGCCGGCGTTAATCATGTCGGGGTCCAGTTCGTCTTCGGTGGGATACCGGCCCATACCCAGAACGCCGTTTTCCGACTGAAGCATCACTTCGATGTCGTCGGGAACATAGTTGGCGACCAGGGTAGGGATGCCAATGCCCAGATTGACGTAGAAACCGTCTTCCAGTTCGCGGGCGACGCGTTGTGCCATTTGTTCGCGAGTAAGTGCCATTGTCCGATCCTCGTGTTGTGCGTGGTATTCAGCTACCGGTTTTCTGTTATGCCCTGACCGTGCGCTTTTCGATCCGCTTTTCGAAAGATCCCTGGATCAGGCGATCAACATAGATACCCGGCGTCTGAATCTGATCGGGATCAAGCATGCCCGGCTCAACGATTTCCTCGACTTCGACGACGGTAATTTTTCCGGCCATCGCCACCAGCGGGTTAAAATTCCGGGCAGTCTTGCGGTAAATCACGTTGCCGTAAGTATCGGCCTTCCAGCCTTTGACGATGGCGAAATCGCCGAGGATGGCTTCTTCAAGGACATAGTGACGATCGCCGAACTGACGGATTTCCTTACCTTCAGCAACGGGAGTGCCATAACCGGTTGCGGTATAAAACGCGGGGATACCGGCGCCACCGGCACGCATACGCTCCGCCAGATTGCCCTGGGGGGTGAGTTCTACCTCCAGGTCGCCTGCCAACAGCTGCTTTTCAAAAAGTGCGTTTTCACCCACATAGGAAGCAAGCATCTTCCGAATCTGGCGATCTTCCAATAGCAGCCCCAGACCGAAACCGTCCACGCCGCAATTATTGGACACCACGGTCAGATCGCGGGTACCGCGACGCTTTACTTCCGCGATCAAATTTTCCGGAATACCACAGAGGCCGAAGCCACCGGCCAGCAGGGTCATGCCATCCTCAAGCCCAGCCAGCGCGTCCTGGTAACTGCTTACACGTTTATCGAATCCGGCCATGGAGCCGCCTCCTCATGTCGCTATTTTTTTATGGGGTTAGTAGCCCGAGTCTCATGCTGCCCAACTTATTTGTTAAGTTTGTTTTTACAATTGATTAATTTGTTATATTAAACAATGGAGTCAGCAGAGTGGGGTGATAGATGACCGTGAAGCAGATTCGAGCCTTTCTGGCGGTGGCTCAGACGTTGAGCTTTGTACAGGCCTGTGAACGTCTGCACCTGTCACAACCGGCATTAAGCTTGGCGATTAAATCGCTGGAAGAAAATCTGGGAGGGCAGCTATTCAACCGCACGACCCGAAGCGTTCGGCTGACCCCGGAAGGCGAAGCACTGCTACCATTAGCGCGCCGCTTGATCACGGACTGGGACAACGCACAGGAGGAGTTACAACAACGCTTCTGCCTGGATCTCGGGCGGGTGACGGTGGCGGCGATACCCTCATTTTCTGGAAACCTGCTGCCAGCCATTCTCAAAACATTCCGCACTAACCATCCGGGCATCAGCATCAAGATTCAGGATGTGATCAATGAACAGGTCATCGAAATGGTCCAGGTTGGCGATGTAGAACTGGGGCTGGCGTTCGAACCTCATGCAGTCTCAGGTCTGCATTTTACCCCCTTGTATACCGACCGATTTGTGGCGGTGGTTCCCGGCAATTCTCCTTTGGCGCAGGCCCACCATGTGCGCTGGGAGCATCTGCTGGAGGAGCCATTCATCGCCCTTCAACGCCCATCGGCCGTGCGCTATATGCTCGAGGATGCCTTGGTGGCTTTAAACCGAACGCTGCCTGTCGAACTCGAAAGCCACCAGCTGACAACCGTGGCTCGCATGGTAGCCAGCGGATTAGGCGTGAGCGTGGTTCCAGCGCTTTGTGTGAGTCAGATGGAAGCACTCGGAGCCCGCTGTTTACCGCTGCACGATCCTACGGTTGAGCGCCCTTTCGGTGTTCTTCAACAGCCCGGCCATGAACTGTCGGTGGCCGCACGAGCCCTTTTTGATACGCTGCTCGCAACACAGTGGCGATCTCAAATTCCCGATGCAACGCACTTGTAGGGTAGAAAAATCCACGGTCGCGCTCTTGAATTCAAGAAAACAGCCCACCTCACATGGGAGGCCAGAGACGCATCCTCGCGTTTGACCGCTACGCCAGCCTCTACCATATTGAAAACGGAACCTGCACCCCCGTCGCTCAGTAGAGGCCAACAATGAAAACAACAAAATCCACGCGCTTGTCTGCGGTTATTCTTGCTTCGCTCGCCATGGGAACCGGGCTTGCGTCGTTCGCTGCCTCAGCCCAGGAAACCTATACGGTGGGGATCGAGTCTTCCTTCCCGCCATGGGCCTATGTGGAAGGCGGTGAATACAAAGGGATTGCCATTGATGCCATGGAAAAGATCGCGGATGAGGCCGACATGGACATCGAATTTAAAGACATGCCGTTTCCGTCCTTGATTCCGGCGCTGGCGGCGGAAAAAATCGACATGCTGGCCACCGGACTAACGGTCACCGAAGAACGCAGCAAAGCGATTGACTTCACCATTCCCTGGTGGGAAACCAACGATGTGGTGGTAGTCCCCGAAGACTCCGACCTCAACGTCTTCACCGCCGTATGCTGCGGCTCGAAAATCGGCGTACAGGGCGGCTCATCCCAGCAGGCATGGCTGGAAGAGAACATCGTCAACCCCGGTGACATCGACATCGAGCTGGCCAAGTACGATAGCTATGTTACCGCCGTGGACGACATGGCTATCGGCCGGATAGGCGCCGTCATCGTTGATGACACCTCGGCTCAGGAGTATATCCAAGCGGGTAAGCCGGTGAAGATCGCGGGCAAGATCTATATTCGTGCGCCGCTGGCGCTGGCCGTCAGCAAGGGCGACCCGCAGGACGTTCTGGGCAAGCTGAATCAGGGCATTCTCGCTATTTATGAGTCGGGCGCCTGGCAGGATATCGTGCATGACTACATCCCCAACATCACCGTCCCCACCATCCCCGGCAACATGCCCGATTACGTCGATACCTATCAAAAGCCGATTAAAGGCTTGCCCGACCTCGGGAACGAATAAATAACCTACAGGAGCGCCCGTTGCCGTTAAGGCAGCAGGCGCTCCTTTCGTGACGGAAGCGCTGATGGATATTTATGACGTTCTGCTGCGAGACTTTCCTTTTTTACTGAAAGGGCTGGGCGTAGCCCTCGTGTTGCTCGCCCTGCTGCTGGTGATGGGTTTTATTCTGGGCCTGGCTATTTGCCTGATTCAGCTCTATGGCCCCCGCAGCCGGTTCATCCAGTGGCCGCTGATTGCCTACGAGCGGGTTTTTCGCGGCATCCCGATCATCATCATGCTGTTCATCTTCTATTATGGAATGTCGGGCCTTCTGGACATCACCTCCTTTGGCGCGGCCGTACTGGCGCTTGGCTTTCGCTCTAGCGCTTATCAGTCGCAGATATTTCGCAGCGCCTTTCAGTCCGTTCCTGCAGGGCAAATGATGGCGGCGCGCGCCATGGGAATGTCCAAGCTCAAGGCGATTCGTCATATCCTGTTTCCTCAGGCCGCACGGCATGCCATCGGCCCCTGGACAAATGAGTTCTCCTCGGAGATCAAGGAGACGTCGCTAGCCTATGTGATCGGCGTCGTCGAGCTGACCCGGCAGGCCCACTACATCATCACCAGCACGCAGGGTAACGTCCTGACCGTGTTTGCCGTTGTTGCCCTGCTTTATTTCATCGTTAACCGCGCCGGCAATAGCGCGCTATATGCGTTCGAGAGAAAGCTCGCCGTGCCGGGCTTTGAAAAATAACGCTGGAAAATAGCGTTGAACAATAACAAGGAGGAACGGTGAATGTCGGAGAGTCTGATTCTGGATGTGCGCAACGTGACCAAGCGTTACGACAGCCTGGAAGTCCTCAAGGGCATTACCCTGGGGCTCAACAAAGGCGAAACCAAGGTGGTGATAGGCCCCTCAGGCTCTGGCAAGAGCACGCTGCTACGCTGCATTAATCATCTGACCACGCCGGACTCGGGCGAGATTTATCTGGACGGTGAAGAAATACGAGACGCCAACATCAACGCCATGCGAGCGCGCATGGGCTTTGTTTTCCAGGACTTCAACCTGTTCTCGCACCTGAACGTGCTCGACAACGTGCGAATCTGCCAGATGAAGGTAAAAGGGGCTGACAAAAAAGCCGCGACACATCGCACAGAACAGGAACTTGCCAGAGTGGGGCTGGAAGAAAAAGCGGGCGCCTACCCGGCTGAGCTATCGGGCGGCCAGCAGCAACGCGTCTCCATCGCCCGCGCATTGGCCATGGACCCAGTCGTACTGCTGTTTGATGAGCCGACCTCGGCGCTGGACCCCGAGCTGACCGGTGAGGTGGTACGGGTCATGCAGCAGCTGGCCGCCGATGGAATGACGATGGTGGTGGTCACCCATGAGATGAGCTTTGCGCGTCAGGCGGCGGACGAAATCATCTTCATGGAAAATGGCCATATCGTGGAGCAGGGCAGCCCCGATGCCATGTTCACCAGCGCTAACAATGAGCGGACCCGCGCTTTTCTCAACGTCATCGCCGATCATGGGTGAGTGCTATGCCGGAATTTATCACCTTTGGTATCAAGTGGTTGCCCGAATTACTCAAGGGCGTCCCCATCACGCTTTCGCTCTGGATCATCGCCATCACGCTGGGTTTTTTCCTTGGCTTGGCGCTGGCGTGGGCCAGAGTTTATGGCAACCGCGTGTTTTACTGGTTAAGCACGGTCTACATCGAGCTTTTCCGCGGGACGCCAATGCTGGTGCAGATGTTCTTCATCTACCTCGGGCTGCCCCGTTTCGGCATTGTGTTCGATGCCTTTACCGCGGCGGTTATTGCCATCACGCTCAACAGCGCGGCGTATCAAGCCGAATATTTTCGCGGCTCAATCCTTTCCGTGCCCAAAGGCCAACTGACCGCCGCGCGGGCCTGTGGCATGACGCAGTGGCAAGCCATCCGCTGCATCATGCTGCCCCAGGCGCTGCGGCGTGTTCTGCCCCAGTGGTCCAACGAGGCCATCGTCGAGCTCAAGTTTACCTCCATCGCCTACACCATCGGCGTCGTGGAGATCACGGCGCTCGCGTCGGATATCGGCTCGCGTACGCTGGATTTCTTTCAGATATTTCTTTGGGCGGGCCTGGTCTATCTCGTGCTGACGTCGAGCGTTGCCAGCTTCCTTGGCTGGTTGGAACGCAAGACGTACGTGCCGGGTGTCACCAACGTATAGCGGCGCGGCTGGCGTATCGGAGCGTTTCAGTTGCGTATGCCAGGAACCCGACCTAATCTCAAAAGGCCTACCTCAACCCATAACAATAACTGCCCCGGGAGTCACTCCATGATGGTTTCTCACCTCAAGCCTCTGGTCGCGGCGATGCTGCTGAGCCCGCTACTGCTGAGTGCGGCGCAGGCCGCCACTACCGTCAACCTGAGCTATAACGGCGCGCCGGACCCGGACAAAAACGCGGTGCACGCGTTCGCCACGAATCTCGAAACGCTGGTGGAAGAGAAGACCGGCGGCGAGATCAAGCTCAAGCTTTACCCTAACAGCATGCTGGGCGAGGAGCAGGAGCGCATGGAGCAGGTGATGAGCAGCCCCTCGCTCAACGTCGCTTCTTTCGCCGGCATGTCGCCGGTGGTGCCCGAGATCTATGTCAGCGCCATTCCGTTTCTGTTTGACGACTTCGACGATGCGCGTAGCTTCTTCGACAACGGCGATTACTGGCAACAGGTGCAGAGCGACCTGAACGAGCGCGCCGGATTAAAACTGCTGGCCGTGGTCGAGGAAGGCGGCTTTCTGGCCTTCACCAACAACAAGCGCCCCATCGCCTCCCCCGACGACTTCGAGGGCCTGCGCTTTCGCGCCATGGACCCCAGTCAGGTCGCGCTGTACGAGGCCTTCGGCGCCTCCGGCACGCCCATCCCCTGGACCGAGACTTACATGGGACTGAAGACCGGCGTTGCCGACGGCCAGATGAATCCGCCGATGTACATCATCCTCGGCAGCCTGGATGAGGTGCAGAAATACCTGACGCTGGCCAATATCCAGTATTCCGATCAGTTCCTGGTCGGCAATGCGGCGATGATCGACGGCTGGGACGACGACCTGCGCGAAGCCTTCCTTGAGGCAGTGCAGGAGGCCAACGACAAGGCCCGGAAGTACAACGAAGGTAAGGTCGATGAACGCATCGCCTATCTCGAAGAACAGGGCATGGAAGTGATCCGCCCCGACGAGGAGCAGCTCACCGCCTTCCGCGAGCTGGGCCAGCCGGCGTATCTGGACTGGCTGAGCGAGCAGGATATCGACCAGAACTACATCGACATGGCGCTGGAAGATGCAGGGTTTGAGAAAAAGGGTGAAGAAAAGAACGATAGCGACAGCGACAGCGAATGACGCAATTTCTGCGCTGGCCGGCCACCTTGGTCCAGCGGCTCGCCCTGTGGCTGGCCAGCGCCATGCTGGCCATCGACCTACTCGCCATTCTGTACGGTGTGTTCACCCGCTATGTGGCCGGCGGCGCACCGATATGGACCGATGAACTGGCCCGCTACCTGATCATCGGCGCGGTGATGCTGGCGATGGGCACCGTGTGGATAGAGGGCGGTCACATGCGCGTGGCGCTGATCGAGCGGTTGCTGCCCCGAGCGCTGGGCCGGCTGCTGTCGTGGTATCAATGGCTGCTGACGCTGGCACTGGCCCTTGGGGGCGCCTGGGTCAGCTACCGCTATGCCCAGTCGGTGTCCATGTTCACCAGCCAGGGGCTCGGCATCAGCCGCACGGTGCCGGTCATGGCGATGCCTATTGGCTTCACCCTGCTGGCGCTGCTGGCTCTCTGCCACGGCCCCAGGCCGCTGCCAACGCTTCATGATGAGACAGAAGAACCAAAGCCGGAGACAGCACCATGACGCTGGCCATGCTGGCAGTTTTTTTGATCCACGTGCTGCTTGGGCTACCGCTGTTCATTGCCTTGCTGACCACCGCTGTGGTCGGCTTTTTCTTCGTCGACCCGAGCATGATCCCGCGGATGATGCCACAGCAGTTCTTCGGCGGGATCAACGCCTTCGCGCTGATGGCCATTCCGCTGTTCATCCTCGCCGGTAACCTGATGAATGCCAGCAAGCTGACCGACCGGCTGATGGCACTGGCGCGGCTGTTAGTCGGCCATCTGCGTGGCGGCATGGGCCACGTTAACGTGGTTTCCAGCGTGTTCTTCGCCGGCGTCAATGGCTCAGCGGTGGCCGACACCTCGGCGCTGGGCTCATTGCTGGTGCCGGCGATGCGCAAGGAAGGCTACTCCACCGCCTTTGCCGCCGGGCTGACCGCCGGCAGCTCGTTGATCGGCCCAATCATCCCGCCCAGCATTTTCATGATTCTCTACGCCTCGCTGACCAACACCTCGGTGGGCGATCTGTTTCTCGCGGGCGTTATTCCCGGCCTGTTGCTGGGCGCTGCGTTCATGACCATGAACGCCGTACATGCCTGGCGCATCCGGCTGCCCAAGCGCGGCGGCTGGCCCAGCAAGCGCGAGCTGGCCGTGACTGCCCTCGGCGCACTGCCCGCGCTGATCGCCCCTTTCATCATCGTGGCGGGCATCGTCATGGGGGTGGTCACGCCGACGGAGTCTGGCGCCCTCACCGCGCTCTACGTGGCGCTCTACGGCGTGGTCGCCGGTAACCTGACCCTGTCGGGGCTATGGAAAGCGGCCGTCGACACCACCCGGCTGACCGCCGCCATCTTTGTCATCATGGCCGCCTCAAGCATCGTCAGCTGGCTGCTGTCTTACGCCCAAGTGCCCAGCCAGTTCGTCGAGCTGCTCACCCCCTACATCGACAGTCCGGTAATCATCCTGCTGCTGCTAAGCCTGATTACCTTCGTCACCGGCATGTTCATGGAAGAAGTCTCCGCGCTGATGCTGCTCACGCCGATCTTCGCCCCCATCGCCATGCTGGCCGGTATCGACATGGTGCATCTGGGCATTATCATCACCCTGAACATCACCATCGCGCTGATCACTCCGCCCATGGGCGCCTGTGTTTATGTGGCCGCGGCGGTCAGCCGGCTGGAAATCACCGCGCTATTTCGTACCATCTGGCCCTTCGTCATCACCGCGCTGGTCGTGCTGATGGCGCTGATCCTGTTCCCCTCACTGGCTCTGTGGCTTCCCACCACCCTTGGATGATTTCATGACCGACCCCGCACAGTGGGTATCAACGCCTATTCCTTCACTAGCCGAACCCGACTGGCCCGCGCTCTCGCGCCTGCCGATTACCGGCTCCGCCGAGCGGCTGGTGCCGATGAGCCTGGCGCCGCCGCCGATACGTGTGTTTCCTGCCTACGCACGCCTGGGCGTTCCCGACGCGGTCAACGAATGCTACCTGCGCGAAGGCGTTTATCGCCGCCTGCTGGCCGTGGCCCGCTCGCTGCCCCAGGGCCTGACCCTGCTGGTGCTCGACGGCTGGCGCCCCTGGCGCGTGCAGCAATACCTGTTCGAGACGCTCTCTGACAGCATCCGCGACGCCAGCCCCGGCATCGATGAACAGGCACTGCTTGAGCGCACCCGCGAGTTCGTCTCGCTACCCAGCCGTTCTCCCGACGCCCCCAGCCCGCACCTGACCGGCGGCGCGGTTGATGTCACCCTGTGTGATGCCGACGGCTTACCACTAAACATGGGCACGCTGTTCGACGAAGCCGTCCCGGCCTCTCATGCCGCCGCGCTGGAAACGCAGGCGACGGCTCAACTGCCCAACTCGGCCCGCGATAATCGCCGCCTGCTGTACCACGCCATGCTGGCCCAAGGCTTCACCAACCTGCCCAGCGAATGGTGGCACTTCGACTACGGCGACCAGCTGTGGGCGCATTATCACGGTCACGCCCAAGCGCTATACGGCCCGGCAGAACTCGACACCATTGAAAACCGCTGGCGTCGGCAGCTATAACAGCAATTCTTCCGCACGTCCGTTCTCCGCCATACAATCCCATCATACAGTCAGGTGTTTTTATCATGTCCAAACGTATTCAGTTTTCGCACACCGGCGGCCCCGAGGTGCTCGAGTTCGTTGATGCGCCCCCCGTTGCCCCCGGCCCCGGTGAAGCGCGGGTGAAAAACGCGGCCATTGGCCTGAATTTCATCGACATTTACGTGCGTACCGGCCTGTATCCCACACCGTCTCTGCCCTCCGGGCTGGGTAGCGAGGGCGCCGGCGTGGTCGATGCCGTGGGCGCAGGCGTGACGCACCTGCGTGAAGGCGACCGGGTGGCCTATGCGCAGGGGCCACTCGGCGCTTACGCGCAGTACCATACGCTGCCGGCCGACAAACTTGTGTCACTGCCCGACGCGGTGAGCTTCGAGACAGCGGCAGCCTGCATGCTCAAGGGGCTAACCACCCAGTACCTGCTGCGCCAGACGTATCCGCTCAAGGGCGGCGAAACCATCCTGTGGCACGCCGCGGCCGGCGGAGTTGGCTCCATTGCCTGCCAGTGGGCGCGTGCGCTGGGCGTGCGCCTGATCGGCACCACCAGCTCGCCGGAAAAAGCCGCACTGGCGCGCCGCAACGGCGCCTGGGAAGTAATCGACTACAGCCGTGAGAACGTGGTTGAGCGAGTGCGCGAGCTGACCGACGGGGCCATGTGCGATGTGGTCTACGACTCGGTGGGCAAAGACACCTGGGAGACATCGCTTGACTGCCTCAAACCGCGCAGCCTGATGGTCAGCTTTGGCAACGCCTCGGGCGCGGTAGACGGCGTTAACCTGGGCATTCTCAACCGGAAGGGCTCGCAGTTTGTCACGCGCCCCAGCCTCAACGGCTACGCCGATACCCGCGAGCGCCTTGAAGGCATGGCCAGCGAATTGTTCGCCATGCTCGAAAGCGGCCAGGTGAAGGTCGACATCGCCCAGCGCTACCCCCTGGCTGAGGCAGGCGAGGCGCAGCACGCGCTGGCCGAACGCCGCACCACCGGCTCAACCATTCTGCTGCCATAATTCGCCCAAGCGCCTTCACTCGCTCGGCGGCGAAGGTTCATCCAGCATCGCCCGAGTATGCTCGCGCTGCTGGGTTATCGCGTCGTCCAGCACGGCCAGCAACTTTTCGTAGTCCGCCGGCATTTGCTCATCCATGCCGGCGGCTTCAACGCGGGCGAGGGTTTGCTGGGTATCGTTGATGACGGCCTGAAGCTCATCAATCACCTGCTGGTGGTTATCGGGGGTCATGGCGCTCCTGAAGCAGTGAAGATTTGGAGAAATGGACTCGATTTTTCTGATTCTGTCAGCGCGAGCGCAACGTGGCGACCTTATATGCCTGTGCTGGCAAACCGCGAGATACACCAGCCACAGAATATTTACACCAGCTACAAAGGTACTCTCACCGGGCATGGTACCGCCCTCGTATAAGTCTGCTTCAGCGATATGGATTGTAGTGGCATAGTCAATTTGGCCAGCTGGTTTTGAGTGTATGATCACTCCGAGAGAAAATCAGGTGGACATGATGACCAAGAGAAGAAATTTCAGCCCGGCATTTCGTCTGGAAGCGGCGCAACTTGTCGTTGATCAAGGCTATACGCTGAAGGCAGCTTGCGAGGCCATGGGGATAGGCAAAACCACCATGGAATCCTGGGTTCGCAAGCTACGCGCAGAGCGGGCAGGCAATGCGCCGCAAAAAGGTGAAGCGCTGACACCTGAGCAGCGTGAAATTCAGGATTTAAAGCGGCGGCTACGGCGATCTGAGGAAGAAAAGACCATCCTAAAAAAGGCTACCGCTCTCTTGATGTCCGACTCCCTGAGCAATTCTCGTTAATCGAGCGACTTGAAGAGAGCTATGCGGTGCAGCGCTTGTGTAGCGTATTTGGGGTGCACCGCAGCAGTTACCGCGCATGGCGTAACAGAAATACGGTACCAAGCCAGGAAGAGCGAGCCCTGCTGCAGCGAATCGTCGATACCCATGCAGCCAGCAAGGGCTCTGCAGGGGCGCGGAGCATTGCCAAGATGGTGACCCAAGCAGGAGTGCCGCTGAGCCGCTACCGTGCCGGAAAACGGATGAAACGGCTTGGGTTGGCGAGCACACAGCCGCCGCGCCATGCCTACAAAAAGGCGATGCAGCCGCACCTGGCTATTCCGAATCGGCTCGACCGGCAGTTCGATGTAAAGACGCCCAACAAGGCTTGGACTGGTGACATCACCTATATTTGGACTGGATCACGCTGGGCGTATTTGGCGGTGGTTATTGACCTTTTTTCACGCAAGCCGGTGGGCTGGGCGATGTCGCCGTCACCGGACACAGAGCTCGTTAACAAGGCGTTGATGATGGCGTATGAATCTCGCCATGAACCCAAGAGCGTTCTTTTTCATTCGGACCAAGGTTGCCAATACACCAGCCTGGGTTTCCGGCAATGCCTCTGGCGCTATCAGATGACACAGAGCCTGAGTCGCCGAGGGAATTGCTGGGATAATGCGCCAACGGAACGCTTTTTCAGAAGCCTGAAAACAGAGTGGGTACCAGCAACGGGCTATCTCGATATGGCGGCGGCGAAGCAATCCATCACTGAATATATAATCAGCTACTACAGCTGCCTCAGGCCGCACACACATAACGATGGGCTGCCACCGAATGCGGCAGAAACGACATACTGGAATGCTCAAAAGGCCGTGGCCAAAAACACTTGACCACTACAGTCGCGCAGCAGAGCTGCCTTTACACCCGGTTTTTGGGTGCTCCTACAATCAATGAGTGCGGCACTGGGCAGGTGTTGTAAGAGGCCGGCTTTTGCCGGGCGAAGCAGGCCTTGGCCTGCCAAGTCGTGCCACCGTGACTTCCGCCACAACACCACATTCGCTGAATAAATTCAGCTCCCACAACATCACTGCCCAAGCATCTGCTGCGTATGCTCGCGCTGGCGGGTCACGGTGTCGTCCAGGATGGCCTGAAGCTCGTCGATGACCTGCTGGTGGTCGTCCGGGCTCATGATGGCGGCTCTTCATTGGTAACGGCATAGCCCTTTGCATTCAAGCCCAGCAGCGCTTGTATACGTTCACCGCCCTGTATCGCGGTACGCTGCAGGGTATCCCAGCTATCCGGCGGATGGCCTTTTTCCAGCATTTTGTAAAACGTGGTGTAGGCATCGTGTTTGCTGCCATAGGCGCGACGGGTGGAGGCGTCGTTGACCCACGCATAGATCAGAACTTTGTGGGCAAGGTCGTAACGAAAAAACAGCCGGTACTGCTGGTAAAACTTGGCCCGGCACCAGTGGCTATGCGCCGGGCCCAGCGTATTGCCCTGACGATACTGAGCCCCCTGCGGGTTTTGCGGGATATCCTCCAGCACCAGCTTGACGATCGCCGCCAAGCGCTTGGTGGCGGGCCGGCTGCGATACCCGCCCGGGTCTTTAGCTGCCAGCTGTGTGACCCGTTCGGTCAGCGCCTCGACCTGCTCAAGAAACAGCGGGTGGGCATAGATTGTCCATCCGTTGATGGCAAGCGGGGTCATTCGTCATCGTCTTCGGGCAGGGCTTCGTCCAGGTCTGGCTCCATGCCCGCCGTTAGCCGCTGGGCTTCAGCAAGGCTTGACGCCGTGACCGGGCGAATATTCTGCGGGTGAGCCTGCATATCCTGCTCAAGGAAGGCCAGAAAGCTGGCCATGGCCGGGTCCGGCGAACGCTCAGCGCGTGACATCACCACCTCGCCGTTGCTGCGCACCTCATAACGAATACGGTCGCGGCGGCCCAGGTGCAGCGCCTTGCGGATGGACGCCGGAACGGTCGTCTGGTTCCGGTCCGTCAGGGCAGAGCTATCTTCTATGGTGGCTGCTTGCATAGTGGCTTGGGATTCAGTGGCCGTGTTCATCATCGCCCCCTTTGATGGCAATGCAAAAACAATGCATTAAAGGTAATGCAGATGCATTGGGGTGTCAAGCAGCGAGCTTTCGTTGGCAACGCTCAGGACGAAGCAGGCAGGGTTCACGGACTATGCCACTACAATGCCGTCGCGCAGCAGAGCTGCCTTTACACCCGGTTTTTGGGTGCTCCTACAATCAATGGGTGCGGTGCTTGTAGTGGCGTAAGAGGCCGGCTTACCCATACCCCGGGCACAAGTGTAGTGGTTCAATGAAACCGGGCACTCACATGGGTGGTAAGATCGCCACCCCGAACGAGGTGTCTGATGACCAGAAAACGACGTTCCTTTTCCACGGAATTCAAGCAGGAAGCTGCCAGCCTGGTGCTGGATCCGACGCTTCATCAGCAAGTAGATGACACCATCGCGCAGCTAAAACTGGACGATACGGGAAATCGTCATAAAAGGGCGACTGACTTTCAGGGCTTCGTGGAAGGCGACTACACAGCGGAATTCCTACGCAAACGCTCGCCCTTTGTGTACCGGGAAGCCATGCGCCAAGGGCTGCTGACATAGCTCAGGGTTCAGGAGTCAAATTGGCTGAGCGCTGTCGCCGTCAACGGACACAAGGCTCGTCACTGACACTCCCCGCCCGCCGCGCTAAGCGCTTTGGGCGAGGGTTCTTGGGTTGCCCCGAGAACCTTCCTGCTTCAACACGCCTTCACTAGACAGTGGCTACGCCGCTGCCCCCGATCCAGTCGCTCCACAGGCTAACCCCGCCAGCCCGGCGGTTCGGATATTGTTGGCTGCGTTAATGTCGCGGTCGATGGCCTGGCCACAGCCCTCGCAGTGCCAGTGGCGCTGCGATAGCGGTAGCTTTTTAACCTTGTGCCCGCAGCCGTGGCACATCTTGCTGCTCGGCAGCCACTGGCTCACTTGCACCAGTTGCCGGCCTGCCCATTCGGCTTTGTAGGTGAGCTGGCGCACAAACTCGCCCCAGCCCGCATCGCTGATGGCCTTGGCCAGCGCCCTATTTTTTATCATGCCGGTGATGTTCAGCGTCTCAACGCAAATAACTTGGTTTTCGTTAATGAGCGTTCGAGTCGCTTTATGGATGGCATCGCGGCGGCAGTCGGCAATACGGGCATGGAGCCGCGCCACTTTTTGGCGCAGCTTGTGGCGGTTATTCGAGCCCTTTGTCTTCTTGGCCAGGCGGCGTTGTAGGTACGCCAGCTTCGCTTCATAGCGTTTTAGGTGACGAGGATTGCCGGACTTCTGGCCGTCGTGGGTGATGAACAGATCGGTCAGCCCCAGATCAATACCCACGGTGTTGGGTGTGATCGGTAGTGTCTTGGGCGTGAACTCGCACAGGCAACTGATGAAATAGCGACCGGCGCGATCTCGTGAAAGGGTGATGCTGGAAGGCGCGCTGGCTAACGGGCGGCTCCAGCGAATCGGCAGCGGCACCTTTGTCTTGGCAATGGTGATCTCGCCGTCCCGATAACGAAAGGCTGCTTTCGTCAACCGGATCGACTGGCGGCCATCCTTGCACTTAAAGCGCGGATAGCGTGCCTTGAGCTTGGGGTTGAAGAAATTATCGAACGCGGCTTTTTGATCGCGCAGCGTTTGTTGCAGGATCACGCTGGAAACGTCCTTCAACCACGGATAGTCCGCCTTGAGCGCCACCAGCCGTTTTTCCGCTACCGAATGCGATACGGATTCGTCCCGCTGCTGATAAGCCTCGGTGCGATAATTCAGGGTATTATTCCAGACAAACCGCGCGCACCCGAACGACTGTGCAAGCAGCAACGCCTGCTCGGGCGTGGGATAAAATCGTTCTTTGTAGGCGCGCTTTTTCATGCTGTATATTTATCAGGTATGGATGGTCATATCAAGACAAGCACCGCAATGCGGTGCGCCCTTATATCACCGCCCGCATTGGGCGATGCTTTACGGGCGATTTGGTAATCGGTACCAGCCAGCGCAAAATGCTGGATTTGCGCGCCTGGCAACGAGATGTCGTCAATAAACTCCCTGGGGCCAAACTCAACTCTCATGCTCTGTCCTTCTATGGCGTATCTTCTGCGCGCTATGGACCTACTTTTCACCAAGCAAGGCTTTGTCGTAGTAGGCAAGCAGCTCTTGAAGGCCAGGCATCATGGGCCCGCAAAGCAATAGCCAATAAAAAACCCGCACGATTTGAGCGTGAAGACCGGAATCTACATAGGCTTGGCGGGTATGTTGCCCATAATGATAAGGGCACCGCCTTTATCATGACAAGATATTCTTGTCATTGCTTGCGCATTTTGGCGCGCATCGGCCCGACGTCAGGCATCTGCTTCAACCTGGGCGTAGCCCCGGGCCTGCAGGTAGTCCTCGGCCAGCGCCGCATTGCACTCGGCCAATAGTCGATAGGGCAGATCGTGAATGCCAAATACCGTATCCAGCGCAAACGCCAGCCGTTTGCGCTGGTTATCGTCAAGCGCGGCGAGGCGTTTTAACGCCGTGGCGGTCTCCTTGCGGTGCCGGTGGCGAGAACCCCGAGATCGCGTCGGCAAGCTCGCGATGACGCAGAGGCCAGGCCGCTCCCTTACCGATTACTCCTGCCCCAACATCGCTTGGGTATGCCCACGCTGCCGGGTTATCGCCTCACCCAGCACGGCAAGCAGTTTTTCGTAGTCCGCCGGCATTTGCGCATCTATGCCGTCAGATTAGGCATTCAGGCAACCCGCTACTTTGACACTGGCTGGCCAAAACGCTGTAGCTGCATTTCCTGCAAACGGCTCAACGTGCGGCGGAAGGGAAAGGCTAGCGCGCCGTTGCGGTAGAGCTCGTTTAACGGCACGGCTGCATCCAGGTAAAGCGGCACGCCGCGGTCGTAACACTCATCAACCAGCGCAATGAATCGGCGCACACCATCGTCCTGATGCGATAGTGCCGGCAACTGACGATCCCCAGCCTCCACCTGCATCACACCATCCTCGGTACCACGGGCGATAGCCGCTTGCTGGCTACTACCGGTCAGCCGGGGCACCTCACTCAAGAAAACATCGGAAAAGCGATCACACAGCTCAATAAAATCCTGTGCTGCCAATTTTTGCTCGCATAGGTCGTCGTAATGGCACCACAGCGCATGCTGGCTGCGCTGCACGATCGGGATCTGACGGTGCCCCAGCAGCAAGGGGTCACTGTGAGGTTGCTCGCCCTCGCTGAGTCGTTCGGCAAAGGCGTTTTCCAGCGCTTGCGGCTGATTAACCCAATAACGTTGCTGGCGCTCCCCGGGGTGCAGCCGGTGATCCTCGCCACCATCAACGCTCACCACCTGCATGTGCTGTTTGATGGCCGCAATAGCCGGCAGCAGACGGTCACGATTGAAGCCGTCTTTGTACAATTCATCAGGCGGCTGATTAGACGTACTCACCAGCACCAGACCCTGAGCCAGCAACTGCTGAAACAAGCCACCTAACAGCACCGCATCGCCGATATCGCTGACAAAAAGTTCGTCCAGACACAGCACACGCGCCTCAGACGCCAACTCCTGCGCAAGCAAACCCAGCGGGCCTTCCTGCCCGGTTAGCTGAAACAGGCGCCGGTGTACCCAGCGCATAAAGTGGTGAAAATGCTGCCTGCGAGCCGGCACGGTTAACGCCTGGTGGAAGCGATCCATCAGCCAGGTTTTACCCCGCCCCACAGGCCCCCAGAGATATACCCCCTGAATATCCGACTGGCCCGCCTGCAGCTGTTCATAGCAGCGCTGCAAGCACAGGGCTGCCGCATGTTGAGCCGGGTCGTCTTTAAAGCCGGAGGCCAGCGCCTGCTGATAGGCTGAGTAAGGAGAAGGCGCCGTTATCGTTGAGCTGGGAGGCCGCATATAGCTGTCGAATCCCGCATGATTTATAACCCGCCTGTTAAATAATTCAGGTTGCGTGACACTAAACTATGCGCTCAGCCCATGAGTACGCCCGGTGGCATCTGCGTAGGTGCGTGTCTGTAACGGTAGTAACGCCTTACGCAACGGGCCTGATGTCTCATCCAGCCCCCAACGACGACTTGGTGAGTAGCGCCCGTGTGTTGGCCTGGTGACAGCCCCAAACAGCTGTGCGTGAAACTGTTCGGTCAGCATTTGCAGGTGGCGTGCCGTCTTGCTCTGGCACACGGGATACTGACTCAGCAGTTCCAACACGCAAAGCATGCGTTGAAACTGCTGGCGATCTGCCGTGCGCCGCAGGCCTTCCAATTCTTCCAATGTGGGGCAATAGCCACGGTACCATACGGCTTCCGCCAACTGTTTTACATCACTCACTGACCGATCAAGAGGCTGCTTTCCTGCACGGTACAGCCAACTATTGGAAGAAACAGCCACCATATCTAACCTCCGTTGTGGTAGTCGTCCAGCACCACGTTCAAATTACCCTTAATGGGCAAGTGGCTGCCAACGTAGTAATCAATCGCTTCCCGCGCCAAACGCTCAAACTCCTCGACCTCAACGTTAGGCAACCGCAATAGCGCTTGAATATCACTCTGGTCACGCTCCCCGAATCGACCAAGCTTTGAAATCGCTACATCCATCGCGCCCGCTATGTAGACTTCGACATTATCCACACCGCTCTGCGTCACCAGCCGAATCACGCGATCCTCATAGTCTTCATGCAGTGGTCCAAGCGTCGTATTGAAGCCGGGGTCTAGCTCAAGTATCTGTGATACTCCTGCTTCATCCGCAAACAGGTAGGCATCGTCATCAAGCAAGCCAATCACCTCTTTTTTATCGGCATACCCGTGTGATGCCACTTCTGCATCAACATCAGCACTCCCCCGAGCCTGCGTATGAACATGGACAGCGCAACCGCCAAACACGATGACCTGAAAGACACCATTTTCACCATCAGCGAATATAGGCTCCAGTACATCAAAAAACGCCACAAGAGCTTGGCCCAAGGCCGTATCAGGCTGAATTGTGGGATAAACTCCAAGTTCTATTGGCATGTGGGCCCCTGTCTTGATTGACGGCATTATAGCACACGCCACCAGCCAAGCCGTGCTGGGGCCATACCATGCGCCTATCGGCATCGCTGGGCACGGGTTGGCCGCTGGGGTGGTTGTGAACCAGTATCACAGCGGCGGCATTGTGGTAGGCGCTGGCGGCGTCGATGGTGCCCCGGAATAATTCGTCAAAGGTCAAAGGTAAGACAGAAGCGCAGGAAATCGATAAGCGGCTGCGTACCGTGCTCAGCGACACCGACCCTTTTTGGATGCGTTGGCGGTTTGTGGCCGAAAAGAAAGGGTGGCTGGAATGATCCATGTGCCCCAGCAGCCTGAACCTGCAAGCTTTGACCACCGCGTGCGCCTATCTCTGTGTGCATATTGAGCGGGTGACCGGCGGTGCAACGGTCGATCATTTCATCGCCAAATCACCACGACCTGACTTGACCTACGAGTGGGATAACTACCGCTTGGCATGCTCGGTGATGAACAGCCGTAAAGGGTCGTTCAACAAGGTGTTGGATCCCTTTCAGGTACAAGACGGCTGGTTTCGGCTCGAACTGGTCAGTGGAGCGATTGACCCTGCACCGGGGTTGGATCCGACGCTTCATCAGCAAGTAGATGACACCATCGCGCAGCTAAAACTGGACGATACGGGAAATCGTCATAAAAGGGCGACTGACTTTCAGGGCTTCGTGGAAGGCGACTACTTTTGTCAGGCGACACCAAGATTTCGCCGGGCTTCTTCGAGGTCATAGGCATTTTGTAGACGCAGCCAGTACCCCTCGGATGTGCCGAAGTACCGGGAAAGACGTAGGTCTGTATCGCCCGTGATGCTCCTTCGTCCAAGGCTGATTTGTCCGATCCGCGTAACGTGGACGCCGGTTTTTCGTGCCAGCGCGGACTGGCTCAGCCCCATCGGCTCCATGAAGTCATGGAGTAGTACCTCGCCTGGGTGAATGTTCGGTAGCCTGTTCATGGTGCCATCCTCCTATCAGCGGTGATAATCGACGATTTCAACGTCGTAGGCATCCCCGTTCTCGAAACGAAAACACAGTCGCCATTGATTATTGATGCGGATGCTGTGCTGTCCTTCGCGGCCGCCTTTCAGCGGCTCTAGCCGATTGCCCGGCGGTATGCGCAGATCGTCCAGCGTACCCGCTGCCTCAAGCTGACGTAGCTTGCGCAGCGCCACGCGCTGCATATCTTGCGAAAACTTTCGTGAGACGTTGCTGTGCGCGATTTTTTCGGTTTCACGGCATTTGAATGAGTTGAGCACTCGCGCCCCTTTATTATCTGCGCCACCTCCACATTATAGCGCACAACGCTAAGGTAGCGCAAAAACGCCAGGCATGCGCCCCGGCGAGACCCAATTTTCATAGTCCGCCGGCATTTCTTCGTCCATGCCGGTGGCTTCAAAGCGGGTCAGGGTGCGCTGGGTATCGGTGGTGACGGCCCGAAGCCCGTTGATAATCTGCTGGTGTTTGACGGGTGTCATGGGGCAACCATACAACAGGCTCCCAAAACCCGTTAGGCTGGCTACCCGCTTTCCTGCCACTATCCGGGTGAATGATCCTTGATGACCTTTTTCCAGCCTGCTATCGCCTATCCGCCTGCCAAGGAGGCAATCCTATGACGCCTGCTGTTTCGCTTGATCCTGATGATTGGGACGCGCTGGATAGTGCTTTCCGCCAGGCGTTGCGCGCTGGTTTTGACCACTTACAGTCATTGGACGACCAGCCCGTGTGGCAGCCGGCGCCGGAATCCGTGAAGGCGAACTTTCGTGCCCCGCTGCCGCGCGAGCCTAAGTCGCTAGAAAGCCTGCTGGTGCGCTTTCGTGACGACCTGCTGCCTTACAGCAACGGCAACACGCACCCGAGCTTTTTTGGCTGGGTGCACGGCGGCGGCAACCTTTACGGTGCCTTGGGCGAGCTATGCGCCGCGCTGCTGAATAATAATCTGGGCGGGCGCGACCACATTGCCCATCACGTTGAGCATCAGGTGCTGCAGTGGAGCCGCGAGCTGTTTGGCTATACGGCCAGCAGTACCGGCCTTTTGACCAGCGGCACCTCGATGGCAACGGTGATCGCACTTTCCGTCGCGCGTCAGGCCGCCGCCGGGCCGGAGATGAAAACCCAAGGGCTTCAGGGGCGCAGCGCGCCGCTGGTGGGCTACTGCTCGGCGCAGAGCCATAACTCGATTCTCAAGGCCTTTCAGCTGCTGGGGCTGGGCAGCGAGGCGCTGCGCGCTGTACCGGTGAACGATGACTTCACGCTGAATACACGCGCGCTGGAACAGGCCATTGCGGCCGACCGCGCCGCTGGTGTCCAGCCCTTCTGCGTGATTGCTACAGTGGGCACAGTCAACACCGGCGCCATCGATGATATCGCTACCGTGCAGGCGCTATGCCAGCGCGAAACCTTGTGGCTGCATGTGGATGCCGCCTTTGGCGGTGCCGCTGCGCTACTGGACGAATACCGCGACGCCTTTGCCGGCGTAGGCCAGGCGGACTCGCTGGCGTTTGATTTCCACAAGTGGTTTCAGGTGCCCTACGCCGTGGGCGGCTTGCTGGTAAAAGACGGCGCGGCGCATCAAGCCACGTTTTCCGAGCGCAAGGAATACCTGACCACCGATGCCCAGGGTCTGGCCGCCGGTGCGCCTTGGTTCTGCGATTTTGGCCCCGAGCTGTCGCGCGGGTTTCTCGCGCTCAAGGTGTGGTTTACCTTGCAGGGGCTGGGCAGTGAACGGCTGGCTGCCGTGGTGCGTAAACATTGCCGTTTAGCGCGCGTTACCGCCGAGCACGTGGATGCATCTCCCACCCTGGAGCGGCTGGCGCCGGTGCCGATGAACATCGTCTGCCTGCGCCATGTACCGCCTGACTTACACGGCACTGAAGGCGAGCAAAGCGCCTATTTGGCCGCGCTCAACCGCGCCATTGTCACCCAGCTGCAAATACAGGGGCTGGCCGCGCCCTCTACCACTACGCTTGACGGCCAGCTGGCCATCCGCGTTGCCATCGTCAACCACCGCACCGAGATGCCCCATATGGAAAAGCTGATCGACGATATCGAAACGCTAGGCAAGCGCATCAATTCCCGCTTTGCCGCGCTGCTTAACCCCGCGCACTGGCATTTGATGCAGGGCGGCGATGCCCGGCTGATCGTCAACCCGGACACCGGCCTGAATCGCTACGGCTGCTCGCCCTCCCCGCGCGAGGCGGCCTTCACCTTTGCCTCGTCGACCGCCACGTCGATCTCGACCACGGCTTATCAAGCCACCGATGCCTATCGCCAGCGCCTGCTTCACGACTGCATACAGGCTGATTCACTCGCCCCGTTGGCCACCCACTGCCGAACGCTGGAGCAAGAGTTGGCCGCGGTTCTGGGGCTAGCCGATCTCGCGCCGGATGTTCACCTTTCGCCTTCCGGCACCGATGCCCAGCTGCACACCGTGGCCGCGCTCACCACCGCGCAGCCGGGGCGTTGGATCAGCATCGTTTGCGGCGCGGATGAAACCGGCAGCGGCACGCCGTTTTCGGTCACCGGCTGCCACTTTGACGACACCACCTGCCTGGGCCACCGTGTGACCAAAGGCGAGCGACTGGCCGGCATGGCACCGATTGAATTTGCCGGCATCGCGTTCCGCGACGCCAGCGGGCGTTTGCGCAGCCTTGAGGAGTTGGACGACGCCATTGAAGCCCGCGTGCATGAAGCCATAGAGCAAGGCGAGCGCGTGATGCTGCACGCGATGGATCAGTCCAAATTTGGCTGCTGGGCACCCAGCCCGGCGCGGCTGGAGCAGCTTCGCCACCGCTACGGCGAGCGCTTACAGGTGATTATCGACGCCTGCCAACTACGTCTGGACGCCGACGACCTGCGTGACCACGTGGCGAAGGGCGATATTCTGCTGCTGACTGGCTCCAAGTTCTTTACCGGCCCGCCGTTCAGCGGCGCTGCTGTCTTCCCCGAGGCGTTGGCACGCCGGTTACAACAAAGCGAGCGGCCGCTACCCAGCGGCCTTACCGACTACCTGCCCCAGGCCGATACCGGCGCATGGCAGGCGCAGCTACCCGGCGCCCCCGCGCCGCTGACCATCGGCATGTATCTGCGCTGGTACGCCGCACTCGCCGAGATCAAGCGTTACTATCAGGTACCCAAAGCCACGCGCATCAATGCGCTGGAACACTTTGGCCGCGAGGTCATGGCGCTGATTGACGCCCATCCCCACGTTGAGGCGTTGTTTCAACCGGCCAGCCCCTGGTGGGCGCGCACCGGCATGCACGGCGATGAGCTAAGCTCACGGCGCAGTATTTTTGCGTTTTTGATTCGTGATGCTGAGGGGCACTGCCTTGAGCAAGCGCAGGTAAAAGCGCTCTACGAACAGCTCAACCGCAACGCAAGCGACACGCCCGGCCTGACCGCTGACGAACGCACGCTGGCCGCGCAGTGCTGCCACATCGGCCAGCCGGTCAAGATCGACGGCAAGCGCACCTCGGCGCTGCGCATCAGCATGGGCGCGCGCATTATTGCCGACGGCCAGCACAATACAAACCACCTGGAAGAAGAGCTGCGTCAGGTACGCACCGTGCTGGAAAAAATCACGCTTTGTCTGCGGGTACAGTCGTAGCCAGGTGAACACAGGTCAAACAAGCAAAAGCCCCGGCCTTGATGGCCGGGGCTTTTATGTAACGACGTCGGCTCGCGTCAACGGAGGCGAAAAACAGAGCGCTCGGCGCGCTTTTGCGCCTCTGCTGCCGTCAGGCTGACCTTTACGTCGCCCCGCTCTTTTGCCTGTATATAGCGCCGGCGAGCCTCGCGCATTTTAGCTACCTTGCGCTGCTGGGGGGCGGTTACAGCGTTATCTACGTAGGAATGCATAACATGTTCCTCCTGTGGAGGTGTATGGCTCCAAGCCTTTAGCTTTGAAATGAGCGCCATATCTTCGGTAGAGCCTCATGTAATAGTAGCTCAGCCGTAAATTGTCATCAACGGCACAACCATAATAGCCCGAGCAGGTGACATGCTTATCAAACATATCAATGGATGCCAGCAAACCACCTCCCAAAAGGTTCAGCTCTTTCAGGGTGTAAGGCGGCAGTCCCAATTCAGCGCGGGTACGAAAGCCATGAGCAGGGTGGGTGTCGTACAGGCTTTCCAAGGTATCAAACTTGATTTCATACGCGTCTGGCGGCAAGCCAATACCCAGCTCGCGTGAGACCTGAATTGCTGTGCTGTCATCCCAGGCCGTGCGAGGGACAAACAGTGCACCGTAATCGGTACCAGCCAGCGCAAAATGCTGGATTTGCGCGCCTGGCCACGAGATGTCGTCAATAAACTCGCTGGGGCCAAACTCAACTCTCATGCTCTGTCCTTCTATGGCGTATCTTCTGCGCGCTATGGACCTACTTTTCACCAAGCAAGGCTTTGTCGTAGTAGGCAAGCAGCTCTTGAAGGCCAGGCATCATGGGCCCGCAAAGCCATAGCCAATAAAAAACCCGCACGATTTGAGCGTGAAGACCGGAATCTACATAGGCTTGGCGGGTATGTTGCCCATAATGATAAGGGCACCGCCTTTATCATGACAAGATATTCTTGTCATTGCTTGCGCATTTTGGCGCGCATCGGCCCGACGTCAGGCATCTGCTTCAACCTGGGCGTAGCCCCGGGCCTGCAGGTAGTCCTCGGCCAGCGCCGCATTGCACTCGGCCAATAGTCGATAGGGCAGATCGTGAATGCCAAATACCGTATCCAGCACAAACGCCAGCCGTTTGCGCTGGTTATCGTCAAGCGCGGCGAGGCGCTCCGGCGTGGGGATGAACAGCGCCTCTGCGTTTGTTAGCTGGGTCGCCTGGGGGCGTCGGGTATACTTGCCGGCAGGAAAGTGGGTACGGTACTGCGGCTCATTCAACCGGTAGAAGGCAAAGCCGTGGCGGCTGGCCCAGTGGCTTATTTCGGCCAGGTTGGGCTGACCCGCGTGGGTGGGTGCAAAGGCAATGCCCACCTGCAGCAGCAGCGTATCGGCAAGCGCGCGCCCGCCGTTTTCCAGCACCGCGAGGGCATCGCTCAGTTCGTCAAGAATCAGCCAGTCCAGACTTGCCAGCCCTTCAATATCGTCCAGCCGCAGGGTATTAACGGGCAGGCGCGTGAGCACCCTGGCACCGTCGCGCAGGCTTTCCGGCAACTGTGCGGCGGGCAGCGGCTCAAGGGGGGCGGTAAGGGTTTCATCCAGGGTGGCGTAAAGCGTAGCCGGTTTGCCATCGCCCAGCAGCGCGTGGGGAATATGCTGAAACTCCTCCACGTTGGCGACTGTGTCGGCGGCGACGCGGCTGGCCGGGTCAAACGCCACTACGGCAAAAGCGTTGGTTGCCATGCGCTCATGAAAGTTGGCCTCGCGCGGCAGGCGGGCGGCGTTATCCACCGTGATCAGCCGGTCAGTAAACCGCCAGTCAAACGTCGGGCCAAGCGGCTCTTCCTCTTCTGCCGGCTGGCCGGGGTGCAGCTCAAAGCCCCACGGCTCCATTCCCGCGCGCTCGGCAAACATGCTGTTGGCGGCATGCACGGCACGATAAGACGCGGCGTACTCGGGGGTGCCCGGCGAAAGCTGATCGAGAAAGTTGCGCATGGCCGGGTTGGTTTCAAACACCACCAGTTTGCCGGCGTTTTCCGGCTCGGTGAGCACGGCAAAATCGACCCCCAGATAATCCACACCTACGCCGGCCAGCGCGTCTTCCAGCGCCTGCCACTGGCCCTCGGGCAGCATTTCGGCCGGGGCGGCAAAGTAATCACGCTCCCATTCGTCAATCAGCCAGGGAAAGCGCTTCACCGTGGGCTTGTGCTCGGGCATGTGCACGTTCCAGTCGCCGTGGCCAAAACGTACGTGCGTAGGGTAAAGCCGGCCGTTGATCCAGAAGGCGCGGTATTTGGGGTACAGCGTCGCCCCCGGCGCGCGAGGGTGGTCCAGCCCGCTGTCGTGGTAGTGAATGCAGTACAGCGTTTCCGGCCCTTCAGCCAGCAGCGCGTCGATGTTGGCGAAGTCGTGGGTCTCCACGTCTTCTACCTTGTGCATCAACTTGCCGTTCTGGTAGCCCGCTACCCGCACAATCAGCGGCAGCGTCAGCTCTTGGGTGTGCAGGGCCTCGCGGATGGCATCGCGGCAGTTTCCCGTTACCCCTTCCAGCTTGACGCTGCGCGGCAGAATAATCTCCGGGTGATCTTTAAAGCGCGCATAGTTACCCTCGCGGGAAGCGCCCAACACCGCCTCTGGCGGGTTAATCACGGGTTTGCCCAGCTTGCGGCACAGCTCATCTGCCAGACCCAGCGCGTGTTCGCAGCGCTCGGCGTCGGTAATGCCGTTGTAAATAACATCCACAGCCGGCAGCTTGCGCAGTATCTCAGGGTGACCGGCCAGTTCGTCCACGTAAATAACAACGGGCCGTATGTAAATGTCATCCAACAGCCCGGGTAAGTTGTTGTGCCCTTCACCCAGCTGAATGGTGAAGTCTTTGCGGCTGATGCTCCAGTCCGTTGAATAGGCTGTCTGCAACACCAGCACGCGCAGCCGAGTCTTATCAATGTCAGCACCAAATTCGGAGAACGGCTTTTCCTGGACGGCTTTACGCCGCCACTCGCCTGCCTCTACGTTGGTTCCCGTGACAAAGCACAACGCAGCCAACAGGCGCTTGATCTCGACGTTTTTTGGGGCAAGCTGATTGCAGCGACGCAGCGCACCCAGTGCGGCGCGGTCGTGGCCCAGCCGGACGTGCTGTTTGGCTAGCTGGTAGAACAGTTTGAAGTCGTTGGGCCGCAGATAAGAAACTTCCACCAACGCACTCAGCGCCCGCTGTGGCTGCTCCAAGTTGGCGTGGGCATACCCGCGCAGGCACTGCGCCTCGGCACTGCCAGGGTGCTCGGCCTCCAGCGTATCCAGCCGCTCAAGTGCCGCTTCCCAGTCGGCTTTTTCGCTTGCGTTTATCAGCTGGCGAACGGCCTCAAGTTCGGCGTTGAGATCAACGGCGGGCGCGGCATGTTCGGTCATGGAGGCTCCTGGGTGGCGGCAAGGGGGATGTGTGGGCACTATCAGTTAGCGCACTCATACAAAATTCATATAAACTCTATAGTCCAAGCACTGTGATTACTGAACATCCGTTACCCAGTGGCTCCATGAATACGCGGTAATTTTTAGTGCCGACTACTACATACTGAGCAGTAACATCTGCAGGTCGGATTCCAGCTTGGCACTTATCTGTTATCCATTTAACGAAGTCCACCTTCCCCCCAACATTACCGGCAGTTATTATTACACCCTTCCCATTAATCTTATTTTTTGATATATAAAAAAATTTTTCGTGCATAACGCACCCCATTCAAATTGATTCATCAAAAATATATCAATGCATTTTTCACTAACAGTCAGCAATACACTAAGTGAAGGTTTGACTAAAAATATGGCAGCCACACCTTCCACAAAACGGGCCCCTCTCGGGGCCCGTCATCAGTCTCTTCTCAAAACCGCCCCGAGGGGCGGTTTGGGAGCTCAGCTTAGCCCAGCAGCGAGAGTACGTTCTGCGGCAACTGGTTGGCCTGGGCCAGAATCGAGGTACCCGCCTGCTGGAGGATCTGGTTCTTGGTCATATTGGCTACTTCTGTCGCATAGTCAGCATCTTCGATGCGCGAGCGTGCCGCAGAGAGGTTGGTCTCGTTGGTGCTCAGGTTGGTGATGGCCGACTCGAAGCGGTTTTGTACCGCACCAAGGTCAGAGCGCAGTTCATCTACCTGGTTCAGCGCATTATCCATCTGTTCCATCGGGTTAGCGGTAGCACCACTCAGCAGGTCTTTGGCTCCCAGCTCGCTACCCTCAACGGTGAACGCAGCGGTAGTAGCAGCAGTAGTGATATCGGCTTCAGCCGGATCCAGCGCAACCTGGAAGGTCTGCGCATCACCAGCACCAGTTCCTGCGAAGTCAAAGCCTTGGCGGTTCAGTGCTTGTACTTCCGCATCGCTTTGAGCTTGAACGCTTACCTCAGCGTACCAGTTGCCGGCTTCATCAACTTTGGCATCGCCTGTATCTGCAGTAACAGCAGCAGCACTAACACCCAGCTCAGTTGCAAGATCGTCAGCAAAGTCGGTGACAGAGCTATCGGCAACACCTGTAGACGTACCGTAAGCGTCTGCAAAATCCGCCGCAGCCGCGTCTGCAACTGCACCCTGCGGGCCGTTAACGTTGAAGCTATCCAGTTTCAACGTTTTCGAGGTGATTTCCTCCAGTTTAACGTCGATGGATTCACCGTCGTTGGCTCCTACCTGAATGGACAGGCTCTGGTCTTCAGACAGTACCTTGACGCCGTTGAAGTCGGTCTGCTCGGAGATACGGTCGATCTCGGTCAGACGCTGGTCGATTTCTGCCTGGATGGAAGCCTTATCCTTGGCGGAGTTGGTGTCGTTCTGTGACTGAACGGTCAGCTCACGCACACGCTGCAGGTTATCGTTGACCTGGTTGAGCGCGCCTTCAGCGGTTTGCGCGACGGAAATACCGTCGTTGGCGTTACGCTGGGCAGTAGACAGACCGGTGATCTGTGCGCTCATGCGGTTGGCGATGGCCTGACCGGCGGCATCATCCTGGGCGCTGTTGATGCGCAGGCCGGAGGACAAACGCTCCATGGAGGTGGTCAAGTCATTTTGTGACTGGTTCAGGTTTTGCTGGCCGATCATCGCGGTGATGTTTGTGTTGATCACTGACATGGTGATTCTCCTTTCGATTACACAGGCCCTGTAGGCCGGCTTTTCGGCCACGTTGTGCGCCGTTGTATTAGTTAACGGCCCAGCGCGGAGAACCTTTAGGGTTTGGCGTAAAAAAGTTTGTAATTGTTTGTAATGAGGGAAGTGGTACGAAGGTGGTGAGTTGCGGTGGCGCGGCCGGGCAGGCCTGCGGCCTGCTTCGCCCGGCGCTTGTGCCCGGGGTGTGGGTATAGCCAGCCTCCTACAAAGACGGCTGGGTGCAAGGGCATCGTGGTGACGCAGCGAGAGAACGCAGCGGCGAGAGCGCTGCAGGTGCCGTTTGAGCCAGCGGGTAATGAAAAGCGGGGATCAGTGCTTATCTGCCATGCGTAATCTGGCGATGTCAGCCATCGTTAACTCTGTCGCCCCGGCAATCTGCTGATCGCTCAGCACACCCAACTCCAGCAGATGGCGGGCCGTATTGCGTTTGCTTTCTTCCACACCTTCCATGTGACCTTCCATGCGGCCTTCCAGGTGGCCTTCCCTACGTTCTTTCTGAACCCAGTTTTCAAGATTTTCAGCCAACATTGCTTTGTCCTCCATCACACTATTCAACCGGCTCAGGTCGATCCCGGCCCCAAGCCGCTGCAGGTGCCGTTTGAGCCAGCGGGTAATGATTGCGTCAACGTGCGCTTTGTCAGGGTCTGCCTCGATGATCGCCACTACCCGATCCACTGCCTGTTGCAGGGCTTTGTACCCTTCGGTAGCGTTTTCGATACTGAACACGCCGCTCAGCGGGGTATGCCGCCTGGCCAGGTCATCATCCGTGTAGCGCCCTTCATCAACCAGATAATAGCGCAGGTGAGGTTGGTAGGCGCGTAAAAACGGCGGCGGTTCCGGCTGCACCATGCCGTAAATATCTTGTTCCGCCGACCAGCGTTGCGTTCCATTATAAAGCACGATGGGAAACACGGGCGGCAGGCCTTGATGGGGCGTGGTCACGCGGGTTTTGAGCAGGTGATCGTAGAAACAGGCCACGTAGTGCATCATTCGCAGTGGCATGCGCTGATCCACCGTCGATTGAAACTCCAGCAGGATGTACAGATACACCCGCTGGGTGGTGCCCTGCCAGGTAGCCTCCACCGACCACACCACGTCTTCAAACTTTTCCTCGAACAGCGGGTACAGGCTCCTCGTGACGACACGAGAGCTTTCAAAGACACAAAAAAAGGGCCTACGCATTAACGTAGGCCCTTGAAAACTGTTTTGAAAAAATGTCTTTAAAACCGTTTTTAAATCTGGTGCGCCCAGCAGGATTCGAACCTGCGACCCTCGGCTTCGGAGGCCGATACTCTATCCAGCTGAGCTATAGGCGCTTGGTGGTTGCGTATCCTAACCGCCTCGGCGCCGTGTGTCTAGCGGTGGCGGGCGAACCGAAAAACGACGTGGGTCACCTTCAGCGTTACTGAAACGCCGTCTGCACAAAGCTCTGCCTTGCGCTGACGCGGTGGTGCCATTGCGCTAGCCGGGGGTGCTGCTCTGCCCAGCTTACCTCGGGCAGGCGGAACGTCAGGTAATCGAGCGCTACCGCGACTACAATGTCTCCAAGGGTGATGCTCGATGATGCCTGAGAGGCATCAAGCTCGTGCGCCAACCGCGCCAGCGTTCGTTGAATGGCCCGCTGGCGCCGCTGCCCCAGCACGCTGTCGTCAGACTCGTTGCCCTGATGTTTGCGGCTGATCACCGTGGTGAAGGCGGCGTCCATCAGCGCTTGGCCAAGCCCGGCGAAGTGTAGCGTTCGCGCCAGATAAGCCGGCGGAATGAGGGGCTCGCGGCGGCCAAGGCCATCCAGGTAGACGGCAATGAGCAGGGATTCGCTCAGCGTGGTGCCGTCATCGGTCATCAGTGCGGGAATACGCCCTGCGGGGTTGGCCGCAAGCAATGCGGCATCGTCAGCCCAGGGGTCGCACCAGCGCAGCGTGACGGCCTCAGCCAGACCTTTCTCCAGTGCTGCTTTCTCCAACACTGTTTTCTCCAATACCACAATGCGCACCAGCCGTGCGTAGGGTGAGGTCGCGTTGAGAAAGAGTTCCATGATGATGGCCTCCCGGGCGGGGCGATTGCAGGCTGAATCGGCGCAAACAAACCGACGCTACAACCGAATAGCGCAATATGAAACAATACCAACGCATAAGATAAAGCGATATATCCATATAGCCTTTTCCTTTTTTAGTGAAAAGGACTATAGCTAACAACCGAGGTTTTTATGACGTCAACAGAACAGCGCGATCGTGAGGATCTTGCCGCCGCTTTCCGCTGGACGGCGCGGCTGGGGCTTCACGAAGCCGTATCGAACCATTTCAGCCTGGCGCTGGACGACCAGGGTTCAAGGTTTCTCGTGCAGCCCGCCGGCCAGCATTTTTCGCGGGTGCGCGCCAGTGATCTGCTCGTGGTTGACGCTAACAACGAAGTGGTTGGCGGCCAGGGTGTGGTCGACCCTACGGCGCTGGGCCTGCACGGTGCCATTCACCGCTCGGTACCCAACGCGCGCTGCGTGCTTCACACCCACATGCCCTACGCCACCGCGTTGACCTGCGTGGAAAATGGCCGGGTCGAGCCGATCAGCCAGAATGCCCTCAAGTTTTACGAGCGCATTGCCTACGATAACGAGTTTGGCGGCATGGCCATGGACGACGACGAAACCGACCGCATCTGCGCCCTGCTGCAAGACAAGCCGGTACTGCTGATGGGCAATCACGGGGTCACCGTTGTGGGTAATACGGTCTCGGAGGCCTTTGACCGGCTCTACTTTCTGGAAAAAACCTGCGAAAGCCAGGTGCTCGCCATGTCGACCGGCCTGCCCTTGAAGTACGTCGATGAGGCAACCGCGCGGCGCACCCGCGATCAGTGGGAAAACTATCCCGGCCTGGAAGACAATCACTGGTCAGAGATCCACGCGATGCTGCAAGCCGAGCATAGCGACTATCGTGACTGACAAGCCGTGACGAACGTTCTGTGACTGAGCGCAGAACGCACCGACAGACCAACAATTAGATAGATTGGTTTCTTAATGGGGTTTACACCCAACGAGATTGCATGAGTTCAAAAAAAACCTACACCGCAAGAGACGTCAACAACAGCTTCGACCCGACGTTGATACTGGTCAGCCTGAGCGTCATTGTGGCGCTGATCGTCGGCCTGGCCATTGCGCCGGAGGCGGGCACCAGGGTTGCTAACGCGATATTCACCACCCTGACCAATATGTTCGGTTCCGCCGTACTGCTGTTCACCTTCGGCTGCGTGATATTTCTGACCATCATCGCGCTGAGCCGTTACGGCGAGATCCGCCTGGGCGACGGCCCTCCCGACTTCACTACCAAAAGCTGGATTGCGATGATGCTCACGGCGGGGCTGGGCTCGGCCACCGTCTACTGGGCGTTCATTGAATGGGCGTTCTACTATAATACCCCCGGCCTGGGCATCGAGCCGCAGTCGGACGCTGCCTACTCCTGGTCGCTGGCGTATAACTTCTTCCACTGGGGCATCAGCGCCTGGAGCCTTTACTGCATGGCGGTGCTGCCCATCGCCTACCACGTTTATGTGCGTAAAAATGAAGGGATGAGCCTGAGCTCTCTCGTCGCCCGCATCCTCGGCATCCGTTCGACGGGGCTGGTCGGCAAGCTCATTGATATCATCTTCATCTTCACCTGTATCGGCGGGTTGAGCATTACCCTGGGCCTGAGCGTGCCGCTGTTGTCGCAGGGCATTGCCCGGGTGCTGGGCATCGAAAGCAGCTTTACCCTGAACCTGATCCTTGTTGCCCTGATTTCCGTTGCCTTTACCCTAAGTGCGTACCTGGGCATCGAGAAAGGCGTCAGGCGGGTCACCAACTTCAACACCATTCTGGCCATCATCTTCGTGGCGCTGATTCTGGCGATCGGCCCGACGCTGTTCATCATCGACAGCTCGGTCAACGCGCTGGGGCTGATGTTCAACAACTTCATCCATATGAGCCTGTGGACGTCGCCGGTGGCGGGCGATTCCTTCCCCAAATCGTGGACGATGTTCTATTGGCTCTACTGGATTACCTACACGCCGTTCATGGGCATCTTTGTGGCGCGTATTTCCAAGGGGCGGCGCATCAAGGAAGTGATCATGAACATGCTGATCACCGGCAGCGTAGGCTGCTGGGTGTTCTTCGGCATCCTCGAAAACTTCAGCATGGACGCCAATATCAAGCAGCTGGTAGACGTGGCCGGCAATCTGTCGGTGGATGGCGGTAACGCGGCCATTCTGAACGTCATGAGTCTGCTGCCGGCACCGAGCCTGTTCATTCTGTTCTTCGTCGTCGTCTCCATGCTGTTCCTCGTGTCTACGCTGGATTCAGCGTCGTATACTCTCGCCGCCACGGCGACCCGCCACCTGAGCAACCATCAGGATCCGGGGCCGGGCCACCGTGTGTTCTGGTGCGTGATGGTTACCGTGATGCCGCTGATGATGATCTTCATCGACGCGCCGCTGGATACGATCAAGACGGCGGCCATCGTCACGGCCATACCGCTACTGGTGGTACTGGTGATCATGAACTACGGCATGATCCGCTGGATGCGCGAAGATTACGGCGATGTTTCACGGGAGGCCATTCGTAACGCCGGCGTGCGGTAGTAGACGAAGTAACGATGTGGGGCGCGACCAAGCAGGCCTGCGGCCTGCATCGCCCGATACTTGTGCCCGGGGTGTGGGTAAACCGGCCTCCTACAAAACCTGACCAATGCACCATGTCTAATTGTAGGAGGGCAGCTGCGCTGCGCGACCGGCGTGGCCACTGAGGCTAATTGCCACGTTTGTGGCAATTAGCTACACTTGGTTTAAAGCCCCCAATAGAGGCAAACATCATGGCAACAACCAGCATACGGTTAGATCAGGAGCTGATCGAAAAAGCGACGACAATGGCCAAAGCGCTCAACCGGACGCCGCCCAAGCAGATTGAGCACTGGGCTAAAATTGGCAAGATCATGGAAGACAACCCCGACTTGCCTTATGAATTCGTCAAGCGAGCGATTGTCGCGGAGGCGGAGCGAGAAGCGGGCGAGCTCAAGGATTACGACTTTGGCTAAAGCGACCCGGGTTTTACAAACACCCACGTTCAAGAAGGCGGCGAAAAAGCTAAAGCCGAATCAGAAGCAGGAGCTGGATGCCGCCATCAAAACGCTAATGGCCACGCCTAAACTGGGGGAGCTAATGAAAGGCGACCTGGCCTTTCTGCGCGTCTACAAGTTCAAGATGGGCCAACAACTCACCCTGTTAGGCTACAGCTTTGATGATGGCACCCTAACGCTTGAGTTGATGGCACTTGGCTCCCACGAAAACGTTTATCGGGACACCAAACGGCGCTCGTAGCCACGGCATAGACGATAAAACATGAAAAAACGGGCACCGCGTTGGCGGTGCCCGTTTTCATTAGCGCGTCTTGCAAGACTGGGGTTCAACGCTCCCCGTTAAAGCTCTTTCCCGTTAAAACTCTTCCCAGTCGTCTTCGCTGGTGGTGACCGGCGTGCGGGCCGGGGCCTGGCTTCTGGGGGCCGGGGCTGGCGCCTGACGCGACGGGGCAGACGATGACAGCGCCGGGCGTTTGAGGCCGGGCTGGCTGGCGTCTTCACCGAGGACGAAGGTGTTGATCAGCCCGCTCAGGTGCTCGGCGTGGCGACGCATGTCGGCGGCGGCAGTGGTGGATTCCTGCACCATGGTGGCGTTTTGCTGGGTCATGGTGTCCATTTCGGCTACGGCGGTGTTGATCTGGCCGATGCCCGCGCTTTGCTCTTTGGCGCCCGCGGTGATCTCGCCGATCACGTCGGTCACTTTGGCGACGCTGGCGACAATCTCACGCATGGTGCTGCCGGCATTGCGTACCAGCTCGGCGCCCGACTGGGTGTGCTTGACCGAGGTGTCGATCAGCCCGCGAATTTCGCGCGAGGCATCGCTTGAGCGGCTGGCCAGCGTACGCACTTCCTGGGCGACCACGGCAAAGCCGCGCCCGTGCTCGCCGGCGCGGGCGGCTTCGACCGAGGCGTTAAGCGCGAGGATGTTGGTCTGGAAGGCGATGGCATCGATCATGGTGATGATTTCGCTGATGCGCGTGGCGGAGTCGTTGATGTCTTGCATGGTGGTTTCCACCTGCCCCATCGCATCTTCGCCCTGATGCGCCACCTCAGCGGTCGAAAGCACCAGCTGGTTGGCCTGCTGGGCGTTGTCGGCGCTGTGGTTCACCGTGGAAGTGATTTCTTCCATTGAAGCGGAGGTTTCCTGCAGGTTGGCCGCGGCCTGCTCGGTGCGGGTAGCCAGCTCGTCGGCGCTTTGGGACATATGCCCGGTGGCATTATGAACGCTGACACTGCTGCGGCGCACGTCCAGCAGTGTCTCCTGCATGCGGCTGACAAAGGCGTTGAACTGCGTGGCCAGATTGCCCACCTCGTCGTTGCTTTCCACCGTGAGGCGGCGGGTCAGGTCACCGCGCCCTTCGGCGATGTCGCGCATGGCGTCGGCGGTGCGGCGGATGGGCCGGGTGATGTGAATAGCGCCCCAGTAGGCCAGCCCGAGGAAAATAAGCGCGAGCACCAGCCCGGTCAGCAGGGCACGCCAGGTCGCCTGATTCAGCGCGCCATAAATCTGCTGCGAGGGAACTTCCATGACCACGCGCCAGCCGCCGAACGCCAGCGGCGTGCTGAGTGCGACATAGTCAGCGCCGTTCTGGTTGAACTCGGCAAAGCTGACGTTTTCCTCCGCCGTGGTGGCGTTATCCCGCAGCAGCGTTTGCATCGTCTGTGCCGACATGTGGCCGGACATCTGCTTGTTGATCATGCTCTCGTCGGGGTGAATGACGATGCTGCCGCCTTCGTCGACCATATAAACGATACCGCTGTCACCGAAGCGGAAATCGCGGATCAGGTCGCTCATGGTGTCCATGCCCATGCCGATGCCGGCAATGCCCAGCGGCTCGCCGTCGGCTTCCACGCGCCTGTTGATGTAAAGAGCAAAGGTGTCGTCGGCTTTGTCCTTATCAAGGCTGTATTGCTCGGTGACACCGCTATCCAGAAAGTCGTAGAACCAGTCGTCTTTCCCCTGCCCTTGCTGATCGAGCGTACGCACCAGCCCTGCATCGGTGTAGTAATTGCCACTTTCAAGCGGAATAAAAAACGCGGCATGGGCCCCCAGATTCTCGCGAACCTGAGAGAGAAATCCCGTGACGGAGTCCAGTTCGTAGGTCGGCTCACCGCGCTCCGCCCAATCCTGCATCAGGGTGTTGTCGGAAATAGCCCAGGCGGCGGTGATCGGCCCGGTCAGCTCGGCATCAATTTCATGGGCAATAGAGGCGGTGCTGACCGGCAGAGCCGTATCGATCAGGTAGCGGTCCAGCAGCCCTTTTATCTGGGCAATGTTGAGCCACAGCATGGCGCCAATACAGGTGAGAAGGGCAATAGCCACTCCGAGAATAAGTTTTGCGCGAATCGACATGGTTAGCTTCCTGGCCCAGGGGTTCCAAAAAAGACGAACTACAACTACAAACGAATAGGCGCGGCGATGCCGACGTTGCGTATCAATCCGCCCTTGGGCGTTTATCGGCATGCGCTGGAATAAGTTGAGACTTTAGAAGGGATTAATATAAAAAATTACACTGGCACACAAACTTTCACACTGAAGCTGGCGCCGCATATAGAATGATCGTTCTATCTTTATTCGACCCGCCACCATGGCTATGCTAAGATATGCCGACTTTTTATATCGCGCCATTCAATGAATGGCGTTTTTTTTTAACTATTTTCCCCATCCGACCGTTTTTTCACGCCAACGACCTTCTCAACGCAACGACTTTATCAACCACTTCATCAACCACTTCCCAACTTGAACGGTGTAACGCATGCCTCAATCGTCTGATAGTACGTCTGATAGTACGCCCCAACCTAAAGGGCTTCGCGCTCTTGGTGATCCGGTAGTACTTATTTTAAGCATCGGCTTTATCATCGCCTTCATACTGCTGTCGCTTTATGACCTCGATATGGTGGCCAACGGCGTCAGCGCTGGCTTTGCCTGGACGGCGGTTACGCTAGGCTCCTACTTTCAACTGCTGCTGCTGGCGACGTTTTTTATCGCTATGGGCCTTGCGGCAACGCCGGCGGCCAAGGCCAAGATCGGCAATCTCGATAAGCCGGAGATGAGCACCTTCAAGTGGCTGTCGATCATCCTGTGTACGCTGCTGGCCGGCGGCGGGGTGTTCTTTGCCGCAGGCGAGCCGGTGTATCACTTTGTGGTCACCCCGCCGGCGCTGGATACCGAGCCGGGCACTGCCGGCGCCGTTGCCGGCGCGTTGGCGCAGTCGTTCATGCACTGGGGCTTTCTTGCCTGGGCGGTGCTGGGCACGCTCGCCGCGATTGTGCTGGCACACGCGCACTACGTAAAAGGCCAGCCGCTGCAGCCGCGCACCCTGCTTTACCCGGTGCTGGGCGAACGCCTGATGAGCGGCCCGCTGGGCGGCGTGATTGATGCACTGTGCGTTATTTCCATGGTCGCCGGCACCGTAGGGCCCATCGGCTTTCTTTCTACCCAGGTCAGCTTCGGCCTGCACGAGCTGTTCGGTGCGCCGGATAGCTTCGCCACCCAGGTGGCGGTGTTGATCACGCTGGCCGCGGTCTACGTGATCTCGGCGATGACCGGTATTCATCGCGGTATCCAGTTTTTGAGCCGCTTTAACGTCTTTCTGGCGCTGGCGATTGGCGCGGTGATTGTCCTCTTCGGGCCGACGCTGTTTTACATCAATACCTACCTCTCGAGCATGGGCTCCTACGCCACCAATTTCTTCGCCATGGCGACCATGACCGCAGACACCGCGCCGGACTGGTGGATGCAGTGGTGGACGGTGTTCTTCTTCGCCTGGTTTATCGGCTACGCCCCGCTGATGGCGATCTTTGTCGCGCGGATTTCCCGCGGGCGCAGCATCCGCGAGATGATTATCGCCGTCGCCGTGATAGCGCCGATTGCCACCACCGTGTGGTTTACCCTGCTGGGCGGCTCAGGCATCTACTACCAGCTTGAAGGCGTGATTGACCTGACCGACGCGCTGAACAACTTCCAGTTTGACGTCGCAACGCTCACCGTGGCCCAGGCGCTGCCCGGCGGCACCTGGATGGCGCTGGCGATCCTGCTGCTGACCACTATCTTTGTGGCCACCACCGGCGACTCCATGAGCTATGCGATTGCCGTGGTAGGCGCTGGCCACGACGACCCGAGCCCGAAAGTGCGTGCCTTCTGGGGCCTTGCGATGGCGCTGATGGCAGGCATTCTGCTGCAAATGGGTGCCGGCCAGGTCGGCGCGCTGCAGCAGTTTATCGTGCTGGCGGCAGTGCCGGTGTCACTCATACTGCTACCGACGCTGTGGAACGGCCCGCAGGCGGCCTACGCCATGGCGCGCGAGCAGGGCATTATTGAATAAGCACTTGCTTGTAAGACGTTAGCTCACGCTTAACGTCGTCCCAAACGCCAACGGGCCGCTATTTAGCGGCCCGTTGGCGTTTCTGCATGGTGCTTTTTTCTACCCAGTGCTGAGGCGTCTCTACCTCAGTCCACGTCGTCATCGGTGGGTTTGGTGTAGTCCGCATTTTGGCCGGTCTGCACGCCGCGGCTTGGGTCGTCGCGGCGCTTAGGTCCGGTGCTCTCGACCGAGGTGGAATCGAGCACGCGGATGTTGGCCGCCGGCGCGCTGCCGTCCTTGCGCTCGCCGAAGTACAGCGTGGTATGCGGACGCGGGATCTCGATGCCGGCGTCGTCGAAGCGCAGCTTGACCAAGCGGTTGTAGGCACGGCCCACGGCCCACTGATCGCCCGGCGTGGTCATGATCATCACGCGGATGTTCACCGAACTGTCGGCCAGCGAGGTCACACCGGCCACGGTCAGCTCTTCGAGCAGTTTGTGGCTGTGCTCGTCGCTTGCCTGCAGATCAGCAAAGGCGACCTGCAGCTGCTCAACCGCATGGTCGATGCTTTCATTGTAGGCAATGCGGTACTCACCCACGTGATAGGCAAACTCGCGCATGTAGTTGGCCACTGTGTCCACGCTTGAGAACGGCACGATGTGGTAGGTGCCGGCAAGATCGCGGATGCCCACCGAGCGAATACTGAAGCGCTCGGCGGTGCCGGTCACGCCGCCCGCGGTGACGACATCACCGGTGTTCATGGCGTTTTCGATCTGGATGAACACGCCGGTAATCACGTCTTGAACGAGCTTTTGCGAGCCAAAGCCGATGGCCAGGCCCAGCACACCGGCGCCGGCAATCAGCGGCCCGATGTTGATGCCGATTTCGGCCAGCACGATCATGCCGGTCATGGTGATCATGGTAATGATCAGCGCGTTGCGAAACAGGCTCAGCAGCGTTTTGGCACGCGCCGTGGGTTCGCCCCTGCCGGTGTCGGGGTTGAGCTTGTGCTCGATCAAGCTAGCCAGCCCCAACCATACCGCCAGCGCGACGATCAGGATAATGACTACATGGATGAGCTTGCTGACCAGTGCGATGCCCTGTTGGGAGGCGTACCAGGCGGCCAGGTCAAACACGTACCAGGCGTTCAGCACCACCATGATGACCGCCACCAGAATGAAGGTGCGCAGCACGCGCAGCATGTTGGGCACGTAGCTGTTCAGGCGTTTTTCGAGCATCGGCAGCTTGCGGTTCATGTCGGCCGAGAGCTGAATGCGCCGCCCGATGGTCTGCGACAAAAACGACGACAGCAACAGCCCCACCACCACGGCGATGAGCGTTTGCAGCGTGGCAAACAGCACGAACGGCAGCGCCTCAACGGGGCTCAGCAGGGTAATCACAAACACCCCGATAAAGTAGATCAGCGCCAGCAGATGCCAGGTGCGAGCGAGCAGCTGCAGCGCAATGCGGCTGGCGGCAAGCGTGCTGCGCGCGGCGGCAGCGTTAATGCTTGTACGCAAACGCAGGCGGTTTTTGAGTACCACGACCACCGCGTAGATAAAGGCGGCGACGGTAATCAGCGTACCCAGCGCCTGACCGAGCGAGGCGGCGAGGTAGTAGTTGACCAGCGGCACGGCCACCATCTGCCCGTAGCCGACCATGCCGACCAGCCGCGCGATCCAGCGGTTCCAGTAGGACGCCTCGGGGGCAGAAATGGGCAGCAGGCGTAGTCCTTCGTAGCGCGAAGAAAACAGCATGCGCACCGCCGCCTTGATCAGCTCGATGACCAGAAAGGCGTTTAAAAACAATGAGGCGCGGGTAGAAAGGTCACCGCTCTGACCCACCGCAAAGGTGGCGATCAGGTTGCCGCCCACGTAGGCCAGCACCACGATCAGCACGTCGATCAGCGCGGCCACCGCCACGCAGGCCACCAGCCGCAGTACCGGCGTGTAGTCGCCGCGCCGCGACCAGCCGCTGATGCGGGTGAACAGCGGCTTGGCCAGCCGGCGGCAAGCGATAAACAGCAAAAACGTCGCAGCAATGACCAGCCCAAGGTTAATCGTGGCGCTGACAAACGCGCCGGTATCAAAGCTGCCGGCACCGTCGCCGCTAACCAGCCCGCGGGCAATCTCCAGCAGCTGCCCAAGCTGGGTGCCCACGCCACCGACCACGTTACTGGTGACCTCGGCGATCTGGCGTGGCAGCGAAACATCTTCGGGGGCGATGTCGCTGCCCTGGGCGGCTTGTGCGGGCAACTGCTCGGGGAGCTGCTGCTGAACGGCGCCTTCCGGCAGATCAGCGGCCTGGTTGCGCAGCAGCTCGACCAGCTTCTGGCGAGACTGGTCGTTTTCCAGCAGGTCGGCCAGTGTGGCGTAGGTGGCCGTGTCGCCTTCGGCCCCGGCGGCATCGCTCGGCGACGTTTGAGCCAGCGCCGGGGCGCTAAGCATCACCGCGGCCAGCAGCCACAGGCATAGCCAGGCTCCCAGCTTGGGTAGCAATCGTAATGGCGTCACACCGTTGTCTCCTCGGGGTTGGGTGAGTCGGATGATTTGGCAACGCAAGGTGCCGATGATCTTTCTTACGCCAAGGAGAATCAAGGTGTTGTCCACGAAGCACAAGGCTCTTTTCAGACCCAGCCTAGCTTGGCACCTGCCCACCCAGCTGCGCGGTGATCTCGGCGGCGGTGTCCTGCACCAGCCCGCCAAGCTCCATCAGCCGCGTCTCGGGGATGCGCGCCATGGGGCCGGAAACCGAAATCGCCGTCAGCGGTGTGCCGTGCTCGTCGTACACGCAGGCAGCCACGCAGTGCAGGCCGATGGCGTGTTCTTCGCGGTCGCAGGCAAAGCCCTGGGCACGGATGCGCGCCATTTCGTCCTGCAGCGTATCCGGGGTGTACAGGGTATTTTCGGTTACGCGGGTCAGCTCACGGCCTTCCAGCAGCTGTACACGCTCGTCGTCGGGCGTCCAGGCCAGCAGCGCCTTGCCCACGCCGGAGGCATGCAGCGGCGCCCGCGAGCCCAGCCGGGTAATCATGCGCATCATCTGCGGAGATTCGTGCTGGGCGAGAAACACGGCAGTGGCGCCATCGCGGATGCCGAGGTTGGCGGTTTCGCCGGTGACGCTGGTCAACCGGCGCAGGTAGGGGCGGCTGGTGGCAATGAAGTCGCGCGCTTCCAGAAAACTGTTGCCGATGCGAAACGCCTTGACGTCAATGCGCCAGAGTCCCTGCTCGTTTTCCTGGGTGACATACCCCTGGCTCTGCAACGCCTGAAGCAACCGGTGCGCGGTGGAAGGCGCAAGTCCGGCCATATCGGCAAGCTCGGATAGCGACAGCCCCTGGGGGCTGACCGAAATATGCTCAAGCAGTTTGAGGCCGCGTACCAGCGACTGGCTGTGGCCGCCGCTGGCCTTGGCAGAACTGGCCGGCCGGCCAGCGGATCGGCGCTTCACTTCACTCACCCGACTTCCTCCTGAATCCCTGTGCGCACAACTGATATGTAAAAACCTGTGCGTAAAAAAGTCAGGATAACGTGCTTTCCCCGCCGTTGTCGCGTTTATGGAAATGGTTTCCACAAAAGTAGCAGACGCGGGCCGCGCGCCCGGGGGATCAGGCCTTTTTGCGACGCGGGTTATGCCCCAGCGGGTGCGGCTCGCCCCGGGCCTCGGCCAGCTCGATCTGGCGCTGGCGCTCGCGGGCGCTCGCGCGGGTTTTCTCGGGTAGCGAATCAATGCAGTACGGGCAGCTGATGCCGGGCTCGTAGGCCGATGAGCGCATATCCTCGGCGGAGACCGGCCGGCGGCAGGCGTGGCACTGCTCGAACGCGCCCTCGCCCAGATCGTGACGCACAGTGACGCGGTTGTCGAACACAAAGCATTCACCGCGCCAGAGTGACTGTTCTTCCGGGACTTTTTCCAGATAGTTAAGCACGCCGCCCTTGAGATGGAACACCTCGTCAAAGCCTTCCTTGAGCATGAAGCTGGAGGCTTTTTCGCAGCGAATGCCGCCGGTGCAAAACATCGCGACTTTTTTATGCTGAGCGGGGTCGTAGTGCTCGCGCACGTACTCGGGAAACTCGCGGAAGGACGTGGTCTTGGGGTCAACCGCGCCTTTGAAGGTGCCGATATCCACTTCGTAATCGTTGCGGGTATCGATCACCAGCACCTCGGGGTCGCTGATGATGGCGTTCCAGCGCTCGGGCTCGACGTAGGTGCCGACGGTATCGTTGGGGTCGATGTCAGGCACGCCCATGGTCACAATCTCTTTTTTGAGCTTGACCTTGGTGCGGTAAAACGGCGCTGCGTCGCACCAGGATTCCTTGTGGTCGATATCGGCAAAGCGGGTATCAGCGGTCAACCAGCCCAGCAGTGCATCGACGCCTTCTCGGCTGCCGGCCACGGTGCCGTTGATGCCTTCCCGCGCCAGCAGCAAGGTTCCTTTGATGCCGCTGTCCAGCATCGCCTGATGGAGCGGCTCGCGCAGCGCTTCATAGTCGTCAAGGCTGACGAATTTATACAGCGCGGCGACGACGGTCTGGGCTGACGCAGCGGGGTCGGTCATGGATGAATCGGTCATGGGGCTCTCCTGGAAATCGCCCGCGTAAAGGGCGGCCTGGATGAAAAAACCCGCGTAGTTTAACCGATCGCTGTTTAACCGGCTATCGTTTAACCGACCGCCCCGCCGCGTCCTGCCGTCTAGCTGTTGTGCGACGAATACAGCACGCGCACTTTCAGCGTATTGCCGACCTGCTTCAGCGCTTCCAGCGCCGCCTGGCCGTAGGCCTTGTCGACGTCCATCACTACGTAGCCCACGGCCGCGTTGGTTTGCAGATACTGGCCGGAAATGTTGATGCCGTTTTCCGACAGCACACGGTTGATCTCGGACATGACGCCCGGCACGTTATTGTGGATGTGCAACAGGCGATGTTTGTCGGGGTGCGCGGGTAGCGCCACTTCGGGGAAGTTGACCGAGGTAATGGTGGTGCCGTTATCCGAGTAGGTCACCAGCTTATCGGCCACTTCAACGCCGATATTTTCCTGCGCCTCAAGGGTGGAGCCGCCAATGTGCGGTGTCAGAATCACGTTCTCCAGACCGCGCAGCGGGCTCTGAAACTCGTCGGCGTTGCCCTTGGGTTCAACGGGAAAGACGTCGACCGCCGCGCCGTGCACCTTGCCGGCCTTGAGCGCTGCCGCCAGCGGTTCGATCTCGACCACGCTGCCGCGCGAGGCGTTGATGAAAATCGCCCCGGGCTTGAGCGCGGCGATTTCTTTCTCGCCGATCATCCAGCGGGTGGCGGGCACGTCGGGGACGTGCAGGCTGACCACGTCCGAGCGGCCGAACAGCTCGTCGAGGCTTGCGACCTGGGAGGCGTTACCCATGCCCAGCTTGGCGATGACGTCGTAATACAGCACGTGAAAGCCCAGCGACTCGGCAAGCACGGAGAGCTGCGCGCCGATGCTGCCGTAGCCGACAATGCCCAGCGTCTTGCCACGTGCCTCGTGGGAATTCTTGGCCGATTTCAGCCAGCCACCCTGATGCGCGCGGGCATTTTTCTCGGGGATGCCGCGCAGCAGCATGATCGCCTCGGCCAGCACTAGCTCGGCCACCGAGCGGGTATTGGAATACGGCGCGTTAAATACCGCAATTCCACGCGCAAGCGCCGCGTTCAGGTCAACCTGGTTGGTGCCGATACAGAAACAGCCCACGCCGACCAGCTTCTCCGCCGCGGCGAACACGCGCTCATTAAGCTGCGTACGCGAGCGCAGCCCGATAAAGTGCACGTCGCGGATCTTCTCGATCAGCGTGTCTTCGTCCAGCGACGTCGACAGGTGCTCGATATTGGAATAACCGGCGTTATGGAAACTATCCACCGCGCTCTGGTGGATGCCCTCGAGCAGCAGGATCTTGATCTTGCTCTTGTCCAGGGACGTTTTAGCCATGGCTGAATCAACCTCTGTGGACGGCGTACGCCGTGTATCGGTGCATGAAAAAGCACGGGGAAGGTGCGTCGTGAAGGGCGCCTACATTACCACAGCGGCGGCCTTTAAGCGGGGCCCAGGCAGATGAAAAGTGTGCGCTTTGGCCATGAAGCCAACGCATATTCGTCGATCACGGGCAGACGCCACGGGGGGGATGCGGTGTATACTCGGCGTTTTATTCGTTTGGTTTATCTTTTTCAGCAGGCTTTCACCCATGAGTGACACTGAAACGTCAGCGCAGGATTTTGCCACGACGGTCGAGCAGCTTGAGTCGCTGGTAGAGCGTCTGGAAACCGGCGCGCTGTCGCTTGAAGATTCTCTCACCGCGTTTGAGCAGGGCGTGCGGCTGGCGCGTCAGGCACAAACACGCCTGGACGACGCCGAGCTCAAGGTACGTGCGCTGAGCGAAGACGGCGCCGGTGGCCTTGAAGTGACGCCGTTCGCCGCGCCGGACGATGCCAAAAAAGCGTCTAAGGAAGGTGTCAGGGACAGTGATTCATCGAGTAGTGAGTCATCAAGTAGTGGTACATCGAGTCAGGAGACGCCGCCATGGTAGCCGTTCAAGCCGCGACGCTTAGCGCGCGCCGTCAGACCAGCAGCGCGCGGGTAGAAACCACGCTGGCGGCGCTGTTTGATGCCCGCCCGGCGCCGGCGCCCAGGCTTGAAGCCGCCATGCGCCACGGCTTGCTGGTGGGCGGCAAACGCCTGCGCCCGCTGCTGGTCTATCTGGCCGGCCAGGCGCTGGGCGCTGACGACGACGCGCTGGACGCTCCCGCCGCCGCGGTGGAGCTGGTTCACGCCTATTCGTTGATTCACGATGACCTGCCGGCAATGGACGACGACGACCTGCGCCGCGGCCAGCCTACCGTGCACAAGGCGTTTGACGAGGCCACGGCGATTCTCGCCGGCGATGCGCTGCAGGCGCTGGCCTTTGAGGTTATCGCCGGCACGGGCCACCCGCGTCTTGGCGCGCTGATCAAAACGCTGGCCGCCGGTGCCGGGCGTGACGGCATGGTCGCCGGTCAGGCGCTGGATATGGCCGCCGTGGGCCAGCCCATTGACGTCGCAGCGCTTGCCACCATGCACGCCCACAAAACCGGCGCGCTGATCGAAGCCGCCGTGCGCCTGGGCGGGCTGACCGCCGTGGCCGGGGACGACCCGCGCCTTGACGCACTGGCGCACTACGCCCGCGCCATCGGGCTGGCGTTTCAGGTCCACGACGACGTGCTCGACGTGACCGGCGACAGCACCACGCTGGGCAAAGCCGCCGGCGCGGACGCCGCCCGCGATAAGCCCACTTACCCCGGCCTGCTGGGGCTTGACGGTGCCCGGAACAAGGCCCAGGAGCTGATCGACGACGCCGTGGCTGCGCTTGCGCCGCTTGGCGAACGCGCCCAACCCCTCGCTGACCTTGCCCACTACATCATCGAGCGCGACCATTAAGCTATGACCATGAAGCTGTTCGACGAGATCCCCCGCGAGCGCCCGGCCACGCCGCTGCTCGATACCTTCGACCATCCCGCCGCGCTGCGCGCCATGTCGCCTGCCCAGCTTTCCCAGCTGGCCGACGAGCTGCGCGCCTACCTGCTGTATAGCGTGGGCGTTTCCGGCGGCCACTTTGGCGCCGGCCTGGGCGTGGTTGAACTCAGCGTGGCGCTGCACCACGTGTTTCATACGCCCCACGACCGGCTGGTGTGGGACGTGGGCCATCAGGCCTACCCGCACAAGATTCTCACCGGCCGGCGCGAGGCTCTCCTCCGCATTCGCCAGCACGGCGGGCTGGCGGCGTTTCCACGCCGCGCCGAGTCCGAGTACGACACCTTCGGCGTGGGGCATTCCAGCACCTCGATTTCTGCCGCGCTGGGCATGGCGCTCGCCGCCCGCGCCCAGGGCAGCGACCGCCGCGTGTGCGCGATTATCGGCGACGGCGCGCTGACCGCCGGCATGGCGTTCGAGGCGCTGGCGCACGCCGGCCACGTCAACGCCAACCTGCTGGTGGTGCTCAACGACAACGAAATGTCGATTTCGGAAAACGTCGGCGGCATGGCGACCTATCTGGCGCGGATGCTATCCAGCGCGCCCTACCTGAAGATGCGCGAAGAAAGCAAAAAGGTGCTCTCGCACCTGCCCGGCGCGCTCAGCCTTGCCAAGCGCACCGAAGAACACATGAAAGGCATGGTCAGCCCCGCCACGCTGTTTGAAGAGATGGGCTTTCACTACGTCGGCCCCGTCGACGGCCACGATCTGGACGCGCTCACCCAGACGCTCGACACCCTGAGCCGCGCCGACGGCCCGCAGTTTCTGCACATCAAAACCTGCAAAGGCAAAGGCTTTTGGCCCGCCGAGGCCGACCCCATCGGCTACCACGCGATTACCAAGCTGGAAAAGCCCGGCGACGGCAGTGCTAAAGCCCAAGCCAACGCCAAAGCGCCCCGGCCGCCCGCGCCGTCCAAACGCAAATACTGCGCGGTGTTCGGCGAGTGGCTGTGCGACATGGCCGCCGCCGACCCGCGTCTGCTGGGCATCACCCCGGCCATGCGCGAAGGCTCGGATCTGGTGCGTTTCTCGAAGGAATACCCCGAGCGCTACTTCGACGTCGCGATTGCCGAGCAGCACGCCGTGACGCTTGCGGCGGGCATGGCCTGCGAGGCGGCCAAGCCGGTAGTGGCGATTTATTCGACCTTTCTGCAGCGCGGCTACGACCAGCTGATTCACGATGTGGCGGTGCAAAACCTCGACGTGACCTTCGCCATTGACCGCGCAGGGCTGGTGGGCGAAGACGGCCCGACCCACCACGGCAGCATGGATCTGTCGTATTTGCGCTGCGTGCCGGGCATGGTCATCCTCGCCCCGGCCAACGAGGCCGAATGCCGCGCCATGCTCAGCGCGGCCTATCATCATCCGGGGCCGGCGGCGGTGCGCTATCCGCGCGGCACGGGGCCAGGCGTTGCCGTGCCTGAGCATCTTGAGCCCGTTGCCATTGGCCAAGCGGAACGCTGCCGCGAAAGTCGTGTCGGGGTAGACGATAGCGAGCACCATGGCCCGCGCATTGCACTGCTGGCGTTCGGCAGCATTAATACCGCAGCGGCCGAGGTCGCCGAGGCGCTGGACGCGACGCATTTCAACATGCGCTCGGTTAAACCGCTGGACCGCGACGCCGTGCTCCACGCCGCCGACGAGCACGAGCTGTTGGTCACGCTTGAAGAAAACGTGATTGCCGGCGGCGCCGGTAGCGCGGTAGGCGAGCTTCTGGCCGCTGAAGGCATGCAGATCGAAATGCTGCATTTAGGCCTGCCCGACGCCTTTGTCGAGCACGGCACACCGGCCGAACTGCTGGCCGACTGCGGGCTGGACGCCGCCGGCATCGAGCGCGCCATTCGCCGGCGATTGGCCATCGACTAACACCCTTTGCCAACCCCGTTTTGACTCACCCATGCAATGACTGACACAACCTCAAGAGAGACGCCATGTTGATAATCACCCTGATCGGCGCCTTCATCGGCTATAAAATAGGCGGCCTGATCGGCCTTTTGATCGGCGGCGGGCTGGGCTACTGGCTGGTTAAACGGCTGCGCCAGAAAATGGTCGGCAAACTGCTCGGCGCCCAGCAGCAGTTCCTGTCGTCGACCTTTGCGGTGATGGGCTGCATGTGCAAAGCCGATGGCCACGTCTCCGAAGACGAGCTGGAAGCCTCGCGCCAGCTGTGGGACAAGCTGCGGCTTAATGAAGCGCAGCGGGCGCAAGCGCGCGCGGACTTCAACCGCGGCAAAAGCGACGACTTTGACCTGGATGCCGAACTGGCCAAGGTGCGCCTGATGGCCAGCCGTCAGCCGGCACTGCGCCAGCTGTTTTTGCAGGTACAGCTCACCGCCGTGGCCGCCGACGGCGTGCTCCACCCCGCCGAGCGCGAGATGATCATGCGTGTGGTGCATGGGCTGGGCTGCTCCGAGGCGGAAATCGCTCAGGTGGAAGCCATGCTGCGCGGCGGCACACACACCGCCGCCAACGAGGGGCCGTCGCTTGAGGATTCTTACCAAGTGCTGGGCGTCTCATCCGAGGCCAGCGACGCCGAGGTGAAAAAGGCCTACCGCAAGCTGATGAGCGAAAACCACCCCGACAAACTTGCTGCCAAAGGGCTGCCCGAAAGCATGCGCGAAGTTGCCAAAGAGCGCACCGCCGAAATCGGCAACGCCTACGAGCAGATTCAGAAAGCCCGTGGCTAGGGCGAAAAGGCACTTGCCCTAGCGCTTGCGCTCAATATCAATGGCGCTTGCCCGCCTTGGTCGAAAGGTAGTGTTCATTGTGCGGGTTGAGGCCGGTGGTCAGCGCCACCCGCTATAGCTGAAAAAAACGACGGTTGTGCATTGCATGCCACCTCGAACACGCCCGCAGCTACATCGCCGGCATTCGTCCCCAGTCTTCCAGAGTCTCGCCGTCCCGGGCGATGCGCACATTGGGCGGTAGCACCGGCGGTTCGTCCAGACACTCGGCGTCCAGATCGTGACCGATATGGGTGAAATACGCCCGGGGCGGATCGAGGCGAGTGATGATGTCGAGCGCCTGGGTGATGGTGTTGTGGTTGCGCGGCGTGGCGTAGGACGCAGGGTGGCAGGCATCCAGCACTACCACATCGGGCTCCCAGGCACGCAGGAAACGCTCGGTTTCCATCGGCAGGCCGAGGGTATCGGTGAGATAGGCAAGCCGCGTGCCGCCGTCATCGAGACAGTAGCCAAGCGTCGGCCTGGAGTGGTTGAGCGCTACCGGCGTCACCGTCAGGCTCTCGAGCTTAATGGGCTTGAACGGTTTGAGTCCGGGCTGAAAGTCCAGCACGCCCGAATTTCGATACAAGTCTGCACAGCCATGGGCGTCCTTCGGGCCATACACCGGAATCGGCTCTCCCCCACCCCAGCGCAAATGGAACAGCCCTTGAACATGGTCGGCGTGATAATGCGTGATCAAAAAGGCCGCGGGGCGCTCGATCTCGCAGCTATGGGCCAAGTCCATGCGCCCGGCATCGAGCAGATAGCGCTTGCCGTCGACGTGGATCTCGGCCGCGCATGGCCCGCGCTGCAGGCTCGTAAACACCCGCGCTCGATTGCAGGCCGCACAGTCGCAGCCAAAGCGTGGCACCTGGGCACTATCACCGGTGCCGGCAAATCGAAACTCCATCGATAGCTCCCCTGCCATGACTTTCCGAGACCTTAAATCCGGGACGAACAACGCCCTTCGATCACCGCTGTCAGTTCCGCAAGACTGTCGGAAAGACTCCCGCCGTTGTCGATCCGGGCGAGCCTGGGAAAGGACTCGGCCAGTTCACGCGCTACCTCCCGGTGGCGCTCGAGTCGGCGTTCGATCTCGCCGGGCGATTCCCGTCCGCGCTCCACCAGCCGCCGACGCAGCACCTCGGAGGGCGCAGTGACCACTACCGCCACCAGCGCCTCGCCGAAGCGATCACGCGCTCTCGGCAAGGCCCGTCGACTGCCGTTAAGCAGCACCGTAGTGCCTCTGGCAAGCCATGCTTCGACCTCCACGCCAATGCCGTAATTCAGGCCGTGGGCGTGCCAATCAAGACACAGCAACCCGAGTTCGCGGCGCACCGCGAACTCGGCGTCGCCAAGCGCCACGCAGTCCTCATCGGCACCGCTTGCCCGGGTCAGGTAGCGATGCGCCACCAACCATTCGGGATACGCGCTGCGTGCAGCCTGCAGCAGGCTATCCTTGCCGACACCGCTGGCGCCAATGAGATAGATCAGCTGGCCCATCAGTGCACCTGCTTACCGGCACACCACACCCGCTGCACCAGCGGGTGGCCGTCAACTTCCTTCACCCGAATGAGATCGGCGCGCAGGCCCTCGGCGATGCGGCCACGATCGCTTAGCCCCACCGCTTCGGCGGGACGCCGCGAGGCGCAGGCCACGGCACGAGGGAGGTCGTAGCCGTTATCCATCACGGCAACCCGGAATACCGCGTCCAGCAACGCGGCGGGGTAGTAATCCGAGGACAGGATATCGAGCACGCCGAGGCGCACCAGCTCACTGGCGGCGATATTGCCGGAATGGGAACCCCCGCGAACCACATTGGGGGCGCCCATCATCACCGCCAGGCCATTGTGGTGGGCGGCACTAGCCGCCTCTTGGGTGGTAGGGAATTCCGCCACCCGGGTACCGTATTCGAGACTCTCCGCCACGTGCTCCACAGTGGCATCATCGTGACTTGCCAGCGCCAGACCGCGCTCGCGACAGGCATCAGCAATAGCCTGGCGATTGACGCTCGAATACTGGGCACTGAAGGCCTGCTGCCGCTCGATGAAGGCTTCAAGGCCGGCGTCATCGAAGCCGTGCTTGCCCTTGTAATACACCCGGTAGGCGTCAAGGCTGACGAACTGGCGCTGTCCCGGCGAGTGATCCATCAGCGATACCAGCCCAAGCTCAGGCGTTCCGGCCAGAGACTGAAAGCGCGACAGCGTGTCCGGGTGACAGACCTCGCAGCGCAAGTGAAGGCGATGATCAACCCGGGCCATGCCGCTGCGATTGATCTCGGCCAGAGCCTCGACCATCTGGTGCAGAGCGCCGTGGCGCATGCTCTGGTCATCGACGTCACCGATGGAGACGGCATCGAACACAGTGGTGATACCGCTGGCCGCCATTTGGGCATCATGGGCCAGAGCCGCCGACCGCGCCGGCCACGATACCTTGGGTCGCGGTTGGAAGTACTTTTCCATGTTGTCAGTGTGCAGCTCGATCAGTCCGGGGATCAGCAGATCGCCTTCGCAGTCGATGGCACCGGGCAGTGCGACAGGCCCGCGCTCGACGGCCTTGATTCGTCCGTCCTTGATCACGAGGCTGCCGTGGACGACTTCGTCGTCAAGCACCAGGCGGGCGTTGGTCAGAACTTGGGCATTAGCACTCATCAAAGCGGCTCCTGGGTGTCGCTTTTGTGGCGGTTGGCGTGGCAGTCGAGAGAGAGCCGGGCTGGGGTTTAGAGAGCATCGCCTCATCGGCGCCCAGCATATGCCCTTCCATCGGCAGCAACCGGTCGGCGACGCATGCACGCACATCCTCGTCGTGGAAGATACCCAGCATCGCGGTGCCGCGAGCCTTGGCTTCCTGGATCAGTCTGACCACCACATCTCGGTTGGCGCTATCCAGCGAGGCGGTGGGCTCGTCCAGCAGCAGCAGCGGATGCTCGGCGATGAAACCCCGGGCAATATTGACGCGCTGCTGCTCGCCGCCGGAAAACGTCCCCGGAGCCAGGTCCCACAACCGCTCGGGGAGATTGAGCCTGGCGAGCAGTGTCTCGGCCCGGCTGCGCGCCTCATGCGCTTCAAAGCCACGGGACAAAAGCGGCTCCATCACCACTTCCCGGGCCGAGACCCGCGGTACCACGCGCAGAAACTGGCTGACGTAGCCAATCACATCACGGCGCAGCACGTGCCAGGCTTGGCCCGGCAGGTCGGAAAGCTCAAGCTCACCATCGTCGAAGTGCAGCGTCAGGCTGCCGCCGGAGACGCGGTAATTGCCGTTGACCATCTTCAACAAGGTGCTCTTGCCAATACCGCTGCGCCCGGCCAGCACCAGGCATTCGCCCGGCGCCAAGCTCAGCTCGAGGCCACGCATTACGGTCAGTTGCTGGCCACCCTGGGCGTGCAGCTCGAAAGTCTTGTCGAGCGCTGATGCGCTCAAAAAAGGTTGACTGATCGCCGTCATAGCGGGCTCCTGAAGGTAGAATCCTTAAGATGTACGCGGCTCATGGTGTTAGCACCGATGACACCAGCAGCTGGGTATAGTCGTGCTGCGGGTCGTCAAGAATCTGGTCGGTCAGCCCAGCCTCTACCACCCGACCGCGGCGCATCACCATCAGTCGGTGGGCCAGCAGGCGGGCCACCGCCAGGTCGTGGGTGACCAGGACAACCGACAGGCCAAGTTCCCGGGTCAGCGTTCGTAGCATGTCGAGAAGGCGCGCCTGGACCGAGACGTCGAGCCCACCGGTGGGCTCATCCATGAACACCAGACGCGGCTTGGTGACCAGGGTGCGGGCGATCTGCAGACGCTGCTGCATGCCACCGGAGAAGGTTATGGGCGCATCATCGATGCGCCCGGGATCGAGTTCCACCCGGCCCATCCAGTCCTGGCCAGCGGCTCGCAGGTCGCCGTAGTGGCGCTGGCCAAGCGCCATCAGACGCTCGCCGACGTTGGCTCCGGCGGACACGCCAAGGCGGAGGCCGTCGCGAGGGTTCTGATGCACCAGCCCCCACTCCATGCGCAGCAGCGCCCGGCGCCGCGCCTCACTGATGGCGTACAGGTCAAGCTCGTCACGGGCCTCACCGGCCACGGCACTGGCCTGGTCAGTGCTGTGATAGAACACCTGGCCAGCATCGGGCTTCTCGAGCCCCGACAGCACTCTCAGAAGGGTCGATTTTCCCGAGCCGGATTCGCCGACGATGCCGAGCACTTCGCCCTGGTGCAGGGTGAAATCGATGTCCTGGCAGCCCTGGTTGGGACCGTACAAACGGGTGATGTCGCGCGCCTCCAGCAAGGCGGGACGAGTAAGCTGTGGGCGCTTCATGCCACCTCCTCGCAACGGTCCTGGCAGTAGTCAGTATCTGAGCAGACGAACATGCGCCCGCCGCGGTCGTCGGTAATGACCTCGTCGAGGTAGCTGTCGGTGGCCCCGCACAAGGTGCAGGGCTCCTCCCAGGCCTGGATCTCGAAGGGATGGTCCTCGAAGTCCAGACTCTTTACTCGGGTATAAGGCGGGAGGGCGTAGAGGCGCTTTTCACGCCCGGCACCGAACAGCATCAGGGCCTCGTTCATGTCGAGCTTGGGATTGTCGAACTTGGGGATCGGCGAGGGATCCATGACGTAGCGCCCGTCGACCTTGACCGGATAAGCATAGGTGGTGGCAATGTGGCCGTGGCGAGCAATGTCCTCGTAAAGTTTGACGTGCATCACGCCGTACTCCTCAAGGGCGTGCATCACCCGGGTCTCCTCCTCGCTCGGCTCGATAAAGCGCAGCGGCTCCGGGATCGGCACTTGGAACACCAGTATCTGGTTCTTGGACAGCGCACGCTCGGGGATGCGATGGCGGGTCTGAATCACACTGGCCGCCCGAGTTCGGGTAGTCGTCTCGACCCCGGCCACGCGCTCAAAGAAAGTACGGATGCTGACGGCGTTGGTGGTGTCGTCGGCGCCTTGGTCGATCACCTTAAGCACGTCGTCAGCGCCGAGGATGCTGGCGGTGAGCTGCATGCCGCCGGTACCCCAGCCGTAGGGCATCGGCATTTCACGGCCGCCGAAGGGCACCTGGTAACCGGGAATCGCCACCGCCTTGAGCAGCGCGCGACGGATCATGCGCTTGGTCTGCTCGTCCAGGTAGGCGAAGTTGTAGCCGCTGTAATTGCTAGAGCCACTATCGGTCTTATCATCAATGCTGGCGTTCATGCCGGACTCTCCTGGGAACGCTGAGGGTCAAAGGATTCGCGCTTATCGGCGGATGGCGTTTTGCTGCCCGCGTTTTCCCCACGGCCGGTCTCTGAGCGGGCAGTATGCTCACGGCGCAGGCGCCGCAGCAGATCGAGCTCCGACTGAAAATCGACGTAGTGCGGCAGCTTCAGGTGGGAAACGAAGCCGGAGGCCTCGACGCTGTCAGCGTGGGCAAGGACGAACTCGGCCTGCTGGGCCGGGCCCTGGATCGGTTCGCCAAGCTCTTCGGCACGCAGAGCGCGGTCGACCAGCGCCATGGCCATGGTCTTGCGCTCGTTGCGCCCGAAGGCCAGACCATAGCCGCGGGTGAACTGCGGTGCCTTCTCGCGGCTGCCGCCGAACTGGTTGATCATCTGGCATTCGCTGAGGACGATCTCGCCGATGCACAGCGGGCCATCGAAACCCTCCACTTCGATTTCCACCTCGACGGCGCCCTGGCGAATCTCCCCGGCGAAGGGGTGGTTACGTCCGTAGCCCCGCTGGGTCGAGTAGCCCAGCGCCAGCAGATAGCCCTCATCGCCCCGGGCCAGCATCTGCAGGCGGGTGGCGCGATCGACCGGAAAATCTGGCGGATCCCGGGTGATGTCGCAGGGCTCTGCGCCGTCATCGTTCTCTTGTTCGATCAGTCCTTCGGCGTCGAGGGCATCAAGGATCTGCGGACAGGCCTCAAGCGCTGCTTCGGCCTTCTCGGGCGCGGGCTTCTCGCCGTCGGCCAACAGCATGAAATCGAGCAGACGATGGGTGTAGTCATAGGTTGGCCCCAGCACCTGGCCACCAGGCACATCCTTGAAGGTGGCGCTGATGCGCCGCTCGACGCGCATGTTGGCGGTTTTGAGCGACACGCTGTCGGCGAGTCTTGGCAAGGTAGTGCGATAAGCGCGCAGCAGAAACACCGCTTCGGTCAGATCGCCGCTGGCTTGTTTCAGCGCCAGAGCGGCGAGCTCCGGGTCATGCAGCGAAGCTTCGGCCATGACACGGTCCACCGCGAGCCCCAGTTGATCGCGAACCTGGTCGACCCTGAGTTCACCCTGATCGCGGTCGCCACGACGGCGGTCCGCCATCCAGCGATGGGCGTTGGCGATGGCCTGTTCGCCCCCTTTGACGGCAACGTACATCAGGCGTCCTCCTCGGTTGGGGTGGCAGAGCCATCCGGCGACGTAGCGCCAGATAGCCTCTCGATTCGGGTACTGCGAGGAATAGCGGCAAGACGCTCTGCCGAGGTCAAAATAGCGTCGAGACCAAGTGGAAAACCTGCGCGATTGGCGGCTAGCCGCGTCATCAGCGCATCAGCCGTGACGTTGAGCTCAAGCACTCGACTATCAAGAATGCCCGGGCCGCTCAAGCGCCAGCGCTCGTTGCCTGCGACGCAGCGTTTGTCGACAACCTCGCTGAGGCTCTCGAGCACCACGATCAGCGTGGTGCTGCGATCCGGATAGCTGTCGCTGCCCCCGGCGAAGCTCGGCATGGTCTGGCAGCGCTGTGGTGTCAGCAGCGCAAAATCGGCCTCTTCGGCTCGGGTCACGGTGCGCGCCCCGGTGTGAAAGGCGATGGCCTCCGCCAGGCCATCACGGTTAAGTTCTTCGGCAATCCACACCCGAGAATCCAGATCACACAGCGCCAGCAGCGCTCCCCAGGCCGCGCTCGACAGCGCCACACCCTCAGGCAGCGGGGCCAGGTCAATCTCGGCGAAAGTACCAGGCTCGGCCATGGCGCCCAGCAGCTGACGAAACAGTCGTTGACCGTGGTGGACTGCGTCATCTAGTGATGGCCAGTCATGGGGCCGCGGCTCGCCTGCGGCATCGCTGGCTGAAGCCGGGTCTGCTGAAACCTGATTTACTGCAACATCGCTCATGGTTATTCCCCCCGAACCATGGTGAAAAAGTCGACCCGGGTCGCCGCCGCTTCCCGAGAATTCTCGGCATGCTCAGCGGCCAGGGTTTGGGACAGCGGCTTGATCAGTTCCGAATCGATGTGTCTGGCCCAGCGCTGTTGCCGTGCGCAGGCATCAATCAATGCGATCAGTTCGGCGTGTTCGCACTCTCGTCCGGCCACCCAGCCGTGGCCCAGAGCACCGCCTCCCGGAGTGTCATCATCGAGGGCGACGCTGACGCGAGTCAGGGTCATCTCGCCCAGGTTGAACAGATTGCCCGAGCCACCCATACGCCCGCGAACCATGGCCATACCAGTCTCCGGCCCCCGCACGCGACGGTGGCCAACCTGGATGCCGAGCGTTTCCCAGCCCTCGCTGAGGCGCGTGAAAGGCGTCAGCGCGAGAATGCGGTGACGTTGTTCTGGAGACATACGCTCTGGAGACATACGCTCTGGAGACCTGAATTCAGGAGTCATGATAAGCCCTCGTCGTTGTCGGCCTGGCTGAGGTAAAAACCTCGTTAACCTTCATGTTCATTAGGAAAATCAAAGTGATAAGCGACGCGATCAGCTCTGGCGCGGCTCACAGAGACCTCCACCAAGCGCTGTGTCTCGTCGACGTTGTCGCTGGTCAGCACCAGCAGCGGCGCAAGCCGGGAGCACTGCAGCAATCGGCTGTCGTCGCGGTCAGCCTGGCTCGCCTCAAGGCGCACCCCCGAACGCGATAGCCGCAGGCCGTAGTGCTGGTCGAGCAGCGCGCGAGTCGAACCGCCGCGATAGCGCTCGCACCAATCAGGCAAGCGTTCGGCGTCGAACCAGTGGCGCAGGCGCAAAAGCGGTGCAGCGCCCACAAAGCGCAGCGTATCCACACACAAAAGCCGCGCGTCTTCAGCCAGTCCAAAGCGCTGGGCGATGGCCTCGGGCGGTCGTATCAGGCCCTGTTCTAAACAGCGGGTCTCGATATTGAGCCCGAGCTCTGCGAGGTTATGGGTGACCTTGCTACCGGCGCTAACCATGTAATCCAACCGCCGATCCACCACCTGAGTGCCCCACCCCTGGTGACGGGTCACCATGCCCGCTGCCACTAATTCATCGAGGGCCCGACGCACGGTATGGCGGTTTACCGCGAAGCGTTTGGCCAGGGCCGCCTCGCTCGGCAGTTGGGTACCAGCGCGGTGCTGGCCACGAATCTCCCGGGCCAAAACGCTTGCCAGCTGCCGATAGCGCGGCTCGCTGTCCTTCTCGTTGCGTTGCGGCGTCAGTTGTCTAGACATGTTGGCTCCTAAAAAACTCTCGACTCTGGGCCTCTCTGTCTGCCCATTTTATTCCCGGCCCTAGATGAAGCGCTTGCGCAAGCGCTGGGACGCCATATCAAGAAGTATCACGGCAACGATGATCACCAGCATGATGGTGGCAGTCTCGCCGTACTGGAATCCGCGCATGGTTTCCCATAGCGCCACCCCAATGCCGCCGCCGCCGACCATGCCGAGTACCGTGGCAGAGCGAATGTTCGACTCGAAGCGATAAAGGCTGACTGAAATCCACAGTGGCAGTACCTGGGGAATCAGCCCGAAAACGATTTCCTCGATACGCCCGGCACCGGTCACGCGAATGCCTTCCATGGGGCCGGCGTCGCTGGCCTCGACGGCTTCAGAGAAAAGCTTGGACAATACCCCGGTGGTATGGACGAACAGCGCCAGGGTGCCGGCGAAAGGTCCAAGTCCCACCGCCACCACAAACAGCATGGCGAAGACCAGCTCATTGATGGCGCGGGTAGCGTCCATCAATCGACGCATGGGCTGATAGACCCACCAGGGCACCAAATTCTCCGAGGACAGCAGGCTGCAGGGCACTGCCACCACTATCGCCAGCAGCGTGCCCCAAATCGCGATCTGAATAGTCACCAGCATCTGGTCGACGTAGCGGCCGATATTGCCCCATGACGGCGGGAAGAAGTCGCCGGCCAGGGTCGCCATGTTGTCGGCATTGTCGATCAACATGCCTGGGCGCATCTCGGCGCCCTGCCAGGACCAGGTCAGCACGCTGATCAGCGCGAACCAGCCGATTAGCGTGGTCCAGCTACGCCGCTTGGGCAGCGTGAGCGGTGAATGGGGAGTTTGCGTATTCATGGTTTCTCCGGGCGGTACGAACGAGCCACGCTCGTACCGTCATGCAGGGCCTATTGGCAGTGATGGGATCAACCAGCGGTGGCGTCGGTGCCGGCCTCCGCGGCCTGAACTTCCTGCAAACGCTGATCGAGGACGTCGATCTTGGCGTCCAGCTCAGTGAGCTGCGCTTTACGATCGGCATCCGACAGGCCATCGTTCTTGGCGACTTCGGCGCGCTGTTTGAACAGCGCCAACTGACGAATCGGCAGCAGTTGGTCGTTGTCGGATGCATCGAAACGAGCCCACTGCAACGGCTCGAGAATCGCCTGCTCGTCGGCGCTGTCACCGTAAGTGAGGAAGAAGTCGCGCAGATTAGTCTTGGTTTCTTCAGCCAGGTTAGTGCGCCACACCAGCGGGTCGGACGGGATCAACGGCGACTTCCAGATCGCGCGTAGCTGCTCGGCTTTCTCCGGCGCGGTAATTTCCAGACGCTCCATGCCTTCGGTATTGAAGGTGGCGACATCCACCTGATGGTTGGCGACCGACAGTGCATTGGTCTCATGGCTTGAGTTCAGAGTGCGTTTGAAGGCAGTAGAGGCATCGATGCCGTTCTTGGCAAACACGTAGTAACCCGGCACCAGGTAGCCCGAGGTGGAGTTGGGATCACCATTGCCGAACACCAGGTCAGAGGCATTGGCCAGCACGTCGTCGATGCTTTGCAGGTCGCTGTCTTGATTGACAATCATCAAGCTCCAGTAACCCGGTTGGCCGCCTTCCGGTATGGTCTGGGCAAAGATTTCGCCACCGGCGCGATCCACGGCTTCCATGGCCGACTTGTTGCCGTACCAAGCCAGATCGATCTGGTCGAAACGCATAGCCTGAATCACCGCGGAGTAATCGGTAGCGAAGAAGGGCTCGACTTCCATACCGAGACTCTGTGACATGTCATCGAGGAACGGCTGCCACAGCGGCCGCTGGTTCTGGCTCGACTCGGTGGAAATGATGCCGAACTTGAGCGTATCGGCGGCAGCAAGCTGAGCACCGACGGCGAGGCCGAGTCCAGCGATTAGCGGCAAGGTCAGGCGACGAAAGGACGCGAAAGCCATGGAATTCTCTCTAGCAGTCTGTCGGACTTTCCGCCGCACCGTGAGATACTAACCGCTGTCACCCCGAACTGAGAACATCGCCATGAGCCGCTTTATCCCTGTGGACCGTCAGACCGATTACTTACTGCCGCCTTCGGTAGACGAGTGGTTGCCGGATGGCCACTTGGCGCGGTTCGTCGTCGATGTCGTCGAGCAACTGGACCTCTCAGCCCTGACTCGGCGTTACGCGGGCCGGGGCTCCAAGGCCCATCATCCCGCGGTACTGCTGAACCTGTTGGTCTACGGCTACGCTACCGGCGTGGTCTCCAGTCGCAAGATTGAGCGTGCCACCTATGACTCGGTGGCGTTTCGCTATTTGGCCGCCAACACCCACCCCGATCACGACACCCTGGCTACCTTTCGTCGGCGTTTTCTGCCGGAACTGGAGCAGCTGTTCGTTCAAGTTCTGCTGCTGGCCCGAGAAATGAAGCTACTCACGCTCGGCACCATCGCCTTGGACGGCACCAAACTCAACGCCAATGCCAGCAAGCACAAGGCATTGTCATATGGTCATGCCAAGAAACTGGAGGCGCAGTTCAAGGCTGAGGTGAAGGCGCTGACCCAGCGGGCTGCATCGGCGGACAAGGATGACGCGGCCGACGGCATGGATATTCCTGCCGAGATAGCCCGGCGTGAAGCACGCTTGGAAGCGATCGCCGTAGCGAAGACCAAGATCGAGGCTCGGGCCAAGGAGCGTGAGGCCGCTGAAAAAGCGGCCTACCAGGAAAAGGTGGCACGGCGTGATGCGCAGCGGAAGACGGGAAAGAAACCTCGCGGACGTGACCCTGAACCGCCAACAGGTGGCCCGCGTGACAAAGATCAGGTTAACCTTACTGATCCGCAGTCACGCATCATGCCGGTCACAGGCAAGGGCTTCGATCAATGCTATAACGCCCAGGCCGCAGTCGATACTGACAGCATGCTGGTGACTCATACCCATGTCACCCAAGCGACCAACGACAAACAGCAGGTCATGCCGCTACTGACGGCGTTGGCGAGACTCCCCGCACCGTTAGCAAAACCAGACCACTTACTGGCCGATACCGGCTACTTCAGTGCTGCCAATGTTCAAGCCTGCCACGACCACCGTATCAAGCCTCTGATAGCAATGAAGCGCGATGTCCACCATCCCCCGGTCCTTGAGCGCTTTGCCGCTGACCCGCCTACTCCAGCGAGCAAGGAGCCTGTTGAGCAAATGGCACACCACTTGAAGACACAGGCGGGGCGAGCGCTTTACGCGTTGCGTAAACATACCGTGGAACCGGTCTTCGGGATCATTAAACACGTGATGGGGTTCCGGCAGGTCTCGCTGCGAGGGCTGGAGAATGTCAGCGGTGAGTGGCGGCTGGTCACCATGGCATGGAACATTAAACGGATGCACCGGTTGGCAGCGGGCTGAGGCGCGTAGCGCTCAGCCGGTAACGACGGATAATCACCTCGCAGAGTAGAAGCCGAGGGGCAGGTTAAGGGTCATATACCATCACCAACATAAGGGATGGTTGAAAGACCTACGTCTCAATGCCTTTATCAACATCAAGTCCGACAGACTGCTAGGTGATGGAATTGTCTGATGCGAGTGTGCTGCAGTTGGAAGATCGTTCGGTACCGGGCGGCCAACGATAACGATCAGGCTCAGGCCATGACCGGCGTTGTCGGAGGTTGAGTGGTATCGCTCTGACGATTGAGAGGCGACGCATGGGCCCCCAGAGCTTCGCCAGCACGCAGTTCATCGAGGCCGGCATTCTCGTAAAGCGACTGCAGACGCGCATCGGTGAGCTCGCTAATGGCTCCATCGAAGTACAGCCGGCCGTCCTTGAGGGCGATGGCGCGATGGCAGTAGCGGCGAGCGACATCGACCTGATGCAGGGTAACGATCACGGTGCGGCCATCTTCGGCGTGGATACGGCTCAGAATTTCCATGACTTCGCGGGCACTGCGTGGATCCAGTGAGGCAATCGGCTCGTCGGCCAGAATGACGTCGGCGTCCTGCATCAGCACCCGAGCAATGGCGACCCGCTGCATCTGGCCCCCGGACAGGGTATTGGCGCGCTGATTGGTCATTTCTTCCAGACCAACTCGAGCTAAACAGGCTCGCGCCCGCTGGCGCTCCTGTTCAGTGAATCGCCCAAGCAGTGCCCGGGCGCGGGGCATGCTGCCGAGCCGCCCGATCAACACGTTGCTCAGCACACTCAGACGACCGACCAGATTGAACTGCTGGAAGATATAGCCGATGCGACAACGCTCGCCGCGACTGGCCCGACGCAGGCGACCACTGGCCTGAACTTCTCGTCCCATCAGTTCAACACGACCGCCCCGCCCGCGATTGCCGCAGGTCAGGCCGACCAGATGACGCATTAGAGTAGACTTACCGGAACCGGACGGGCCGATCAGCGCGACCATCTCGCCCGATGTGACGCGAAAATTAACCTCGTCGAGCACCTGACGGTGACCAAAGGACTTGTGCAATTGCTCAACGATAATGGTGGGAATGGACATGACACCTCTCCTCTAGGAATGGCGCCAGTCTGGGTGTCCAAGATGAAACTCAGTTGTCTAAAATATGTCAGTTTGATGATGATTTTCGCGATTTCGCACTCATCGCTCTCGAAGTTCTAAGAAAATATAGAACAATATCAACACATTATTTTTTATTGTCATCGTGTTGACATCCTTATGCCGCTAAAATGTCACCTGTTTTTCTGCGTTTTCGCTTTAAAGGGCAAACATCGTAAAGTGATCTTGCCCTAGCGCTTGCGCTCGATATCCACGGCGCTGGCCGGCGTGAAGTCGCCCAGCGTCATCATGTGACCGAGCTTGCCCGCCTTGGTCGAAAGGTAGTGCTCGTTGTGCGGGTTGAGGCCGGTGGTCAGCCCCACCCGCTCGACCACGTTGACGCCATCGCGAGACAGCGCATCGACCTTGCGCGGGTTGTTGGTCATCAGCCGGAGTGCCTTGACGCCCAGATGATCGAGCATCGGCACGCACAGGTCGTAGCGGCGCATGTCGGCGCCAAAGCCCAGCTGCTCGTTGGCTTCGACCGTGTCGGCGCCACCGTCCTGCAGGTGATAGGCGCGGATCTTGTTCAACAGGCCAATACCACGCCCTTCCTGACGCAGATACAACAGCACGCCGCAGCCCTGTTCGGCGATGCGCTTCAGCGCCTCCTGAAGCTGGTAGCCGCAGTCGCAGCGCATGGAAAACAGCGCGTCGCCGGTCAGGCACTCCGAATGTACCCGCCCAAGCACCGGCGCATCGCCGCTGACGTCGCCAAGCGTCAGGGCTACGTGGTCCTTGCCGGTGGCTTCGTCTTCGAAACCGTGCAGGGTAAATGTCGCCCAGGGGGTGGGCAGCCGGGATGCGGCAATGAAGCGAATCGTCACAGGTTACCTCGATGGTCAGACACACCCGCAGTAAAAAGCGCGTCGTGGTGCGCTTTGTGTCGGGATTAGCCGTCGTTTTTAGCCGTCGTCGTTAACAGGGGTCTTATGTCAAACGGAGCGTAAGTTTAGCAAAACACCTTCCATGCCATACAATCTATCTTACACCCTCGGTATGCCTCCCAGGCAGGCAATTTTTCAAGAGCTTGTATTCTATGACTTCAGCATCTGCGGCTTCGGCTGCTACGGCGTCAACGCTACACAACGATCGTTTTCTGCGCGCGCTGGCGCGCCAGCCGGTCGACCGCACCCCGGTATGGATGATGCGTCAGGCGGGCCGCTATCTGCCCGAATACCGCGCCAAGCGCGCCGAAGCGGGCAGCTTCATGGACTTGTGCCGCAATCAGGATCTGGCCTGCGAGGTAACGCTGCAGCCGCTTGAACGCTACCCGCTGGACGCAGCCATCCTGTTCTCGGACATTCTCACCATTCCCGACGCGATGGATCTGGGGCTTTACTTCGTTACCGGTGAAGGGCCGAAATTCAAAAAGACCGTGCGCACCCCGGCCGAGGTCGAGGCGCTCAAGGTGCCCGACGCCGAGCGCGATCTGGACTACGTGATGCGCGCCGTATCCACGATTCGCGGCGAGCTCAACGGCCGCGTGCCGCTGATCGGGTTTTCCGGCAGCCCCTGGACGCTGGCCACCTATATGGTCGAAGGCAGCTCGAGCAAGGACTTCCGCCACGTCAAAGCGATGCTCTACGACACGCCGGATGCCATGCACCAGCTGCTCGACAAGCTCGCCCACTCGGTCACCGACTACCTTAACGCCCAGATTCGTGCGGGCGCGCAGGCGGTACAGATTTTTGATACCTGGGGCGGCGCGCTGTCCACGCCGGCCTATCTGGAATTCTCGCTGCGCTACATGGAGCAGATCGTCGCGGGGCTGATCCGCGAGCACGACGGGCGCCGCGTGCCGGTGATCATGTTCACCAAGAACGGCGGCCAGTGGCTGGAGCAAATTTCCGCGGCCGGCGCCGACGGCGTGGGGCTTGACTGGTCCACCGAGCTGTCCGATGCCCGCCAGCGTGTAGGGCACCGCGTCGCGCTGCAGGGCAACCTCGACCCCAACGTGCTGTTCGCCCGTCCCAGCGCCATTCGCGCCGAGGTCGCGCGGGTGCTGGAAAGCTACGGCCACGGCCCGGGTCACGTGTTCAACCTTGGCCACGGCATCAGCCAGTTCACCAATCCGGACAACGTCACCGCGTTCATGGATGCGTTGAACGAGCTCAGCCCCCAGTACCACCGCGACATTCCCACCCAGCAAAGCGGCGTTTAAGCCAGCGAGCCCTCTCACGTTTCCACCGGCCACGCCGGTGGAAACGCCTACCCGGCGAGGTTTTAACGTCGCCCCACCCGCGTAATACTCGCCGGTTCCAGCGCTGGCTGGCGGCGGTGGCCGGTCAGCGGCTGGCCGGCCAGTACGGTGAGTAAAATCTGCAGCGGATCGCCATGGCTGACCAGCACGATGGTCTCATTGGCGGTGCGCGCCTCCCAGTCCAACATCACCTGCTGCATCCGCGCGGCGACGTGGCTGACCGCTTCCACGCCGTGGCGCCTGTGCTCGGGGTCGGCGGCATCCCACTCCCATACGCTTGCGTAATGCTCGCTCGATTCGCCTTCGAAAGTGCCGAAATAGCGCTCGCGCAGGCGCGGCTCGGGGTCGAGCGTCAGCCCGAAATGCTCGGCCACGCAACCTGCGGTTTGCGCGGTGCGCAGAAAGTCGGAATGCACCACGCGCGTGGGCAGCGAATGCTGCCAGTGGGCCGTTACGTCATCGAGCTGACGCTGCCCCGTGGGCGACAGGCCGAAGGCCTGAAGACCCCGCGCGGGGTCGCTGACGATGCGCCCCTGCTGGTTGGCCTCGCTGTGGCCGTGACGCATCAGCAAATAGCGGTTGCGCCAGGGAGTTGAGTCGCTGGATAACACAGTTGACATTGTCTTCGAGTCACACCTAGATTGAATTGAGTGATTGCGAAAATAGCCGCGTTCATCCGGGCGTATTTACGTTCGCTATAGAAAAAACAGGCTATTTAATGATCACTAATGAATGCACAACGCATAAGGCAGCGCGGCGCTCAAACCCGCCGTTGCCACCACCATCAAGCACAACGTAATCGCAATATACAGCAGCTAGCATTACCACGATTCGTATGAGAACGGCTCATATGACAAGAGCACAGTACAACAACGTATAATGAGGCTTACATCATGGTGACTTTTCCGCTTCGCAAGCGTCCGCTTGTCTGGTTGGCCGCGTGTTCCGTGCTGCCGTTTGCCGCGCTGACGGCACAGGCGCAAGACGATTGCCCCCACGGCGATCTGGACGCGATCTACTGCGATACCAACGGCGATATGGTCGCCGACCGCCCCGACGATAAAAGCCAGTGGGCCAATCCCGACACGCTGATCTTTGCCTATACCCCGGTAGAAGATCCCGCCATTTATTCCGATATCTGGGCGCCGTTTATCGAGCACCTGGAAGACGTTACCGGCCGCGATGTGCGCTTTTTCGCCGTGCAATCCAACGCCGCCCAGGTAGAAGCCATGCGCAGCGGCCGCTTGCATATTGCCGGTTTTTCTACCGGACCGACGCCCTTTGCCGTGAACCTGGCCGGCGCGGTGCCGTTTGCCCTGATGGGCTCGGACGACGGGCGCTTTGGCTATACGCTGCAGCTGTTTACCCATGTGGACTCCGATATCCACGAGATCAAGGATCTGAAAGGCAAGCGCGTGGCCCACACCTCACCCACTTCCAACTCGGGTAATCAGGCTCCCCGCGCCCTCTTTCCCGAACTGGGCATTGTGCCCGGGGAAGACTACGAAGTGGTGTATTCCGGCAGCCACGACCAGTCAATGCTGGGCGTTGTGGCGCAGGATTACGACGCCGCGCCGGTCGCTTCTGAAGTGGTCGAGCGCATGGCGGCACGCGGGCTTTACGACGAAGACGACGTCCGGCTGATTTTCGAGTCCGACCGTTTCCCTACCACCTCGTATAACTATGCTCACGATCTGGATCCCGAGCTCGTCAAGAAAATCAAAGAGGCGTTTTTCAGCTTCGATTTTGCCGGCACCGAGCTGGGTGAGGAATTCGACGGCGTCGAGAAATTCGTGCCCATCACCTACAAGGACAACTGGCGCGTAATCCGTCAGATCCAGTCGGCCAACGGCGTCAGCTACACCCCCGACAATCTGTAATTGTCGGCTGCGGTGACACGCCTTTTCGCGGCGCTGCCGGCAAGGCAGCGCCTACGGCTTCATGATCCTTTGGGTGGATGCTTGCCTTCATGCTGGAAATTAAACACCTGACCAAGCGCTATGGCCGCAACGAAGCCGTCCTACAGGGGCTCGACCTGCACGTTGAGGGCAACAGCGTGGTCGCGATTGTCGGCGCTTCGGGCGCCGGTAAAAGCACGTTATTGCGCTGCATCAATCGACTGGTCGAACCCAGCTCCGGCTCGATCAAACTCAACGGCCACGAGCTGGTCAACTTGAAAGGCGGCGATTTACGTCGCGCGCGACGCAAAATCGGCATGGTGTTTCAGGGCTTTAACCTGCTGGACCGCCTTACCGTGATGGAAAACGTACTGGCCGGGCGGCTGGGCTACTTAAGCCTCTATCAGGCGGTCATGCGGCGCTACCCACCGGCGGATATCGAACGCGCCTTTACGCTCATGGAACGCGTGGGAATCGCCCACTATGCCAACAAGCGCGCGGATGAGCTTTCCGGCGGGGAGCGCCAGCGGGTGGGCGTGGTGCGCGCGCTCATGCAGGAGCCTGACGTGCTGTTGGCCGACGAGCCCACCGCCTCGCTCGATCCGCGCACGTCCGAGCAAATCATGGTGCTGTTGCAAAGTCTGGCCAGCGAGCTGTCGCTGCCGGTGTTGATCAATATTCATAACGTCACCCAGGCCAAGGCGTATACCGAGCGCATTGTCGGGCTGCGTCACGGCAAAATGATCTTTGACGGCGTGCCGGCCGACTTTAATCAGGACGCGTTGGACGCCATTTACGGCGGTATCGAATCACCCGATGAATCCAGCGGCGACGGCGACGCGGAACAAGGGGCGCTGCCATGACCCCACAGCGCCACTGGAAAAAGCCGCCGTTTATTCAAAATCCCTGGCTACGCTACGGCCTGTGGGCAGGCGCCACGCTGTATCTGCTCGTGGCGCTATGGTCACTGCCGTTCGACTGGGCGCGCATTACCGAAGGCCTGCCCCGGGCAGCGCGGATTTTCAGCGGCGGCTTCCCGCCCAGCTTCGAGCGTCTGGACCTGCTGACCAAAGGCTTCAAGGAAAGCTTTCAAATCGCCATTCTGGCGACGCTGCTGGGCGTCGCGCTGTCTATCCCCTGCGCGGTCATGGCCGCGCGCAATATCTCGCCGCTGCCGGTTTACCTGTTCGGCCGCGCGGTGATTATCGTCTCGCGCAGCTTTCATCCGGTGATTGTCGCCATTCTGTTCGTCGCCGCCGTCGGCTTTGGCCCGCTGGCCGGCATTATCACCCTGACGCTGTATTCCATCGGCTTTGTCGGCAAATTGCTGGCCGAGGAGATCGAAGAGATCGACTGGGGTCAGGTCGAGGCGGTGCGCGCCGCCGGGGGCGGCTTTATGGCCATGCTCTGCTACGCGGTGTTTCCGCAAATACTGCCGCGTCAGGTGGGGCTTTCCATGTATCAGCTGGACAGCAACCTGCGCGCTTCGGCGGTGGTCGGCATTGTCGGCGCCGGCGGCATCGGCAGCACGCTGATGAATGCGTTTGGCCGCTACGACTACGCCTTTGCGTTCGCCATTCTGCTCATCATCATCGCGGTGATTCTGGTTAGCGAAGGAATCAGCGGCTGGGTAAGGAAAAAAATATGGTAGATCACGCACACAAGCTGGCCAATCGTGTCTGGCAGCGCCATAGCCGCAAGCAGCGTTTATCGCGCTACGGCGTGTTTTTCATCACGCTGCTGGTGGTGGTCTGGGCCGTCCGCGATATCGACATTTTCTGGCCCTGGGTATGGGACGCGCCGACGCAGATTGCCAACCTCGGCGGACGCATGTGGCCGCCCAGCGCCGCCGGGCTTGGCGCCATTATCCGCGCGCTGATCGAGACGGTGCATATCGCCACGCTGGCGACGTTTCTGACCATTTTCATCGCCCTGCCCGTAGCCTATATCGCGGCGCAAAATACCACGCCGAACCGCGCCTGCCTGTGGCTGGGGCGCTTTATTCTCGTTTCCAGCCGCTCGGTCAACACCATTATCTGGGCACTGCTGTTCGTGGCCATCTTCGGCCCCGGCGTGCTGGCCGGCATTCTCGCCATCGCGTTCCGCTCGATCGGCTTTATCGGCAAGCTGATGGGCGAGGCCATCGAGGAGATCGACCGCCGTCCGGTCGAAGCCATGCAGGCCACCGGCGCCTCCAAGGCCAAGGTGATTGCCTACGCCATTGTGCCCCAGGTCATGCCGGCCTTTTTTGCCATCGTGATTCTGCGCTGGGATATCAATATCCGCGAGTCGACCGTGCTGGGGCTGGTCGGCGCCGGCGGCATCGGCGTGATTCTGCAAAGCGCGATTGATACCTTCGCCTGGCCCACCGTGGCTACCATCCTGATGGCGATTATCGTGCTGGTACTAATCGGTGAAGCCATCACCAGCCTGCTACGCCGCCGGGTCATGTAGCGTGCCCTGCACAGCACGTCAGTTGACCTTCATCACCCCGCTTGCCATGGTGAAGCTATCGTTTCAACCCCGGTCGCTTCAACCCCGGCCGCCCCACCCCCAACCATCTCGACCAAGGAGGATGCGCAACGATGACAACCTATATCGTAGTAGCCGACGCCGCGCGTGCGCGCATTTTTACCCGCGATGCGCTGACGCTCATCGAACAGGAGAATCTGGTTCACGCAGAGGGGCGCCTGCACGAGGGCGACCTGGTGACCGACAGCCCCGTCGCCGAGGCGACGTCAAGCGCTGCCCGCACCTCGGATGAAGGCACAGCCTCCCAGCATGAAAAAGAGATGTTTGCCAAGCAGGTCGTCAAGCGCCTGTACACGGCACGCACCGAGAACAGCCTGGAAAAACTGATCCTCGTCGCCCCGCCCAAGTTTCTGGGACTGCTGCGCGACAAGCTCGATGCGCCCACGCAAAAGCTGCTGATCCACACCCTGCCCAAGGACCTCAGCAAGGCAACGCTTGAAGACATTCAAAACGCCGTCAGCGACATGCGCTGATAACGTTATGCCGGATCGCTCAAGATAATGCGGCGGCTGCCGATAAGGTTCAGGTTGACCCAAGCACCGCGTGGCACCCGCGCGGCGCTGCTTACCTCCATCTTATCCGGAGCAGTCCCCCATGTTCGTGTCACTTCGAGCCCGCCTGCTTGCCGCCGCCTTAACCGCGGTGGTGCTCGCCCTGATCGCCAACGGTATTGCCAGTTACGTGACGGTGCAAAACCACAACGACGAGCAGATTTCCGAAAACCTTGATGCCGTCGTCAGCGGTAACGCCCAGGCGCTTGATACCTGGTTCAACGCCCGCTTCAGCATGCTCACCGCGATGGACGAAGCGGTAAAAAGCGATGCTCCCCGCGCCGCGCTGCGCCAGCTCAACGCCTCGGGCGATTTCATGGCGACCTACCTCGCCAATCCGGCCACCGGCGAAACCCTCTTCTATAACGATTGGACACCGCCGAGTGACTTCGACCCTCGCGAACGCGACTGGTACAAGCGCGCCGTCAGCGAAAAAGATACCATCGTCACCAAACCCTACGTCGATGCGCAGACCGGTGATCTGGTAGTGACCTTTGCCCGCCCCTACTATCAGGGCAGCCGGCTGGTGGGTGTCATCGGCGCGGATATTACCGTGACCGCCGTAATCGATATCGTCGACGATATTTCCCCGACGCCCTCAAGCTTTGCCTTCCTGACCGCCGCCGATGGCACCCTGATTGCCCACCACGACCCCGAGCTGACGCTAAAGCCCGCCTCGCGGCTCAACGAACAGCTGAACGCTGCCATGCTGACGACGCTAGCCAATGCCAAGCAGCCCACGGCGCTGTCTCTGCAGGGCAGCGAAAAGCGCCTGCTGGGACGTCACGTGGGCGGCCAGAGCGGTTGGGAACTGGTGGTCGCGCTGGATGAACACGAAGCCACCGCGGGGCTGCGCGCCATTGCCAGCACCACTACCATCACGCTGATCATCGTAGCGATCATTACCGCCGTGGCGCTGAGCCTGCTGCTCAAGCTGCTGCTGCGCCGCCTGCATTCGGCGCGTAACGCCATGCACAACGTGGCCTCGGGCGAAGGCGATTTAACCCAGCGCCTGCCCGAAGAAGGCAACGACGAAATCACCCAGATTGCCGCGGCGTTCAACCGCTTTGTCTCGCGTATGGAAGACGTGCTGCTTGAAGTCCGCAGCGGCAGCGAAGCCGTGCACACCGCCGCCTCGGAAATCGCCAAGGGTGGCCATGACCTGTCACGGCGCACCGAAAGCACGGCTTCCAGCCTGCAGCAGACCTCCGCCTCGATGGAAGAAATCACTTCTACCGTAGAGCACACCGCCGCCTCATCCCGCGAAGCCAACCAGCTCTCCAAGGCCGCCACCGAAGTGGCTGAACGCGGCGGTCAATCGGCCGCAAAGGTCGCCGATACCATGCAGGAAATTGCCGCGTCATCGAACAAGATCGGCGATATCGTCAGGCTGATGGACAGCATTGCCTTTCAGACCAACCTGCTGGCGCTGAACGCCTCGGTCGAGGCCGCTCGCGCCGGCGAACAGGGTCGCGGCTTTGCCGTAGTTGCCGACGAGGTGCGCAAGCTCGCCCAGCGCAGCACCGATGCCGCGCACGAGATCAAGGCCCTCAACGAAGAGTCCCAAGGCAAGGTAAAAAACGGCACCACGCTGGTGCACAGCGCGGCGCAGACCATGGAAGAGATCGTCGCCCAGATTACCCGGGTGACCGACGTGCTAGGCGAAATCACCTCCGCCACCGGCGAGCAAAGCGACGGCATCGGCCAGGTTAACGTCGCCGTGGCCGACCTTGACCGCATGACCCAGGAAAATGCCGCCATGGTGGAAGAATCCAGCACCGCCGCCGAGCAGCTGCAGGAACAGGCTGACCACCTCACCGGCGTTATTGGCCGCTTCAAGCTGTCGGGCAGCAAGCTGGCTCAGGGGGCGCTACCCGGTAGCGCAGGGCAGACGCCGGCACTGAACGCGCCGCGCTAATCTGTCGCTTCTGCCCCGTAGCCGCGCCGTCAATGATAAAGTAGGCAAGATAACGCAGGCCGCCAGAGCCAGACCTCTGGCCGGCCTGCGGCCTGATTGATCATCGTCGCGCAATTGCCAAAAGGAGCCCCAATGAGCAAGTACGCCACTGCCGAAGTGCTTAGCGTTCACCACTGGAACGACACGCTGTTCAGCTTTCGCACCACCCGGGAGCAGAGCCTGCGTTTCAAGTCCGGCCAGTTTGTCATGATCGGGCTGGAAGTGGACGGCAAGCCGCTGGTACGTGCCTATTCCATCGCCAGCCCCCACTACGAAGAGCACCTTGAGTTTTTCAGCATCAAGGTGCAGGACGGCCCGCTTACCTCGCGCCTGCAGCACCTTGAAGTGGGCGACGAGATTCTGGTCAGCCGCAAGCCCACCGGCACGTTGGTCACCGATGACCTGCTGCCCGGACGCAACCTGTATCTGCTCTCCACGGGCACCGGCATGGCGCCGTTCATGAGCCTGATCCAGGACCCCGACGTCTACGACCTGTACGACAAGGTGATACTGGTGCACGGCGTGCGCCATGTCTCCGAGCTGGCCTACGCCGACTTCATCAGCAAGGAGCTGCCGGCACACGAATACCTGGGCGAAGAAATCAGCGAAAAGCTAGTTTACTACCCCACCGTGACCCGCGATGAATTCCACACTCAAGGGCGGCTGACCGACCATATCCGCAGCGGCAAGCTCGCCGCAGACACCGGCCTGCCGGCCATCGACCCGAGCAAGGACCGCGCCATGATCTGTGGCAGCCCCGCCATGCTCGACGACACCAGCGCCCTGCTCGATGAACTCGGCTTCAAGATTTCGCCGCGCATGGGCGTACCCGGCGACTACGTGATCGAACGCGCTTTTGTCGAAAAATAGTCATCGGCCAAAAGTAGCCAAGCCATAAAAAAACCCCGGCGGTCATACTGACCTCGGGGTTTTTTGACGGCTCCGTAACGCCGTTACACGGCATCCTTGCCGGTTTCGCCGGTGCGGATGCGGATCACCTGCTCAAGCGGCATGACAAAAATCTTGCCATCGCCAATCTTGCCGGTGTTGGCCACCTCGGTAATCGCCTCGATCACCTGCTCGACCAGTTCATCGTCCACGGCCACTTCCAGCTTCACCTTGGGCAAAAAGTCCACCACGTACTCGGCACCGCGGTACAGCTCGGTGTGGCCTTTCTGGCGCCCGAAGCCTTTCACTTCGGTGACGGTGATACCTTGCACGCCGATATCGGAGAGCGATTCGCGCACGTCATCAAGCTTGAACGGTTTGATAATCGCAGAGATCAGTTTCATGGCGGTATCCTTTAACGCTGTTGATAAGATGGCACTTGTCGGGGTAACGCAGCAGGCAAGGCGGTTACCATTGATGATGCCCAAGGATACACCGCCACCCGCCGATAATAAAAAACCGGTCGTCGTGACCTAGCGATGCTCAAGACGAAATTCCGGATAGGCCTCCAGCCCGCACTCCGCCACATCAACGCCTTCATATTCATGCGCCGCGCTGACGCGGATGCCCATCACGCTCTTGAGCAACCACCACACGGCCAGACTGGCACAGAATACCCAGGCGAAAATCGCAACGCCGCCCACAAACTGCATGCCAAACGTTGTTTCCGGGTTGGACAGCGGCACGGCCAGCACTCCCCAGATTCCGGCGACGCCGTGCACGGACATGGCACCGACCGGATCATCCAGCCGGCAGCGGTCCAGCATCACGATCGCCACCACCGTCATCAGCCCGCCCACCATGCCAATCGCTGCCGCACCGGCGGCCGACGGCGACAGCGGATCTGCGGTAATCGCCACCAGGCCGGCCAGCGCACCGTTCAGGGTCATGGTCAGGTCCGCCTTGCGAAACCACAGCCGTGCCAGTATCAGCGCGCCAAGCACGCCGCCCGCCGCCGAGGCGTTGGTATTTACCAGCACCTGCGCCACATTATTGGCCGAGCCGATATCCGAGATTTTCAGCTCCGAACCACCGTTGAAGCCGAACCAGCCCATCCATAGAATCAGCGTCCCCAGCGTGGCGAGCGGCATGTTGGCACCGGGAATGGCGAACACTTCCCCGCGCTTGCCGTATTTCCCCCGCCGCGGCCCCAGCACCAATACGCCGGCAAACGCCGCCGCTGCACCGGCCAGATGGACGATGCCGGACCCCGCATAATCATGATACCCCAGCGCCGCAAGCCAGCCGCCGCCCCAGGTCCAGTAACCCGAAAGCGGATAGATAAAGGCCGTCATAACCACGGCAAAGGCCAGAAACGCCCACAGCTTCATGCGCTCGGCCACCGCACCCGACACAATCGACATCGCGGTTGCCACAAACACAACCTGAAAGAAGAAGTCGGCACGGTTGGCATAGTACGGCGCATCGCCCCCTGCCAATACGGCGTCCGTGGTGTTTTCAGCGCCCAGCAGAAAACCGATATTCGGCAGGATGCCGCCGGCGTCACCGCCGTACATGAGCTGGTAACCCACCGTCAGGTAAAGCGTGCTGGCAATGGCGAACAGCGCCACGTTCTTGGTCAGGATTTCCGCAGTGTTCTTGGCTCGCACCAGCCCGGCCTCCAGCATGGCGAATCCCGCTGCCATCCACATGACCAGCACACCGCATAGCAGAAAATACAGCGTATCCAGGGCATAACGCAGTTCTATCAATTCGCTCATCGGCATTTCTCCGCAGCACAATCGGGCAGTTAACGCAGGCAGGCAGCGCCTGTCCTGTACTCCCTTTGCTATGCGTAATACGTGCCATATTTGTTTTTGTACTTATCCTTCAAATGGTTACATTAATAAATTGCCCGTCTATCGCCCTGGGGAAACGCGCCGGCACGGCATCGCCGCCGATCAACACGCCTTTATGCACCATGATGGTTCATGGCGGTGGCGCTTTTCTGCATGCGTATTGGTAATGGGTTGCGTATCCTGATTACGTATACTGTGCCTTTTGGCGAACCAAGGAGAACGCAATGGCTGCTCAAGACCGTATTAGCCAGCTCGCCCAGCAGATCGGCGACCGCCTGCAAAACGCCTCGCAGGCGCCGGAAGATATTCACAAAGGCGTGCAGCAGGTGGTACGCGGCGCCTTTGATCGCCTGGAACTGGTCTCGCGGGAAGACTTCGACATCCTCATGGACGTGCTGCAGCGCACCCGCGCCCGGGTTGAAGCGCTGGAAAGTCAGGTCGCCGCGCTGGAAGCCGCCGTTGATCCCAAGGCTGATGGCGCACCGGCGAAAGCAGACACAACCTTTCCCAGGGCAGACGACGCCCCGGCAACGGACAACAGCGACCGGTAAGCGGCGCCACTCCGCTTAAACGCGAATCACTTTCATTGACAACCTGTGCCGCTATGCTAGCCTTTCGCCACGCTTTTCATGCCGCGAGAGGCTCCCATGTCGGCTCTGCAATGGCTTCACCAGGACGCGCACACGTTAACACCGGCGTCGCTCTGCCGGCTTGGCCAGCGCCTGGGCGCACTACCGTGCACCTGCTGGACAAGGAAGCTGTTCTTACTCATGCCGTATATTCGCTTCCCGCTGGCTGCACGTTTGGCCCTGAGCGCCGCGCTCAGCCTGACGCCCTTCTTCGCTCTGCAGGCCAGTGCCGCCGAAACGCCGCCAGCCACCCCACGCTTTGCGACGCTGGACTGGACCATCGCAGAAACGCTACTCGCGCTTGATGCACCGCTGCGCGGCGTGGCGCAGGCCGACGCCTACGGTGACTGGGTCAAAACGCCCGTCATTCCCCCGTCAACGGCAGACCTCGGGCTGCGCGCCCAGCCCAATCTGGAGCGGCTGGCCGCGCTCGCGCCTGAGCGCATTTTCATCTCGCCCCTGTTCGCAAACCTTGAGCCGCGCCTGTCGCGATTGTCCCCGGTGACCACGCTGCCGCTTTATCAACCCGGCACCGACACCTGGCAGGCCATGCAAACGCTGACCCACCGGCTGGGCGAACACACCCATCGCCGCGACGAGGCCCAAGCGCTCATCAACGATACTCAGGCGCTGATGGCGGCGCTGCGCACCACCCTGCCCGCAACACGCCCTCTGCTGATGGTGCAATTCATCGATGCCCGCCACGTACGCGTGTTCGGCAAAAACGGGCTGTATCAGGCCGTGCTGAAGCAGCTGGGCATCGCCAACGCCTGGCAGCAACCCACCAACGCCTGGGGATTTTCCACCGTAGGCATCGAGGCACTCGCCGAACACGCCGACGCCCGGCTGGTCGTGGTCAAACCGCTGCCCAGTGGCGTCAAGCCTGCCCTTGCGCAAAGCGGGCTGTGGCACCATCTGCCAAGCGTGAAGCGGGACGACGTTATCATGCTGCCCCCGGCATGGAGCTTTGGCGCCCTACCCTCCGCCCAGCGCTTTGCCCGGCTGCTGAGCGATGCGTTGACAACACCAACGGCTATTCAGCGCCGACTATCCAGCGGCAGGTAAATCGGCTAGCTTAGGAAGCTGTTGAGCACAAACACGTCACCAGCGAGGGAACGCCATGACGCTTGCGATAGTTGCCACCCGGGCAGGGCTGGGCCTTGAAGCGCCGCCGGTTCAGGTAGAAGTGCATCTGGCTAACGGCCTGCCGGGGCTAACGCTTGTCGGCCTGCCCGAAGCCGCGGTGAAGGAAAGCCGCGAGCGGGTGCGTAGCGCGCTGGTCAACGCCGGCTTTGATTTTCCCAATACCCGACGGATTACCCTCAACCTCGCCCCGGCGGACTTGCCCAAGGAAGGCGGGCGCTTTGATTTGCCCATTGCGCTGGGCATTCTCGCCGCCTCCGGCCAGCTGCCGGTGGAGGCGCTCGAAGGAATGGAGTGCGCCGGCGAGCTGGCGCTTGACGGCAAACTGCGCGCCGTTCCCGGCGTGTTGCCACTGGCGCTTGCCACCAAAGCCGCCGGCCGTCAGCTGATCATCCCCCGCGCCTGCGCCGATGAAGCCGCTTTGGCCGGGCGCGGCCTGACCGTGCTACCGGCGGACTCGCTGTGGGAAGTGGTCGCCCACCTGCTCGACCAGCAGCGTATTACCCCGCACCAGCTTCCCGCACCGCCCGCCGCGACCGAACCCATGGCCGATCTGGCCGACGTGCGCGGCCAGCAGCAGGCGCGCCGAGCGCTGGAGGTCGCCGCGGCTGGCGGCCATAATTTAATTTTCGCTGGTCCTCCTGGAACAGGCAAAACCATGCTGGCCAGCCGCCTGCCGGGCATTTTGCCGCCGCTTTCCGATGACGATGCGCTGGCCGTGGCCGCGGTGCGCTCGGTATGTGGTCTGCCGCTGGAAAAACACTGGGGGCAGCGCCCGTTTCGCCAACCCCACCACAGCGCCAGCGCCGCCGCGCTGGTAGGCGGCGGTTCAAAACCCAAACCCGGCGAAATCTCGCTGGCGCACCACGGCGTATTGTTTCTCGATGAACTGCCGGAATTCTCCCGCCACGTGCTGGAAGTGCTAAGACAGCCGCTGGAAACCGGGGAAATTCATCTGGCACGCGCCAGCCACGAGCGCCGCTATCCGGCCAATTTCCAGCTCGTCGCGGCGATGAATCCCTGCCCCTGCGGGCACCTGGGCGACCCGCGCATCCGCTGCCAGTGCACCGCCAGCCAGATCCAGCGCTATCAGGCAAGGCTCTCCGGCCCGCTGCTGGACCGCATCGATTTACAGGTGGAAGTGCCGGCGCTGCCACCGGAGCAGCTTACCGCGCAAACCCAGGGCGAATCCTCCGCCGCGGTGCGCGCCCGCGTGCTTGCCGCCCGTGAACGCCAGTCCCAGCGCGGCGCGCTCAACAGCCAGCTCAGTGGCAAAGCGCTTGAAGCCGCCTGCGCGCTGGAGGCCGACGAACGCGCCTGGCTGGCCGACGTGCTGGAAAAACTCAAGCTCTCGGCCCGCGCCTACCACCGGGTGCTGCGGGTCGCGCTCACCCTGGCCGATCTGGAAGGCGCACCCAAACCCACCCAGCCGCATTTCATCGAAGCCATCGGCTACCGCCAGCTCGACCGTCTGCTGAAGGGCCAGTAACGCTGCGTTGAATATCCGTTCGCGTATACCTTGACCGGTTTTGGCTGCGCGGCTAGTCTTGGATCGTGACTTGACCGAAAGGTCAGGAAATGGCGAAACCCTCGCCACAATCCGACGACACATCCAGCCACAACAACAACAAGGTATGGGTATGAACGAGACAACCGCTCGCTCCACCGATATGGACGGCGCAGATAAAACGCGTCGCCTGCCGTTTCTGGACCGCTTTTTCAACGTGACCCAGCGCGGCTCAACGCTAAAAACCGAAATACTCGCCGGCCTTGCCACGTTTCTGGCCGGCATGTACATCATCGTGGTGAATCCGGCCGTGCTCAGCGATGCCGGCATCCCCTTCACCGCCGCGCTGTCGGCCACCGTGCTGATCAGTTTCATGGGCAGCCTGGCCATGGCTTTTTATGCCCGCAACCCCATCCTGGTCGCGCCGGGCATGGGCATGAACGCGCTGTTCACCTACACCCTGGTGCTGGGCGCCGGGCTCAGCTGGGAGGTGGCGCTGGGCTGCGTGTTCTGGTCCGGGGTGATGTTTGCCATTCTGGCCATGTTCAACGTGCGCAAGGCCATCATCGAGGCCATTCCGCTGTCGCTGCGCTATGCGATCACCTGCGGTATCGGGCTGTTCATTACTTTCATCGGGCTGCAAAACGCCGGGTTCATTACCGGAAGCGACGCCACGCTGGTGTCGCTGGGCAATATGGACGCGCATCTGGCGACCTTCTTTCTGGGGCTGATTGCCACCGCGGTGCTGGTGATCATGCGCTTTAACGGCGCGCTGGTGATGGGCATTGCGCTGACCACGCTGGCCGCCATCCCCATGGGGCGTTTGTGGGGCGGCGATGAGGTGATGGTGGCCTGGACAGGGCTTGCCGCCTGGCCGGATTTCAGCGCGGTGATGAAGGTGGATATCATGGGCGCGCTGAAAGTCGCCTACCTGCCGTTCATCTTCGTGATGCTGTTCACCAACTTCTTTGATGCCATGTCGTGCTTTATGGCGCTGTCGGAATCTGCACCGGAGCTCAAGGACGAAGACGGCAATCCGCGCAACCTGCGGCGCTCCATGACCGTCGATGCGTTTTCCTCGATGATTGCCGCACCGCTGGGTACCAGCGCCGCGCAGACGTTCATCGAGTCCGGCGCGGGCGTGGCCCAGGGCGGGCGCACCGGGCTGGTGGCGCTGGTGATTGCGCTGCTGTTCCTGCCGTTCCTGTTTCTCTCACCGCTGCTCACGCTGGTGCCGTCCATTGCTACCGCGCCGGCGCTGGTAATGGTGGGGCTGTTCATGATGGCGCCGATCAGCAAGATCGACTGGGAACACTTTGATCAGGCCTTTCCCGCCTTTCTGGCGATCATCCTGATGCCGCTGACCTACTCGATCACGCTGGGTATTGCCTTCGGTTTTATCAGCTTTGTGCTGATCAAGGTGTGCACCGGGCGCTTTGTCGAGATCAAACCGGCCATGTGGATCACCGCCGCGCTGTCGGTCGTCATGCTCATGACCACCTGATCAGAGGCAGTCCGACCCTCAGCGATCCGCCGCCTGTATAGCCTCGGGCGGCGTGTCCACGGCAGCCGGACGTTGAATGCCGCAGCCCTTGATCACCACTTGAATCAAAAACCGGGTGATATCTTCCAGATCTTCGTCATCGAGTGCCTTACGGCCGGTAATACCCAGCACCTGGGTTTCAAAGTCGGCGTAGTGCTGGGTGGACGACCAGATCAGAAAAATCAGCCACACCGGGTCGACCGGATCCATCAGCCCGCGCTCGGCCCACTGGCGAAACACCGCCGCGCGGTTTTCCACCCAGCCGCGCAGCTCGCCCTGGAGGTATTCCTGCAGGAACGGCGCGCCGCCCAGAATCTCGCTGGCGAACAGCCGCGAGCCGGCGGGGTGGCTGCGGGACAGGCGGATCTTGGCGCGGATAAAGGCGGAAATCACCTCGACCGGATCATCATCAGGAGAAATGCTGTCCAGAATCGCATTCCAGCGCGCCATCATGCGTTCCAGCAGGCGCACGTAGAGCTTGCGCTTGCTGCCCATGTAATAAAGCACGTTGGACTTGGGCAGGCCGGCCTGCCGGGCAATTTCCTGCAGGCTGGCACCGCGGTAGCCGTGGCGCGAAAAAACGTCTTCGGCCGCCTGTAAAATCGCCTGTTCGTTGCGCCGGCGAATGGTGCCGGCTTCGTGTTCGCTGGTGGAATCAGCCTTGGCCATGGCGCTCGCTCTATCGTAGACATGCTT